>NZ_JAFLVX010000004.1 GCF_017316185.1 Candidatus Vagococcus giribetii | reverse complement strand
ATGATCTTTACATGCGTTAGCTTCAATTATTTCAACACCTTTTCGCTCACATAATAACCTTAGAATTTCTCCAATACTTTGTTTGTATTTTCCATAAATGATTTGTCGTCTGTATTTAGGTGCGAAAACTATATGATACTTACATTTCCATGTTGTGTGTGATAAACTTTGATTGTCCTTTTTCATAAGGAACCTCCTATATGATTGATATTTAGTGGTCGGGAAACCAAATTTATCTTATCATTTTAGGAGGCTTTTTTAATACCACGCTGAAAGCTCTTTAGAACCACCCGCATAGCAGGTGGTTTTCAAAACATATAAAAAGCGTAATAGCTATCTTTAAAGATAACTATTACACTAAAAAAGATTATAAATGAAACAAAACACCGATAAAGAATAAAACGACTTGAACAGATACAACCATAGCTAGATTTTTAATAGCAAGTGGAAAAGTCTTGGTTTTGATTTGTTCTTTGCTGTAGGCTTTTGTGTTTTGCCAGATTTTTGGAAAAATTCCCCATAAGAGTAGCACAGTTAGTGGGACAATTTGTAAGATAACGCCAAGTGTCGCTGAGACAAAGGTTAAGATGACCAATACTTGGAATAAGGTAACAGCTCTTTTTTTACCAATATAAGAAACGAGTGTGTGTCGGTTGTTTAAGATATCTTCTTCCACATCACACGTATTATTGGCAAGCATTAAGTTAGCAATTGAAAAGGCAGCAGGTAAAGACATTAAAGTTACTTGTCCGACTAATGACCAATTGAAAGCTGTCAAATCATAAATGTTTAAGTACACACAAATGAGTGGGATAATAATCCCCATAGTAACACCAGATGTCACTTCTCCAACGGGAAGACTAGATAAAGGTTTTGGTCCAGCAGAGTAAAAAATACCCATTGCATAACTAAACATACCTAAAAAGAGAATGACCCAACTGGTTTGCGAGGCTAAATAAATCCCCATTAAAGCTGACACGATGATAAAAGTCCACATCATGTTTCTCACAAGAGATAAGGAAAGCTGTTCTCTTCCAATAATATTTGTCTCATGTTTGTAGTCATGGACATCTGTTGCATTGTGATAGTCCATGTAGTTGTCCATAATGTCTACAGCCATATTAAATAAAACCATAGAGATGAAAAAGAGAAGCATGTTCCCTAAATAAATTTGTTGATAATGATACCATGAAAAAAGAAATCCCATTAAAAATGGAAAAATACTGGCTGTTTTAGCTTTTAATTCCACTAATTCAGCGAAAATTTTAAATGTCACTTACTATTCGTCCCTTCACTTTTCTTTCAGTGTTTATTATACTGTTATAGTAGGAATTTTCAATGATTTAAAATTGACACACACGACTTAATGAGCTAAATTGAAGCTATTATTATTTTTCTAGGAGGCCAATAATGGCAGTACATCCACTTTGGGAAAAATATCCCACTATTCAAAAGGATTTAATCGAAACAAAAAAAGTCATGGAGAAATCTGTGAAGATTAGAAATAAAGATATCACTCAAGCGTTGCAACTTTTTTTTGAGGCTGGTGGCAAATTACTTAGACCGGCTTATTTCTTGCTATTTTCAAAACTTGGCGAAGAGGTATCTGAAAAAAAAGCACACCGTATGGCGGCATCTTTAGAGATTTTACACGTAGCCACACTAATCCATGATGACATTATCGACGACTCACCAATGAGACGTTCGATGCCATCTATCCAAGCTATGTATGGCCAAGATATTGCTGTTTATACAGGTGATTTTTTATTTACTGTGTACTTCCATTTACTAGCGACCTCTACTAAAAGTTTTAGAACGATTGAGATGAATGCTCATAGTATGAAACGTATATTAGTAGGTGAGTTGGATCAGATGAAGTTAAGATACAATACAGATATTACTGTTAAGCAGTATTTCCAACACATTAAAGGAAAAACGGCTCAATTATTTGAGTTTGCCTGTTTTGAAGGAGCTCATTTTGGCGGTTCATCTAAAGCAGTCCAATTAAATGCAAAACGAATTGGCTATAACATCGGTATGGCCTTTCAAATCATGGATGATGTACTTGATTACAAAGCCACAGCTACAGACATGCAAAAACCGGTGTTTGAAGACATGAAAAATGGTTATTATACATTGCCTCTGATATTAGCTATGGAGAAGAACCACGATGCTTTTGTGCCTTATTTAGAGAAAAAAACAGAGCTGAGTAACGCAGAGATGAAAGAAGTGCAAGACTTAATTGCTGAATCAAAAGGTATTGAGAGAGCTGAAGAAATTGCTAAGCGATTTACAGATAGAGCTCTATCTGGCATTAAAAAATTACCAGCAAGCCAAGAAAGAGATATTTTAT
This sequence comes from Candidatus Vagococcus giribetii, assembly GCF_017316185.1. Classification (GTDB taxonomy): domain Bacteria; phylum Bacillota; class Bacilli; order Lactobacillales; family Vagococcaceae; genus Vagococcus; species Vagococcus giribetii. The sequence goes on along the minus strand of NZ_JAFLVX010000004.1, from coordinate 114,046 downwards.
TTGATGTGACGTCTACTTTGTTAAATAGAAATAACTAAATGACTTAAAGGAATCTTCATTAATGAGTGAAGGTTTCTTTTTTTATTTCAAAGTGGTCAAAAATTGATGTAGATGACTTAAGATACGTTTAAAAACCAGATATAACAAGGGTTATTCGCGAATATCAATAAATGACCATAATGTGCTTAATTAATCGGATTAAGTGAAAGCGGTTTAAATGTATAATAAAAGCAAGATAAATATAAAGAAAAGGGGTAATATAAAAGAAAAGACATCTAGTTTAGAAGTGAGAGGTTATCATTTATGGAAAAAACAACATTTGAATTTGTCCAAATGGATCAAGACTTACCTATGAGAATACTGCATTTTTCTAAGGAAAATCCTCAAATTTATTCTCAAATGGACATAACAGAAGGAAATAGTGGTGCAATCAGCTTTATTCCAATTCATTGGCATAAGGAGCTAGAATTAACGTATGTTGTCAAAGGAAGTTTAGAGCTTAGAAAAAATACTAAAAGCAAAGTCTATGAAGATGGCTCATTTTTTATCGTAAATTCAGGAGAGATTCATGAGTTAAAAGGGACATTATCCCCAGAATTTAATGTGATTTGTTTTATTATTTCTTATGAATTTGTCAAAAGGTATTTACCGAATATTGACACATTATATTTTGATTTAGGCCAAACTCAACAAACACATGATAAGATGGCAGCGCTTTTTTTATCTATTTTAGAAAGTTCCCAATCAGAAGACCCATTTGCTAATCTGAGTATTCAATCAGATTTACTTGCCTTGTTTCATCTGTTATGTAGTCATCATTTAGTGGATAGAAAAGAAGAAGTCTTGCGGAGTGATTACACAAATCAATTGAATCAAGAAATTCTTGAATATATCCATGGGCACTACGCAGAAAAAATAACCTTAGATGATATTGCCACTCATTTTAATTTTTCCAGAGAACATTTTGCACGAGTTTTTAAAGAGCAGTTTAGTCGGACTTTTTTAAGTTATTTGACAGATTATCGGTTGTATCGAGCGTTTCCAGAAATCATGAAAGGAAATAAAACAATTGAAATAATTAGTCAAGAACATGGGTTTCCAAGTTCAAAAGCATTGATTCGACATTTCAAAAATGTTTATCAAGACACACCGATTCAGTATAGGAAGAAAAATGATGTGAAGATTCTGGATCATAACGACGAGATAAATGAGAGTTAATGCTTAGTTTAAAAATAAAACAAGCAGAAAGGTGATTCCACCATGACCATTAACCAATTTCGTTTGAAAAAATTGATGACTGATTTTGTCATTATTAATATTATCCTTAACGGCGCTTTTTATCTTATCAATTTTCGTAAACACACAGGAACTGTTACTTTTGGAACAATTTCCACAGATTTAATGATTGGATTAACAATTCTAGCAGTTGCCTGTCCTGCAGCAGGATTTTTAAATATTCCGAAAGCGCTTAATAAGTCAACTTTAGATGTTACTAACCGAAAAAAAAGTTTTTTTAACAGAATGTTTCCAAAGAAAAATAGTATGAGAAGTCTTGTACTAACAGTATTCACACTTGCCTTCTCATTTGTCTTCTTTTTGGTATTACCTAATGCACTAGGGGTTAACACTATCAACCATTACATCGGTTTTAGTATCAAAGTTATCACAGCTATTATCATGTCAGGAATTGTTGGCTATGTTGTTATAGAGCTAACAATGGATGATTATCAAGACAAACAAATTACATTATTAAAGGAGAGTTATTAAATATGGTTCAATTAAGACAAGCGCCCTTCAACTTAGATGAAAAAGGGATTGAATGGGTAGAAGAAACGCTAAATAAGATGACAGTAGAAGAGAAAATCGGCCAATTGTTTTGCACAATTGGTATGTCAGATGAAAAAGAAGCTCTTGATTACTTAACCAAAGAGGTGCAAATTGGCGGGATTATGTACCGTCCTGCAAATGGCAAAAGTTTAATTGAAACTCATAGCTACTTACAAGAGAGTTCAAAGATTCCGTTACTGATTGCAGCTAACTTAGAATCAGGAGGTCAAGGAGCTGTTACTGAAGGAACACAATTTGGAATGCCAATGGGAGTTGCAGCGACAGATCATGCAGAGATGGGCTATCGTTTAGGGAAAGTTAGTTGTAGTGAAGGAGCAGCCGTAGGAATTAACTGGTCATTTGCTCCGATTGTGGATATTGATATTAATTTTAGAAACCCAATTACTAACTTGAGAACCTTTGGTAGTAGTGTGGAAAAAGTCCTTGAAATGAGTAAAGGGTATTTAAAAGCAGCTGACGAAGAAGGTTTAGCAGTAAGTATCAAGCATTTCCCAGGAGATGGGGTAGATGAGCGTGATCAACATTTAGTAACAAGTGTGAATGACTTATCTGCAACAGAATGGCGTGAAACATATGGTCGTGTGTACCAAGAATTAATCAATGAGGGTGCTAAAACAGTCATGATTGGTCATATTGCACAACCAAATGTGGTGAAAAGCTTTAAACCAGAAGCAAGTCATAAAGAACAATACACACCAGGAAGCCTATCGCCGATTCTTTTAAATGACTTACTACGTGATGAACTTGGCTTTAACGGTTTAACAGTGACAGATGCAACTTTAATGGTTGGTTTTACAAGCTTCATGAGCCGTAAAGATGCTGTTCCTGCAGCAATTGCTAATGGGTGTGACATGTTCTTATTCAATAAGAGCGTGGCAGAAGATTACTCTTATATGTTAGCAGGTTATGAAGCAGGTGTGATTACCGCAAAACGTTTAGATGAAGCTGTGACACGTATATTAGGGACAAAAGCCTCTCTTAACCTACATGAGAAACAAGCAGCAGGAACACTAGTGCCAACTTTTGAAGAATTACAATCTGTTTTAGCTAATGAAGAGCATCAAGCATGGACGAAAGAATGTGCTGAATCAGCCGTGACTTTAGTTAAAGACACACAAAACCTATTACCATTAGATGTGACTAAACATAAACGTTTATACTTAAATGTTATTGAACGCAGTATTGTAGCTGAGAGTGATTTTGCAAAACAAGTGAAAGAAGCACTTGAAAAAGAAGGGTTTGAAGTAACATTAAGAAATCGTCTAGGAAATATCGATGCCGCTAAAATGATGGCAGGAGACGCTAGTGAAGAGATGATGGCTTCTCTAGCTGATATGCAAAAACCGACAAGTGATTTTACAGAGCAATTCGATGCTGCTTTAATCGTTGGAAATTTAGGTACATCAAGTAATGAAGTGACAATTCGTTTGGCCTTTGATGCCCTAGGTAATGATATTCCTTGGTTTGTTAATGATATCCCAACGGCTTTTGTGAGTTTTGGTAATCCGTATCATTTACTTGATGTACCAATGGTCTCAACTTTCGTTAATAGTTACACAGCATCACCAGCTGTGCTAGAAGCAACAGTTGATCGTTTGTTAGGTCGAGCTAAATTTACTGGTGTATCACCAGTTGACCCATTCTGTGGTCGCGAAGAATTGTCATATTAAAAAAACAAAAAGAAAGAAGAGATAAAAATGGCTATATTAGAAGTAAGTTTTATGTCAAAGAAATTATTAAGAACGGTATCGTTTACTGCGATTTTACCAGCAGATAAATTATTATTTGGTGGAGAACAACCTGAACCTAAAGAATACAAAACTCTTTATTTATTACATGGTGGCTTTGGTTATCGTGGGGATTATATTTCAGGAACTCGTATTCAACGTTGGGCAGAGGAAAATAATTTAGCAGTTATTATGCCTTCTGGAGAAAATCAATTTTATGTAGATAAACCTGAAAGAGATGAATATTTTGGTGCCTTTGTTGCTGATGAATTAGTTGAATTCACTAGAAAAGTTTTTCCTTTATCAGATAAAAAAGCAGATACTTTTATCGCAGGCTTATCTATGGGTGGCTACGGAGCTTTAATCAATGGATTGAAGTATCATGAGACATTTAGTCATATTGGTGCTTTCTCACCTGGCTTAATGAATGATGTTCTAGCATTAGGTGATCCATCATTAATGGTGGGAGGACTTTGGCAACAAGGCTTCTACGATAATGCGATTGGGAAACCAGAAACCATTAAAAATAGTGAAAAAGATTACTGCTACTTGATGGATCAATTATTAGAAAATAAACAAGCGGTGCCAAATATCTATATGGCTATTGGAACAGAAGACTTTTTATTAGAGCCTGTTAGAGCTTATCATCAATTTTTAGAAGATCGCAAAGTCGATGTGACTTACATCGAAGATAAGGGTGGACACGAGTGGGACTTCTGGGATAAATATTTGAAGAATTTCTTAGATTGGTTGCCGTTAGATGAGCAAGAAAAGGGATTAAATAGCGGAAATGTTATGGTTGATTAAGACGAAATATAGAGGGGAAAAGTAAAATGAGCAGAAAATACGATGAGTCATTGGTAAAAACTATTAAAGATAAAGAATATCAAACAACAAAACGTGGCGTGGAGATTACAGTTAAACCTATTCCAGATTTTGAAGGAAAAGGAGCTATGGATCCAAGATTATTAAAATCAACGAAGAAAATGAATCTGATGATGAAGTTTATGCCTAAAAACCTCATGAAAATGGATGGTAGTCCTAAGTCAATTCAGCGTTTAAGAAAAATCTTCAATAGTGTAGACAGTACAGAGTTTATTCATGATCATTTTACAAGAGATAATCGTGTTGTAAAAGCAACAGACGGTTATGATATTCCAATATCTATTTTTAAATCAGACACACCTCTGGAAAACGCTCCGATTCTTTACTTTATTCATGGGGGAGGATTCTTTGCAGGGAGTACGGACGTTGTGGCTGAAGCTTTGAAACTATTTGTTACAACAACTAACATGATTGCAGTTGGTGTTGATTACCGTTTGGCACCAGAGAACCCTTATCCAATTGGACATAATGATTGTTACACGGTTTTAAAATGGATTGGGGAGAATGCGGCTAGTTTTGGTGGCGATCCTAAAAATATCTTTGTTGGTGGCGATAGTGCTGGAGGAAACTTGACTCTTTACTGTAGCAATAAAAACATTGAAGATGGACTTGATTTAGTTCGCGGTCAATTATTATTCTATCCAACTGTTAATATGGGTGGCGTAAAAGATGCTGATACAGAGTTTACGATTGATGATATTGATATGTACCCAGAACATGAAAAATACATTAGACCAGGAATTGAAATGTTTAGTCAATCAACTGCTTCATTGTCTGATATTATTGGAACCAATGACGTCATGAATAAATATTTGACGCCTTATATGGACGTTTCAGAGAAATCACCAGTGACTTTTATCTCTTCAGGTGAACATGACTTCTTAACGATTGAAAGTCTAGCTTATGCAAAAAAATTAAACAAATTAGGTGTGGATACAACCTTTACTTATTATTGTGGTTTAGGTCATGCTTACTTAGATCATGTTGGTAATTACCCTCAAGCAGAAGATTGTGTAGCTGACATTGGCGAGTTCATCAGAAAGAATCGAGTATAGACTATGAGAAAAGACGTTAAAATAACTATCGGTGTTTTTGTCGTACTACTAGCTATTTTTACCTTTGCAGATTTGAGCATTTCTAATGCTCTGTATAATCCAGATAGCACATTTGGTTGGTTTTTTGAATCATTTGGTGAATTAGTCTTATCATTCATCGGGTTATTTAGTGCTTGTGTATTATTTAGAACACAAACAGAAAAAGTTATCCCAATGCGAGTATTGTATGGTGTATTAGGTTTGTTTAATGCTTTGATGGCAGCTAGTTTGAATAAAATGTACTTACATTTATCTACGGTTGTGATGGTATTAATCATGATTGCTTATCTAGCTATCTTCTACTTCTTAGCAGGTTTTGTGAAGGAGTCAGAAACAGGATTAGTTCGAAAAATTGCTAAAATAGGGATTCTTCTATCTCTATTACCAATCTTAATTATCACTATCCTTAAAATGGTGTGGGGACGTCCGAGATATCGTTCAATGGCAGATCCTAGTAGTGAGTTCACACCGTGGTACTTAATCCAAGGATTTACAACGGATAATGAGCATATGTCATTCCCGTCAGGTCACTCGGCTAATAGTGCTGTTGTGATTTGGATTACCTTACTACCATTGTGGTTAAAGAAATTACAACCTTATCGTAAGCTAATCACTGTAGGAGCTTTCCTTTGGATTGTTTGTGTCATGATTAGTCGTGTTATTATGGGAGCACACTTTGCTTCTGATGTGTTAATGGGAAGTATGATCACCCTATCTCTATTTTATTACTTACGACATGTCTTTTTGAAAGATGAATTAACTTATTAAGCGAAATTCCCTCTATAAATTGGTATAGAGGGAATTTTTTTAACTATTTTAAGTACTTTGAACAGTAAAAAAAGTCAACAAATAATTTGTTTATCTTCATATTTGTGTGGTAAACTATCCTAGATTTCAAACAGAAAAGGTAGGGTAATTAATGGAACCATCAAAAATAACTATAAATTACTTTAGAAAAAAATTTAGACAACAAAAAAGACGCACTGTTTTTATGTTTTTTGTGGGACTCATATTAGGTGGGGCAATTGTTTTCAATGTGTACTATTGGTATCCGTTATTACAAAAGCAATTTGATTTACCAACTGTTAAACAGTTCGGTAATGCTAATAAGCCCTCACCTAAAAAAGTAGAGGCTAGTACAACAAAGCTCTCAACTGAAGAAACCGCTCAAACTACTGAAAAAAAAGAAAAAACCTTCAAGCCCCGAACAGACGTAGCCAATTTTACGAAAGTTGACCCAAAATATGAAGCATTAAATAAACAATTAAATCAAACAGTTGAGTCCTTCAACACAACAGGAACTGTTTTAGCTGTTAAAAATAATCAAGTAGTGCTACTAAATAACTACGGAAATGCTGCAGAAGCTAGTAATGATCCTGTTAACAGTAAATACATGTTGGCATCTATCCAAAAGATGGTGACTGGCTTACTAGTGATGAAGTTGATTGAAGAAGGTAAAATAACACTAAATACGACTTTATCAAATTATTTTCCATCTATTCCCAACAGTCAAAATATAACCGTTGATCAAATGCTCACCATGACATCTGGTTTATTTTTAAAAGAAAAACTAGCAGATTCAACTTCTAAAGAAGAGAGTATTGATTATGTGGTAAAGAACGTCACGTATCAACCTCTAGAAAAATGGCGCTATTCAGATGTGAATTTTTTCTTATTAGCTGCTATTGTTGAAAAAGTAACGAATATGTCATATGAAGACTACTTTTCTCAAGTGATTGGAACGCCTCTAAATCTAGAAAATACTGGTTTTTATGATGTGTCAAATGTGCCAGAAGGGATGATTGCTTCTCATAGATATAATGAGTCAGGTGAGCTAGATCCCAAACCAGTTAAATTTTCTGAGTCAAATGTGATCAATGAACTTGGGACAGGCAATATGTATGCCTCCGCTGGTGATTTATTGACAATTGTTCAAGGAATGTTTGATGGCAAAATTGTCTCTAAAAAAGTGCTAACGGATAGTTTAGCCCAAAGACCAGCATCTGTGTATTACGATTATAAGGCGGGCTTTTACGATAAAGGCAGTCATTATTATGGACATGGTGTATTCAGAAGTTATGAACCAACGATTGTTTTTAGCAAAGACGGAAATAATGCGGTGATTGTTATGAGTAACGCCGTTACGGAAAATAAAACAAACGTTAATTTAGCCAATCAATTATTTACTGACATTAGTCAATAACAATTACTTAAGAGGTGGTTCGAAAGAATCATCTCTTTTTTAGAAAAATACTTGTTAAATTTTCGAAAGCTTTTTTTGAAGAAGGCTTTTATAATAAAGTCAAAGGGAGGGATGCTATATGACAGTATCTGAGGCAAAGAAGAAAGAATACTATGAGGCGTTAATAACTAAAAATTCTCAGTACGATGGGATTTTTTATGCAGGAATTGTAACAACAGGTATTTTTTGTCATCCAACTTGTACAGCGAGAAAACCTAAATTTGAGAATTGTCTATTCTACGAAACAGCAGAAGAAGCTTTAATTGCAGGATTTAGACCATGTAAAATTTGCCGACCATTATCCTATCCAAGGGATATTCCTGAAGAAGTTCAGTTATTAATAGATGCAGTAGAAGAGCACCCTGAAAAACGTTGGCAAGAACAAGATTTTAAAGCATTAGGTATTCATTCAGCAACAGCTAGAAGAAAATTCAAGCAAGTTTATGACATGACCTTTGTTCAATATGCAAGATCAAGAAGGATGGGTCTGGCATTTAAAGAAATAATGAAGGGTGACAAAGTAATTGATCAACAATTGGCATCAGGTTATGAATCAGCAAGTGGCTTTAATGATGCGTTTACCAAAATAATGGGAAATCCACGTAAAAAAGAGAATATAAAGTTATTATGGGCTCATTTTATCTCGACACCAATTGGAACGATGCTATCACTAGCAGATGAAGAGTATTTGTATTTACTTGAGTTTACTGACCGTAGAGGATTAGAAAGAGAGATTGAGCGTTTGCGGTTGTCAGAAAATTTCAGGATTGTACCTGGGAAAAATCATATTAATCAACTAACAGAAAAAGAACTTCAGGCATACTTTAGAAAAGAGCTAAAGAGTTTTAGTGTTCCTATCAGAAAAAAAGGCACACCCTTTCAACAATCTGTTTGGGCTTTATTGGACGAGATACCAATTGGCAGTACGTGGACATACAAAGATATTGCCGAAAAGCTAGGCAATGCAGATAAAGTTAAAGCAGTAGGAAACGCTAATGGTTGTAATCAACTAGGGATTATTGTTCCGTGTCATCGAGTGATTAAAACCAGTGGAGAACTGGGAGGTTATGCAGGTGGTATTGAGAGGAAAAACTACTTGCTGAGTTTAGAAAAAGAGATGGTGCTAACTAAAAAAGGACAGTAACATAAGCAAAAAACTTATGTTACTGTCCTTTAACTATTAGTAGCCTAAACGGCGTGGGTATAAAAGAGAAAACGCATTGATGATTAAGAGAATACTAATCAATAAGCTAAGATCTGTTTTGATTTCTGAAGCAGATAATAACAGGTTTAGTCCGTTTATCAACAAGGCAATAGCTGGAATAGCGAGTTTGACTTGATTGATAGAAAGACTTAGATCTTTTTGGCTAAATAATAAAACAAACAAAGCAAGTATAGGAGTTGTCATCAAGAGACCAGTTGCACTTAAGTTACTGGTAGAATACCAAGGAAGACTTTTGATGTTAGTTGATAAAATAACTAAGTTAGTGATTAAAACGACAATTAAAAAGATGTAGCGACCTTGAAGTGCTTCGTGACGATGTCTCATGATAATTCCCTCCTTTTTGTTTTCGAGCAAGTAAAAATGTTATCTATAGTGTCACATGTTTTAAGAAGATGAACCTCAGACCAAGGACTGATTTAGGTATCCACCTCTGAAAGGATTTGTTTTATAATAGAGATAACAAGTGATAAGGAGATAAGTATATGACTGAAGAAATGGCAATTTTGGTGACAGTAGATGAGAATTATTTAGAACCCTTAGAAACCATGTTGTTTTCCTTGCGAGAACATCATTTGAATCAGCGAATGACGATTTGGCTCATTCATGAGGAAATCCCTGAAACTAAGTTAGAAAAGCTTCAACAGTTGATAGATTCTTTTGGTTGGCAATTGGCACCAGTAGCAGTAACTCAATATATTTTTAAAGAGGCACCAACAGTGACACGTTATCCTAAAGAGATGTATTTCCGTTTATTATGTGGAAAGATATTACCTAAAGAAGTGGAACGCATTCTTTATTTAGATCCTGATTTATTAGTGATTAACTCATTGAATCCTTTATGGGAGCTAGATTTAGAAGGTAAATTATTAGCTGCTGCTTCTCATAGAGGAGTTACTAATATTACAAATAGTTTGAATCAACTACGTCTCAATACGGATCATCCTTATTATAATTCTGGTGTGATGTTGATTGATTTAGAGAAGGCTCGTGAGACGATTTCCATAGAAGCAATTAATGAAACTATTGATAGATATGGACCTTATTTGTTGTTACCTGATCAAGATGTATTGAATCATTTGTATGGTAAATATGTTAAGGAAGTCCCTGATGATGTGTGGAATTATGATGCTAGAAAGTATGTTAGTTACTTAGCAAAAAGTATGGGAGAGTATGATATTCATCAAGTTATGAATCAAACGGCTATCGTGCATTTTTGTGGTAAGCCAAAGCCGTGGAAAGAGAAAAGTGATACGCGATTTACTGGTTTGTATTTGGATTATGTGCATCGTTTGAAGCATTATAAACAGCAACATAAACTGGTAAAAGAGTAAGAGGAGAGTTGCTTGTGGAAATGTTACTAACAACAGGACAGTTAGCTAAATTGTTTGATATACCTAAGTATACCATTAGATACTACATAGAGGAATCCCTTTTATTACCTAAAACAAATAAAGATAACGGCTATCATTATTTCGATGAATCAGATGTATACCGGTTGTACCAAATTCTCTTTTTGAGACAATGTGACTATACAATTGAAGAGATTAAACATCTATTACAAGAGGAGGCAATTTACCCTTTCTTTACTAAAGGTATTGCTAAATTAGAGGAGCAAATTAATGAACTAACTCGGGTAAAAGAAGAATTAGAAAGAGTAGTCGAGGAGAATAAAGTTCTATCTGTAGGAGACTCAAAAACAGTTAAAAGAGCAAAGCGTTACTTAAAAAAGATTCCTGATGCAGTTGTAGTGAGTGGACAAGTAGACTTATTAAAGGCTAAAGAACAAGGATTTGGAAATTTAGAATTATTTATTAGAGTTGCAAACGAAGAGGGAGAAGAGCATATTTATGTTTTTGGTACTCAAGAAGATTACGACCTAGTTCTTGAAGAAGTCCAATACGTAAAGAAAACAATTGAAGTCACTAGTGAAGAGCAGTTGCAAGGTCAATTAGCTACTTTTATTAAAGAAAACATACATGACACTAGCTATGAGCTGATTTATTATGAAAATATAGATGTATCACTAGGCTATCGTGATAAGTTATTTGTTACATTAGAAGTCAAAAATAGAGACTGACATGTTAGTCAGTCTCTATTTTTTTGAACTTCTTTATTTGACCAAAGCCCATTCGCTAGGTGGCCAAATAATCATTTTTGCTTTTCCAATAATATTTTCTTTAGGAATGAAGCCTACTTCTTCAAAGCGGCTATCTTTTGACACTTGTCGATTATCACCTAAGACAAAATACATATTTGGTGGTACTGTGTCATGCCCAGTTAACTCTTTTAAAGTGAAGTCATCTGTTAGTGGTGTGGTGTGTCCTTCTTGTTGCCATTTGATTTTTGTGTCATTTAAGTAATCTTCAGCTAAAGGTTCACCATTAATATAAAGTTGATCGTCTTTGTATGCGACAGAGTCACTAGGCAAGCCAATCACACGTTTCACATAATTAAGTGACGGATCATCTGTTGCCACTAGTGGGATGACGTCAAAGCGATGAACATCGCCAAGCTTATAGGCGATGGCTTTTTCACCATCTTCTAAAGTAGGCATCATTGATTCTCCTTGGACTTTAATAGGAGCCGCCACGTAAATTCGCACCATCGTTAGGACAAGAAAAAGCGCAAAAAACCATAAGACATCTTTAAAAAATGTTTTCATCATTATCACCTCTTAAGTACTGCTAGCATACCACAAAACCTATCAAAACAAGGCAATATACTCATTAAAATCATAAAAAATTAATAGATTTAAGCTTTCCAGTGTCTGTTTTCATCAAAGAATTGCGCTTTCTTTAAGGAGTCAGTAATAATGGATGACGGGAAATTCATACTATCTATTAAGTTAATGGCATTTCGTGAAGTAGCTACGCCTTCTTTTAACAAGTAGTCAAAAGAAATCCCGTCTTCTTTTGACACGGTTTCTTCAAAATGAATATTGGCACAATCTTTACCAAGAATTTGTGGTAATTCAATGTCGTGAGTGGCCACAAAGGCTAATTGATTTTGTTTTGTCAGCCAAGAAAGGATACTAGAAGATGCAGCAATTCTTTCAATAGTGTTAGTTCCTTTAAGAATCTCATCAATAAAGCAGTAGCAAAATGTATTCGTTTCAACTACTTCAATCAATCGGTACAAGGATTTTAGTTCAGCGATAAAGTAACTATCCCCGTCAATCACGCTATCTTGAACACCCATAGAAGAAATAACATGTCCAGGTTGCAACTGAAAAGAAGTGGCTAGACAGGTATTTAGTGTTTGAGCAAATAAGATGTTAATGGCAACGGCTCGCACATAAGTGGATTTACCAGAGGCGTTTGAACCAGTGATTAAGGTACTTTGTTGCCAATGAATAGGATTCGGAACAGGTTCTTGCAATAGAGGATGAATGACTTCCTCAGCTGTTACCCCATTATCACCAAAAGTAGGATGGCACCAATACTCACCGTAAACAGTGCGTAAGTTTAAAACAGCAATCGCCACTTCTAGTTGGCCCATTAATTCCCAAAGCGCTAAAGCTTTTTCATGGTCTTTTTGCACTTTTTTAGAGACAATCCCAAAGGAAATAAAGGGAAGTAAAAAGGCTGCACTAAGCATTTCGATAAACATCTCAGATTCGCTACCGCTCTTGGTGCGAAAAGCAAAGGCCACTTTTAAAACCGGCTTGAATGTTTGATTATTTTGATTAATAGCTTCTTTTAGTGGTGTGTCTAGTTTACCTAAATAATTACTCAGTGATAAGCCTTGGACTAAATAATTCATGGCACTAAGTTCTATTTCTAGTTGCCCTTTTTTGATTAAATAGAGCACCGTATTAACACATAGTGAAGAGATGGCAATAATCAATCCTGGTGCACCAATGACAATGGCACTTAGTAAGCTAATAATTGGTAAGATACCTAAGAAAGTATAAAGATTTAAATGTTTAAAAGGATTGGTTGTTTCTTGATTTAAGTAAGCCTGAGCGTAGTTAAAAGATTTTTTTCCAAGACGAGCAAATCGGTAAGAAACAGTTTCCCTCGTATCAGGATGTTCTTTAAAATAAGTGATTAAGGTTTCAAGTTCATCTAATTGTGTCGTTGTTAAGTTATAGCCACGCAAGTAATGATAAAGTTCCTCAGAACCAATGCTTGAATAAGTTAAATTAATTCGCTTGAAAACTTCAAACATATCTAAATCATGCCATGTTAAGTCATCAATCAAGACATCTTGGTCTTTTTTTCTAAAACCATAGGCTTTTAATAAACTTTCCTCACTGTCTTTTGAGCTATGGCGAGGTAGTTTTCCCCAGTCAGATTTAATTTGTTGCTTTAGTTTGATTTTATTCACTATATCTAGTAATAGAAAAAGGATAATAATGCCTATAACAAAAGCAGCAATTAGTTGATATTCATTCATCAGACAACACCTCAGATTCTTTTTGTATATATTGTAGCACAGAGGGGGGAGCTAATTTAATGATTGATGAAATCTTTGATAAGGTGATAATTAGTGTCATCAGGTAGTTTAGTTAATGAATCAACCTCTAACCAGTCATCTTCATTAATACCAATTGTTTCGTAGAACACTTCATCACTTAAGTGCAAAGCTTCTTTCTTTTGTTTGGCATCCACAATAGCAATGATTTTCTCTAAGTCTTCATCAGAAATTTGTTGGGTGTCAGTTTGTTCAAAGCTTAAAATATTTTTGATAGAATCCTTACTAAGCATTGCTCCTAGACCTTCAGCAAGTTGTTTGACCTGTCCCATAATCCAATCTTTTTCCTCGTACATAGCAATCAACTCCGTTTCATCTTTATTGTTAATTATACCATGTTGATTTAGAGAGTTTGTTTTGGGTATTGAGAGTTATGATTTGTAACTATCGTTTAAGACGAATGCATTAATTATGGTAGTATTAAAACAAAAGGAGTTTTAAACGTGGCTATTAGACGAGAAAAAGATTCTGAAATGAAACAATTAATTGTCAAAGAAGTTCTTATGGATCTACCTGAGTGGTTTGGCATAGAATCAGCTATTGATGAGTATGTAGAAAAATCATCAGAGTATCCATTATGGGTTGCTAGAGAAGAAGACACTATTTTAGGATTTATTAGTTTGAAACAAACAGCTCAAAAAGTGGGAGAAATTTACTGTATGGGTATTAAAAAGAACTGGCACAATCAAGGTATAGGGACTCAATTAATGACTGAATTAGAAGCATATGCTAAAGAAAAATATGAATTTTTACAAGTGAAAACTGTTGAAGAAGGTCGTTATAAAGAATATAATCAAACCATTCGATTTTACAAATCAATTGGTTTTACTGAGTTTGAAATATTTCCAACTCTTTGGGATGAGTGGAATCCTTGCTTAGTTATGATTAAGTCTTTGGGGTCTTAAAAAAGGAATGATTTTATTGAAAAAATATAATTGTTCATATAAATATATAGAGAGTTTTAACAATGTGTATTCATTGTCATTCAGACTTATCTTTAGGAGGAATCTATGAAAAAGCAAGTATCATTACAACCAATTTTAGAGGAAGATATCAAAGGTATTTGGGAGATTAGTTATGGACCAAAAGCTGATTTAGAGTGGATGAAATTCAGTGGTCCTTATTTTAATGACCCAGTGGAAACATGGGAAGAATTTTCAACAGGTTTTGGGAAAAGTCTAATCAATAGTCCTATGAGAAAAGCGATAGTTGTTGATGACACTATAGTAGGTCTGGTAACAGCTTATTGGGAAGATGGTCAGTTGAAGCAATGGTTAGAGGTAGGTATTTTAGTGTACGACTCTAATATGTGGGGGAAAGGGATTGGCGGTATTGCTCTTTCTAACTGGTTGAAGGAGTTATTTGGGCAATTTGATTACTTACCTCACATTGGCTTTACGACATGGTCAGGGAATCATGGCATGCAAAAAATAGGTGAAAAGTGTGGTATGACAAAAGAAGGAGTTATTCGAAAAGTAAGGTATTTAAATGGACAGTATTACGACTCTGTGAAATATGGTATCTTAAGGGACGAGTTAGTAATAGATAATGAATAGAAAAAGCTCTCATTTTCTGAGAGCTTTTTTCTGTTTTAGTCAATAGTTGATTGAGAATTTTCTTTTAAGTATTCCATAGCCATTCCTACAAAAGCAGTGACACCAGAAGCCATACAACTCTCATCTAGTACTAGTTTTGGATGATGGACAGGATAAGGTGTAGTAACACGAGCATCAGAAGCTGCAAGGTTAAGTAGAATAGTAGGTACTTCTTGAGAAATATAACCAAAATCTTCAGAAGCCATAATAACACCTAGAGAAGGAAGATTATTCGTATCTAACAGACTATTTTTGGGTAAATACTCTTCTAGATAGGTGCTTACTTTTGATGATAGATCAGCATTATTCATAAAGACAGGGCAATTATCTCCCCATACGACTTCTCCTTCACAACGGTATAAACTAGTAACCGCTGAAGTCATTTCTTCGACTCGTTTTTTCACAAAGGTACGAACCTTTTCATCACGTGTACGAAGTGTTCCCTTTAAGACAATATGATCCATAATAACATTACTAGTCGTACCGCCCTCTACACATCCAAAGGTTAAAGCGATAGGGTTATCAACAGAAAGTTCACGAGCTTGAATTTCTTGTAAAGCAGTAATTAGATTTGCCATAGCAGGTAATGGGTCAATAGCACTAGAAGGTGTAGATCCATGCCCACTAACTCCTTTAATATGAATTTCCAACCAATCGCAAGAAGCCATGATGACTCCTGGTGCGTGAGTTAAGATAGTTCCCACAGGTAAAGGTAGACCTGGAGCGATATGAATCATCATAGCAGCATCTACTTTAGGTTCAGTTAAAATGCCAGCTTCAATCATATCTGCAGCGCCAGCCATAATCTCTTCAGCAGGTTGGAACATTAATTTAACAGTTCCGTGTAGTTCAGTTTCATATTGTTTTAATAGTTTGGCAGCTCCTAGTAACATAGTTGTATGCATGTCATGTCCGCAAGCGTGCATCTTTCCATTAGTCGATTGAAAGGGCAGGTTCGTTTCTTCTTTGATTGGCAAACCATCCATATCGGCTCTTAATAAAAAAACAGGTCCATTGCCATTTCCAACAGTTGTCGTTAAACCAGCTTTACCACAATTTTGTACCGTGTAGCCCATTGTCTCTAGTTCTTGTCTGACTTGTTCCACGGTTTCTTTAATGTCAAATCCTGTTCCTGGGTGTTCGTGTATACGTCGTCTAAATGCGACCATATCAGAGTTTAAAGCTTGTGCATCCTTATAAATCATTTGTTTATCCAATTTGTTTGCCCCCTTCTTTATCATTACAGTCTACTACTAAAAAAAATTAAAACAAGTTAAGTTTTTTTAGTAGTAGACTACTTATTGCAGTGGAAAGTATGAAAAAATAACCAAGAAAGCGCTACTAATTATTTTGACCAGCTATTAAAATTGTGCTATATTACGACACAGACAAAAGGATCGTAGAAAGAATACTTTGATTGATAAAATGAGAGAGGGAAAAGAGATGCGTGAACTATTAGGTGAGAAAGATAAGCGAAGATTGTGTTTGTTTGAAACGATTGCACTTTTTCCAGGGATAACGATAGATGAGTTGGCAAGTAAGTTAAATTTATCCACTATTCAAGTTCAAACAGATATTGGCTTTTATCATGGAGAGCTTGATCCGGTAAAAATTGTTGTGCAAAAAAACAAAGAATGCTACTTAGATATTCCTAGTGAAGCGTCCATCAAATTAGTTTATCGTTTTTTGCTAAAAAATAATCTGAATTTTCGGGTGTTAGAGAGTGTTTTTTTAAATAAATACGAGAGTTATGAGCAACTTGCTAAAGAATTATTTATTTCTCAAGCCACATTGAAACGCGCTCTGACCATGATTAATCAAGAGCTAAAACCTTATGAGATGAAGATAAAAAGTAGACCTCTTGGAATTTATGGAAAAGAAGAAAATATCCGTGGTTTTTATAGTTTTTATTTTCAAGAATGTTATCCAGATTTAATGTATTCCTTTGACCCAGCCGCTATAAAAATAGCAGAAAGTTTGATCGATACATTTATTCAAGAATTTTCCAATGACAAAAATAATTTTGCTAGTCGAAATCGCTTGCGTTTACAAGTTGTAGTAGCTTTGTACAGAGAACAAAGAGGCTACGTAGGCAAGGGCGCGACAACGTTACAACCTATGATTCAAAAAAGAATTGCTAATAGTATTCAAAGGTTTAAGTACAAAGAGATTTTTCAATTATATGTGGGAACTCCTTTGAGTGAAACGGTGTATCAAAGTTTGTTTCATCATTTTTTTAACGATCATTTTGCTTTTTCAGAAGAAGATTTTAAAGAAAGATTAGTAAAACAACCAGAAAACCAAGATCTTTTTCAAGGAGTTGAGGAGTTAATTACTGGGGTAAGTCGAGAATTAGCTCTTCCTGTTGAGAATCTAAACGCCTTTACCTTAAAAATTTATAATGTGTTAGCGATTACGTATCAGATGACTATTACACCCTATGTGTTGCATCAAAATCGTGAAGCTTTTACCTTACTGAGTGTGCCATTAAATGGAAAAATATTGAGAACGGTAAAAGAATTGTTTTACCAATATTTGCCTGAGGTAGCTCAACGGAATGAAGCTTATTTTTATGAGGTGTTTTATTTATTGATTATTCACTGGCCGGACTTTTATGAGTTGCTCATTCAAGCCATTCCAGCTTGTAAGATCGGGTTGTTTTTTATTAGCGATTTAGAACATATGAGCTACGTGAAATCTCATTTAATTTTTTTATACGGCAAGAAAATTGAGGTTGATATTCTATCAGTAAATGAATTACGAGAGTTACCAAGTGCTTGTAAAGACAAAGACGTCTTGCTTTGTAATTTTATTTTAGATGATCATGTAAAACTACCAATCCCTCATGTGAGTATTGTTGACGTCCTTAGTCAAGATGACACGGACCGGATTGAGAAAATAATAGATCGAATTTACTATCGGAATATGCACGAGTAGCAATTAATGTGACTAAATATAAATATTAGTAGACTGTGATAGGAGTTGTTACTCGTGTCACAGTCTTTTTTTTTATAACGTTAGTTCTATATAGCTCAAAATTTCAAAAAATAACTTAAAACATGAGCCTTTCACCTTTAGAATAGTTGCTACACTTAATGTGTAATTATCACATAAGGGGGAACAAAAGTGAAAAATCAAGAAATTGCTAAAGATGTGTTGAAACTTGTTGGTGGTCAAAAGAATATCAAAACAGTTGTTCATTGTGCAACGCGACTTAGATTTCAATTAAAAAATGAAAATAAAGCTGATACAGAAGGGCTAAAACAACACGAAGGTGTTATTCAAGTTGTTCAAAGCGGAGGGCAGTATCAAGTAGTTATTGGGAGTAACGTTAGTGATGTCTACGAGGAATTAATGAAAGTAGGTTCATTTAGCAGCTCTGATTCAGAAACAGGATCAGGTGGTGAGAAAAAAGGCTTTGTCAGTAACGCCATTGATATTATCTCATCTATTTTTACACCTTTCTTAGGAATTATTGCAGGGTCTGGGGTATTAAAAGGGTTATTAAACTTATCTGTCTTTTTAGGATGGATTGGTGTTGATTCAGGCACGTATCAATTACTTTATGCAGCAGCAGACGGTGTTTTCTTCTTTATGCCAATGGCATTAGCGATAACAGCAGCTCGCAAATTTAAAACAAATGAATTTTTAGCTTTAGCTCTGGCGATGGCTATGCTTTATCCAGGTTTTGGTACGTTTGCTAAGAGTGTTGCTGAAGCGGGTGGTAGCTTAACATTTTTAGGATTACCAGTTATTTATTCAGCAGATATTGGTGGATATGCTTCAACAGTTATTCCAATTATTCTAGCTGTTTGGATTCAAAGTTATGTTGAAAAATTCTCCAAAAAAATTGTCCCTACATTTTTACGTATTTTCGGGGTATCGTTGATAACTTTATTAATTATGGTACCACTAGCTTATATCGTTATTGGACCACTAGGGTTAGTATTTGGTCAGGCGATTGGTGCAGGCTATAAAATGATTTACGGCTTTAGCCAAGTCTTAGCAGGGGCTATATTAGGTGGCTTCTGGCAAGTGTTAGTTATTTTTGGTATGCATTGGGGCTTAGTGCCAATAGCCTTAAATAACCTAGCTACGACTGGTATGGATACAATGATTCCAATGTCACTACCAGGCGTTTTAGCTCAAGCAGGTGCAGCGCTAGGTATTTTCTTAAAAGCAAAAGATACAAAATTAAAAGGGCTTGCTGGTTCTGGGACATTAACAGCTTTATTTGGTATTACTGAACCAACGGTATACGGAGTTACTTTGCCGTTGAAAAAACCATTCATTTTTGCTTGTATCGGTGGAGCAATTGGTGGAGCGATTACGGCTTATAATGGTGTTATTTCTTATGCATTTGGTCAAAGTATCCTAACTTTCCCTAACTTTATTGGCCCTGATGGGGATACAAGTAAGGTGATTGCTTCAATGATAGCATGTGGTATTGCTTTTATCTTTGCTGCAGTAATGACTTATTTCTTTGGTGGGGTTAATAATAAAAAAGAAGAGGTTACAGAGAATAACCAAACAGAGCCTTCAAAAGATGTGACTGAATCAAGTGAAAAAGAATTATTATTAGTTAGTCCTTTATCTGGTCGAGTGATGCCACTAGATACTATCGCAGATCCTGTTTTTTCATCAGGAACAATGGGGAAAGGTTTAGCTATTGAACCTGTTGAAGGAAAATTATTTGCTCCAGCAGATGGTGAAATTGCTTTGATGTTTCCAACAGGTCATGCAGTTGGGTTGAAAACAACAGATGGTGCTGAGATATTAATCCATATTGGTATGGATACAGTGGAATTAGATGGTGAAGGTTTTACAACTCATGTGACACAAGGGGAAAAAGTTCAAAAGGGACAATTACTTGTTGAATTTGATATTCCTTTTATTCAATCAAAAGGTAAGCCGATTGTGACACCAATTGTTGTGACAAACTCTTCAGATTTTTCAGACTTAAAGGTAGCCGATTTAAAAGAAACTAAAGTCGGTGACTTACTAGTAACAATTGAAAGATAAGAAAAGTGGTGTGATGATGAAATTTCCAACTAATTTCCTTTGGGGTGGCGCGACAGCAGCTAATCAATGTGAGGGTGCGTACCTTGAAGACGGCAAGGGTTTATCTATCGCAGATGCTATGCCAGGCGGTAAATTACGATTTAAAAAAATAAATGCAAAAGAATTTGATTGGACGATTGATGAAACAAGCAATCAATACCCGAATCACACAGGCATTGATCATTATCATCGTTATGAAGAAGACATTGCCTTATTTGCTGAGATGGGTTTCAAGTGCTATCGATTCTCCATTGCTTGGACAAGAATTTTTCCAACAGGTATAGAGGATATACCAAATGAAAAAGGCTTAGCTCACTATGAAAAAATGATTGATACTTGTCTAAAATACGATATCGAACCAGTTATTACCATTTCTCATTATGAAATGCCTCTTTATTTAGCGAAAGAATATGGCGGTTGGCAAGATCGTCGTTTAATTGATAGCTATGTTAGGTATGCAACGACGTTAATTGAGAGATTTGGCTCAAAGGTCAAGTATTGGATGACATTTAATGAGATTAATGGTGCGCTTCATTTTCCATCTTTGAGTCTAGGTATGGTACCTTCAACGGGATCTTTAGACAAGCAAAAGGTTTTCCAAGGTCTACATCACCAATTCGTTGCTTCTAGTTTAGTGGTTAAAAAAGCTCATGAACTTGTTGAAGGGATTCAAGTTGGAATGATGACTATTTACGCAACGGGCTATGGATTTGATTGTAATCCTTTGAATCAAGTAGCTAACATGGAGAAAAATCAGGAAGTAAATGGTTTTTGTTGTGAGGTTCAGGCAGGTGGAGCCTATCCGACTTATACAAAACGCCTGTTTGAAAAATATGGGATACAGTCATTAGAAATGGAACCAACTGACATAGAACTTCTTAAAAGTTATCCTGTTGACTATATTGGGCTTAGCTACTATATGTCAACAAGTATTGATGTTGTTGATCCAGAAGCGGCTAAAGTAGCTGGTAATCTAACAGGTGGGATTAAAAATCCACACTTAGAGACAAGCGAGTGGGGTTGGCAAAAAGATCCTATTGGTTTACGTATTGGACTAAATGAGCTCTATACTCGTTTTAAAAAGCCTTTATTCATCGTCGAAAATGGTTTGGGCGCAATAGATACACTAACTGAAGAGAAGAAAGTTTACGATACTTATCGAATTAGTTATCTACGTGAGCATATTGAGCAAATGGGACTTGCGATTGCTGATGGGGTGGATTTAATCGGATATACACCGTGGGGATGTATCGATCTAATTAGTGCTTCAACTGGAGAGATGTCAAAACGTTACGGTTTCATTTATGTCGATCAAGATGATCAAGGGGAAGGCACATTGAAACGTTACAAAAAAGAGTCTTTTTATTGGTATAAAGAGGTTATTGGTTCTAATGGGGAGCAACTATAATCTATATGAAAAGTCAAACCTTGATGGTATCAGGTTTGGCTTTTTTGAGCATACTCACCTTTTTCTTGACCTGAAACGGGTTTTAGTCGCTATAGTAGAGTCAATAAGTTCAAGGAGCGATGACTAGTGATTAAACATATTTTTACCGATTTAGATGGTACTTTATTAAATGAACAAGGACAAGTAACTGATGTGACAGCTCAAACTGTGATAGATAGTCATATTCCTTTTACACTTGTATCAGCAAGAACCCCTAATGACATGGAACCAATTGTAGCCAAACTGCAATTAAACTCACCTCAAGTAGCTTTTAATGGGGGGCTTATTTACCGCAAAGAGGAAGAGAAACGAGTGATTCTTTCAGAAAGCTTTATTAGTTGGGAATTAGCTAAAGAAATCATTACGTTAATCCAAACAAACTTTGAGGAGTTAGGATTTAGTTTTTATGATGACGACAATTGGTACACGTGTCGATTAGATGAGGGAATCGAAAAAGAAGCAAGCATTGGTAGTCAAACACCTCAATTAGTTGAGCGAGAGGCTTTTTTTAAGCAAAAACCCGTAAAAATTTATAAAATTATGCTATGGATTTTTGATGAAGATAAAATGAAAGAAGCAACAGATTTCTTTGAAGGATTAGGCATTGAAGAACTAGCGATTGTACAATCAAGTCCATTCACGTTAGAATTAACAGATAGCCAAGCTAAAAAATCTAAAGGAATTGATTTCATATTGAATCATTACCAATTAGAAAGTCATGAGGTAGCTGCTTTTGGCGATGGGCATAATGACATTCCCATGCTAGAAAAAGTAGGTCATCCAGTGGTGATGGCTAATGCCTCTGATGAAGTTAAAAGCTATGCTAAGTATTTGACGAAAAGTAACTTAGAAAATGGCGTTAGCTACGGGATTAACACATTTTTTAATCAAAAATAAGAGGTGGAGAGATGGCAACAATTCATGATATTGCTCGTTTAAGTGGTTATTCGGTCTCAACGGTTTCTAGGGTTTTAAATCAGAAGAATCATGTGTCAAAAGAAGCAGAGACGGCAATAAAAAAAGCCATTGAAGAGCTAGATTATGTGCCAAGTGAGATTGCACGAGATTTAAGTCGCGGAAAGACTCTCAATATTGGGATTGTTTTACCCCACATTAAACATCCTTTCTTTTCTGATATTTTAAATGGCGCTATTAATGCTTCATTTTTAACAGAGTATCACTTGGTCATTTTGCCATCTGCCTATGACGAAAAAAGAGAGTTGGGTTACTTAGAACAATTAAGAAGTCATGCCTTTGATGGATTGATATTTACGTCTCATGGGTTACCCTTAGAAACCTTAGCGACTTATCAAAAGTATGGACCTGTTGTGTGTTGTGAGAACCCTTACGAGGTGCCAATTTCTGCCGTTTATTCTGAACGTTCTATGGCACTGCAATCATCATTATCATGGCTTAAAGAACAAGGCTACAAGAAGATTGGCTTTTTCTTTAGTAGAGAAGAAAAATTGAGTGCTACAACTAGGGAAACTTTAAATGCGTATCGTTCAGTTTTTAAAAAAGAGCCAGAGACAACTTATGTCAAAACAGGGGTAGCAACTTATGCAGAAGGTTATCAAAAGGCGAAAGAGTGGGTCGATGATTCTGTTGAACTTGAAGTAATTTTTTCAAATGGCGATGATATTGTAGCAGGAGCGAGACAGTATTTTTTAGATCAAGGTTTACCAGTGCCGTATTTAGTGGGGCAGGAAAATCAATTAAGTAGTCAATTAATGTCCATTTCAACGAATGACTACCAATTCCAAGAGATTGGTAAAAAAGCTTTCGAACTTGTTTTAAAACAAGGAGAGATCGAACAAATTAGTGTCCCATCAACTTTTATGTTGAGAGAGACAAAGAAAAACTAGGTTCAAGTAAGAGAAACTTATTTGAACCTAGTTTTTTAATAGATCAAGAAGGGTTTGTCCTACTCGTTGTTCATTTCTTTTGTAACAAAATACTCCTGTTTTTTATTAATAAATATAGCATAGGAGCAAACAGTTTAAAAAAGAGTAAAGGGGAAAAGAATCCGTTAGATGTGTGGGAATGACTATCTTTTGCCGAATTTTTATCGTAAAATATGAGTATCATACCGTTTTTGAAAACGGCATTTGAGAGGTTGTGTGAAGGCGATGGTAGGTATTTGGCAGAAAATTAAAGAGAATGATTCACTTAGGCGGACATTAGTTTTAATAAGTGTGTGTATCATTTTATATTTGATTCGTAACATTTTAAGTTTAATTTTATTAACATTTATTCTGACATACTTGATTGTCAGAGGGGTTGAGGTGATTTATCGATACACTAAAATCCCTAAAAAAATCATTGTAGTCGCCGTATACTCCTTGATTTTAATCTTTTTGTATTTCGCCATTACGGTGTATGTTCCAAAAATGTTTACTTCTTCCATCAAGACAATTGAAGAAGTGTTTGCATTCTATCAGAAGATGAATACAGACAATCGGATGTTTGAATGGATTATGGAAAATATTAACTTTAATGACATTAAGACCCAGTTAACGACAGGGGCTAAGGTAATCTTCAGCACCCTAACTAGTATCGGTTCAATGGGACTAACGTTTTTCTTATCCTTCTTACTAAGTTTCTTCTTTAACATAGAAAAAGAATGGGTCACTGATTTTGGTAAAGCTTTTTATAATAGTAAAATTGGTGTGTTTAGTAAAGATGTTGGTTATTTAGGAAAAAAATTCGTTAACACATTTGGTGTAGTAATTGAAGCACAATTTATTATAGCTCTTGTTAATACAGGATTAACAACTATTGGCTTATTCTTATTACATTTCCCACAAGAACAATTGCTTATTTTGGCTTTAATGATTTTCCTTTTGAGTCTGATTCCTGTTGCAGGGGTTATTATTTCTTGTATCCCACTAAGTTTGATTGCTTATACTATTGGTGGCATTCAAAACGTGATTTACGTATTAGTTATGATTATGGTGATTCATGCAATTGAGTCTTATATCCTAAATCCAAAATTAATGAGTAGTAAAACAGATTTACCTGTGTTTTATGTCTTCATTATCTTGATGTTCTCTGAAAAATTCTTCGGCATTTGGGGACTGATTATTGGGATTCCAGTGTTTGTCTTCTTACTAGATTTATTAGAAGTTAAGACAAATCATAAAAAACCAAATATTCCAGCCATCCCGAATATCCCAAATATGATTGGGACAAAAGAAAAAGAGGAACAAGAATAAATAAAAACCAGTTATTACAATGTTAATTGTAATAACTGGTTTTTTAGTTTACTTAGACAATAATCGCTTCAGGTTGCTCCTGGTTAAGGACATGTGCCGTTGTTTTAATCTGGAAGTAATCTTCCACTAATTGTTTCATAGCAGCCATCGCTAAGTCAGCTTGTTTACTTTGTCTAGGCTTGATGGATTCAATCACTAAAACAGCATGCTTGGTATTTTCTGTTAGCATCGTTCGTTGGGCTTCACGCCAGTTTAGAGAACGACAAATCGCGCCTTTATCATCTGCGTGGATAATCTCCTCAGGTAAAGCAGGTGCGTCGTCTTCTGCGCCTAAAGGTCTAAAGCTTTCGCCACCAGTTGCTTTTTTGAGTACTAGATTTCCCTCAATTGTTTCAATGTCTTCACCACCACAAGGAACAGCGAAAGTTAAAGAAATGGAGTTATAGATATCAACTAAAGGATTGATTGGGTGGAACTCACGGTCTTGACTCACTCGTTTAAGGAGAGCTTCAATAGAGGAACGAGCCCCTTTTTTTGTTTTGAATTGTCTAAAAGCCTCACGCCATTCAGCGATTACTTCGTTATCAGTGAAGGTATCTTCTGTCAGGTGGTTATGGGCTTCTTTTGCGCTTTTTTGAAGTAAATCATAAAAATACTGCTCGTCAGATTCTTTAATCTGATTATCAATACCATTTAATACAAGGAGATTAACTTGTCCTTCAGGAAACACTTGGAAAAACGTTGGATCAATGATCATTTTTTTCATTCAAAGCACCTCTTTATTTGATTATTGTTTATTTATTGTAGCATTCTTTTGAAGGAACTACAAAAAGTAGATGACCAACTCCCAGACTAGTAAAGAAAGTTAGGTAAAAAGAAAAGAGACTGACATGGGAGTCAGCCTCTTATCTGAATTTATTGAATGTCGAAATCTTTTAGACGAATAAACGCAATTAATTCTGAAATACCAGAGATAGTTAAGATGATTCCAAAGAATCTAAAGAACATCATGGCACTTGAGAAAGGATTGATAACTAGTAAAATACCAGCGACAATCATAAATACACCGTAAATTAACATTGGCAACCAGTTAACATTTGCATAGTGACGTAAGTTAAGTGATTGAGATAAGCGCATCGCACCACCAATAATAAAGCTGATACCTAAAAGAATAGGCAACATAGAAACAATTGGTTTAGCAAATAACCAAATTAATAAGGCACAAACAAAATAAAAAATAGCAAATCCAGTTGTTGGGTTATAGCCACTGACTTTATTTTTGAAGGCACTCACTAAGTTAAAGATACCCATTAATACATTGTAAGCAATAATGATGTTTAAGATAATTTTTGAAACGCCAACTGGGTCAAACATAATAAAGATTCCTAAAAGAATATAAGCAGCACTACGTAAAATCGCATGCTTTTGAACGGATTTAAAAACAGATTTCATCGATAATCATTCCTTTTTTTCAAAGTGTAAAACATAGTCTAAATTTAAGCTTAAATAAAGAAAAAATCAAGAGATGTCTCTTGATTTTTTACATAGAATCTTTAAATACGTCTTTGTTTTTAGCGAAGTAATCAATACCTGAGTAAATTGTAAAGATTAAACAAGTATAAAGCATGATTTGGTCTAATGGGAAATTAAAACTAGCAAACGGCACGTTGTTGATTAATAGTAAAATAATAGCCACCATTTGAGTAGCTGTTTTAATTTTTCCTGGCCAAGCAGCAGCCATAACTTCTCCACCTTCAACTAGTAGTAAACGTAAGCCTGTTACAGCTAATTCACGACAGACGATAATAGCAACAATCCAAGCAGCCGCTTTACCTTGTTCTACTAACACGATAAAGGCTGTCATAACTAACATTTTATCAGCTAATGGATCCGCAAATTTACCGAAGTTAGTAACTAAATTATGTTTTCTAGCAATTTTTCCGTCTAACCAGTCAGTGATACTAGCAACAGCGAAAATAATAGCAGCAACTAATTGACTCACTTCTAAATTGGTTCCTAAGATATCAACGCTTCCCCAGTTCAAAGGAACTAGAGCAACGACGATAAAGATAGGAATCATGAAAATTCGTAAGACCGTTAACTTATTAGGTAAGTTCATTTTATTTATCTTTCCTCTCCTGTAGATTGAGTATCAAGTGTTCCTTTTTCTAATGTTATCACTTTTTTGCCATCAACGGGAGTTTTTTCGTTAAATTTAATTTCCTCTCCATTAATAGTGATGCTCACATTTCTTGCAGCACCAACGACAATAGCAAAGCTATCTAAGTCATCAGGAACAAACGTCTCTAACTCTTCTCCAGGTTGAATCGTGTATTGGTAGAATAATTCTTGGGTTTGGGGATTTTCTAAACCAATCCAAGCAGCCGCATCTAAGCCTTTAAAAGCAACCTTCATTGGTTTTTCCCATTCAGAGACTTTATAAAGAACGGCTTCACCAGTATCAGATTCTAAGGCGATATTATCTTTTGCCTTTTTCTCTTTTTTATCTTTGTTCTTTTCTTTTTCAGGTGTACTACTTTCAGTGGTTTTTTCTTCTTTTGCAGAAGAAGTTACTGTTGACTGAGTCGTTGAATTATCCACAATAGTTGTCTTATTTGGTGTTGGGACAATAGGTCCTTTTTCAGAATCAATCATAATTGCCCACACGATAGTACCAATAATTCCTAGTACCACTAAAACAAGTAACACAACAGGAAGGTAGGCAGCTATCATGGATTTTTTTGAATTTGTTTCATTGTATTTTGATTTTCGGGAACCCTTAACCGGTATGCTCAAAGCCATGGTATTCGATAAATCAGTTTCTTCTGGTTTACCATCTAAACGTCTTAATAGAGGACGTGGATTTAAACCAACTGCTTCAGCAAATTGTCGGATAAAAGTTCGTTTATAGTAATCGCTAGGCATTGCGTCGAAGTCATTTTCTTCAATGGCTTCTAAGTAACGTCGTTGAATTTTAGTAATTTTTTGTAAATCACCAATTGTTAAACCACGATCAATGCGGGCTTTTTGTAATTTTTCCCCAATGGTTTCCAATGTATTGCTCCTTCTTTCTAAATTTTCCATCCACCTGTCATTGGTAGGGTTGTCCCAGTGATATAACTTGCTTCTTTCTTAAATAAAAATGAAGCAAAGCTAGCAATCTCCTCAGGTAACGCCATTCGGTTGACAGGGATAGTTTCAAGTAATTCTTTTGTTTCTTCTTCGGTCCAGTCTGTGTTCATTCGAGTAGCTACTGCTCCTGGAGCAATCGTATTAACCGTAATACCTAAAGAAGCGACTTCTTTAGCATAAGCATTTGCAAAGGCAATTTGTCCGCCCTTTAGGGTACTGTATAGCACTTCCATTGAACTGCCAGAAAGACCATAAATAGAACTAATAAAAACGATGCGTCCTTGTTGTTGTTGGCTTAGTTTACTTTGAAAAGCCTGACAAAGTCTCATGGGTGTTTTTAAATGAACGCGCCACATGTCATCAAATTCATTTGATGTGTGTGTCGTCAACAGCTCATACGACGTGTCCCCATGAGCAAAAATAATACCATCTAACTGAAATACAGATTGAGTGATGATCTCAAGGCTACTATCAAGAGACAAGTCTGCTTGAATTATCAAGAAGTCTTGTTCGGGATAAGCTGCTTTAAGTTCAGTCACAAGGTTTCGTATTTTTTCTTCATTGCTGTGGTAATGACAGTAAAGAGAATAACCCTCTTTAGCAAGAGCTCTCGCACAAGCGGCTCCGATATCACCACTAGCACCTGTAATGAATGCGTATGTCATCTGACTCACCTTTTCTTAGGATAGATAAAGAAACGACTTAATCCATCAGGTCTGATGAATGCTTCATGAACAGCCATTAAATCTTTTAATTCAATGCTATCAATGACTTCAGCTAAATCAAATAGAGTGGTATCACCAAACTTCATGCCACTAAATTGATTAGCAATATATTCAAGAGAATCTAGAGATTGTAAATGTTTTCCCATCATTTTGCGTTTAGCTAAATTTAAGTTTCTTTCTGTTAGCTCTGGGCTATCCTTTGATTTTAGAATCAAGTTAATCATTTGGTTGGCAAAACGTTCAGGTTCAGTTGTATCTGAACTAAAGTCAGCAAAGTGGAAGCTACGATCCAAACTAAATTCAAAAGAGAAAGAATCATCAATTAAGCCATCATTGTACATGTTTAAATAACTCTCAGACGTGTCTCCAAAGAGTAATTGAAGTAATAATTGAATACTTGTTTGATATTTTAATCGTTCAAAACCATCTTCAGGTACGGTATCTAGTCCTTTAAGGCCAATAATGGCTTTAGGTCGACTGACAGATAGTTCAATGCTACTTTCTTTGACAATATCTTTAGCCGTCTCAATAGGGAAACGACGTTCAATAGGTGTACTAGGAACGAATTCTTTTGATTGTTGGTTTTCAATAATAAAATCCATCAATTTTTCAGCATCCATATTGCCCACAATAAATAAATTCATATTACTTGGGTGATAGAAGGTGTTGTAGCAAAGATATAGATTTTCAGCAGTGATTTTATCAATGCTTTCTTCTGTTCCAGCAATATCAATGTGTAACGGATGTTTTGGATACATGTTGTTTAATATCCCAAAAAACAAACGCCAATTAGGATCGTCTTGATACATTCTAATTTCTTGAGCAATAATGCCTTTTTCTTTATTAACAGATTCTTCTGTAAAGTAAGGGTCTTGAACAAAATCAATCAAAGTAGCGATGTTTTCTAAGGTATTGTCCGTTGAAGAGAAGAGGTAACTTGTACGGGTAAAGCTAGTAAAAGCATTACTTGAGGCACCTTGGCGACCAAAACGTTGAAAGACATCTTCATCTTCTTTTTCAAATAATTTGTGCTCTAAAAAATGAGCAATTCCATCAGGGACTTTAGTAAAGGCCTCTTGTCCTAGTGGGACAAATTCGTTATCGATAGAGCCATAGTTAGTCGTAAATAAACCATAAGTTTTATGGAAATCAGGTTTAGGAAGTAAGGTTACTTCTAAACCATTATCTAGGACACCTGTATAGATTGTTTCGTTGATTGAAGGATAAAAAATCTTTTTCATCATTGTTCTTTTTCTCCTTCCATAAAGTAAACCGCTTGTAGCTTGATGTGTTTAGCAACTGCTTGAACATCTTCAATGGTAACGTCTTGAACGCGTTTTACCCATTCTTCTTGAGAAATATCCGCATTAGGGACTTTAATTTTTAAGAAAGTTTGTTCTAACAAGGCACGTTGATTATCTAGGCTAAGTAGGAACTGATTGATTAGCATGACTTTAGTTTGCTCTAAGTCATCTAAGCTTACTTTTCCAGATGCTAAGTCTTTTAGTTGTTCATTGACTAAACGAAGGACTTTTTCTCTGTTTTTGCCGTCAATACCAGTTTGAACCGTTAATAATCCTCTAAAAGGCTCAACAGAACTACTCGCATAATAAGCTAAACTGTGTTTTTCTCTCACGTTTAAGAATAGTTTTGAGTGAGGGAAGCCACCAAATAACCCATTAAACACCATCAAAGCAAAATACAACTCATCGTAATAATAAATGTCACAATGATAAGCTAAATTTAGTTTAGATTGGACCACAGGAAGTTGTTCGGTTTTTTGATGAATCACATTTTGTAAGGATTGTTGATAGAACAAGGGGCCTTTGTCATAAGGACGATCAGAGAATCCGAAGTCTTTAAAACATCTGGCAACATATCCTTCAGCAACGTCTCCAATGACTAAAATATCAATCTTATCTTGAGCAATCATTTGCTGGTAATAGGCAGCCATAGATGAAGCTGTTTCTTTTTCGATGCCTTCGATACTACCAAAACTAGGTGTTCTTTGGCTACTAGAGCGGGCAAAGAATAAATTCTGAAGGCTAAGAGACGCATAGGTTTGTTTATCATCAAAAATAGAGCGAATATATTCCATTAAGTTTTCTTTTTCTCTTAAAAACGTCTCTGGCTCAAATTGATTATTAATAATATGAGGGGCGAATATGATTTCTTTTAAAAACGCCACAGCAGATTCTAAAACAGAAGTCCCACTTGGAACTAAATGGTCGTTAATAATATTCATACCTAAGGTTAAATAATGTTCATTCCCATTACGGCTGACGCCGATACCAAAACTAGCACCAAACAATTCAGATAATTGTTTACTTAAACTAGTTTGATCAGGGAAATTTAAGCTATTTGTTTCCATTAGACTAGCTAATAGAGCTCGTTTACTACTGGTTTCAGTTGAAAGAGGTGCGGAGAAACGAACAAGAAGCCGAACCGTCTTATATTTATTAGTTGGAATAACGTGTAAATTCACGTTTTGATTTAATTCAAAAGTCATAAATCTAATCTCCTTTGTTGATCAGATAGGTATCATTTTTAATAAATAGATACACCCTTTAGAGTACCAAAAAATTGACTGATTTGATAGGAAAAGGCAAGATTTTCTAGTAAAAAAATAAAGTTTAAGAAAAGGTTAATAATTAAACGTAGGATTTTATTTTTATGAGGAGAAAGCAAATTAGAAGAAAAAAGAGAGACAATAGAATATAATAACAGTAGAAAAAGGAGTTGTTACAATGATAAAAGAATTTAAAGAGTTTATTATGAGAGGGAATGTCCTTGATTTAGCAGTAGGGGTCATTATTGGAGGAGCTTTTACAGGGATTGTTACTAAGTTAACAGAAAATTTAATTACACCTTTAATTAGCTTAGTGATTAGTTTGATTTTCCCTGGTTCAACTAATGTGGACGACGTGACTAAGAGTTTGTCATTTACAGTTAATGGAGTTGAATTTAACTATGGATCAGTCATCTCAGCTATTATTACTTTTTTAATTACCGCATTTGTTTTATTTATGATTATTAAAGGTGTTAACAAAGCTAATAGAATGGTACCTAAAAAAGAAGAACAAGAAGAAATTGTTGAAGAGATAGAAACAACAGAAGTAATTCTTCAAGATATTCGTCAATTATTAAGTGAGCAAAACGAAAAAACATCTGGAAAATAACCAGATGTTTTTTTATTAGCTTATTTTTTTGATTCAAAAAGTGGACTAACAGGTTTGTTTTCATGAATACGTTTGATCGCATCTCCCATTAATTCTCCAACACTGACAATCTCAATTTTATCTGAATGTTTGTCTTCAGGTAAAAGAATAGAGTCTGTGATGATTAATTTTTCAATTGAAGAGTTATCAATACGCTCAATAGCGGGACCTGAAAGAACAGGGTGTGTACAACAAGCGACAACTTCAGTTGCGCCTTTTTCTTTCAATGCTTCTGCAGCTAGGGTAATAGTTCCAGCTGTATCAATCATGTCGTCGATTAGGACACATTTTTTCCCTTTAACTTCCCCAATAATATTCATTACTTCAGCAACGTTTGCTTTTGGACGGCGTTTGTCAATAATAGCGATAGGTGCTTTCAAGATTTCAGCTAATTTACGAGCTCTTGTTACACCACCGTGGTCAGGAGAAACAACGACAACATCGTCACCTTCATAACCATGGTCAATAAAGTAATCTGCTAATAGTGGAGCAGCCATTAAATGATCCACAGGAATATCAAAGAATCCTTGGATTTGAGCTGCATGTAAATCTAATGCTAAGATACGAGTTGCTCCTGCTTTTTCAAGCATATCAGCTACTAATTTAGAAGTGATAGGCTCACGAGAGCGTGCTTTACGGTCTTGACGAGCGTAACCATAGTAAGGAATAACAACGTTAATTGTTTTAGCACTAGCGCGTTTTAAGGCATCAATCATAATTAATAATTCCATTAAATGGTCATTAACAGGATTACTTGTTGATTGAATTAGGTAAACGTGACCACCACGAATACTTTGTTCGATATTGATTTGAATTTCACCGTCGCTGAATTGTTTTACTTCAGACTTTCCTAGTTCTACTCCAACAGCATCAGCAATTTTTTTTGCAAGTGGCTTGTTAGAATTTAATGAAAAGATTTTTAGTCTTGGATCAAAGTAATGATTAGACATGAGGACCTCCGCTTTCTTGTTTTTAACTTGTGATTATACTTCCCACTAAATAGTAGTCATTTTTAACGAATAAATCAAGTGATTTGAGCGCTTTTTATTCGTTATATGGCATTTTTTTAGCATAACCCTCTAAATTTGATTGACGTCCACGTGCGATTCCTAAAGCATCTTCAGGAACATCTTTTGTAATGGTAGAGCCGGCAGCAATGGCAGAGTTACGCCCTAAAGTCACTGGCCCAACTAAATTGGTACCACTACCAATGAAGCTATGATCTTCGACGATTGTATGGAATTTATTTTTGCCATCATAATTAACAAAAACAGTACCACAACCAACGTTAATATCTTTACCAAGAGTCGCATCCCCTACATAAGTTAAGTGACCAACTTTAGTGCCTTCACCAATTGTTGCTTTCTTGATCTCAACAAAGTTTCCAATATGAGCATTTTCATGGATATCTGCGTTTGGACGTAAATGAGCGTAAGGACCAACATCAGCACCATCTTTAACAACAGCTTGATTTAAAGTAGATGATTTAATGACAACGTTGTTTCCAATATGGCTATTACTAATATCAGAATTAGCCGTAATGAAACAATTATCACCAATCACTGTTTTTCCACGTAACATAACGCCAGGTTCAATCACTGTGTCTTGACCAATGACAACGTCACTTTCAATGTAAGTTGTACTTGGATCTAAGAAAGTCACGCCATTCTTCATATGGTTTTCGTTAATGCGAGCAGTCATTAATTGGTTGGCTTTTGCTAAGGCAACACGGTCATTGATTCCCATAGATTCTTCTTCTGAATCCATGATATACGCACTCACAATGTCACCTTGTTGTTTTAAGATACTAATCACATCTGGTAAGTAATATTCGCCTTGTGCGTTGTCATTACCCACTTGTGTTAATGACTCAAATAAAAAGGCGTTGTCAAAACAGTAAGTTCCTGTGTTGAACTCATTGATGCGTAATTCTTCCTCAGAAGCATCTTTGTGTTCAACGATTTTTTCTACATGGTTTTCTGCGTTTCGAACGATACGTCCGTAACCTGAAGCGTCTTTGGCTATAGCAGATAAAATAGTTGCTTTAGCGCCGATGGCTTCATGATGGTTGATTAACTCTTCTAAAGTTTCTGCTGTTAGAAGGGGAGTATCTCCACAAATAACTAGAGTTGTTCCGTTTTTAGCTTTTAATAAATCAGCTGTAGCTAACACGGCATGACCTGTTCCTAGTTGTTCTGTTTGAAGAGCATACTTTGAACGATCGCCTAATTGTTCTTTGACCATTTCTGCACCAAAACCGACAATTGTAACAATCTCATCAACTTTAACTGCTTCGATTTGTTCAATAACATGCTCTACCATTGGTTTACCAGCAACAGGGTGTAGAACTTTATATAAAGAGGATTTCATACGAGATCCTTTACCTGCAGCCAAAATAATTGCGTAACGATTTTTCACGTGTTAACACTCCTTAAGACTTCTCTATAGTTTCGATTTATTGTAACAAAAAAAGAGCTGATACATCAAGCTCTTTCCTTTAATATAATTGACTATACCAATTAAGATAGTTTAGGATCAAAGTAATTTCCAGGAACTACTGTAATATTTTTTGTACGTGTGTCTACATCTTTCACACAAAGTAGGGACGTATAATCGTCAATCATTCTACGGCCACCAAAAGTTGATTCTGCAAATACAGTGATACCAACTAGCTCAGCTTCGAACTCTTCGATTAAGGCTTTCATACCGTTAACCGTTCCGCCACCTTTCATGAAGTCATCTACCACAAGGACACGCGAGCCTCTTTTTAGGCTACGTTTTGAGAGTTCCATTTTTTCGATACGCTCAGAACTACCAGATACATAATTCACACTAACTGTTGAGCCTTCTGTGATTTTTGAATCACGACGAACAATAACAAATGGCACGTTTAAGTAGTATGAAACGGCTTGAGCAATTGGCACACCTTTTGTGGCAACAGTCATAACAGCGTCAATTTCTTGACCAACGTATTGAGACGAGATAATTTGACCAATTTGTTTTAGTAATTGTGGGTCACCTAATAAGTCAGATAAATAAACGTAGCTACCAGGCAATAATCGGTCTTGTTCAGATAAACGTTCACATAAATCATTGACCATTAATCTAGCTTGTTCAAAAGGAATCTCTGGTGTGAAAATAACGCCACCAGCGGCACCAGCCATTGTTTCTAAGGTACCAAAACCTCTATCTTTGAATGTTTTTTTAATGATGGTTAAATCTTCACTAATAGATGATTTTGCCGACTCGTATTTATTAACAAAATAAGTTAAAGGAGTGAGCTTGTGGGGATTGTTTAAAATATAGGCAGTCATATCAATTAAACGTTCACTTCTTTTTATTTTCATATGTATAACTCCTTCTAATTAATTAAAGTAATACTAACCATTATAGTATGTTTTGAGCAAAAAACAAAGTATTTTTAAGAAAAAAAAGTAAATGTTCGCAAATAAACGAAAAAAAAGAAAGGCTAAGCCTTTCTTTTTCCTTTCTTCATAAGGGATTGAATCAAATTGACTAGAATAAACATAAAAATGAATATTAAGGTAATCGTTGCTCCAGGGGGAGTATCTAACTGGTAGGAACTAATTAAACCAGAAATCATACCGAAGAATCCGACGATAATACTAATAAAGATAACTTGGTTAAATGTCCGTCCTAATTTCATCGAAATCGTTCCTGGTAAAATCATAATGGCAGAGACTAAAAGAGCCCCAGCAATCGGAATCATTAAAGTAATTGCGACACCTGTCATCACGTTAAATAAAGTGGATAATAAGTTCACAGGAAGGCCGTCTACGTGAGCAGTGTCTTCATCGAATGTTAAGACGTACATTGGTTTTCTTAAAAATAGAAATAGCACAACAATAGCTACCATCAATACGCCAAGAACTTTCACTTGAGCCCAATTAATCGTAATAATAGAACCAAATAAATATTGATTGATATTCATACTAGTCTGTCCTTTGTTTAAATTCATTAAAACAAGAGCAGTTGCTAGTCCTCCAGCCATTAATACGGCAGTTGATACTTCAGAATAAGAAGGGTAGAGCTTACGAATGTACTCTAGGGCTAAGGCTGCTACAATAACAACGATTAAGGTAGTTACTGTTGGATTAAAGTTAATAAAGAAACCTAAAGCAATCCCAGCTAAAGACACATGAGACAAGGTATCGGCCATTAAAGATTGTCTTCTTAAGACAAGAAAAACGCCAAGTAAAGGAGCGATAACAGCCATAAAGGACGCTGCAATTAAGGCTCTGATCATGAATGCATATGAAAACATCTCCATTCTGTATCCTCCTTTCTAACTAACTGGATATGACGATCCATGTATTCTTTAATATCTTCGTGATCGTGAGTGATCATTAAAATCGATTTACCATGAACGTGAGAGCTATGGCGAAGTAGTTGATAGAAATCTCGTCGTGAGGTCTCGTCCATTCCAGTTGTAGGTTCATCTAGAACAAATAAATCAGGGTCA
Source organism: Candidatus Vagococcus giribetii (assembly GCF_017316185.1). Taxonomy (GTDB): domain Bacteria; phylum Bacillota; class Bacilli; order Lactobacillales; family Vagococcaceae; genus Vagococcus; species Vagococcus giribetii. The sequence goes on along the minus strand of NZ_JAFLVX010000004.1, from coordinate 77,673 downwards.
GAAGCAAATATTCTCGCTAAACAAATACGTTGTTTTTGCCCACCTGATAACTCACCAACTCGTTTATGTCGCATGTCCCACATGCTCACTGATTTGAGTGCTTTTTCCACATGTTCATGGTCGATAGCAGTAAGTCGCTTGAACCATTTACCGCTATTAAAGCGTCCAGACTGGACAAGCTCTAAAACAGTACTAGGAAATCCCGCGTTGAATGACGCAATTTGTTGTGGACTATAGCCAATCTTTAAAGGTTGTCCCTCCGCGTTAGTTGGAGAGATTGTAATAGAACCTTTAGCAGGCTTTAATAGACCTAATGTGTTTTTTATTAGGGTTGATTTTGCTGCACCGTTTTCTCCTGTTAGAATAACGAATTCTCCCGGATCAACGTGATAAGAAATATCTTGTAAAACGGGTTCTTCACCGTAATAAAAGGTAAGTCCTTTAACATCAATGTAATGCATGGCAATGCTCCTTTCTTATGAGCTAACTCTATGTAAAATGTAATCGTTACGTTTTAAACAAGTAGTAGAATAGCATGATATGTAAAAGAAGGCAAGAAAAAAGAGCTCTTTTTTGTAAAAAGCTCTTTTTTCTACTGGTTTAATGTACGCACGACATAGACTTCTTGGCAAAATCCTTTTAAGGAATTGGCAATGTGAATGGCACGAGAATGTTTGTCGCATAATGCAAGAACTGTTGGACCGCTACCACTCATCACAGCTGCATCAGCACCAAAGGCAAGCATCTTATCTTTAATCAGTTGCACAATGGGGAACTTTGCTGTGGTATAAGCTTCAAGAGAGTTTCCTAATAGTTGCGTCATGCCTTGATAGTCATTACCTTCAATAGCTTCTTTTAAGCCGTTGATGTCAGGATGAGGTAATGTATTGACATCAATTTTAGAAAAAACACGTGGCGTTGAGACACTGACTTTAGGTTTCACTAAGACAACCCAACATTGAGGCATAGGTCTAGAAAGTGGGGTGACGATTTCCCCAAGACCTGTGACTAAAGCAGTTTCACCTTTTAAACAAAAAGGAATATCTGTGCCAATAGGAATCGCTAGTTGTGTCATTTCTTCCGTTGATACACCTAAATCAAATAGACGATTAATCCCTCTAAAGGTTGCGGCAGCATCACTACTGCCGCCGCCTAAACCAGCCGCAACAGGAATTCTTTTTTGTAGTTCAACGTGAACGCCACCTTCAAAAGAGTAAGCCTCTTTCATGGCTTCAATGGCTTGAAAAATATTATTTTTTCGATCCGTTGGTAAGAAACCACTATTTGTGGTAATTGTAATGGTATCTTCTGGTTGTTTTCTAAAGGTCAACCGATCAGCTAAATCAATGCTAGCCATAACCATCTCGAGTTCATGGTAACCATCTGGTCGTTTGTAGAGAACATCTAAACCAAGATTGATTTTTGCAGGGGCTTTTTCGATGATTTCCATAGGCTCATCTCCTTGCTAAAAAATATGATTGTCATTATTATACCTTAAAAAAGGTTGTTTTAAAATTATTGACTTTCAAAATCAAAAGGAAAGTTTACCATAAAAAAAACAAACTAGTGAAGTCATTTTTTTAATGACTCACTAGTTTGTCGTTATTTACGGTACATTTTAAATTCTAAAAAGCGATCGTTGTAGACTTCTAAATACTTAGAGCCTAAGTCTTCATAGACTTCTAAATTAGCCATAGTTTCTGGACTTGGGTAAAATTGTTCATCTTCAACGATTTCTTTTGGTAAAAGTTCTACGGCCTTTTTATTAGGAGTAGAGTAGCCAATATATTCAGCGTTAGCTGCAGCATTTTCAGGCTCTAGCATAAAATTAATGAAGTCATATGCTCCGTCAACATTTTTAGCTGTCTTAGGAATGACGATGTTATCAAACCATAGATTAGAACCTTCTTCAGGAATCACATAGTGCAGATGTTCGTTGTTATCTAACATCTCTCTAGCTTCACCAGAAAAAGTCACAGCAGCAGCACTTTCTTCATTAATCATATACATTTTAATCTCATCAGCCACGATAGCTTTGACGTTACTTGTAAGACCTGTTAGCTTTTTAGAGACAGCTTCAAGTTCTTGGTCATTTTTACTGTTTAATGAATTACCATCACTATTTAAGGTTAAACCAATTACTTCACGAGCCCCGTCAATAAGCATCACGTTATTTTTTAGCTCAGGTGCCCATAGATCGTCCCAATGTTGCATGTGTTTTGCATCAACGAATTTATCGTTGTAGATAATCCCTAAAGTTCCCCAAAAATAGGGAATAGAGTATTGGTTTTGTGGGTCAAAATCAATGTTAAGAAAACGTGGGTCAATATTGTCTAAGCCTTTGATTTTACTGTGGTCTAGTTTTAATAATAGATTTTGTTTCATCATTTTTTGAATCATGTACTCACTAGGAATAGCGATGTCATAGGCTGTTCCACCTTGTTCAATCTTAGTGATCATGGCTTCATTTGAATCAAATGTTTCGTAAATGACTTTATAGCCATATTCTTTTTCGAATTTTTTTAATAAATCAGGATCAATATAATCTCCCCAGTTGTAAATCGTCACGACTTTAGAGCCTGCTCGACCAGAACTTTTTTCGAGGTTATAAGAAACGATTGTCAGGCATAAAATAATCCCGATAATTCCAATGATTAAAGAATTTAATTTTCTCATAGTGGCTTCCTTTCTAGCGTGTCGCTTTTTTACGATGTTTTTTAGCCGTATTGTCTTTACTAATAAAGTAATAGCCAATGACTAAAATTAATGAGAACAAGAATAGTAGGGTACTTAGGGCATTGATTTCTAAGCTAATCCCTTGTCTAGCTCGTGAGTAGATTTCAACTGATAGGGTACTAAAGCCATTTCCTGTAACAAAGAAAGTTACCGCAAAGTCATCTAAGGAGTAGGTGAAGGCCATAAAGTAACCGGCGATGATACCAGGCGTGATATAAGGCAGAATAACTCTATTCAATACTTGAAAATTATTTGCACCTAAATCTCTTGCTGCATCAATCAGAGACTGATTCATCTCCTGCATTTTAGGTAATACCATTAAGACAACAATAGGAATACTAAAGGCAATGTGAGATAACAGCACAGAAGCAAAACCTAATTTAAAACCAAACCAACTTCCTAAGAAGGTAAATAGAATTAAAAAACTTGCCCCAATAATAACATCAGGAGAAACCATTAAGACATTATTTAAACTAAGGATGGTGTTACGGATGCCGCGTTGTTTTGTGTAATGAATCCCCATAGCCCCAAATGTTCCGATGATGGTTGCAACAAGAGCTGATAAGAAGGCAAGTAAAAAGGTATTTACCACAATGCCGATTAAACGTGTATCATCAAACACGGTTTTGTAATGTTCTAAAGTAAAACCAGTGAAGGAAGTCATATTACCACCTTCATTAAATGAATAGAAAATCAAGTAAAAAATAGGAATATAAAGCAAGATAAAAACAAAGATTAGGTAGAGATGTGACCATTTAAATGATTTTTTTGTCATTTCGTTCTACCTCCTTTTTTCTTCTCTCTTGTAAAGAACATAATGACAAACATAGTGATGATTAGGATAACTCCAATCGTTGACCCCATGCCCCAGTTTTGGGTCACAAGGAAATGTTGCTCAATGGCTGTTCCAAGAGTAATGACGCGATTACCGCCAATTAAACGAGTTAACATGAATAAGCTTAATGAGGGAATGAAAACAGCTTGTACCCCACTTTTAACACCATTCATAGATAAAGGTAAAATAACACGTCTAAAAGTTTCAAAGCCATTAGCCCCTAAGTCGCGACTTGCTGAAATCAAAGAAGGGTTAATTTCTTCTAAGGCATTAAAAATCGGCATAATCATAAAGGGGATTTCAATATAAGTAGCAACAAAAATAAAACTGAAATCAGTAAAAAGTATCTGCTTGCCACCAATGCCGATCATTTCTAGAAAATGATTCACACTACCATGGACACTAAAGATACCAATAAAAGCATAAGCTTTTAATAGTAGATTAATCCAAGTAGGTAAGATAATTAGCATTAACCAAAGTTGTTTGTGTTTTAGCTTCGTTAACAAATACGCGGTAGGATAGCTAATAAGTAACGTAAAAAGCGTAATTAAAAAAGCATAAAACACAGAGTTAAAGGTCATTTTTAAATAAGTTCCAGAGGTTAAGTACTGCTGATAATTGGCTAGTGTAAAGGCACCATTTGTATCAAAGAAAGATTGATACACAATGAGTAATACAGGTGCAATGACAAAGAGTAGTAGCCAAAAAACATAAGGAATCGTATAAAGTTTTTTATTAACAGTCATTTTTCAACCTCCTTACTCTTCGTCGTAGCTTTCAAGTCGCGCATCAAAGTCTTCCTCAGACTCACCAAAACGCATGACGTGAATATCTTCTGGTTCAAAGTAAATACCAACTTCTTGTCCTTCGGTAGCTCGTTTTGTTGAGTGAACTGTCCATTCGTTGCCTTCTTTATCAATACAGAAAATTTCATAATGAACACCTCTAAAGAGAAGAGAGTCAACTTTAGCAACTAGCTTACCTTTTTCAATAGGGACTAGACTTAAATCTTCAGGTCGAATCATGATTTCAATGGGCTCATTTTTTCTCATCCCACTATCCACACACTCGAAGGATTTTCCTACAAACTCAACTAAGTTGTCTTCAAGCATGGTCCCATCAACGATATTACTCTCACCAATGAAGTTTGCCACAAAACGGTTAATTGGCTCATCATAAATATCTCTAGGAGTGCCACTTTGCTCAATGTTCCCTTGGTTTAGGACAAAGATTTCATCACTCATAGCTAAAGCTTCTTCTTGATCATGAGTAACAAAGATAAATGTAATGCCAAGACGTTTTTGTAATTCGCGTAATTCAGACTGCATAGCTGTCCGTAATTTTAAATCAAGCGCTGATAAAGGCTCATCTAACAGTAAAATATCTGGCTCATTGACCAAGGCGCGAGCAATGGCCACACGTTGTCTTTGTCCACCAGACATTTCGCCGATTTGTCGCTCTTCAAAACCTGATAATTGAACCATGCGTAAGGCATCTTTTACTTTGCGTTCGATGACGTCTTTAGGTAATTTTTTTATTTTCAATCCAAATGCCACATTGTCAAAAACATTCATATGAGGGAAAAGGGCATAATCTTGGAAAACAGTATTAACTTTTCGTTTATTAGCAGGAATTTGATTGATTTTTTTACCATCAAAAAATACATTTCCAGAAGTAGGCTCAGTAAAGCCTGCAATTAATCTTAAAATGGTGGTTTTACCACAACCAGAAGGACCCAACAAGGTATAAAATTTCCCTTGCTCTATCTCAAAACTTACCTCTTTTAAAACTACTGTATCGTCGTATTCTTTTACTACATTATCAAATTTAATAATTGTTTTACTCACTAATGCCACCCCTTTTATAAATATGAATTAGTTGCTACTAATAATAATTGACTTGTGCCATCAAAATCATTTTTGATTTGATGTTTTTTGAGTGCTTGATAATAAATGGATTCTCCAGTACTAGCGTAGTACTTATCTCCACCAATTTCAACACAGACTCGTCCCTTTAACACATAAGCAAATGTATCTGAAAGAGAGGGCTCGAATTCTTTGTACTCGCCGTTTTTATCTAAAGAAAGAATGATCGGCTCCATGTCTTTTTCATTAGAATCAGACACTAACCAATTAATCTCATACCCTTTATCTTCTTCATAGTAAACGGTGTGGTCGTCCTCAGTATAAACAACCTGTTGAATTTGTTCTTTTTCATCAAAGAAGGCTTTTGGCGATACACCTAATACTTCTAATATAGAAAAGAATGTTTCCATAGAAGGAGAGCTTAAATTTCTTTCGAGCTGAGAGATGTAACCTTTACTTAAATCAGTACGTTCACCAAGCTCTTCTTGGGTAAGATTTTTTTGAATGCGTAAATTTTTTAGTTTATTACCAATATTCATAGGAATCCTCGTTTCAAAGTTTAGTATTACTAAACAGTAAAGCATAAAAGTTTACTAATATTAAACAATAAGTTTACTGACAACGGAATTATACAAGAAAGTTTACGATATTTCAATGATTTTGGCGGAAGAAATAAAGGAAAATAAGATATACTAATAGATGAAGTAAACTTAAATGAAATGAGGTAAAAAAATGACAAATGAAACATTTAGAGCCCTTGTTGTAGAAGAAGTTAATGAAGAGATTCAAGCAGGTGTGAAAGCGTGTACCTTAGAAGACTTATCTGCTGGTGACACTCTTATTAAAACAAGTTACTCAGGGATTAATTATAAAGATGCATTAGCTACTATAAAAAACGGTGGCGTCATTCGTAGTTACCCAATGATTCCAGGAGTAGACGCTGTGGGTGAGGTTATGGAAACCACAAGTGACTCTTTCAAAAAGGGAGATAAAGTTGTTATTACTGGAAATGGCTTAGGTGTAAGTCATACAGGAGGATTCAGTGAAATAGTTCGCATTCCAAATGAATGGGTGGTTAAATTACCGGAAGGTCTGACTGAAAAAGAGGCAGCCACTATTGGGACTGCCGGTATCACGGCTGTGGAGTCTATTAACGAATTAGAACGCAATGGCTTATCAGATAAAAAAGCTCGTATTTTAGTCACAGGAGCAACTGGTGGTGTGGGAAGTATTGCTATTGCTATGCTTAAAAGTTTAGGATATGAAAATATTACGGCCTTATCAAGAAAGAAAAATGAAGACTTTTTATATGCTTTAGGAGCGACTAAAGTGATTAGTTTAGATGAATTTATGCCAGAAAAAATCAAACCACTACAAAAACAAGAATATGATTTTGTATTAGATACAATTGGTGGAAAAGTTCTATCAGCTATCTTGCCACAAATTAATTACGGTGGCGCTATTACACTTTGTGGAAATGCTAGTGGGATTAAACTAGAAACAACAGTCTTGCCATTTATCTTACGAGGTATCAAGATGCTAGGTGTGGATTCTGTCCAATTACCAAATGAGAAAAAAGAAGCTATTTGGGAAAGAATAGCAAATGAGCTAGATAAAGAACGATTAAGTACTATTGGAGCAGTAGAAGAGCCAATAGATAGAATAGAAGAAATTGTAACTCATTTATTAGAAGGAACTCACTCAGGTCGAACACTTATTAAAATGTAAAAAAATTATTTTTACCAATAAAATGAACAAATACCTTTAGTTATTCATATAGCTAGAGGTATTTTTGTTTTTATTACGTTATTTTTTTTTAAATAACACGTTTTAAAAATGGGTTATTTAAAATAAAATTACACAAATTTATAGGTTGTATACAAAGGATTTAGCCGACTCTTAGAGAAAAGTTAAAAAAGGTATTTTTATTTTTTTTCATCAATAGTAAAAAAAATTAAAAAAATGAGAAAGGATCATGTCTTATACTTTTAGTTGTATATTTTTATAAAAACTATTTTTAGATGATTTATGTCAGATATATTGTAATTAAATTAGCAATTACTTCTTTTTTCACTAAGTCAGACGTTTTTTATCTGAAAAATGGAGGAGATTAGAAGTTAATGATTCATTTTTTTTTAGAAAAGGCTGATACACGTAAATTAGAGCTTCTTCGTTATTTAGAGAAAAATACCTCTAAACAAGCTTTAAGAGAAGATCTTATAAATGATTTGGATATAACGGAATTTATACTAAATAAAGTATGCGAAGAGATTAATTTAGATTTTGAAAAATATGAATTGGATTCGTATTTCAAGTTGGTGTCCAGTCATGCAGATGTTAGGTTAGTAATAAATTCGAACAGTCCCTCGAGTCAATTGGAAATATGTTTAATCAAAGATTCTTTAACTTTTTCATTAATGATAGCTCTTTTTTTTGAAGAATTTGTATCGATTAATCATTATGCTGCTAGTCATTTTATTAGTTACTCTACTGTCTATAATAAATTGTCTGATATTAGATTTTTTATTGATAAATTTGATTTCACTGTAAGTAAAAAAAATAAATTAGTAGGCAATAAAAAGAACATTCGATTATTTTTTACTTATCTTTTTTCAAAAGTGTGTCAACAAAGTTTAGTCATTTATCCAGAAAAAATAAGAAATCATTCTCTTCAATTACTTGAATCTCTAGAAATATATCATAAGAAACCATTTAAAGAATCCGAAAAAATAAGAATATCTCATTTTTTGAATGTTTTTCTGTTAAGTCTAGATAAAAGNNATCAAACCTATTTAGAAAGTGAACCAGTTTTTTTATTTCTATTAACAGAATTAGAAAAAATAACGAATAATCTATCAAGAAAACAATGCCTATATGAAGTAGATGAATTACTTGCTTATTTAGTGGCTAAAGACTTTGTTCAAGTAGATGGGTATTTGGAAAATGTCATCAAACAAAACTTTAAAGTATATAGTTTTAATTTTATTAATGAAGTAAAAGAAAAATTTGTTGATCTAAGTACTTTTATAGATAAAAGTACTTATCAAATTGAGTTAATCCATTTTAACGTATTAAATTTTGTCCTACCATTTGAAAATGAAATAAAAAGTATAGATACAGGAACGGTTACAAATGGATTTCCAAGATATGTCCAGTTCTGTAAAAATTATATAAACAAGCAAAGGAAAAACGTTGAATTTTGGCAATTTAATCGATATTTCTTTCGCAAGTATTTACTGGTATTAGTCAATGGTGAGATGAATAAGCACGTTGATAATCAGATTTATTTATATGTTGATTTTTCATATGGAAAAAAATATTCAAACGTCATTATTAATATTATTAAGAGGTTTATTGGAATCGAAATAGTCTTTCAAGAGTATGTTGATGACCAAACGAATATGATTTTATCAGATAATTATTTTGAAAAGCATCGTACAATTCGTCAAATAATTTGGGCAACGTCAGCTGAAGCAAAAGATTGGGAGTCATTAATTATTGAATTAGAGAAATTAAGAAAACAGGTGAATTAACCCATAACAAATGTTAAGTGTTAGGAGAATTGAAATGGAAAAAATAGGCTATGTCTATTCATCATTAGATGAAATGTATATTAAAGAACAAATTGAAGCGATTAAAAATTTTGGCGTCAAAAAAATGATTCTTGATGAAGAAGAATTTAAAGAATTGCGAAAAGGGGACGAATTAATTGTTTATGAGTTAAAAAGTTTAGGTAAGTCAATCACTCAATTAGCCAGTTTTTTTACGTATCTAGATAAAAAAGGAGTCAAGATGACTGTTATTTCTAAATGTAAAGATTATCCTGATGTGACAGACAAGCAATTTATTGACTTAGTTGTGGAATTAGCTGATTTAGAGAGTTTTATTATTAGTGAAAGAACGACAAAAGGAATTCAAATAGCTCGAAGAAGCGGCAGAGTGGGTGGTCGACCAAAAATTTCAAAAGAAAAAGTAGAAGAAATTCGTTACCTATATCATAACCAATCCTATACGTTAAGAAAAATTGCTGAAACATGTGATGTATCCCTTGGAACAGCGTATAAGTATATTCATGAGCAGGATTAATCATTAGCAAAGAATCTAGTAGTCAAAAGATTGCTTAGCAAGAATAGAAAAAATAAATTAAATGAGTGGTGAAATCGTGAAAAAAAATAAATTTTATGTGATGTTCCTTTCTGTTTTTTGTGTGTTTGTTTCGTTGATAGTGAGTCAGCAAGTATTTGCAGATGCAAAAGGATTACCTATTACTGTAACGGCTGAGATTCCTGAGAATCAGTTCAATAAGAATGTTTCCTATTTTGATGTATTGGTAAAACCAGGCGACATGCAAATCTTTAATTTAATAATTACCAATAGTGGGAAAGAACCTGTGGATATACTAGTAGCTCCTCATACAGCTAAGACAAGTAAAAATGGGGGTATTGATTATTCAGGAGTAGATACACCGTTAGATGACAGTTTAGCTATTTCATTTGAAGACATCACAACGGAAAAACAGAGATTAACATTAGCTGGTGAGCAGTCGCAAACTGTTACATTTACAACAAATATTCCTGAAAAAGATTTTACTGGTGTTCTTTTAGGTGGTTTCTATATTACACAAATTGAAGAAGAAGAAAAAACAGAAGAAGTACAAGAAGGCATTCAAATAAAAAATAAATTTTCTCAAGTGTTAGGAGTCGTGATTCAAGAGGAAGATAAAGCAGTGGAGGAATCCTTCTCATTAATAGACGTTAAGGCAGATGTTTGGAATAACAAATTTGGTGTCCAAACAACCTTAGCTAATCAATCTCCTATGATACTTTCAGGCTACTCCCTTGAATTTACGATTTATGATAAAGACCAAAAGAAAATCATGAAACTAGACAAACCAATGTTTTCGATGGCACCTAATAGTCATTATGTAATTTCAGAGAATATCTCTGAGGAGGCGCTGCCGATTGGTGACTACCTCCTGAAGATGACGATTCATAATAAAGAAGGTAATCAAAAATGGGAGCTTGAAAAGAAATTTAGTTTAGGCAAGAAAGAAAAAAGTGAGATTATGAAACAAACATTGATATCACAACATCCTTTTACCTTAATATTAATTGGTATCATTGTTGTTTTAGTGATTTTATTAATTGTTTTAATTAGTTTAAAAAGGAGGTACTAACGTGAAAAAAAGATATTGGTTAGTGATTAAAGCGATGATTTTAGTGATTTGCTTTGGAGCGCAGACTACCTATGCGATTGAGGAAGCGCCTGACCATCTACCTTTAGAAGATTTGTTTTTTGCACCAACAATTACAGGTGGCGATAATATGGTCAGCGTTGAAGAAGCTGGTGTGGCGACTCTAACTTCAGGTGCAGGTCACAGAGCTGCATTGTGGAGTTCGCCAAATAACTTAATGGATATGAGTGAAGATTTTAGGTTAGTGACATTTGTAAATCAGTCTTCTGAAAGTCAAACACCTAGTGATGGACTCGTGTTTGTTATGCAAGCAAAAACAGCATCAGACCCGGTTTGGTATACCCATCATAACCAGGCTATGGGGGCATACCCAACAGTAGGTGGTGGAGTAAATGGTGCAGCAAGTACCTTAACCAAAAAAGGGATTCCTAGAAGTTTTGCCATCGAATTCGACTTATACGTTAATGCAAAAACAAGTGCAGCTGCGGCAGATGCTTTTGATGCTTATAGTAGTTCGATTGGTTCTTTACAGGTAAAAGGGCAACATATAGCAAATACGTATCCTGGATCAGATAGTGCTTATATAGATACTAGATTTAGTAGTGGCGGACTATTACCAGTTTCTTATAATACAAGATTGCAACAACATTGGAATGTGCAAAATAACTTAACATTAAGTGATGGCAATTGGACAAAATTGGAAGTGAATTGGATAGCGGCAACAGCTCAGCTCTCTTATCGAACTAGTTCTGAAACGAGAGGGTATGATAGTGGATGGCTGCAGATGAATCCTACAACAATAAAAGAGCAACTAGGTCTTCCAGGGAATCAGTATGCTTATTGGGGATTTACAGGTTATAGTGGTAACTTAAATCCTGTTACCCAAAAGGCGATTTTTCAACAAATTCCAGGACTTGTAGATGCAGATGTTTTATACGTGGTTAATGATGTTAACGGAAATTCTATTGATTCTGGTAGTACCATCAAAGGAAATACTGAACTAGAGGTTGTTTTAGTTGGTTCATACAAGGGTGGGCGAACAACTTGGAAAAATGTAGATATTGCATCTCTTATACCTGAGCAGTTTGAAATCATTCCGAATACTACTCAAATGATGCCGCCTGGGTCTAATGATTTAGCTGAATTAACTAACCTGGCTGATGAAGAAGTTTGGATTGGTAATCAACTTTATGTTTCTGAGAAGATTGAAGAATTAAATCTAACATCTCCAAAAGTTGCAGTTAAGTTTAAAGTACGTGCTAAAAATCAAACAGCAAATGTCGTAATGACTTCTAAATTTAGAGGGTCTACCATGATTGAAGAAAGTGAACCATTCAATTTAACAATTGAAGAGGATCAGTTTGAGCTAGGGATAACGACTCCAGAAGAAGGTCAAGTGTTTCTGAATGATATAGAAGAGTTTCCTGTCGTATTTGATTGGAGAAATGCTTCTGGTGCTGTGACAGCGACCGTTTCTGTGGATGATACACTAATTGAAACCATAGAAGATTTACAACCAACAATAGAAATGGTTACGCAATCAGTTCCTCTAATAGAAACCTTTAAGACATTAGACTTTGGTTCTCACACGATTACTGTTACATTAACCAATGTTTTTAATGAAACGGTGACACGTAGTATTACTTTTAAAAAGGAAGACACACCTAGATTAACTGTTGCAACAGAAGCCGATAAAATAACTAATTTATTAGGAAGTAATATTCATTTTGATTTAACCTGGCTTGATGAAGATAGTTCATTGTTTAATGTTTACATGAAAGTTAACGATGGGGAGGAACAAATCATTGCCTCAGACATCAACACAAATGAACTTAGTTATGATTTTGAAACGTCCTCTGAAGACATTGTTAGTGGCGATTATAAGTTTGAGTTTTATGTGAAGGATGATAGTGGACATACATCTAATGTTGAGAGCATAACACCTGTTGTATTGAAGGGTGGTGTGTACTTTTCAGATGAACCAATAGATTTTCAAAAGGAAGAGTTAGTCTTAGGAAGTGGCGTGCAAAAAGTAACCTTATCACCCATTTCGGTAATCGATTCAACCAAATCGGAAAACCCTTGGAATCTTCAGGTATCTTTAGAAGAAAATTTTTATTATGAGGGTTTGTTTGGTATCAAACTATTTGCTCCAGCTAATTTCTTAACCTATCGCACAGAAGATAGTATTGCAACAATTGATACAGTAGGAAGCATCATCTATAATCATCAGTCGTTAAATCGTCAACCAGTAGTTATTTCTCAAGAGGGTAAAAATGGTTTTTATGTAGATATAACGAAGTCATTACATTCAGGTACTTATAAGGGAACAATTATTTGGAGATTGGAAAACGCTCCAATGTAATTTATATAAATAAAAAAGGAATAAGGGAGAAAATAAATGAAAAAAAATAAGTTATTAGTTAGTACATTAATTTTAGGAGGAATGTTTGCAACAGCTGCAAGTGCTTCTGCAGCAGAAGGGGATTTTGTACCAACAGAAGAAAATACAGCTGGAGAAATTACAATTAACGCACCAGACACGCAAACACCAGTAGATCCAGAAGGTGGAGAAGGAGACGGTGAAGGAACAGGACAAATTGGACTGTTAACATTAGACTACGTTCCAAGTTTTAATTTCGGAGAAATTGAAATTAGTAGTTCAACACAAACAGTGACGAATACTTCTATCAATCCATATGTCCAAACAACAGATGTCCGAGGTACAGGAGAAGGTTGGTCGTTGAGCTTAGAAATTTCACCTTTTACAAGTGGTACTGAAGCAACAGGAATTGAAACATTAAAAGGTGCGATTGTTACAATAAGCGGTTTAACTTCTTCTGTAACAGATACAGATTCAACATCAACAGCGCCAACATCAGGAACAGATTTAACCTTTGCAGTTGGTGAAGCAGCAGCTTCTAACGTGTTATTAAATAGTGGAATGAACAGTGGTATGGGGACTTGGGTATCTAAATTTGAAAAAGCAGGGGAACAATCAGTTAGTTTAACTATTCCAAGTGGTAACAAAGCAGGAACGTACACAAGTGACTTTAACTGGACTCTTGGAAATGCACCTGCATAATTCTTAGAAACTCAATGAAATGAGTGATAACTATGAAAAAAAAGATGTGTTTTCTTGTATTTTTGATTACTATCATTTTTATGATGTTCCCTAGTAAAACGTTAGCAGACTCTGCAACTTCAGAGGCCAGTGTTATAATCATTGATAAGTCGTCAATACCAAGAGTAGAAGAACCTAAAAAAAACGATGTCATATCAGCGACTATTATTGTTAAGAAAAGTAATTTTATTTTACCCAAGACAAATGATATACGTGAAATAGCTCTAAGTATTATGGGTGGGCTATTAATTGTATTGTTCTTTAGTTTCTATTTACAACAAAAGGGATTAATGTATTTCAATCATGTCCCTATTGACTTTAGAAGAATTAAGTGACATAAAAAAAGAAAAAACTTCCAATTGCTTAAAAACAATTGGAAGTTTTTTGATTATAATCCTAAGCTATTTGGTTTTACATCAGCAGGAATTGGGTTAATGTATGGTGTTTGATCTGTAATGGCTTTTAATTCAGCTTTAGCTTCTGCTAAAATTTCTGGGTTTTCGATAGCTTTCATAGCTGTTGCAGCCATAACTTTAGCCGCTTGCAGCATACCTTTTTTAGCAATTGGTGTTTTACCATTTGCTACCCATTGCCATGAATGTAGAGCAGTATTCATGACTTCTGTTGCCATAACACATTGTGCAGTTGGGACAACCCAGCTAACATCTCCCACATCAGTAGATCCTGGCATAACAACATTTGTTAAGGCTTCGTTGAATGGGTAGATATAATCAGCTAATACTTTACCAGGGTTAGCGCCTAACACTTGTTTTTCAACAGGTGTTACAGGTGGAACCATCATGAATTTTTTCTCGTCTTCAGTTAATGACGCATGCATTTCTTTAGCAAAAGCAATGTCTGCTTCGTCAAAGTTAGGGGCTCCAACTTCAAACATTGTTTCTGACATTAATTTAGATAAAACTTTGTTTGGCATGTAGTTTGAACATGCTTTATCAAAATGAACTTCTACCTCAGTACCAGTCATAAGAGCAGCACCTTTGGCACAGTTAACTAAACGGTCATAAATATCTTTTACTTGGAAAGCTTTAGGAGCTCTAATTAAGTATAAAGATTTCGCATGAGCTTGCACAACTGATGGTTGCATACCACCACCATCAAGAACAGCATAGTGATAACGAGCTTCAGGAGTAACATGCTCACGTAAGTAGTTAGCTCCGATGTTCATAATTTCCATAGCATCTAAGGCGCTACGTCCCATATGTGGTGAATTAGCAGCATGAGAAGAAACACCTTTAAATTCGAATACTGCTTGAATATTAGCTAATGTAGGAGAAGCAATAATGGCATTATCAGTTCCTGGGTGCCAACATAAAGCCATATCTAGATCGTCAAAAGCACCAGTACGGGCCATATAAGTTTTACCTGATCCACCTTCTTCAGCTGGACATCCGTAATATCTAATTTGAGCGTCAATATTGTTTTCTTTTAAGTAGTCTCTTGTTGCAATAGCAGCAGCTAGAGAAGCTGTTCCTAAAAGGTTGTGTCCACAACCATGACCATTTGTTGTACCAAGACTTGGATCTGCTTCTTTTTTAGTTGAACCAGCCTTTTGGTTTAATTCAGGAAGAGCATCATACTCACCAAGGAAACCAATGATTGGTCCTTTGTCACCATAAGTTCCGATGAAGGCTGTATCGATGTCGCCAGTATTTGTTTCTATTTTAAAATCTTCTTTTTCTAAGAAAGCAATAATCGTTTTAGCTGATTCTTGCTCGTGAAATTTAACTTCAGCGATATCCCAAATACGGTCGCTTAGCTCAAAGTATTCATTTTGTTTACCTTCAATTAATTTTTCGATATGTTTAATCATAATAGATAGCCTCCTGAGTAATATGTTTTTATATAAATAGTGTAATTCCGTATGATACAAAGATTGATAACGCTGTGATAGCAAGTCCTGGAACAATAAAGTTGTATGTCTTAGTTCGACCAGTTCTATCTAGTTCACAGGCAAGTAGCATAGTTGGTTGTGCGGGAATAATAAAGTTAACATTTAGACATTGAACAATAACTACTAATAATAAGGGCGAAACACCTAACGCTAAAGCTAATGGGAAAACGATGGCTGCAACAGCTGTTTGAGCTCCGATTAGCATAGCTACAAAACTACATAAGATAATGATAACCCATGGATAACTTGCTAGGATAGCACCTAAGCTATTTGTTAAAGTCTCTTGGTTACCCGGTGAACCAAAGATTGTACTACCTAACCAACCACCGCCTAATACAACTAAAGAGGCAGCTAAAGCGTTCATTGTTGCAGGAGCACTTAAAATTTTCTTAGAATCAACTTTGAAGAGTAATAGATTTAAGGCAGCAGATGAATACATAAACATTTGAACTAAGTCTGCTGTAGCTATTTTAACACTTTCTCCGTTAACTGTATATTGTGGCAATAAACCTGGGAATAATCCAAAAACAATGATACCAAGAACACAGCCTAAGAAAACAAGAGTTGAGTATTTAGCGTTTTTATCAAAAGTAGTGATTTCTACAGTGTCTTCTGTTACTTCTAAACCATCTTCAACAAACGGGATTTTTTTGTTAACCAGAATCATCATTAAGCTCAATAGGATAATTGAAATAATAGTTGCTGGAAGTACGATACTTAAGTAAGTACCCATTGAGATACCAAATGGCATTAATAACATGATGACAAAAGCAGTTGATGATGATGCTGGGCTACAGAGTAAAGCCATATTTGAAGCAAGTACTGATGAAATTAATGCAGCTTTAGGATTTACTTTAGATTTAATAGCTGTTTCAGCAATGATAGGCTCTAATGATAAGCTGATCATGGCAGTTCCCATACCGAAAACAAACATGAAACAAACAAGAGGAGCAACTAATGTGATTGCCTTAGGAAATTTTCTGATGATTTTAGTAGCAACAGAGATCATATAATCCATACCACCAGATGCTTGTAAAGCACCACTGGCAACACCAATCGAGATGATAATCAATACCGCGGTAACTGGTGGAGCTGAAGGTGGTAGGTTGAAAACGAACATCATAATGAATAAGGCAATAATAGAAGTAATACCTGAACCTAGGGCACCACCTTTAATTAAACCGTAGATGATGAATGTGACCATGATAAGAATTTCTAACAATAATAAAAACATATAATTCCTCCTAAATTTGTTTTTAAATCCAAAAATAACATAAAATAAAAATGATTAATAACAAAGTCTTTGTATTATTTAATAATCCNNACAATAATGAAAATTTAATGTTTTATATTTAAATAACTAAGTATATAAAACATGTTTTTGTTGTTTTTGTTTCTATGTGGTTTTTTATTAAACTTGTTATTTAATTAGTTTCGTTAAAAGAACATAAAATAACGATTATTCTTTTTATAAAAAAAGCTGATTTTACACCTTTTTCAAAACTTTAATAACAATGAAAATAAAACTATGAAAAATAACATGGAAGTTTACATAATAAAAGAAAGAAGACAACTAATGATTTTTAGTTTTCTCATTTTTTTTTAATGAATGGAGATTGAAATAGAAACTTTCTAGAAGTAGAATGGAACATGAATCATTCAGGGTGCGAGTAAGGAGTTAGTAATAGTGATAAAAAATGAAATAAAAAAATGTTTATTTAGTTTGTTGGTTGGTTTATCTGTTGGGGTTATTGAGGTTATTTTTGGTAAGATGCTGATACTAATTACTAGTATCAGAGAAAGTTATTTTTTCCCACTCATTCTTTTTCTACCTTTTGGAGGATTAGCAATAGTAGCTCTTTATTCTTTAATAGGTGGTCGTTCAAAAGAAGGAATGGGTCTTATTTTTAAAGTTGGACATGGAGAAGAAGAAAAAGTTCCGATTGTGTTGATTCCTTTAGTGATGGTGTCTACTTGGCTAACTCATTTATTTGGAGGGAGTGCAGGTAGAGAAGGTGTTGCAGTTCAAATTGGTGGAGCTTTTTCTAACTGGTTAGCAAGAGGGAAGTTGTTTTTAGATTTTAACCAGGTAGAATGGCGAAAAACTTCCATGATTATTGGGATGGCTGCTGGATTTGCAGGTCTCTTTCAAACACCGTTAGCAGCTACTTTTTTTGCGCTAGAAGTACTAGTGATTGGTAAGTTAGAGATGAAATCTATTTTGTATACTGGGCTTGCTGCTTATAGTGCGTATTTTGTTTCTTCAGGATTAGGACTGGAGAAAGCTAGCTTCCATATAGAGTCTACACTCACACTAACCCCTTTACTGTTAATAGAATTACTTCTTTTAGGACTTTTATTTGCTTTGGTAGGTGTTAGTTTTTCTGTTGGACTTAGAAAAGGGAAAGGACTATTCGCTAGGTTACTTCCGAATGGGTATCAACGAATATTTATTGGTGGAGTATTGGTAGCCTTAGCTATTTTTATGTGCCATGAAGGTCGCTATGCAGGATTAGGGACTAACCTTATTACGGCTAGTTTTACAGGAGAGACTATCTATTCCTATGATTTTTTACTGAAGATGTTATTAACTATCTTAACCTTAAGTATTGGTTTTCAAGGTGGAGAAGTAACGCCTTTATTTGCTATTGGTTGCTCTTTTGGTGTGGTAGTAGCTCCTTTATTCGGCCTACCTTCGACATTAGTGGCGGCACTAGGGTATGTGGCAGTCTTTGGTAGTGGAACAAACACCTTTTTTGCCCCGATTTTAATTGGAGGAGAAATTTTTGGTTTTGAATGGTTGCCTTTCTTTTTTGTCACCATGTTAAGTGCATACTATTTCAATTTTAATTATTCTATTTACGGTAATCAGAAAAATATTGAGGAATTATTATAAGGCAAGAAAAAAAGCTCATATCCAATTAGTATTATTAATTGGATATGGGCTGTTTATAAATAAAACTTTATTGTGATTGTCCTAAATTGAAAAGTTCAATAAAAATGTGAGTCACAGATATTTTTGAAGTTTTCTAACAACAGTGGGTTGGCTAATACCAAGATATTTAGCTATTTCAGTTGTTGTTTTACATTTTTCGTAGGCATTAAGAATCAATCGCTTTTCATAATAATCCATATAATCTTTGTAATCCACTTGGGCTGAAAAATGAGATGGAGAAAAAGGTGATATGTTTTCAGGTAAGTGATATGGCTGGATTGTGTCTTGTTCAGAGTTAATAACAAGTTGCAAAAGAACGTGTCGCAGTTCTTGGATATTACCTGGCCAAGAATACGCAGTTAATAAGTTCATTGTTTCAGGTGCCAAGGTGAGTTTGCGATGATACTTACTATTTAACTCCTCTAAGTAATTATGAACTAAGATAGAGATATCTCCAGTCCTATCTTTTAAATCAGGAAGATTGATGGTTAAAACAGAAAGTAGGTAATAGAGTTCTCGGTCTAAAATCGTCATTAACTCTTTTTGAGATTTTCGAGTAGTAGAAATGATTCTGAAGTCAGCCTCTTTGATGAGGCGGCTATTTTTTTTGAAGAATGTTTTGTTTTTGATAACATAGAGGAGTTTATTTTGGGTGGCAGCGTCCATACTTTCAATATTTTCTACAAATAAAATACCTGTATCAGCGACTTCACATAAACCAATTTTTTCTATTTCTTCTCCTGTTTGTTTATTAATAGTGACATTACCAAACAATTCATCGGATAGAATCTCATCAGTAAACGCACTACAACTTATATGAGCAATCGGTTTATCAGAGCGATTAGAAATTGAGTGAATGTACCGTGTGATAGTATTTTTGCCAGAACCTGTATCTCCTGTAATCAGTAAGGGTAAATCCATGTTTTTAATATGATCAATGTAATCAATTACTTTCTTCATGGTGTCACTCTCAGCAATAATCGCCTCAGGTAACATTTCATTTTTCATTTGTTTAACTTCGACTTGCTGTAAAGCAATCTGTTTTTGAAGTTGACCATAGTTTTGTTGTAATTCTTGGATGTTACTACTATCCCATGAAGCATAACTGACAACAAAAGCAATTTCTCCGATATCATCAAGAATTGGGATAGCTGTAACAAGTAGTTCTCGACCAAATTGATCTGGTTGAATCATAGATACTTTTTCTTTTTTTTGAATAGCAATCATGCTTAGAGAGGGATCAAAAACTTTATCAAATTCTGTGATGTGTCGACCAGTAATTTGTTCTTGTTTAATGCCATAGATTTTTTCGCAGCCTTGACCTGTGTATAACAGATATCCTTGACCATCAGTAATTGTCAGACCAGTATGCATGACTTCGAGGACTTGGGCAATACTTTGTACAATAAGTTGTGTCTTCTCATTAATTGAATGTGTCATCATATTGTCTCCTTTTTGAAAACGTTTTGATAGTTCAAGTATACGTTATTTATATAAATTAAGCATCTAGTTTATCAAAGATCCCTTTAGGAACAGTCATAGCAATGAAGACAATTGCTATGATACAAAAGACGACATTTGTTAGCATACCAAACATTGCAGATAGCGACGTATTTGGCATTAAGTCATAAACTGCTCCAGAAATTGCTGATCCAATTCCCCAACCAATTGAGCTAGCCATTTTATAGATACCTCCTGCAACGCCCGCTTTCTCTAATGGAACACTAGACATAACAGTATCTGTTGAAGGTGTTGCATAAATACCAGTTCCTGTTCCAAAGAAAATGAAACCGACAAACACTAGAACTGCATATAGTGGGCCTTGTATAAATGTTAGAGACATCATGAAGATTCCGACTGCAGTAGCCAGACAGCCCCAAATCATAGGCTTTCTTTCTCCGATTTTTTGTCCTATTTTTTCGCCAATTCGGATAGTTAGAAGAACTGAACCCATATAACCAAGGGTTAACATACCAGATTGAAAAGGAGTGAAATTTCGAGAGGTTTGAGCATAAGTTGTGGCAATAAGAATCGTTCCGCCAGTGGCATTAAGAAGGAAGTTGGAAACTGTTGCACCAGTAAAAGCTTTATTTTTGAAGAGAGTTAAATCCACAAAACCATCTTTATTGGTTTCAACTTGATAGAAGAAAGTACCTGCAGTGATGAAAACTGCTAGTAAGGAGATGGTTTTCCAACTAAGCCAACCGAAGTTCGCGCCATAAGTGATGATAATGTTAATGGATAAGACACTGACTACCAATAAACAAATCCCTAGTAAATCAAATTTTTTATTGTCTTGGGTGGAGCCTTCTGTTTCAGGGACATCTTTTATGAGAAACATACCCATAATAGCAATAATGATGGAAACCACAAAAACAGCGCGCCAACCTAGATAAGTTGTAATAGCTCCTGTAATGATAGGTGCAAGCCCTGTCCCTCCCCAAGAGCCGATAGACCAATAGCTTAAGGCTCTTTGTCGTTCTGCACCATGAAAATATGTTTTCATTAAAGCAAGTGTTGCTGGCATAATGGATGCTGCTGAGAAACCTTGAATAATTCTTCCTACAAATAACATGATAGCGCCATTGGCAAATACTAAAAACAAGGATCCGATAATATATAAAATGAATCCGATATTAGTGACTTTTTTATGACCATACTTATCTGCAAAGCCACCTATAACAATGATGAACATCCCAGAAAAAACAGAAGTTAAACTGATAGCTAAGTTGACAACTTCAAAGGGTACGTTTAAGTCATTTTGGATTACAGGAATGTAATTGGACATAGATAAAGCAAATAACCAGTAAGAAATAACGCCGAATACAATACCAATGATTAATTTATTATCACCTTTATAAGGTGTTTGAGTTTTTACATCCATGATGAAATAGTCTCCTTTTTAAAGCAATCCCAACTAAATTGAATAGAAGGGATTGCTCTGTTTCTTTATTTCATTAAATGAGTTTCTAAAATTTGGAAATCATTGAATCCTTCTAACCCAAGATAGAATTCTAATGAATTGACAAGATAATCTAGCTTAACAGGTCCAACAATTTCAGAACCAGTGACAGCTACACCGTAGCGTGTTGCTTCTGATTTAACAAATTCAAAGACGCGATAAATAGGTGTATTAATACAATCAAACATGTTAACTGAAACAACTACCCCTGTGTGTTCTGGGAATTTGATGCCAACGGCACGAGTGGTTGAGAAACCACCAGAAGGTTCACGGACACCACGAGCAATTTTTTTAGCAATTGAAAGATCTTCAGTTGCTAAAAAGACGTTGTAAGCTGTTAATCCTTCAGCCTCAGCGCTAACAATAGTAGCACCTGATTTTTCACTCAGTAAACCATCAACACTTAAATCAGGTTTACGGTTGTTATACTCTTCACTACGTTCAGGGTCATCTTTAATATTAAGAAGTAATTCTTTTAACCCTTCGTATTGTCCTTTTCTGATGTAGGCTAAAGCACGACGTTGTTCGGTTCGAGCGTTATCTGCAGCAAAGAAAACAGGAACTTTTGTGGCTTCAAAATATTCTTTTCCAATTTCTTCAGCTAATGCGACACATTCTTCTACGGAAATATTTTTTAATGGGAAAATAGGTAAGGAATCTTGTGCCCCTATACGAGGATGAGTCCCTTTTTGCTTTCTCATATCCACTAGTTCCACTGTTTTTGATCCCATTTTTATAAGGGCTTCTTTAATTGGCTGTGGTTCACCAATGATAGTAACCACGGTCCTATTAAAATCAGCTTCTGGTTCATAACTAACTAAGGTGACGCCAGCTACTTTTTTTACTTCTGCTACTACAGCCTCAATAATTTCTTTGTCTGCTCCTTCACTAAAATTTGGTACTGCTAAAACATACTTTTTCTCTTCCATGACACTGCCTCCTAATTTGTTTTCATTTAATTCGACGTATTATATGAATGATTGTATGAAGAAACTCTTCAGTGACACCCACATAATAGGTGAATAAAAAACAAATGTAAACGCTTTGAAAATGAGATGAAGGTAAAAATTATTCATTATTGAATAGATATCGAAAAAGCTATTATGACCTTGTTTTTCTAATAGATTGTTAATGATGAGAAAAAATATTATTCGTTTTTGAATAGAAATGAGTAGGAAATTCTAGAGAATATGGTGATACATTAAGGAATGCGAGGTCATCATCTGATTAGATATTATTTTCTATACTAAAATGAATAATTTTTTATTTTAGTATAAGCAAAGCATCTTTTAAAAGTTATTCACTATTGAATAAAAAAATCTGATGTCCCGGTTTAGGAAGAAAAACAGATGGATATTATTCATAACTGAATTGATTTTTTAAACAGACTAATTGAAATTAAAGTATATCAAGGTTTTGTGAGGTATTCAAAAGCAAATAATAAGGCCATTTTATGAATTTGCCTTTTTACCTTTTTCTCGTTATCTTTTGGGTGACGATTGTATGACATGAATAAAAAACAAGGAGAATGAATATGAAATTAGTAGAAATGGATATTAATACCTTTATTGCTACTTTAGGATCAGATGCCCCAGCACCAGGTGGAGGCTCGGCATCTGCATTAGCTGGAGCAGTCGGGTCCGCTTTAACAATGATGGTTGCTGAATTAACTATTGGCAAGAAAAAATATTTAGAGTATGACAGTGCAAACAAAGAATTATTGAATGAGATAAAAAAAATTAATCAACAACTATTAGCTTGTATTGATCGAGATACAGAAGCTTTTAATGGTGTTTCTGCCGTGTTTAAACTACCTAAAGAAACAGATGAAGATTTGTTAAAACGAAAAGAAGCCATGCAAATGGCATTAAAAAATGCAACTCTTGTACCATTGGATATTATGAAGTTGGCCTATCAAGGATTAGTAGCAACTGAAAAAGGAATAGGTAAATCAAATATTAATGCCGCTAGCGACTTAGGTGTTTCAGCACTGAACTTAGATACATGTTTAAAAGGAGCTTGGCTAAATGTTCTGATCAATTTGTCAGGGGTTAAAGATGAATCTTTTGTCAATGACATTAAAGAAGAAGGGCAAAAGTTGTTAACAGATGGGACTCACCTAGCAGAAAAAATCTACACAGCAATTTTAGAAATTGTTTAACTATTGAAAAAAGGGGTTATTAATAAATGAAGACAGATGCACAAATTGCACAAGCAGCTGTAATGAAACCTATTAAAGAAATAGCAAATCACTTAGATTTGTTAGAAGATGAGGTTGAGTTATATGGAAATTATAAAGGAAAGTTATCTTTAGACGTTTTAGAGCGTTTAAAAAAGAAACAGGACGGGCATCTTGTCCTTGTAACAGCTATCAATCCAACTCCAGCTGGAGAAGGGAAAACAACCGTCAATGTAGGTTTGTCCATGGGATTGAATAGGATAGGTAAGAAAGCTATTACAGCTATTAGAGAACCATCACTAGGACCTTGTTTTGGTATTAAAGGAGGTGCTGCTGGAGGAGGTTATGCTCAAGTTGTACCAATGGATGACATTAATTTACATTTTACAGGTGATTTTCATGCGATTACATCAGCTCATAATTTGTTAGCGGCTATGCTAGATAATCATCTGCATCAAGGAAATGAGTTGCAAATTGATCCAAAACAAATTGTGTGGAAGCGTGTTTTAGACATGAATGATCGAGCGCTTAGAAAGAATGTGATTGGCTTAGGCTCAAAAGCAGATGGATTTACTCGAGAATCTGGTTTTGATATTACTGTTGCATCAGAAATAATGGCGGTACTTTGTTTAGCAACCTCTTTAGAAGATTTAAAGGCAAGGATAGCTAGAATGGTAGTGGCGTATAGCTATGAGGGAAATGTGATAACTGCGGCAGATTTAAACGCCACTGGGGCGATGACGTTACTATTAAAAGAAGCTATCAAGCCAAATCTAGTTCAAACAATTGAAAACACACCAGCCTTAATTCACGGTGGTCCATTTGCTAACATAGCTCATGGCTGTAATTCTATTATGGCGACTAAAATGGCACTTAAGCTATCCGATTATGTCATCACAGAAGCAGGCTTTGGGGGAGATTTAGGAGCTGAGAAATTCTTTGATATTAAATGCCGATTCGGAGAATTATCTCCATCTGCGGTTGTTCTTGTAGCGACTATACGTGCATTGAAAATGCATGGAGGAACGAATAAAAATGAATTGAATGAAGAAAACTTAAGTAGCTTAAGCCAAGGGATGAGTAATTTAGAACGTCATTTAAGTAATATGGCTAAATTTGGCGTACCGGTGGTTGTATCAATCAATCGTTTTCCATCTGATACAGAAGCAGAGATTGAGCTTCTTCGTGAGACTTGTCTCACCTATGGAGCAGAGGTTATTTTAACAGAAGTATTTACTAAAGGTGGAGAAGGAAGTATTGAACTAGCAGAAAAAATAGTGGATATGTGTGAAAATGAAATTAGTCACTTCACTCCACTTTACGAATCGGACAATAGGATTGAAGAAAAGATTAACTGTATTGCTAAAGAGATTTACGGAGCCGAGGGTGTTGACTTTACAACTGCGGCGAGAAAACAAATTAAGAATTTAGAAAATCATCACTTAGATAAAATGCCTATTTGTATGGCTAAAACGCAGTATTCATTTTCTGATGATCCGAGTCTTTTGGGAGCACCAAATAATTTTAGAATCACTGTTAGGGAGGTTAAGGTTTCAGCAGGTGCTGGCTTTATTGTTGCTATTACAGGACAAATCATGACCATGCCTGGGTTACCTAAAATTCCAGCAGCTTGTGGAATGGATTACACAAGCAACGGAGAAATTATCGGTTTGTCATAAAAAAAGAATAAAAAGAAAGAGGCAGAGAATAAGCATGTTTATTAATCTGTCTCTTTTTGAGAAGACGAGGGGAAAATGAAAGAAAAAAACTATTTGATACCTTCAGAAATAGCAGAAAAGACGATTGAAATTGGAATAAAAAAAGTGAAGACACCAGTTATTCATTTGTTAGTATTAGGTTTTTTAGCAGGAGCTTTCATTGCTTTTGCATCGGAAGGATCTAATATGGCGGCATATAATCTGTTAGCACAATCAGAAAGCTATGGGTTAGGAAAAGCATTAGCAGGAGCTATTTTTGGTACAGGGTTAATGTTAGTAGTCTTAGCAGGAGGAGAATTATTTACAGGAAATACGTTGATTCTCTTAAGTGTGCTAGATAAAAAAGTGACGTGGGTTGAAATGTGTCGTAATTGGTTGGTTGTTTATCTAGGCAATTTATTAGGTTCTTTATTTATAGTATTTCTTATTATTGAATCCGGTCAGTTATCAAGTAGTGAGAATTTACTTGGAGCCATGACAATAAAAATAGCTATTGGTAAAGTTAAGTTATCCTTTTTACAAGGAATCGTCTTAGGGATTATGTGTAATTGGTTGGTCTGTTTAGCTGTTTGGTTAGCGTATGGTGCACTAGACATGACAGGAAAAATAGTGGCTATTTTTTTCCCGATTTGGTTGTTTATCACATCAGGATTTGAGCATAGTATTGCAAATATGTACTATATTCCAGTAGGGATATTAGCGAAACAACAATCAAGCTATTACGAAAAAGCATTGAGCCTAGGAGTGTCAAAAGACACGCTTGATTCACTTAATTGGCAATCCTTTTTTCTAAGGAATTTACTACCTGTGACAATAGGAAATATTATCGGTGGCACGGTGTTTGTAGCGTTAATCTATTGGTTTGTTTATAAAAAGAGAACTATGGCAAAAAAAGAGGTGTTAAAGTGAAAAGGAAAATTAGCACAAAACAATTAACAATGATGAGTTTATTGATCGCTTTAGTTGTTGTACTCTCAAATATTTTGTCTATCGAGACACAATTTTTAAAATTAACATTAGAGTTTATTCCTAAAATGATGATGGGGTTATTATTTGGTCCTTTTTGGACAGGTATGGGCCTAGTTGTGGCAGATGTTATTGGGAATACGATGTTTGCTAAAGCGCCTTTCTTTATCGGTTTTACATTAAATAAAGTGATTGAAGGGCTTATTTATGGTTATTTTTTCTATGGAAAAAAGGTGACGTTAAAGAATATTTGTGCCTCAACCGTATGTGTGACTGGTTTAATTAGTTTGTGTATGACTCCTATTTGGTTAGCAGTCATGTATCAAGTACCACTAACAAGTAGTGTTATCTGGTTGCCTAGAATCATTAAAGCAATCGTTACAATGCCTATTCAAATAATAATAATTTATTCTTTTGCTAATGTAATGCCATTGAACCTATTGAGAAAAAATCATATTTAAGATGTTATTTGTTTCAAAGCAAAAAACGCAAGCCCGAAATAGGACTTGCGTTTTTTATGGTTTACTTTACTTCTCACGCCCAATAATACGGACTTCTGTTTCTAAAACCACATCAAATTTTTCTAAAATAGTTTGTTGGATATGCTTAATAAGTTCTACGTAATCAGTTGCTGTGGCTTGATCAATATTAACAATAAAGCCGGCGTGTTTTTCAGAAATCTGAGCGCCACCCCATTTAAGACCTTGAAGACCAGCATCTTGAATCAACTTACCAGTGAAATGCCCAACAGGACGTTTGAACACACTACCACATGATGGGTATTCTAAAGGTTGTTTGCTTTCTCTTAGGAAGGTTAATTCATTCATTCTTTCTTGGATAGTAGCTAATTCACCTTTTTTAAGAGCGAAGGTAACATTAAGCACAATGCCTTTTGTTTCTTGTAGCACACTATGGCGGTATGAAAACTGCATATCTTCTTTAGTGAATGTTTGGATAGAACCATCTGCTAGTAAAATGGTTGCTGATTCAAAGACATCAACTAATTCACCACCATAAGCACCTGCGTTCATATAAGCAGCTCCACCAATGCTACCAGGAATACCACAAGCGAATTCTAAGCCAGTTAGGGTATAATCTCTAGCAACATGAGTTACTTCAATTAACTTAGCCCCAGCGTCAGCGACTAAAGTTGTTTCATTGACTGTAATTTCATTTAGGTCTTCTAGCATAATAACAAAGCCAGCAATTCCACCGTC
The DNA here is from genome assembly GCF_017316185.1 of Candidatus Vagococcus giribetii. GTDB lineage: Bacteria > Bacillota > Bacilli > Lactobacillales > Vagococcaceae > Vagococcus > Vagococcus giribetii. The sequence continues at coordinate 50,030 of NZ_JAFLVX010000004.1, read as the reverse complement.
ACGTACGATTAAGTTACTAGCATTTCCAAGACAGAGCCATTCAATTCCTTCTTGGTTACAATAGTCGACAATTTGTTTAACTTCTTCAACTGATTTAGGAAACAATAGGCAATCAGCTGGGCCACCAGTTTTTGTATAGGTAACGTGTGACAATGGTTCGTTGAATAGTAATTTAATGGTATTTAAGTCAGTTTTTATTTTTTCGATGTTCATTTAGAATTTCCTCTCATCCCTACATAAAGTCTATCGCGCCTATTCTATCATATTTTTAGACTAATAGGCTATTGTTATCTAAATATAATAAAGTGGTCATACTTTTTAAGTAGATTTAATATTTTTGAACAAGAGTTTCTGTGTTAGAATGTATAGTAACAGTAGAAGCGATAGGTAGGAGGATACATCATTGAAATTAATTTCTTGGAACGTAAATGGACTAAGAGCTGTTGTTAAAAAAGGCTTTTTAGACATTTTTAATGAAATTGACGCAGATGTGTTTTGTTTGCAAGAAACAAAATTACAAGAAGGTCAAATTGATTTAGAGTTAGAGGGGTATCATCAGTATTGGAATTACGCTGAGAAAAAAGGTTACTCAGGTACGGCTATTTTTAGTAAAGAAGAAGCTTTAAGTGTGACTTATGGTATTGGCATAGAAGAACATGATCAAGAAGGTCGTGTGATTACAGCTGAATACAAGGATTTTTATCTGATTACTTGTTACACACCAAATTCTCAAGCAGAGTTAAAACGATTAGACTATCGATTGAAATGGGAAGAAGATTTTTTAGTCTATTTAAAAATGTTAGAAAAAACAAAACCCGTTGTTCTTTGTGGGGATTTAAATGTGGCTCACCAAAACATTGATTTGAAAAACTGGAAGACTAATCGAAAGAATCCTGGTTTCTCTGATCAAGAGCGCGCGGCGTTCACTCATTTATTAGATAATGGTTTTGTGGATAGTTTCCGCTATTTCTATCCTGAATTAGAAGGAGCTTATTCATGGTGGAGTTATCGTTTTAATGCCAGACAAAACAATGCTGGTTGGAGAATTGATTATTTTTGTGTATCAGAAGCACTGGCACCTAAAATGGAAGACGCGTTTATTTTAAAAGATGTTCTTGGTAGTGATCATTGTCCTGTTGGCTTAATCGTCACAACTTAAAACAGAAAATAGAGGTAACTATATGAAGAAAAGAATGAAACGACTATCGATATTAGGATTAATGATGCTATTTTTATCCTTATCACCGAGTATTGGATTTGCCGAGGATGGGCAATTACTGTATGACCTACGTTATGACGAAGGTAAAAGTGTTCTTTATGGAAAGACTAAGCCAAACGCCAATGTGTACATCAATGACCTAGCAGGTAGCATTGTTGCTGATGACAAAGGTGAGTTTGAAATGCCTGTACCAAAAGGCTTGAAAGTATCAACAGTTTTGATGCTTGATGCTGAAGGTGACACATCAACTGATTTACGTTTTAATTTTGAAAAAAATACGATTGAAACAGAAGAATCTAGTGAAGCTAGTGGTCAGTCATCAAGTAATTCTTCAAGCAATTCCTCAGAAAAGAAAAAAGATGAGGAATCAAAAGACTCAGATAAAAAAGACTCTTCAGAAAAAGAGAGTAAAGAATCAAGTACAACTGAAAGTAGTACGAAAGAATCGTCAACCACAGAATCATCTTCTAAAGAAGTAGCTAGTATTTCGTCAGAAAGTTATAACCCAGAGGCAGAAAAAACTGAAAAGAGAAGTTTAATTTGGTTATGGACTCTATTAGGTGTAATAGCTGTTCTTGGTTCAGCTATTGGTGGCTATTTCTGGTATAAGAAAAAATTAGAAAAAGAAGAAGCTAAACGAGCAAGTCGTAAAAAACGTCATTCTAAGAGTAAAGGCAAACGTCGTCGTGACTTAGATGATGATTTTGAAGAAGATTTGTACGCATCGTTGAAAGATACCGGTAAAGAAGACAGCAATCCAACTTTATCAGAGAGTTTAGAAGAATTATCATCTGATGAACTTGATTTGGATAAATTGATTGAGGCAGAGTTACAAAAGAAACCATCATCTAGTCGTCATAAAAAACATAGATCAAGTAGTGGTTCATCAAGCTCTAAAAAACGTAAAAAGAAACGTTCAAACAAATAAGAAGGGGAAATAAATGAATTTTATTGCATATGATTTCGAGACAGCTAATGGGCAACTTCATAGCGCCTGCTCCATTGCCTTAGTTATGGTGAAAAACGATGAAATTGTGGGTAGTTACTATTCGCTTATTAAACCAGAGACTTCTTTTCACCCAAAAAATATTGAGATACATGGTATTTCGCCTGAAGACGTCAAACAAGCGCCAACTTTTCCTGAAGTCTGGCAAGAGATTAATCAGTACTTTCAGGAAAATCGCTTGATAGTGGCACACAATGCCTCATTTGATAATCGAGTGTTATCTGGTTGTTTGGCTTATTACGGCTTACCAGAAGCTCATTATTTGTCACTGTGTACGGTACGCACTAGTCGTAAATTATATAAAGAACTACCAAATCATCGACTCAATACTGTTTCCAGTTACTTAGGGATTCCTTTAGACCATCATCATCACGCCTTAGATGATAGTCTAGCGTGTGCTAATATTTTAATGCAACAAGCAGCTACCTTTGGTGTGGCTCCTTTAAAGCAATTAGTTAAAAGAATATAAAAAAGAGTTTAAGCCTCGTCTTTTTCAAGATGGGTCTTAAACTCTTTTTGTTTAGAGTAAATAACTCATTAACACAATATCCAAGTACTCATTATCTTCTGATAAAAAGCCTCTTCGAATGATTCCTTCTGTTTCAAAAGCCATTTTTTGATACAAGTGTAGAGCTCGTTCATTACGTGCTTGAACTTTGATTTCCAGTCGTTTAATCACGTTAGCTTCTTTAGCCCAGAGAATAATTTCTTCTAACATAATCGATCCTAATCCGTAGCCCCAGTATTCTTTTAAAATACTAATGCCTATTTCACCGATGTGTCTAAGGGGAGCGTCCATCTCACCCATAACAGTAGCAACACCAATTAACTCTTCATGATTAAAAGCAAGTAGAATCAATTGATTTTCTTGCTCATAAATAAAGTCCAGTTGCTCAGCCATGTCAGAAGGTTTTAGTTTGAGTGATTGTTGATTAACGAGTAGAAAGGGAGTTTCTTTGTCTAAAATAGCCATTGTCTCAAGGAGGATTTTGGCATCCTTTGGTGTGGCTTCTCTTAAGGTAATATCTAACTCACTCATATTAAAGAGCCCAGCCTAATTTGGTTAAACCAAGAGTTATTTTTTCTAAAGCTTGTTTTGCTTCTGGTGAGGTAGCTTCCATGCGAAAATTACGCTCGTTATCACTCACTTTATCTAAAAAGAATTCAATGTAAGGCGTCTGAATTTCTTCTTTTATGAGATGTCCCCATTCAATGACGCAAACGCCGTCTCCTTCAAGGTACTCATCTAAACCTAAATCAGTTGCTCCTTCCGTTAAGCGGTAAACATCCATATGATAAAGGGGAAGTCTACCTGTATCATATTCTTTAATAAGGGTATAAGTAGGGCTTTTAATCATTTGAGTAATGCCTAATCCTTCAGCAAATCCTTTTGTAAAAGTTGTTTTACCAGCTCCTAAATCTCCTGTTAAAATAAAAATATCTCCGGGGTGACTTAGAGTTGCTAAATCAAAGGCTAGTTTTTTAGTTATCAGTTCATTTGTTAATTGTATAGTTGTCATAAGTGCCTCCTTATCAGTCATAGCTAGTATAAAGCTAAGTAAAAAAAAAAGCCATGATTAAATGGCTTTTAAAGTAATCCGATTGAATAGGTTGTTTGAAATAGTTTAGTTGTTTGAGGTGCTAAGGTGATGCTCCCCCATTCAGGATGATGACTAATATCTGGTAACTCTTGGGTCTCGATAGCAAGACCTAAGTGTGAAGCCATTTTTTTGCCGTTAACAAAGAAAGAAGCATCAAAGCCGGTTGTTGAAAAAACTACAACGGCTTGACGGTTAGAAGAGATGTTGAGTTCTCGACCGCTTTCTAAGTTACTTAGGACAATTTGTGGATTCGTTTTTTCTAAAAGGTAAGCATCATCAATACCTGATTCAAGTTGCTCAAGACCAGTTTTGATTATTTCTGGTTGAGAAAAATCATAGCTGGTATCTTCAATAGCTAATTTATTTCCAGTTGGTAGATTCAAGAGGTCTGTTTCAAGAATTTCTTGACTGTTAATAAATAAAACATCTTCTTCAATCGTGTGTTTAGCATCTCCAGAAAGATTGAAGTACACATGATTTGTTGGGTTAACAATGGTTTCTTGTTCACTCGTGACTTCAGTTGTCATCACAACGGCATTATTTGTTAATTCGTAAGTGTTTTTGACATGAATCGGACCAGGATAACCTGATGTTGTGTCTGTCAGGGTAAAGATGACTTTTAAAGAGTCTTCTGTATCAACCACTGAGTAATCCCAAAACTGACACCACCAACCGTTTTTACCACCATGAATGTGATGGTCAGTAGCGAAATTTTTGTCTAAAGTCACGTCTTTCCACTGAGCCTGTTTAATGCGTCCAGCAACAGGACCAACGAGAGCGCCAAATTGAGCTTCGTCAGCTAAGATACTTTCAGGAGTATCAAGAGATAAAATAATATTTTCCATCTTTCCTGAGCGATTAGGACTTAGAAACTCATGCCATCTGGCACCAAATGTTAAAAAAGTTGCAGATAGGTTGTCATTTGATAACGTGATATAAGTGATTCCCGTTTCTTCGTGAGTGGTAATGACATGGTTCATTTGTTAGTTTCCTTTCCAAACACTTTCTAAGTAACTTAAAGACAAATGACTTGTATCAGGAACTAGAGCGATATCACTACCTAATTCTTCAGCAGTCCCAACACCGACAGGTAAAGCACCACTAGCTTTAATCGCAGCCACACCAGCAGCGGCATCTTCAATCCCAATTGCTTCTTTGATATCGATGTTAACAGCTTTAGCTGCAGCTAAGAAAATATCAGGAGCAGGTTTTCCTGCTGCTAAAGAGGCCGGATCAACAATAGCATCAAAGTAAGAAGTAATCTCCATTTTGTCTAATAAAAGAGGGCCGTTTTTACTAGCAGAAGCTAAAGCAATCTTGATGTCATGTGCTTTTAGTTCTTTTAGTAATTCTAAAATACCAGGATAGATATCTTTAGGTGAAATAGCTTGAATCATTTCAACATAGTTGTCATTTTTTTCTTTGGCTAAGCGTGTAAATTCCTCAGCACTGATGTCATCTGATTTATTGCCATGTTGTAAAATGAGCGTCAGTGAATCTTCACGGCTAACTCCCTTTAACTTTTCGTTAAACTCACGGTCAATTGTAATACCTAAATCATCTGCTAATTTTTTCCACGCATGGAAATGGTACTCAGCAGTATCTGTAATAACACCATCTAAATCGAATAAAACACCTTTAAACATAAAAAACGTCCTTTCTCTTTTCAAAAATGAGAGTGCAACCATGTAGTCACACTCTCTGTTTAATGTTAGTTTAAAATAAGTGAAGCAAGAAGTCCATAGAGTTAGGCTTCAATTGCAACGGTTAATGTATCAGTTAAATGTTGCTCTTTGTTGTAAATAGTAACGTCAATTGGTTCACCACTTAGTAGGGTAATAGTGACTTGTGAATCAATTAAAACGTGTAACAAACGACCACGGTAGTTAATATGGAAAGCATATTTACTCCATTTTTTAGGTAAGAATGGGGAGAAGCTTAGGGTTTCATCGTAAGTTTTCATTTGAGCAAATCCTTGAACAATCGCTAACCAACTACCAGTCATAGACGTAATATGTAAACCGTCTTCTGTATCATTGTTGTAGTTATCTAAGTCAAGACGAGCTGTTCTTTGGTACATTTCAACGGCTTTTTCTTCCATACCTAATTCAGCTGCTAAAATAGAGTGAATACATGGAGAAAGAGAAGATTCATGAACAGTCATTGGCTCGTAAAATTCAAAGTTACGACGTTTTTCTTCCATTGTAAAGTCATTGTTGAAGTAATAAATACCTTGAAGCACATCTGCTTGCTTAATGAAACAAGAGCGTAAAATATGATCCCACGACCAATTTTGGTTAAGAGGTACATCTTTAGGGTCTAAGTCAGTTACGGGTATTAATTCTTTATCTAAGAATGTATCATGTTGGACAAAGACGCCTAATTCATCATCTTTAGGGAAATACATATTGGCAATAATATCTTCCCAATGAGCCATTTCTTCCTCAGAAATTTGAACGGCTGTTTCTTGTTGGTAACGACGGTAGTTCTCTAGGGTATATTTCAAGACCCAAATAGCGATATAGTTAGTGTACCAGTTGTTGTTAACGTTGTTTTCATATTCATTTGGTCCAGTCACGCCATGCATCATGTATTGTTTGTTACGTTTTGAGTAATGCACACGATCTGCCCAGAAACGAGAAATCTCAGTTAAGACTTCTAAACCTTCTTGTTTAATGTAAGAAGTATCTCCTGTGTAGTTTGTGTAGTTATAAATAGCGTAAGCAATAGAGCCGTTACGGTGGATTTCTTCAAAAGTGATTTCCCACTCGTTATGACACTCAACTCCAGTAAAGGTAACCATAGGGTAAAGAGCTCCCTTAAGACCTTGTTGACGAGCGTTGTGATGAGCTTGTGGTAATTGATTGTGACGGTATTTTAATAGATTTTTAGTCACACTAGGATCAGCCAAAGCTAGGTATAATGGCACCGCATAAGCTTCTGTATCCCAATAAGTAGCACCGCCATATTTTTCACCAGTAAAGCCTTTTGGTCCAATGTTTAAGCGTTCATCTTCACCGTAGTAAGTTGAGAATAATTGGAATAAGTTAAAGCGAATTCCTTGTTGTGCTTCGTCATCGCCTTCAATAACCACATCAGCAATTTCCCAACGTTTTTCCCAAGCAAGAGCATGATTTGTTTGATGCTCATCAAGAGAAAGTTCGTTAACTTCTTTCATTAAAGAAGTCGCTACTTCTAGTTGTTTGCTTTCTTCAATGTCACGACTTGTCACAATAATAACTTGTTTTTCTAAAGCAATGTGGTCATGTTCTTTCACATCAAAGATAAAGCTCTCAGTTGCTAAAAACGCAGCTGTTTCTTTGTGGCTTATCGCAGTTCCAGTTGCATGGTTTTCCATTAAAGCAGTAAGGGTAAATTGTTCGATGTCAAAGTTGTTAGGGATAGTTTTAGCTGTAACAAAACCTTCGCCAACAGCGATTTCTTCCCAGAACATCTCATCGTAGTTACTATCTTCATTGTGAACGTTGTTATCTAACTTAGAAACAACTTTGATGCTACCAGATCCTTTAATAACCTCAGCAGTCATACGGATCACACCAAGTTCTTTTACAGTTAAGCTTAAGAAGCGTTTAAATGAAAATTTAACGGTCATGTCAGAAGTTTCGATCGTGAAGTGACGTGACAACATACCGTGTTCCATATCAAGTTCTTGATAGAAATCAGATACTGTATCTGTATTTAAATCGATTTGGTGATCATTGATAAAAATGTCCATGCCAATAAAGTTAATGGCATTAATCACTTTACCAAAATAGTCAGGGTAACCATTTTTCCACCAACCAACACGTGTTTTGTCGGGATACCAAACACCAGCAATATAAGTTCCTTGATGGTTATCTCCACCAAAGCCTTCTTCAAAATTCCCACGCATTCCCATGTACCCATTACCAGTACTAGTTAGTGATTCTTGTAAGCGAATATCAGAATGGTGTAATTCGTTAGTCGCGAGTTTCCATGGATTAATATCGAATAAACGTTTTAAATGTTCCATTAATTGCTCCTCCTTGAGTCAAATGATACCCTCATAATAAACGCAAACGTTTGCGAAATCAATAGCATATGAAATCTTGTTACCAGTAACATTTTAAAATAGTAAAACACTTACATCTTTACAAAGAGAAAATCAGTAGCTATACTTTAGTTGCGAAATCGATTGCGTTATTTTTATGGAATCGTTAACAAGAAAAAAAGGAGAAAAGCACATGAAAAAAATATTTAGTTTTGAGTTTTGGCAAAAATTCGGTAAGGCCTTAATGGTAGTTATTGCTGTTATGCCAGCGGCAGGGTTAATGATTAGTATTGGAAAAACACTTCCTTTAATTAGTCCTGAGATGGGTCTATTAGTCACAACAGGTGGGGTTATCGAAAATATTGGTTGGGCAATCATTGGTAACTTACACTTACTATTTGCTTTAGCTATTGGTGGTAGTTGGGCGAAGGAGAGAGCTGGTGGGGCTTTTGCAGCAGGTATCTCTTTTGTATTAATTAACCGTATCACAGGATCAATTTTTGGCGTAACAAGTGCGATGTTAGCTGACCCTGAGGCATACACTCATACCTTGTTCGGCACTAAAATCATGGTAAAAGGATTCTTTACGAGTGTCTTAGAAGCACCAGCTTTAAACATGGGTGTTTTTGTAGGGATTATTGCCGGTTTTGTTGGGGCAATGGCGTACAACAAGTACTATAACTATCGTAAATTACCAGATGCTTTGTCTTTCTTTAATGGTAAGCGCTTTGTTCCTTTCGTGGTTATTTGGTGGTCAGTTCTTGTTTCTCTTGCATTAGCGATTGTTTGGCCATTTATTCAATCAGGTATTAACAACTTTGGTTTATGGATTGCCACTTCTCAAGATACAGCGCCTATCTTGGCACCATTCTTGTATGGGACCTTAGAGCGTTTATTATTACCATTCGGGTTACATCACATGTTAACTATTCCAATTAACTACACGCAATTAGGTGGGACTTATGAAATTTTATCAGGCGCACAAGCAGGCACACTAGTTTATGGACAAGATCCTTTATGGTTAGCTTGGGCAACCGATTTACTTAATTTAAAGAGTGCTGGTAATATGGATCAGTACAATGCTGTTTTAACAGGTTTCACACCAGCAAGATTTAAAGTAGGTCAAATGATTGGTGCTTCTGGTATTTTAATGGGTATGGCTTATGCGATGTATAAAAATGTTGATCCAGATAAAAAAAATCAATACAAATCAATGTATGTTTCAGCTGCTTTGGCTGTGTTCTTAACAGGTGTGACTGAGCCTTTAGAGTTTATGTTTATGTTTGCTGCGATGCCACTTTATGTAGTATATGCTCTAATTCAAGGGTTAGCCTTTGCTATGGCAGATATTATTAATTTAAGGCTTCATTCATTTGGGAATATCGAGTTATTAACCCGTATCCCAATTTCAATCAAAGCAGGATTAGGTATGGATATTGTCAATTTCGTGATTTGTGTGATTGTCTTTGGAGTAGGTACTTACTTCTTAGCTAATTTCTTAATCAAAAAATTCAATTATGCCACTCCAGGTAGAAATGGTAATTACGAAGTAGAAAGTTCAACTAACGCTGATAGTAGTGTGAAAGATGCTTCAGGACTTAGTCAAGAAGTGATCGCAATTATTAACTTGCTAGGTGGAAAAAGCAATATTTCAGACGTAGATGCTTGTATGACAAGACTGCGTGTCAGTGTGAAAGATAACCAATTAGTTGGTAATGAAGAAGCATGGAAAAAAGCAGGCGCTATGGGATTAATCGTGAAGGATAACGGGGTTCAAGCTGTGTATGGACCAAAAGCTGATATCTTAAAATCAGATATTCAAGATGCTTTAGATTCTGGTGTAGATATTCCAAAGAGTACGATGAAGACAGAAGAATCACAAACTGAAACAACAACACCCTACGCAAATCAAGAACTAGACTTTGTGGCAGTTGCTACCGGAGAAGTCATGACGATTGATCAAGTCAAAGATGAGGTATTTTCTCAAAAAATGATGGGTGAAGGATTTGGAGTTGAACCAACAGAAGCAGATGTGGTATCTCCTATTAAAGGAGAAGTTGTTTCAGTATTCCCAACACAACATGCGATTGGTTTAAAAACTTCAGAAGGTATCGAAGTCTTAGTGCATATGGGATTAGACACTGTTCAAATGTCACAACAAGCCTTTGATGTGAAAGTCAAAGAAGGTGACGTTGTAGAAGCAGGAGAGTTGTTAGCAGAAGTTAACTGGGAGTTAGTCAAAGCTGAAGGAAAAGGAACAACTATTGTAGTTGTCTTTACAAACAGTCAACGACTTGCTAAATTTGATATGACTCACACAGGTATGACAGCACAAGGACACCTTGTTGGAAAAATCAGTATATAAGTTATTAGGCTGGCTCATTGAGTCAGCCTAATCCTAGTTATTGGAGGGGAAAAATTAATGAAAGTTATGTCATTAAATACACATAGTTGGCTAGAAGAGAATCCTTTAGACAACTTAAGAGAGATAGCACACCTTATTATGAAAGAACAAATAGATATCATTGCCTTACAAGAAGTCAATCAAGAGCTATCAGGAAAAGAAGTAGACTCAGGTCCTCTTTACCTCTCATATGAGTCAGACTTTCCAATTAAAGAAACGAATTATGCTTTATTATTAGTGGCCTACTTGAAAGAGCAAGGTCTAGACTATTATTGGAGTTGGACCTTTAGTCACATTGGTTATGGTATCTATGAAGAAGGCTCAGCAATCCTATCAAAAGTACCTTTTCAAGCAGAGACGTTACTGGTATCACCAACTAAGGACATAGGAGACTATCACACGAGACAAATTTTATTAGCTCATTTAAAAGAAAAGCCTTTAACAGTCGGGAGTTGTCATTTTTCTTGGTTTTCACCAAATACTGATGAAGGATTTGCGTTTGAATGGCAACAATTGACTGAAACAGTAGCAAAAATTGAACACCAAGTGTTATTATTAGGTGACTTTAATAGTCCAGCTCATATCAAAGAAGAAGGATATGACTTGATAACGAGGACTTTTTCAGATATGTATGAGTTAGCTAGTGAAAAAATTGGCTCTCATACTGTAGATGAAGACATTGATGGTTGGGAAGACAATCAAGAAAAATTAAGAATTGATTTTGGTTTTGTCTCACAACCCGTTAAAGTCAACTCGTATCAAGTGGTATTTAATGGTGTAAAAGGTCCTGTTGTTAGTGATCACTTTGGGATTATGTTTGAGATGGAAAGTTAAGTAAGGAGGAAAAACATGAGTGTCACGATAAAAGATGTGGCGAAAGAAGTAGGTGTTGCACCTTCAACAGTTTCAAGAACATTAAAAGATCATCCAAGTATTTCAAATGAAACAAAAGAACGTGTTAGAAAAGCCATGGACAAATTAGGGTATGTGCCTAATGTATCTGCTCAGAATTTGGCTAATAAGTATGTGAATACCATAGGGGTGATTTTGCCTGTGACGAAATCTCAAGAAAGAAAGAACAATCCTTTTTATCTAGAGATGATCACAGCAATGAACGAAGAAGCAAGTCATCAAAAAGTGACCATTGCAATTGCTTCTGGTGAATCTGAAGAGGAATTATTAGCTAATGTAGAGCTGATGTATCGCCAAAAGCGAGTGGACGGTTTTATCTTGATGTACTCAAGAGAAGAAGATCTTGTATTGGAGTATTTAGTCTCTAATAAAGTTCCTTTTACTGTGATTGGCCAACCCTATAAGTATCACAATCAAGCAAATTGTGTGGATAATGACAATCAGTTGTTAGGATACACAGCCACCCAACACTTAATTGAAAAAGGGCATAAAAAAATTGTTTTTGTCACAAATAACCAATCAGAGAATTTTTTTAAAGATCGTTACTTTGGGTATAAAAAGTGTCTAGATGAGTATCAGCTACAAGGTTATCAAGAAATGCCTTTGATTACGCCTGAACATTATGCTGAGTTTGATGAATTCTTGAAAGAACATCAACCGTCAGCATGTATTGCGATTGATGATATGTTTGCTTTAAGGCTGATTCAAATGGTGCAGTACTTAGGATACCGTGTACCAGATGATATTTCTGTAATTAGTTTTAATAACTCCATTTTTACCACTCTTCTCCATCCTTATATTACGTCAATTGATGTGAATATACAGGAGTTAGGCAAAACGGCTGTTCAAGAGTTTTTAAATCAATTAAAAGAAGACAATGCCTTGAAAAAAAGAGTGATTATTCCTCATCAACTCATTGAAAATGAAACTGTTATTAATGTATTAAGCTCATCAAACTGAGTATATTTGCAAAGAAATCTATTGAAATCATTTGTGATAATAAGGTCTATTCTAAGATGGAGTAGCGTTATCGCAAATGATTTTTTTATTTGTCGTTAATATCAATATTTGACCATTAATTAAGTTTAAACACGCCACAGTTAGAAAGCGTTTTCTGATATAGTGAATACATCATAAGATATAGTTATTTGCGTATCTTAGTAACGAGTTTAAGTCTTAAAAAAAACCATTAGAAAAGGGGATTTCACTATGATTGATATGACAAAGATTGATCTTAACCAAATGAAAGAAGAAATGAAAGCAGGAGATGCTGCTCGTGATGCTGGGTTAAAAGAACCTGAAACAATTACGTCTCACAAAAATATTTCTTACGGAGAGCATGGAACGGATAACTTATTAGATGTTTACTATCCTAAAGACAGAACAACTAAATTACCAACAATTGTTAATATTCATGGTGGTGGTTATTTCTATGGTGATAAAGAATTATACCGTTTTTATTGTATGAATTTAGCGGATAGAGGATTTTGTGTTGTTAATTTTAACTATCGCTTAGCACCAGAGCATCTTTATCCAGCACCATTAGAAGATACAAACAATGTCTTAAAATGGATGCTTGAAAATGAAGAGGAGTACCTATTTAATTTTGATGAGTTATTTTTAGTAGGGGACAGTGCTGGTGGTCAGTTAGCAGAACAATACGCAACAATTGTTAGTAACAAGGAGTATGCTAAGTTATTTGATTTTGAAGTGCCTAATATTTCTTTTAAAGGAGTTGGGCTAAACTGTGGCGTCTACTTCTTAGGCAGTCAAAAAGATCCTAAGGAAGAGTTTCCTTATTACTTTAATCAAGAGTCTTCTGAGTCTTATGCTAAGCATTTCCCAGTTGAAAATCACATAACAAAAGAATTTCCAACAGCAAGTATTACAACAGCTAGCGATGATTTTCTAAAAGAAGTAGCGGCTCCTCTTGCTGAATTACTTGAAAAACTAGAGGTTAAAACAGATTACAATCTTTATAAAAATGAGAATGGAGAGCCTCTTTATCACGTCTTCCATATTGGACAGAAAGAAGACATTTCTCATCAATGTAATGATGAACAAACAGATTTCTTTAAATCATTAATTTCTTAAAAAAAGAGGTTATGACAGAAGTGTTTAGCTTCAAGAAATAAGAAGGAAATCACGAAAATTACTTTTTATCTCCTGACTAGTAAAAAAGATTCAGGGAAAAAGAATAGAGGCTGACATTTGAGTCAGCCTCATTTTTTAGTTTGTGTATAGTTCTGAAAAGATATCCTCTTTAAAATAACTGAAATCCTCAGCCAAAATAGGATTAGGGTAGCTCATAATATGTAAAGGTAAAGGAGCTTCTCCTTCTTGAATAGGTGATTGTACATAATCATGAGTATTTAAATGAAAGCCAAGTCGCTCATAGAACTGAATTCTTTTTTTAGCGATTTCCGTTTCAGGCTGTTCTACTTCTAAAAGAATAGGCTTTTGACTTGTTTCTATCATGGACTTCATGATTTTTCCACCAACGCCGCCACCACGACTTAAGGGTGAAACAGCTAAATGTTCAATAAAGTGGGAAGTTTTTAGTTGCCAAATAGCGATAAAAGAAAGTAACTCACCTTGTTCATTTCGGTTGATTTTGATTTCATAATTCTGTTTTTCAAGTAATGCTTTTTGATCTTCATAGCTTCTTCTTTCACTTGATGGAAAAGAGGTTACCATTAGATCATATACTTCGTTAAATTCATTGTGCTCGATATCTAGCCGCTCCTATCAATAGTTAAATTAGTTGAAAAAGGGACCAAAAATCCGTTTGAATTTTTGATCCCTTGAAGTTGTCATAAATTTTATTTATCTTGTAATGCTTGTGAAGCTGTAATGATTGATAATTTGTAAACATCTTCTTCGTTACAACCACGAGAAAGGTCAGAAATTGGTTTGTTTAACCCTTGTAAGATAGGTCCAATGGCTTGGAATCCACCTAAACGTTGAGCAATTTTGTAACCAATGTTACCTGATTGAATTTCTGGGAAGACAAATACAGTTGTGTGTCCAGCTACTTTAGAGTCTGGAGCTTTTTGGTTAGCAACTGTTTGAGCGTAAGCTGCGTCAAATTGTAATTCACCATCAATATCGTATTCAGGAGCCAATTCTTGAGCGATTTTAGTTGCTTCAGCAACTTTAGTTACTTCTTCAGATTTAGCAGAACCTTTTGTTGAGAAGCTTAGTAATGATACTTTAGGATCAATACCAAAGATTTCAGCAGTTTTAGCACTTTCAACAGCGATTTCAGCTAATGCTTGTGCATCTGGGTTAATGTTAATAGCGCAATCTGAGAAGATGTATTTATCAGATTCACGGTCACCAACCATTAAGAAAGCACCACTTGTACGGCTAACGCCTGGTTTTGTTTTAACGATTTGTAATGCTGGACGAATTGTGTCACCTGTTGAGTGGATAGCACCACTTACAAGGCCATCAGCTAAGTCCATGTATACTAACATAGTACCGAAGTAGTTTTCATCTTTTAAAATCTCGCGAGCTTGGTCTTCTGTTGCTTTACCATTACGACGAGCGATAAATGAAGCAACCATTTCATCCATTTGGTCAAATTTTGCAGGATCAACAATTTTTAAGTTGTCGATGATTAAGCCACGTGAGCTAGCAATTTTGTTAATAACACTTGGGTTACCAATTAAAATAGGTTCAACTAAGTCGTCTGATTTTAAACGAACAGCTGCTCCTAATACACGTTCGTCAGTTGGTTCGGGGAAAACGATAGTTACTTTTTTACCGCTAATATTTTGTTTAAGTCCTTCAAATAGTTCCACTTATGAAACCCTCCACTAAATTTATTATACTTTTTTGTTCACCGTCCTATCATACAACTAAATGAACAAAAAGAACAGTATTTGAGCCTGTTTTTTGAAAAAAGACTTGAAAAATTCAGTTTTTAGTAGTATTTATGAAACAGAATTATAGTCTGTTGTACTGTAATCCCCAGTCGATTTCTGTTTTGTTTTGTTTTTTTAATAAAGCGTTAATGCCTGAAAAAGGTTGGCTGCCAAAAAAGCCACGGTACGCAGATAAAGGGCTTGGGTGTGGGGCTTCAATGATATAGTGTTTGTCTGTATCAATAATTGCTTTTTTAGATTGTGCTGGTTTTCCCCACAAAACAAAAATAACAGGGTCTTCACGAAGACTCAGTTTTTTTATGATACTATCTGTTACTTTTTCCCACCCTTTATTTTTATGGGAGTGAGCTTGTCCTTTTCGCACAGTTAAAACAGTATTAAGTAGAAGAACACCTTGTTTTGCCCAAGGAAGTAAATACCCATTTGGTCTACTAATACCTAAATCACTATCTAATTCTTTATAGATGTTATTTAGTGAGGGTGGCAATTTTTGATCCGGTAGAACAGAAAAGCTTAAGCCATGGGCTTGGTTTTCTCCGTGATAGGGATCTTGTCCTAAAATCACTACTTGTGTGTCTTTAAAAGCAGTTGTTTCTAAAGCTGCAAAGATGTGTTCTTTTTTAGGGTAAATCGTTTGTTTTTGGTATTCGTCTTGTAGAAATGCTTCTAGCTCAAAGAAGTAGGGTTGCTTGATTTCTTCTTCAAGAAGTTGTTTCCAATCGTTTGGTAGTATTAATGTCATGATTCATCACCTCTAAAACAAGTTTATCACACTCAAGTGAAAGTAGGCTTAAGAAGAGAAAAATGTTAAACTAGATGTAACAAAGATTTAGGAGGCAGGCAATGATTAAATTGATCGCATCAGATATGGATGGAACGCTTTTATCGTCTCATCTCTCAATATCTGAAACAAACAAAGAAGCAGTCCTAGAGGCGCAAGCTTTAGGAATTGAATTTATGGTGGCAACAGGAAGAGCCTATGCAGAAGCTAAACCAGCTTTAGAAGAAGCAGGCATTAAGTGTGCCATGATTACAGGAAATGGTGCCCAAGGCTTTGATTCTGACGGGAATGAAACTTTTGTCATTTCGATAGAAAAAAAAGTAGCCAAAGAAGTAATGGGAACATTAAGAGAAAACAATCTTTATTTTGAGTTAATGACATCAAAAGGAGTTTACGCCGAAAGCCAAGTGAAGCGTTTAGAAAATTTCGCTACTCTTTTAGCGAATCAAATTCCTCATTTAACTTTTAAAATGGCAACAGCGATGGCATCAGCTCATTTAAATATGTTACCAGTAAATTACATCGATTCTTATAATGAGTTAATGTCAGATGATAGCATTGAAATCCTGAAATTTATTAGCTTTAGTGACCATGGTCAAGAGCTATTAAAACCGATTGGCGAGAAAATTGAAGGCATGGGACCACTTTATGTGACGTCATCATTCCCAAATAATATTGAAATCAACCATGAAGATGCTCAAAAAGGTAATGCTGTAAGAAAAGTTGCTGAAGAGCTTGGTATTTCATTAGATGACGTGATGACGATTGGTGATAACTATAATGATGTTTCGATGTTAAGTATTGCAGGAGTTAGTTTTGCTATGGGAAATGCAGAAGAAGGCGTTAAGAAAATAGCAAAATATGAAACAGATTTAAATGTGAATGATGGTGTGGGTAAAGCTATTTTGCGCGCAATCTCAGAAAATTTATAAGTCTATAAGAAAGAAGCTGAGAGTGTATGGGAACTTACTATGTAGAAGAACATTTATTATCAGCAAAAGTGCGTGTGTTTATCAAAAATGAAAAAGGAGAACCAGTCTTTTTGTTGGTAGGCAGTTGGGGCGTTAAAGGTGATTGTGTGTCTGTTTATGATTTAGATGGACACCGATTAAGTAAAGCTGTTCAAAACAGTTTTGGACCAAGACCAGACTTTGATTTGTTTGAGGGTGGTCAAAAAGTGGGTACATTAAAGAGATGTGTCTCCTTATTAAATGATTATTACTATATTAGTGGTCTAGGCTGGATTGCTTCAGGGAATCACAATAAAAAAAGTTATCGCTTTTTTCATTTTGGCACACAGTTACTCGAAACAGGGCTCATTCAAAAAGAGGGCAAACAATTGATGAAAGTCATTCTAGAAGATGAGACTAGAGTGCCACTTTCTTTCTGTGTATTGGCTATCCTTGATTATTGGGTGAAAAAAGGAAAACGAGCAGAGGAGCTATATGATACGTCTATTGTTCCTTTTGAAGACTTGCAAAAATCTTTTTTTAAAGAAAATAAGAACTCTCTAGATTAGAGGGTTTTTATCAAACAATTAAAGTGACAATGTGTCACTGTTTGTGTATACTTAAAGTCAATAAAAGAAAGAATGAGGTTGTAGGTCAATGAAAAAATTAGCAAGAACCAGTATGACATATATGATTGCGGGATTAGCGTCAGGAGTTTTCTCTCGTGAGATGAATCGCTTTAATGATTTTCAAGGTAGAAGTCAACTTAATACGTTACACACACATATCTTAATTTTAGGCATGTTTTTCTTCTTGATTGTGTTACTTTTAGAAAATAGCTTTAAATTAAGTGAACATAAAAACTATAAAAAATTCTATGGTATTTACAATAGTGGTTTAGGCATTACTTTATTGTTAATGCTAATCCACGGAACAATGACTGTTTTAGGGAAAGCTGATTCAGCGATGATTTCAGGTATGGCAGGAATTGGGCATATTTTAATGACAGTTGGATTGGGCTTTTTCTTCAACGTCTTACTAGGTCAAGTAGCTAAAAAAGAAGCGAATAAATAAAAATTAGTCACAAAAGGTGAAACATCACTTTTTGTGGCTATTTTTTTTGACACTTAAATAAGATAACTGGTAAACACTGACGAGAATAACTTTGCTTACGTTATCTTCATAAACTATTAAGAAATTTAAACTAAAAGAATTAAGAAGAATGGCTTATACTAAAAGCAGTAGAGATTATGAACGTAGGTGAAGAGATGAAAAAGGAAGAAACAGTTATTTTAGTGGTCGATGATGATAAAGAAATTAGAGAAGGCATTCGGATTTATCTCACCCAAGATGAGTATCAAGTATTAGAAGCAAGTAACGGTGAAGAAGCTTTAAAAGTGATTAAGGAACAAGAGGTTCATTTGATTATTATGGATATTATGATGCCAGGACTTGATGGGATTCAAGCAACAAGAAGTATCAGAAAAACAAATAATGTGCCCATCTTGATGTTAAGTGCTAAAAATGAGGATATTGACAAAATTAGCGGACTACAAGTAGGAGCAGATGATTATTTAACTAAACCATTCAGTCCTATGGAGCTTTTAGCACGAGTGAAATCTATGTTAAGGCGTTATTTTACCTTAGGTGAATTTGATAAGGTGGCTAGTGAAGGGATACTTGAATTAAATGGATTGAGACTTGATACTCATGCGAAAACAATGGTTGTTGATGAAAGAGAAGTTAGCTTAACGAAAACAGAATTTAAAATTGTCGAGTTATTAATGTCCCATCCTGGGCGTGTTTTTTCCATTGATGATATTTATGAATCTGTATGGGAAGAGCCTAGCTTTAACTCTGACAATACAGTATCTGTGCATATTAGAAAAATCAGGGAAAAAATAGAAAGCAACCCTAAACAACCAAAATACTTGAAGGTGGTGTGGGGCATTGGCTATAAAATGGAAAAATAAAATGTGGTTAGCGTTAGCTGTGCTATTTTGTTTAGGTGGTTGGTATTTAACAGTAGTTTCATTTAACCGAACTAATACAGTAGAAAGTTTTAACAATTATTTTGATTCACGGATTACAGATGCTATCTACCTCAAGGAAAATCTCAATCAGTTAGAAGAGAAAAAAAGTACTGATGTGACGAGTAATCAGATTGAAAACTACCGAACAAGATATGGCAGTTTAGGGAATCAAGTAGAAGATGTGAGGAATCAATACCAAGAAAAATTAGCCGGAACAACAGATAAAAAAAGAATAGCGGAATTAGTCAAAGAACGCGATCAAAAGATAAAAGCTATTTTAGATAACTTTACTAATGATGACGTGGTAAAAGAAAAAATTCTGACAGAAGAAACTGACTATTTAACCAAGCACAAAAAAGAAATTGAAAAAGCGATTAAACCTTATTTAGAAGATGCAGACAACTTGTATCAATACTATTTCAAAGATGAGCAGACAGGGAAAGCTTATACCAACGTCTCTGGACTTACTCAATATTCTTCAAAAGAAGAAGTGGATAGTAAACTAAAAAATGAGGGCACAGGAAAAATACAACGAGCAACACGAACTGTTTCTATCTATCCTTACATAGACGAAGAGGCAACACGAAAAGGTTTGTTTGAAAATGATGTGACCACTATTAATGTGTCATTTATGGTCAAAAAAGGATCTGTTTTAGATAAGCAATTAAAAGACCAAAAAGAAAGCCAAGCTTTTTTTGGTCAGCTAATATATTTAGGGATTGTCTTCATGCTAGTTGGATGTGCTCTACTGTTTATGTACATCAATACACCATTCGTTTATGAAATGTTGAAAAAAGTACCAGTTGATGTGGCTTTAATCTTGTTTTTAGGATTAGGATTTGTGGCTGCTGTCTCGGGGGGATTGATTTACCCATATAATTTAGGTGGTTTCAATAATATCTCAGGGTTAGTAGCGCCGGTTATGATTGGTTTAATAGCTCTAATAATTAGTTTCATCGCCATGAAATTATTATGGCAACTGTTAATGCCTAAATACCGCAAAGGAACCATGAAGGAAATTGGTCAATCTAGTCTAGTGTACTTATTAACTCAAAAAGGAGTGGCATCATTTAAAGGTCTTTCTCTTCGTTGGAAATTATTTTCTTTAGTAATGTTACTGTTTTTAAATCTGTTTGGTGTATTTGCCTACATAGGACTGTACCCAGGAGGTCTACGTAAAACAGCTTTAGGAGTGGCGTTATTCATTGTGTTAGTGATAGAAATCATCGTGATGAGAAGAACCATGAAAAAAATGACTCAATTGTTTAACCAACCTAAAGAGATGCTAAAAGAATATGAGCAACCTGTTTCTAAGGAAGTAAGTCTTGATGAAATGTCGCAAGAGTTAACTAGACTTAATCAGTTGATTGAAGTGTCTCAAAAAGATACCATGCAAAGTGAGATGTTAAAAGCTGAACTTCTGACAAATGTTAGTCATGATTTAAGAACTCCCTTAACATCAATTATTACTTATGGCGATTTATTAACTAAAAAAGATATGACAGAAGATGAAAAAGTAGAGTACGTTGGCATTATCAATAAAAAAGCCCAACGAATGAAACACTTAATTGATGATTTGTTTGAAGTGACTAAAATGAATAATGGCGAGATCGTATTAGAGAAGGAAGAAGTCAACTTAACCCAATTATTACAACAGTCAGTTTCAGAATATAGTGAAGAGTTTGAAGACCACCAATTAAAAGTAGTATTTAACAAGTCAGAGACAGGAATTTTGCTGCCTCTTGATGGTGAAAGAATGTGGCGTGTCTTTGATAATATGTTTGGTAATGCGATTAAATACTCTATGCCTCAAACAAGGGTCTACCTTAAATTAGAACAAGTGGGGAAAACTGCTCGTATTGAATTGAAAAATATTTCTCGCCATGAATTAAACGAAGAGGCTGACGAATTGGTTGAGAAATTTAAACGAGGGGACAGTTCAAGACATACAGAAGGCTCAGGCTTGGGACTTGCTATCATTAATTCGATTGTGTCTCTACATGAGGGAGCACTAGAAATCAAAGTTGATGGTGATATGTTTAAATTAATTGTCACCTTACCTTTATAACAAGAAACATCTGATTAAAAAATGTGTGTACATTTTTTTATCGGGTGTTTTTTGTTTGTACTTAGTTTGTTAGGGCTTGACCAGTTATTAAAAATATAAGATAGTGGAATCAAATGAAGATAAATTTTTAGGAGGTGATGATGAGTGAGAAAAAAATACTTATTGCCCATTATTGTAGTGTTAGGGATAGTTTCTATTGTGTTAAGCCAGTATAGTAAAGTGTTTCCCTACGTCACAATCTTAATGGGGATCTGCCAATTAGTCGTTATAAAAATAAGTGATTCATCAGATGTTGGGTCCTCTAAATTTGGCAAAGTTATCACATTATTTGATATTATCGGAGGAGTCGCTTTTATTCTGATTGGTATTTTACTAATTATTAGTCTTTAGCTTCAAAAGCTAGGACTTTTTTATTTTTAGAAGAAATCTACTAGACGACTGCTGATTATTAATGCCCAATGGGTCAAAGGAGTTTATAATAAAAGTATGTGTTTAGAATAAATGTGAGGACTGACTAGAATGAGTACAAAAGAAACAATGAGTAAAATTAACGCTTTTCGTGATGCGAGAAACTGGCGAAAAGCCCACAATGAAAAAGATTTGGCATTGTCAATATCTCTGGAAGCAAATGAGTTATTAGAGATTTACCAGTGGAAAACAGCAGAAGAAGGTAATTTAGACAGGGAGCACTTGAAAGAAGAGATTGCGGATGTCTTGATTTACTCTTATATGATGGCAGATAATTTAGGATTTGATGTTGATGAAATCATTGCAGAGAAATTGGTAAAAAATGGGATTAAATACCCAATTAAGGAGACAAATTAGTTTAGTTTATTTATGAATGGTGAAGAACTTGGTCATTAGACTGAGTTCTTTTTTGTTTTAAACATACCTTTTGCGTAATGATGTGTAAATTTAGAAAACAGTCTATTAAGCCTTATGTATATTGGTTTTTGGAGAAATGTGTTTGTTATATTAAAGAATTGTCAATCTTGAAAATATAGTTTAAATGAACGATTATTGTATGATTTATGTATCAAATAGAAAAGATTTTAAGTTTATCGATAAAGGCAAAATCTCACCGTATGGAGGGATTCTTGTGAAAAGAAAAAGTATTATTGGGTTAGTTGGTATTGGTTTGACATTAGTTGTATCCGGAACACTAATGTATGGGATTGATACGGTAAATGATGTAGCTGCTAAAGAGAAAACAATGGAAATGACACAGGTGAAGGAGATAAAAGTGTCGTCTCCAGTGATATCAGGAACTAAAGATTGGGAAGTTGTACAAGGAGAAAACATAGACGTGTTAGAGAATGTTGTCGCATTAGATCAAGCTGGGAAAAAAATACCAGTTGTTGCTACGTTTTATGATACCAAAAAAATCGGTACGACAGATATTAGTGTGACAGCAACAGATAAACAAGGTAAGCAAACAACTGAAGTTATTCACTTAACGGTTAAAGCTAAGCCAAAAGCAGTTGCTAAAGTGGCAGAAGAGCCCAAAGAAAACTCAGTGATAACACCTGTTCAAGAAGAAGTTAATCAAGAAGTTGATATGCCTGTTCAAGAAACTAGAACTATGCCAGAAACAACTAATGTTGTGGAGGATACAACTATTGCTAATGAGGTTCCAAGTGAATCTAATAGCTTTCAAGCTAATACAATGCTGATAAATGGCCAAGTAATTTCTTATAACAATGCAGGCGAAGCAAACGGACAAAGCGTGATTGATAGCAATCCTAATATGGTGGCAACTTGGGGAGGTATGCCAAATCAATCAGGACAAGACGGATGTAACACACATTTTATTGGTCACAATTATGGAGCGTTCAATGTCCTGTTTAGTGTGTCAGTGGGAAATGACATTCAAGTAGCAGATAGTCAAGATCAGGTAACCACTTACCGAGTGTCCTCTGTTTTTCAGGTAGATGATTATGGGTATCGTGTCTCTGATGGAAAAGATGTTATGGATGAGATGATTAATCCAGAAGGTGGGGAAAGAATCACGCTACAAACCTGTGTGAATCAAGACATTAACTTAATCGTAGAGGCTGTAGCGATTTAAAAAAACAAGCAACAATTGAGTGGATCAGTTGTTGCTTGTTTTTTATTGTTATAGTTGACGTATAACAATAAACGTTATATACTCACTATAACAAAAAGAGGTGATGGCATGATGATCGAAATTGATTTTGATAGTGAAGTTCCTATCTATACTCAATTGGTTTGTCAAATAAAAAAAGGAATAGCACTAGGTTCACTTGCTCCTGGAGAGCCTTTACCTAGCGTGAGAAATCTTGCTAGTGACATTGGGATAAATCTTCATACAGTGAATAAAGCATATAAACAATTAGTAGGAGAAGGTGTTGTGATTCAGGTAAAAAAAGGCTATGAAATTGCTAAGAAAACCCCACCTGACATCAGTGAAGCCTATTTGAAGGTTATGATGCAGCAAATTGATAATTTAGTCGTAGATGCCATGGTTTTTGACCTAGACATCCTAGATTTATTGAAAAAGTCAAAAACGAAGTTAGAAGGAGAGATGCCACGTGATTAGTTTATTTTTGATTAGTTCCCTTAATATAATGATTGGTTTATTAATGGGGCTAACTCCTTATATTAGTAGAAAAGACATTCCTTTTGGAGTAAGTATACAGGCAACAGAAGAGACTAATAACTACATTAATCGTCAGAAAAAAAGTTATCTCTTACTTAATGTGGGTCTGAGTTTAGTGCTAAATAGCGGGATTTTCCTGATTAGTTTACTCAAATCTACTGTCTCAGAAGATCGTTTAGTTTATCTAAGTTTATTCAGTCTATTTGTCTTACTAGGTGTTTCTTTAATCACTTATATATCTAAACACCAACAATTAAAAAATTATAAAAAAACGTTACCTGTTAATCACGTAGCTAATAAAAAAGTACTTGTGGATCTATCCTTTAGAAATGAAAAACTAATCTTCCCTACAAGTTATTTAGTAGCAATCAACTTAGCTTTTGTCTTGATTGCAGTTATCGTTACAGTTCTTAACTATCAACAAATGCCAGAGAGGATTGTGACTCAATGGGACTTTCAGATGAATCCTAGTAATGTCACAACCAAATCATGGGGTTCTGTGATGATGCTTCCTATGATGCAAGTTTTTATTACTGTAGTCATGGCGATTAGTAATCACTCGTATCTATCTGCTAAACAAGAAATTGACCAAAATCAACCAGAAGTTTCAGCAGCTAAAAGTAAAAAATTTAGAAAACAATCTTCTTTACTAAATTTTGTGATCTCTATTTTGACTCAGCTTCTCTTTTTATCTATTCAATTTTCAATGATTTTTGAAAGTATCTCACCGCAAGTCGTGATGGTTTTATCAATTGTCTTTACTGTGTTGGTTATTGGTCTTGTTTTATGGTTTTCTCTTCGATATGGTCAATCTGGTGACCGACTAAAAGAAGGAGACGTTACAGATGAAGCAACCCACATTCAAAAAGTAGCCAGTAGCAGTGATGAAAATTGGAAATTAGGTATGTTTTATTTCAATCCTAAGGATCCTTCTTTTTGGGTAGAAAAAAGAATGGGCATTGGGATGACGTTTAACTTTGCTAAATGGCAAGGTTGGGTCTTTCTAATTGGTGTCACAATTTTACCTTTAGTGTTGGTATACGTGATGATGTAAGAATTAAGATATGAGAGCTTTCTATGATCTATCAGATGATATTAAGGTCATAATCATTAAAAAGAAACAACACCTTGTTGAATTCAATGAGGTGTTGTTTCTTTTAAATAAGATAGAGGGTTAATTCACAGAGATTCTAAAGACGGTCCATTCATCCATCATTTGAGCCCCTTGAGATTTGTAAAAGTCAATGGAAGGTTTATTTTCATCTAGACACCACCATTCGACTCTACCTAAATTTTCTTGTTTAGCAAGTTTAACCATGTGCTCTAATAGTTTCTTTCCATGTCCTTCACCGCGGTACTCTTTTCGAATGTATAAATCTTCGATATACAAACCAGGTTTTCCTAAGAATGTTGAAAAGTTATAAAAATAGAGACAAAAGCCGATATTTTTGTTATCTTCTTCAACAATAATGACTTCAGCACTATTTCTTTCAAATAGAGATTCTTTTAATGTGTCTATTGTTGTTGTTACTTCGTTTGCTAAGCCTTCGTATTCAGCTAACTCCATAATGAATTGATAGATTAATTCTGTATCGTTTATTTCTGCTTTTCTATATGTCATTTTTATTAAGCCTTTCTGATTGTTAGTTGTTAGTGTCGCTAACAGATTCTATTATAGTAAGAAAATATTGTTTTGACAGGCAAGAATGGTTTCTTCATCCCAAAGTGACACTTGAACTTCTCCAATATGAGCTTTTCCGAGTAAGAGCATACACATACGGCTCTGTCCAATCCCACCACCAATAGTTAAAGGCAGTTCATTTTTAATGACTTGTTGGTGATAAGGGAAACTTAGACGGTCATTGGCATTGGCTTTTTCTAATTGAGCCAGTAAAGACTTGTCATCAACACGAATCCCCATGCTTGAAAGTTCCATAGCACATTGAAGTGGCTCATGCCAAAAGAGTAAATCCCCATTTAACGCCCAATCATCGTAATCTGGTGCCCGGTTGTCGTGAGGCTCACCGTGAGACAAGGCATCTCCAATTTGTAAGATAAAGGTTGTTGGATGTTCCTTCACGTAAGCATGTTCTCGTTCTTTAGAGGTTAGAGTTGGATAAAGATCGGCTAACTCTTGACTGGTAATAAAAGAAACCTGAGTATCAATTGAAACATTTACTCTAGGATATTTTGTTCGTAAACGACTTGCTGTTTCTGCCATGGCATTAACTAAACCTTGGACTGTTTCTTTCAAGTACTCCTCGTTACGTTGATCTTTTGTAATCACACGCTCCCAGTCCCATTGATCCACATAAATAGAATGTAGATTATCTAGTTCCTCGTCACGTCTAATCGCATTCATATCAGCATATAGCCCGTTCCCTGAATGGAAATCATATTGTTTAAGTGCCACACGTTTCCATTTAGCAAGAGAATGCACAACTTCTCCGTTATCTTGTAAGGCAGGTACATCAAATTTGACAGGTCTTTCGCTACCGCTTAAATTATCGTTTAAGCCTGAACGCTCATCGACAAAAAGAGGTGCAGAGACGCGTTTTAATTTAAGACTTCCTGTTAAGGCTTCCTCGAAACAGCGCTTGATAAAGCCGATTGCTGTTTGTGTGTCATAGACATTTAAAGTGGATTGATAGCCTTCTGGTACGATTGTTTTCCCCATGATACAACAACTCCTCTGAATAGTTTACTGACTATTGTACCATAGTTTCTTCAAAAAAATAGGGAGAAAATTTGATGGCTTTTTCTAGTAATCTTGAAATGAACAGGTTATGCTTAAAAAGAGACTGACTGGAGGAAATGAACCATGAGACAACAATTAATAGAGGAATTGATAGATTATAAAGCATTCAATGAACAAGAATTGAAAGATAAAGAATTAATGATTCAACTCCTTAAAGAAGAACCAGACATTTTTTTAAGAAGTAACTTGTCGCATCATTTCACAGCTTCTGCTTGGGTTGTTAATGAAAGAAAAGATAAAGTGCTAATGGCTTATCATAACCTTTATGATTCTTGGGCTTGGCTAGGAGGTCATGCAGATGGAGAAGAAGAGTTGCTTCATGTGGCCCTTAAAGAAGTACAAGAAGAAAGTGGTTTGACACATATCAAGGCATTAAGTCCCGCTATTTTTTCTATTGAAATACTAGTGGTAGAAGGTCATATGAAAAAAGGAAGTTATGTGTCTTCTCATCTACATTTAAATGTGACTTATCTAATTGAAGCTAGTGAAACTGAAGAGTTACAGATAAAAGAAGATGAAAATAGTGAACTAAAATGGTTCTCTTTAGAAGAAGGGATAAAAGCCTCAAGTGAGCCTTGGATAAGAGAAAATATTTACCGAAAATTAAATGAAAAATTGACACATTTATCATAATGATAAAGAGACAATCAACGGATAACGTTGGGTGTCTTTTTATTTTGTCATTAGATTTGCTAAAAAAGAAGAAGAATTGGCTAATAAAAAGATAGATTTAAGACAATTTGTTGTTTATAAGAACAAACATTACTCTTGCTGTTGTAATTAAGCTAAAAGAGTCTAAAATATAAGTAACAAAATGACGATTATTTGTCAATTATTCGTATAATTAAAAGTGTAATCAGATGAAAAGGGGGAGTTTTATGTCAAAAAATCATAAAATGTTACTCGTTTTAGTCCTTGTTTCTTTATTGTTACTGATGCCAAGTTTGTTAGATAAGGTGATAGATGTGAAAATGAAATCTTATCTCAATGATGAGAAGAGGATTTCAAAGTACGAATTAATAGTCCTCGAAAAAACAGCATTTAACAAGAAAGATAATTCTTATGTCATGACCTTCACAACTAAATCTGATCTGAAAAAAAATGACTCTCAAAGCCACGAAGGTGAGCTTCCTGATAGATATTACTACATAAGGTATTCGATAAAAACAAATCGGATGTCTTATTACACTGTGTACAAAGGAAATACTCCTAAGTTGATACATGTGATAAACAAAGAGTTTTCTTTTCCACCAACCAAAGAAGAGCTAGTCGATACGGGATATTTTATTGACGAGTATTAATCAACCAACTCAACAACTGAATCAAAGTATTGTTCTAAAAAAGACACTTCTTTCCAAATCTCATCAACAGAATAATGTTCTTCAAAGGAAGTCACTACCCATTTGGTTTCAATGTCATCGTGTCGCTTAATAATGGCGATTAATTTGCCTTCAAATTTAGTGAGGGGAGTGGTGGCTTTTTTAGAGATGACATAAACATCTTGTTCTTCTCCATCGCCACCAATGACACCAGGTACATAGCCGTAGTTGATGGGGTAAGAATTATTGAAGTCATCTACATAACCAATAGGTCGATCAATAACGACCTTAAGATGCAGTCTTTCCATTAGAATCAGCCCCCTTAAGAAATTTACTTTGATTATAACATGAGGCGTCATTTTGTTGTGTTTAAGGTATACTTATTTTAAAAGAAGGAAGGGATTATTATGATAGCTAGTCAGTTGTCAGATGTGTTGAAGATTTATCATCAGGGACTAAATGTCTTTCCTTATTGGACAGATGAGCTGATAGAAAAATGGGAGAAAGAGACTATTTCTTTACTTGAAAAAGTTCAACAGGGATTAACTCTTAACGTGTTTTATAAAGAACTACAACAACTCAGCTCGATGTTAGAGGATGGGCATACATTAATCTATTTGCCTGATAAGATTAAGGCTGAACTAACTTATTCACCTGTTTCTTTCAGAGCTATTGAAGGCCAGCTTGTCATAGATGCAGCAAATCACCCATGGTCAGACTTTATGTATCAGCCAATTAAAGACATAAATCAGATGTCAGTTAATGAATTTCTAGATGAAGTAGGGAAACGCTATTGGCGAAATTCTATTAATCTTTCATTGAAGATGGCTCAAGGAAGTTACGCTTTCTTGTTTCAAACCACCTCTTTTCTGATTGAATTTGAGAATGGACAACAAATCAACATCCCCTTTGTTTTTGATCGTCCTGCCTTTAACAAGTCTTATCAAGCTAGTTTAGGTGAGGATTATCGTGTGTTCTTGGAAGAAGAAGCGATTAGTATTTACCAAGTGGGGAATAAAGCCCTTGTCAAATTGAGACATTTTATGTCAGAGGAAATGGTGTCTTTATTTTATGAGTATGTCCCAATGTACTTGGAATCAGAAGAGTTGATTTTTGATGTGAGAGACAATGGCGGTGGTAACTCTTGCTTAGCAGATGCAATAACCCAAGCGTTTTATGAGGGTGAGTTTGAGACGGAACAAGTCAGTACTCAAGTAATAGATGGTGGCGACATTGCGTCAGGAATGATCTTAATGACGCAGGAGTACCAACCGGAAAATGAGTCTGATAACGAGCTACTTAAAATGGTTAAGATGCTAGGACATCAATACCTGGAAACTAGAATAGAAACGACGCATTATGAGGCATATAAAGGTTTATTAAAGGAGTTGCCTGTGACTATTTTACAAGATGAGTTAACCTATTCATCTGCTGAGAATTTTGTTATTAATTTTGCTAACACAGGTAGAGCCACCATCATAGGATTTCCTACAGCAGGCTCTACTGGTCAACCAGCAGTCTTCTCGTTAAAAACAGGCGGCCTTTTTTTAGTGACCGCAAAGAAAGTAGCTTTCCCGAGTGGCAAAAAACATCATAATGTTGGTGTGAAACCTGACACGCAACTAACTAATTCATTAGAGGACTACCAACATCAGTTAGATACTGTATTAGCTTATGCACTAAAGCGTTCAATTAAATAAAAAAATAAAGGTTGTCACAGGAGTAGCTTCTTTAGAAAAAAGCACTTCTATGGCAACCTTTTATTTGTGGTATGGATTAATCAATGACTTTCTCGTATATATAATCATTCATCACATAGCCTTCACCAATATCTACGTAACGTTCACCTACACGAGTAAAACCTTTATGCTCATAGACGCTAATGGCTAGGGCATTGCCTTGGTTCACGTTTAAGTGAAGTTTTTTACCTGTTGCTAAGGATTCATACCAAGCAAACACATCACTAGAAAGACCTTTTCCTCTTAAGGTCGAGGTTAAATATAATTTACTGATATAGATAAAGTCATCGGTTTCTTCATAGGCTGTGTAGCCAACAGGAACGTCATCAAGGATTAAAAGAAAATAAGAAGCGCCTTCCTTGATTTCTTTAGTAATATTTTCTATAGATTGGTAGTTTTTAAGCATATATGCAACTTGTTTATCACCAATAATGGGTGTAAAAACTTCCTGCCAAATATCAGTTACAACTGGAAATAAGGTGTTGATATCACTAGTTGTTGTGACAGGTATTTTTTGTAATGTCATAGTAGTCACTCCTTTTTTTGACTATCATATCTTTTTTTTCATAAAAGGACAATCAATAGGTAAGATGAGTGAATAATTAGATAGATTTGTTAATAAGCAAAAAAGAATAGGAAGCGCTATCTGAGTGAGACAATGATAGGTTGTTCATCATAATATTAAAAGTTGTTTTTACCTTAAAAAGATAAATAAAAGTATAAAAAACTTAATTATAAGATACAATTGAGTTTTTTATCTATTAGTGTTAGAATTCCTTTTGGAATGGACGGAACTTTCTAGAAGGCTCCGTTAACAAATAACAATTATCTGACTTAGATAGTTAAAAACCTTGGGGGAAGACATGAACATTAAAATTATTGGTTTGGGTAAAATGGGTTTAAACTTAGTAACTAACTTAAGAAATCAAGAGTATCAAGTGATGTGTTTTGATATTAATGAGGCGGCTAGAAAAGAAGCCAGTCAGTTAGGGGCAGTTGTGAGTGAAACTGTAGAAGAGTTAGTTGCTATGAAGTCAGGTGAAGAGACATTGTATTGGTCGATGTTACCTTCAGGAAAGATTACCGAAGACATGATGACATTTTGTAGTGAGCACTTGTCAGAAGGAGATATCGTAGTTGACGGAGGAAACTCGAGATTTGCCGATAGTATTCATCATTACCATTTATTAAAAGCAAAAGGTATTTCATTTTTAGATGTGGGAACATCTGGTGGGATGAGTGGAGCACGTGACGGTGCTTGTATGATGATCGGTGGAGACGAAGCAACTTTTGCTAAGGCAGAGCCTATTTTTAAAGATCTATGTGTTGAAAATGGTTATTTGTATTGCGGTGAAGCTGGGAGTGGCCATTACTTAAAAATGGTTCATAACGGCATTGAATACGGTATGATGCAAGCGATTGGTGAAGGATTTAACCTATTGCATCATTCTCGCTATGATTATGATTTAGAACAAGTCGCTCGTATTTTTAATAATGGTTCAGTGGTTCGCAGTTGGTTAATGGAGTTAACAGAGAATGCCTTAAGAGAAAATCCATCTATGGCAGGGATTAGTGGTGAAGTTCCTTCTTCTGGTGAAGGAAAATGGACAATTGAAGAGATGCTTGAGTTAGGGCAATCAGCTCCTGTTATTACCCAGTCATTACTAACAAGATATGCGTCGATGGATCAAGAAAAATACGGTGAAAAAGTGATAGCCTCTTTAAGAAATCAATTTGGCGGTCATTCAATTCCTAAAAAATAAATAAGATGGGGCTGTGATATAAGGATGTCACAGCCCCTTTTTTTATCTAAAAAATAAACTTCATAAATAGTTAAGAGATAGCTAAGAAATACTTTAAAACTCAGTCATAGTAATGCTTTATAGTAGTTAGTAAGAAGAGAATTAAACTAACTGGAGGTCATGATAATGAAAAAAATAGGTGTTGTGTTTGGTGGCACATCTGCAGAGTATGAAGTCTCGCTAAAATCGACGGCTGGAGTTTTAAGAAGCTTAGAAGAATTAGCTTATGAGGTGGTAATGATTGGCGTTACTCAAAAAGGTGAGTGGCTTCTTTATCAAGAAAGCATTGATTTGATTGAAGCAGATACGTGGCACCTAGAAGCAAGTTGTGTGCCTCTTCAACTAGATGTGACTGGACGAGGATTCTTTGATCTAACACGTAATTGTTTTATACAAGTTGATGTGATTTTTCCAGTGCTTCACGGTGGAGATGGAGAAAATGGAGTCCTTCAAGGTGTGTTTGAACTAATGAAGATTCCTTTTGTAGGGTGTGGCGTAACAGCATCTGCTATAGGAATGAATAAAATGATGCTACATCAATTTGCAAAAAGCTTAGGAATAAAAAGTACACCTAGTTTATTAGTTCATAAAG
Source organism: Candidatus Vagococcus giribetii (assembly GCF_017316185.1). Lineage (GTDB taxonomy): Bacteria > Bacillota > Bacilli > Lactobacillales > Vagococcaceae > Vagococcus > Vagococcus giribetii. The sequence continues at coordinate 18,306 of NZ_JAFLVX010000004.1, read as the reverse complement.
GTGATGTGGATAACTTAGAAATTCAGTTATTCATTGAGACGCATGGCTTTCCGATTTTTGTTAAGCCAAATGAAGCAGGTTCTTCCAAAGGAATTACTCAAGCAACTAACAAAGAAGAGTTAGTAACAGGGATAACAGAAGCATTTTTATATGACCACCAGGTAATTTTACAAAAAAATGTTCAAGGTGTTGAGATTGGTTGTAGCGTCTTAGGTAATGAGACCTTAACTATTGGAGCCTGTGATCAAATTAATTTAGCTCAAGGATTTTTTGATTATGAAGAAAAATATCAATTAATCACTGCTGAGATTCAGGTGCCAGCTTCTATTGATTTTAAAACAGAACGCCAGATTAAAGAACAAGCAGAAATTTTATACCGTGGTTTAGGTTGTCGTGGTTTATCTCGAATTGATTTTTTCGTTACGGATACTAATGAGATTTTATTAAATGAAATCAATACGATGCCAGGGTTTACGAGTCATTCCCGTTTTCCTATGATGATGAAGGAAGTAGGACTAGATTATACAGAGATCATTCAAACGTTGATTGAGTTAGGAGTTGAGTCGTATGAACACTCATTACTTGCGCTTAGTGAATAAGGACAATCCAATCAAAGAAATTGATCGACAAATGCGACTAGCTCAAGCTCCATTTACCACAGAGGAGATGTATCTTGAATCGACAGTGGCTGAGCAATTAGACAGGTTAATTAGAAGTTGTGAGTTAGAGCATGAGATTGTGGTAATGGACGGTTTCCGTACGTTTGAGAAACAACAAGAAATTTGGGATGAGACCTTAAAAGAAAAAGGTGAGTTGTTTACTAAAAAATATGTGGCTAAACCAGGTTGTAGTGAACATGAGTTAGGTTTAGCTGTTGATCTTGGCTTAGCTAACCTGACAAATGACTACATCAGACCTTCTTTTGCTGAAGGAGTTGTTGTGGCAAAGTTTCTAAAAGAGATGTCTCGATTTGGTTTTATTTTGAGATACCCCAAAGGTAAAGAACGAGTGACGCATATCAGCTATGAGCCGTGGCATTTTAGATACGTTGGTTGGCCTCATAGTGATATTATAATGAGCCAAGGTTGGGCTTTAGAAGAGTATATTAGCTTCTTAGAAGATACAAGAGGACAACTCTATGGTGGATAGAAAAAAAGGGATAGATTTATTTCGTGTAATTGCCTCTGTGATGGTGATTGGGATTCATACCTTTCCCTTTAGTTCTTTGTCTACTCAGGCAGATGAATTACTGACGCTAACAGTCTTTCGTGTAGCAGTACCATTCTTTTTCATGACTACTGGTTATTTTTTGATTGGAAAGTTATCCACGCATTTCTGTTACTTAGAGATAACCCATGTGAAAGCTTTTCTTAAAAAAATGAGCTTGGTTTATGCAGGTGTCATCTTACTATATCTACCTTTTTCGATTCTGGTTGGTTCTATTTCTTTAGAGATGTCAGTGGGTGAGTTTGTAAGAACACTTCTTTTTGAAGGGACATTTTATCATCTGTGGTACTTTCCTAGTTTAATAATAGGGCTTATTCTTGTGGTTAGTTTGTTGAAACTAGTGAATTTCCGAACCGTTTTTTTAATTAGTATTGCTTTATATTTAGTCGGATTAGGCGGGGATAGTTGGTACTACGTGATACAACAATCAGAAATACTAACCTCTTTTTATGACATGATATTTTCTGTCATGTCTATGACTCGAACTGGTCTTTTTTTCACACCTCTTTTTTTATGTTTAGGTGCGCTTATTCATCGGGAAAAAAGAAAATTTTCTCCTAGTCTACTTATTGGTGGAGGGCTTTTCTTTTTGGTCGCACTGCTCATAGAAAGTCGTGTGTTACATGAGGGGGTTGGCGTTAAGCATGATAGTATGTATTTATTTTTACCTGGTGTGATGTATTGTTTGTTTTTGCTATTACTTCAGTGGCAGCATCGAATAGAAGTGAAACAAGCGAGTCAGCTGTCGTTGTGGGTATATGTATTACACCCATTAGTGATTATTGTCGTTCATTTTTTTGCTAAAGGTGTAGTAGTCTTAGCTAATAGCTTTGTTTATTTCTTTTGTGTAGTGATAGGAAGCTTTTTGTTAGGTAAGATTGCTTTAAAGGTAAGTGATTATAGACAAAAAAGGCCAGAAATTAAATGTCTTGATAAGCGTGCTACAAGAGAATTATCTGAATCCAGTCTTCGTCATAATGTGGCAGAAATTAAAAGGGTCATTCCAGCAAAAACTCAGGTAATGGCCGTGGTAAAAGCCAATGCTTACGGCGCAGATATGGTGACTTATGCAAAGTTATTACAGAAACAGTCAGTGACTTTTTTTGCAGTAGCGACTATTGACGAAGGAATCGCATTAAGAAAAGCGCTCATTTCAGGTGATATTTTAGTCTTAGGTTACACGGAACCAAGACGAGTCAAGGAACTACAATATTATGACTTAATTCAGTCGATTGTTAGTGAAGAACACGGCCGCTTACTGAATAATCAAAAAATAAAGATTAGATGTCATATTCAAGTCGATACAGGCATGCATCGTTTGGGACTGGTCCCAGACATTGCAGATATTAGCAGGTTGTACCGACTACCATATCTTAGGATTGAAGGGATTTATTCTCACTTAGGTTCTTCAGATTCACTAGAAACAGAGGCAGCTATCAGAACAGAAAAGCAACTTCAGATGTATTGCCACATACTTCATGAATTAAAAAAATTAGGAATTGACTATGGCATCACTCATATCCAAAGTAGTTACGGGATTCTAAATTATCCTGAATGCTCCTTTGATTATGTAAGAGCAGGTGTTATTTTATATGGTTACCTGAGTCATAAGGGGTCTGTGAAAACAAAGTTAGAGTTGCGTCCTGTTATGGAAATAAAAGCCAGACTAATTTCAAAACGTTATGTACAAGCAGGGGACTATGTAGGTTACGGGACAGATACAAAGCTAACAAAAAGGACTTTAGTTGGTGTAGTGAGTATCGGATATGCAGATGGTATCTCTCGTTCTTTATCCCAGGCAGGTTTTCAAGTGAGTTATCAAGGTAATACCTTACCCTTAATTGGTAGTATTTGCATGGATATGATTCTGATTGATTTAGGCAATGTGCCGACAATTTCCGTAGGCGAAGAAGTAGTTGTTTTAGATGATTTTGAGGAAGTGGCGTTGATGAGTCATACGATTACCAATGAAACGCTTAGTCAATTAGGTAGACGTCTTGTCACAGACGTGGTTAAATGAGACGTTTTGAGAGCTAATTGCCTTTTTAGTTTAAACTAGCTATAATTATTTTATAGTTAGTTTTTTTATGCTTCTAATCAGAAGGGAAGTGTTGGTTTGGATTTTTTAGAAATTGGACAGCGCTTACTATTAGCAGTTGTCATGTCAGGTGCGATTGGATTTGATCGTGAGTTTAAGAGTCGACCAGCAGGTATGCGAACGCATATTTTAGTCTGTGTAGGAGCCACAATGATTGCGTTGTTACAGGCTCAAATCTATAGTGATGCTCTAGATACAATAGCAAGTAACCCGAATATGGCTAATGCTATTAAAATAGATCAAACAAGGCTAATTGCCCAAGTGGTGAGTGGTATTGGTTTTCTAGGCGCCGGAACAATTATTGTGACAAAACGTTCTGTAGCAGGATTAACAACCGCCGCTTCTCTTTGGACCGTTGCTTGTCTAGGGTTAACAGTAGGGATGGGCTATTACGAACTCGCTTTTGTCGGTTTTGTAGTGATTCAAGCAACGCTCTCTTTACTAAAAAAAGTGATTGTTGTGCCATCTATTAAGAATTTAGAGATTAAGTATGTTCACCGAGCAGAAACAAAAGAATTTATTATTGATTATTTTGAGAAAAATAAAGTAGAAGTCAAAGATACTAACGTTTCTGTTGAGATATTAAATAATCGCCGAGTGTATACTAATATATACACGATTGAGATTCCTAAGAACTACAATTTATATGAATTAATCGAAGAATTATCTGCCCATGAAAATGTGAGAAAGATAAAATTACTTGATTTATAGTTTTAGTAAATAAAATAAGTCCTTACCTCTACGAATAGCTATCGTTATTTTAGAGGTAAGGGCTTATTTTTTGTGTTTACTAAATAGAATAATCAAAAAACAAGTTGGTGAATTAATTAAGGTAAATATTACTATATCAACATTTCGATTAATTATTATCAAACTTTTAGTTACAAATAAACTATCTATTTTATAAAATAATTTTCTACAAAGCCATGATTTAAAGCTTATTAACTAAAACTTTAGTAAATTATATTTATAAAACGTTTACATTTACTAAATAGTATCGTATCATTAGTAAAAATAACTAAAGAGGAGATTTAACATGAAAAGAAAAAGTTTGTTGTTAGTGTCAGGTTTGTTACTTGCTGGTTTGTTTATCACAGGTTGTTCTAGTGGTGAGAAAAAAGCTGGTAAAGATGATGGTAAAGTCAATATTCGCTTCTCCACATGGGACAGTGAAAAAGATTTAGACAATCAACAAAAGTTAGTCGATGATTTCAATGCTTCTCAAGATAAAATTAATGTCACCCTAGAAGCTTATGGTGGCGAATACGATACAAAAATTTCTGCAGGGATTGGTGCGGGAGATGCACCTGATGTAATGTACATGTGGAATTTCCCACATTACAAAGATGCGTTAGAACCTTTAGATGGTTTGATTGAAAAAGAAGGCGCAGACTATAAAGATAACTTCTATGAAACGCTTTGGAACTATAACTCAGTAGATGGTAAAACATTTGGTATTCCTATTGGTTTTACCACTCATGCAGTGTATTACAACAAAGATTTGTTTGATCAGAAAAAAGTTGAATACCCTAAAGAAGGTTGGACTTGGGATGATCTTCAAAAAACTGCAGCTAAATTAACAGATAAAGAAACAGGTGATGTGGGTTATGCTTTCCCTGGTAAACCAGATCCATATGATTTTGAAATGTATGCTTGGGGAAATAAAGGAAGCTTTACTGATGACAAAGGGAAGTTACAAGGAGCTCTTGATAGCCCAGCAACAATTGAAGTGTTTGATAGCTTCCAAAAAATGTTGAAAGATGGCTCAGCAATTGCAACAGAAGAAAGTGGACAAACTGATATGGAATCAGGGAAAGTTGGTATGTTTACTTATGGAGCTTGGGGATTGAAATCATTTAAAGAAGCAGGCATTAATTACGGGATTGCCGAAGTACCTAGTCGTAACGGAAATGAAGGAGCAAGTATCTTAAGTTCATCTGGTTTAGCGATTTCTAAAGACTCAAAAAACAAAGAAGCAGCATTTGAATTTGTTAAATACTGGACGAATGAAGCAGCCAATGAGTACCGTTTAGAGTATGAATTACCAGTACTTAAGTCAGTTGTTAAAAAACATGATTTAGAAAACGACGAGTTTAAAGGTGTTTTCTACAAGATGTTACAAAAGAGTGAAGCTTACACACCAAGTTCATTTAAAGCTGAAAACTGGAGTGATATTTCATCTGACTTATCCTTATCATTTGAAAGAATCTTTAACCCAAGTACATTGGAAAATCCAAAAGATGTGTTAAAAGAAGTAACAAACAAATATAAATAAGTCAAAACTAGAGTAGTGGGAGAATATGTCACTGCTCTTTAAACTATTGGAGGTTGAAAAAGTGGAAGTGCAACAAAAGATACGACCTAAAAAGAAACGAGATTTTAAAAAATGGGCTCCTTATTTGTTTATTTCTCCATGGATTATTGGTTTTCTAGCCTTTACCTTAGGGCCTTTAATCTTCTCCTTATTTATGAGTTTACATGATTGGCCTGTCACAAGAGAGCCGGTCTTTATTGGGCTACAAAACTATATTCACATGTTTACTAAAGACCCGCAATTTTATAAATCACTAGGGTTAACTTTTAAATTTGCCTTGATCTTTGTTCCATTGAATATGATTATTGCGTTAATTTTAGCTATGTTACTTACGCAACATGTGAAGGGTGTTAAAATTTTTAGAACGATTTTTTACATTCCTTCAGTTATTTCTGGTGTGGCGATTTCTATTATTTGGGGTTGGATTTTCAACACTAAATATGGGATTCTAAACTACTTACTAAAACTAGTAGGAATTGATGGACCACAGTGGTTAGTAGATCCTAAGTGGGCGATTATTGCTGTTGTTATTGCCAGTGCTTGGGGTGTGGGTTCTATGATGCTTATTTTCTACACCAACATTAAGAGTATCCCTCAAGACTACTATGAGGCAGCTGTGATTGATGGGGCATCTCCTGTGAGACAATTTTTCTCAATTACGATACCAATCATCACACCAACTATTTTATTTAACTTAATCACATCAACGATAACCGCCCTCCAGCAGTTGACCTTGGTCATCTTGTTAACCAAAGGAGGACCTCTTAAGTCCACCTATTTCTACGGACTCTATGTGTTCGAGAATGCCTTCAAGCACCAACGTCTAGGTTATGCTAGTGCGAATGCTTGGATTATGTTTATTGTGATTTTACTTTTAACAGCTATTATCTTTAAATCATCTGATGCTTGGGTATTCTATGAAGCAGAAGTAAAGGGCCAAAAGAAAAAGAAAAAATCTAAGATGAGCAAGAAAAAGGAGAAGAATTAATATGAAATTATCTAAAAGTCAAAAAACATTAACTTATCTTTGCCTAATCTTGTTCTCAGCTTATTTCATGGCTCCTTTCTTGTGGATGTTAGTAACAGCGTTAAAATCACCCGCTGAAGTTAATAGTTATCCACCGACTTTTGTTCCTCGATCTGCCCAGTGGAAAAACTTTGCTGATGCATGGAACTCTCAACCTTTTGGCGTTTACTTTAAAAACTCCTTACTGGTAACAGGCTTAACAACGATTGGGCAAGTGATTTCTTGTTCCTTAATCGCTTTTGGGTTTGCTCGATACGATTTCAAATTTAAGAACTTTTTATTTATGTTGCTATTAGCATCTATGATGCTCCCTTGGGACGTGACAATGATTCCTCAATACATGTTATTCAACAAGATCAATTGGATTAATACCTTGAAACCTTTAATTGTGCCGGCCTTTTTTGGGTCACCCTATTACATTTTCTTGTTGAGACAGTTCTTGATGAACATCCCAACTGATATTGAAAATGCGGCGCGTATTGATGGAGCAAATGACTTCCAAATCTATGCGAAAATTTTCTTCCCTATTATGAGAGCACCTTTATTTTTAATTGGGATTTTAAACATGTTGACTGTATGGAATGACTACCTTGGGCCATTAATCTTCTTGCAAGACAGAAGTAAATACACACTTGCTTTAGGATTAGCTTCTTTTAAAGGAGTGAATGATCTGAATATCATTCCTATTATGTGTATTACGATTTTAATGATTATTCCGCCAGTAATTGCCTTCTTCTTTGCACAAAAGTACATCATAGAAGGTGTGAGTGGCGCTGTTAAATAAGAAAAGTGAAAGTAGGTTTTTATCAATGAGACAAATGAAAAAATGGGAGAATCCTAACTTTTTAGGTGACAATAAGTTAGCTCCAGCAACATCATTCAATCGCTTTTCGTCTTTGGAGAAAGCTTTTGATAACGAGAATAATGAAAAAAATGGCTTTTTAAGCTTAAATGGTGAGTGGCATTTTGAGTTGTATCCTTATCCAGAGCTTGTGACAGATAACATAGAAACTCTAGTAAAAGGGCTTAAGGAAAAAGAAACGATTCCTGTGCCATCAACTTGGCAAACACAAGGGTATGATGCGATGCACTACACTGATGTGTTGTATCCATTCCCGATTAATCCACCCTTTGTTCCAACAGAAAACCCAACAGGAGTCTATTACCGTGAGTTTTCTTACGACACGCAAGAAGGCAAACAAGTTCACTTGTTATTTGAAGGTGTAAGTTCTTATTATGAATGCTATTTAAATGGTGAATTTGTTGGCTCAAATAAAGGTAGTCGTTTGGAAACAACTTTTGACATTACACCCTTATTAAAAGAAACCAATGATATTGTTGTGAAAGTATTGAAATGGTCTGATGGCACATATATGGAAGACCAAGATATGTGGTGGCTATCAGGTATTTTTAGAGATGTCAGTTTATTTGAGGTATCAGAACAAGATGTGACAGATGTTCACATCGAAACCTTAGCTGACGAGACTTATACTGATTTTACCTTAGGAGTACGTCTCAAAAATACAGAAAATCTATCTGTTAAAGGGATTTTGTATGAAGGAGATAAAGAACTTCTTGTCATCAATGACTTTGAAGATAACGTAAGTGAAACCTTAGTTGCGTCTCCTAATAAATGGAATGCAGAAACACCTTTCCTTTACACGTTGATTTTAGAAGTGACGAGTGAAAAGGGAGTTGAGTACATTCCTTTTAAAGTTGGATTTAGAACTGTTGAAATGAAAGATAATCAACTTAAAGTAAATGGCGAAACCATCTTTATTAATGGTGTTAACCGTCATGATTTCATGCCAACAGGCGGCATGATGACTACTCTTGAAGTCATGGAAGAAGATATTCGTTTGATGAAAGAGCACAACATGAACGCAGTGAGAACGTCTCACTACCCAAGTAAAAAAGAATTCTATGATTTATGTGATAAGTACGGCTTATACGTGATTGATGAAGCGGACTTAGAATGTCATGGATTTGAAAATACAGGAGATTATAACTGGATTAGTGATAACTCAAACTGGTCAAAAGCTTATGTAGATCGAGGTGTACGTATGGTTCAACGTGACCGTAACCACCCTTCAATCATTTTATGGTCTTTAGGAAATGAATCAGGTTCAGGACAAAACTTTGCAGATATGTATCAAGCTATTCGCGCATTAGATTCTCGTCCTATTCATTACGAAGGAGATCGACAAGTGGCTTATAGTGATGTGTATTCAACGATGTACTCACGTTTAGAAAACTTGATTAAGATTGGTCGCGACACAGAAGGACAAAAACCTCATATTCATTGTGAGTATGGACACGCTATGGGAAATGGTCCTGGTGGTCTAAGAGAGTACCAAGAAGTTATGCGAAAATACGACCGTCTGCAAGGTGGTTTTATCTGGGAATGGTATGATCACGGAATTAAGGAAGAAAGAAATGGTCAAGTAACATACTTTTATGGTGGTGATTATGGGGATACGCCAAACAATAGCAACTTCTGTATCGATGGTTTACTTATGCCAAATCGAACACCATCACCAGCTATGGCAGAATACAAACAAATCATCGCTCCTCTTGAAGTGAGCTTTAAAGCTAGCAAGCTCACATTGAAGAATTTATATGACTTTGCTGATTTAGAAGGTATCACAATGACATATCAAGTTGTTTCAGCTAGAGACGTATTAGTAGAGGGAACACTAACATTATCGTCTATCAAGCCTCATGAGACAAAAGAGATTGACCTTGTGTTGCCTGAAGTTGTTGGCAAATCAGATGTGTATCTAAACACCCAATTTAAAAAAGACATGATGCATATTGGTGAGATTGAGATATCTCATAATCAATTTTTACTTCAAGAAATAGTAGAAGTGTCGTCAGAAAAAGAAGTAACCACTCTTGAAGTTAGAAAAGAATTTCCATTGGTGATTGTGACATCTGGAGTGACAATCTATACCTTTAATGAAATTACAGGGAAGTTAGTATCTGTGACAAAAGATGGAAAAGAACTCATAAAATCAGGCTTAGACTTTACTTTATGGCGAGCACCAATTGATAACGATATGTACAAAGTAGAAGATTGGAAAGAAAAATATTTCTTGCATCAAGTGACTGAGCAATTAGAGCAGTTTGATCTTGTGGAAGAAGAGTCTAGAGTTATAGTGACAGTAGGACAATATGCTAGTTCAGTGAACCAAAACTGGGGCTATCATATGACTCAAACTTACTGCTTCACAAATGACGGAGCAGTAGACATTTCAATAGCAGGTCGCACGAAACTAAGAGGGGATAACGTACCAGAGATGTTACCTCGAGTTGGTTTTGATGTAGTAGTGGATAAAGCTTTTGAAGCAGTGACTTGGTACGGTAACGGACCAGGAGAAAGCTATTGTGATAGCTTTGCGGCTAGCTATATGGGCGTTTTTGACAAAGAAGTAAGGGACATGCACACAGATTACGTGTTCCCACAAGAAAATGGGGCAAGAACACAAGTGAAGTGGAGTGAGTTAATCTCTAAAGAAGGCGAAAAAATTCGTTTTGAGTTTGAACAACCAGTGACGTTTACAGCTCATGATTATTCTAGAGATGCTTTAGAAAAAGCACGTCACACAGATGAGTTGACTCGTGGTGGTGACACGTTTATCACAATCGATGCCCTTCACTCAGGTTTAGGTAGTAACAGTTGTGGACAAGAGCAGTATGAGGAAAACAAAGCGAAGTTTGAAGACTTTGACTTACAGATTAAATTAGTAATTGAATAGGAGCGCAAATGATGAAACTAGATATTAGGGAAATTCCTTTTTCTAGACGAGGTTCTTATTTTGCTGTGTCATATTTAAAACAAGAGAAAAAAGTATTTATTAGAGATGTGCATGGTGGCGATGAGTCACCAAGCACTCTTTTTGAAGTACTAATCGACGGTTCTTCTGATATTTTTTCAGAAGAATTTCTTCGTCATTATGACATTGAGGTAAACGAGACACTTCTTAGTATTAGAAAAAAAGGAACAGAGCAATTTTTAGAAATGATGTTACCAACAATGCAGCAGTTAAGATTTAAAAATCATGGACTAGCAGTTACGTTAAAAGCGGATAAGGTGAGATATGACACGCTAAATCAGTTAACGGATACCCGTTTTGAGTATATCTCTTATAAAAAAGAAACGAAATTCCAACTAGACTTCTCAACAACAGACGCTAACGTAATAGCACCCTGGTACAGAGTAGGCAATGAATTTATTACGATTGAATTAGGTCATCATCAAGAAATGCTACTAACCAATTATACTGTGGTCGCACCAAATGTGATTCCTTTTGAAAAAGATTTTTCAGAGGAGTTAGCTGAAGTGACTGAAGAATTTAAAGAATGGCGTCATTCTTTTGGCGGATATCAAGCTTATGATAAAGGCTTTGATTTAGCTACTTATATTTTGTGGTCAAGTATTGTTAGAGAAGATGGTTTACTTAGTGGTGAATCAATATACATGTCAAAAAATTGGATGCAAAACATTTGGAGTTGGGACAACTGTTTTAATGCCTTAGGTGTGGCCAAAGTCTCAGAAGAACTTGCTTATAATCAGTTTCTTATTTTTGTTAAACACCAACATGAAACAGGCGTTTATCCTGATTTTATCAATGATAAGTTTAGATCGTACAACTGTGTGAAACCACCAATTCATGCTTGGGCGTATCAATTATTAATAAATCAATCGGCGTATTTTAGTGAAACGTCTCGTCTAGAAGTGATTTATCAAAGCATTGTCAAAACCACTAAGTTTTGGTTACAAGACCGAGTAAAAGAAGGTAGTTTACCTTTTTACACTCACGGAAATGACTCTGGTTGGGACAATGCCAGTATCTTCCATGAAGGTTTGCCAGTGGTAGCCCCTGATTTGACTAGTTACTTGATTCAACAACTTGATGTGTTAAGTGGTTGGGCTAAGGAGCTAGGCCATTTGGAAGAAAGTGATTCATGGAAAAAACAAGCAGATGAATTAACCCAGAGATTACTAACTGAATTATATGACGAAGAAAGAGGTCAATTTATCGCAAAATCTTTACGGACAGATCAAGTCATTGATCAATTTGATAGTTTAATCTTACAACTACCTTTAGTTATTGCGTATCGCTTACCGAAAAAAGTGACTCAAGGAATATTAAATCAGTTAGTAGATCGTTTTGAAAGTCCTTTTGGTCTGCGAACAGAAGCAGCAAGTAGTCCTTTGTACCAAACAGATGGTTATTGGCTAGGTCCAATCTGGGCTCCAGAGACGTTTATTTTCTTTGACGCCCTTAAAAGAAGTGGAGATGAAGAAGCAGCTTTACGAATTGCGAAAAAATATTGTCAACTAGGTGAAGTTGGTGGTATGGCGGAAAATTACAACCCAGAAACAGGAAGTGGAAACGATGATTTGTCGTTTACTTGGACTTCAAGTGTTTTTGTGTTACTAAGAGATTATGTGTTAGGAATGACTAGAAATGACTAAATATGGTGGAAAAATTGGACTGACGATTGTTGCTATTATCTGGGGATCTGGATTTGTTGCTAGTTCGCTAGCTTTAGAAAGTTATTCAGCTTATCAAACTCTTGCTATGCGTTTTACCTTGGCTTTCTTAGTGCTATTAGTTATTAACTTGAAACGACTTAAAGAACTCTCTCGTAAAACGATTCAAAAGGGTTCGTTACTAGGCGTGTTTTTATTCTTTGCCTTTGCATTTCAAACAGTGGGCTTGCAGTACACGACACCTTCAAAAAATGCCTTTTTAACAGCGGTTAATGTTGTGATTGTTCCTTTCTTAGGCTTTTTATTGTTGAAGAAAAAATTACCGATAAAAAGTATTGTAGGGAGTTTTGTCACGCTAATAGGTATTTCTTTTCTATCTTTAGCTGGTTCTTTTGGAGGCTTTAATGTTGGAGATATGTTGACACTTATTTGCGCCTTGTTTTTTGCTTTACAAATTTTTGTTACGGATTTGTTTATTGATCAGGAAGAAACATGGGCCCTCATGTTGCTGCAAATGGGAAGTGCCGCAGCGCTTTCTTGGGCAACTCTTTTTATCACAGGTGGCGAACTTCCTACAGTTAAAGCAGCAGGTATTATGCCAGTCCTTTACTTAGGGTTAATTAGTACCTTACTGGCTTACTTTATTCAAACAGTATCTCAAAAATACACCACAAGTTCTGAAGCAGCGATAATTTTATCAACAGAAGCCTTTTTTGGTATGTTAAGTTCGGTTATAATTTTAGGTGAAGAGATTTCTTTCAATATGTTAATTGGAGCAGTGTTAATTTTTGTTGGCATATTGATTGTAGAATTAGAATTTAGGGTACCTGTTAAAGGAAGGCGCGAATATGACTAAGAAAAAAAATCCAACCATTAAAGATATTGCAGACATTGCAGAAGTTTCACCAGCCACTGTGTCTCGTGTGTTAAATTATGACACGTCTTTAAATGTGCCAAACGAAACTAAAAAGCGTGTTTTTGAAGCGGCAGAAGAATTAGAATATGAATCACCAAATGCTAAAAAACGTAAAAGTAAACAATCTGTGATTGGTTTTTTTAGCACGTATTCAGTAGAGGAAGAATTAGAAGATGTTTATTATTTAGCTGTTCGAGTAGCTGTAGAGAAATATACAACACTCAATGGGATTCAGATTGAGATGGTAGGAGAGCATTCATCTAAAGAGTTGTTAAATAAAGTTGAAGGGATTCTTTGTTTAGGAAGCTTTTCAGAAGCTGATATTAATTGGTTAAAGAAAACACGTAAACCAGTTATTTTCATGGATACTTTTAGAGAAAGTGATAGCTTTAGCTCTGTTTTGATGGATTCTAGACTAGGAACTAACAAGGCTGTGACTTGTTTATTAGAAAATGGGCATAGAGATATCGGTTTTATTGGAGGCATGGATACTCCGGGTGAGAAAGACGCTCGTCAAGTTGTCTTTGAAGAAAAGCTATCTAGTTTGTCTTTATTAAACCCAGAGTGGGTAACCCTTGGAGAATACACCCCTCAAGCAGGCTATGATTTGTTTAAAGAGCTAATGACTTTAGATAAAGCACCAACAGCTATTTTTATTGCGAATGACTCTATGGCAGTTGGATGTTACAAAGCAGCTCATGAGTTAGGTCTTAAAATACCTGATGATATTAGTTTGATTGGGTTTAATGATTTGGCGTCTGCGGAGTTCTTAATACCAGCGTTGACAACAATTCGCTTGCAAATTGATTATTTAGTGGAAGTAGCTATTACCATGTTAAAACGTTCTATTGAAAAGCCACTACCTTACCCGCTTAAAGTAGTGATTCCACCTCAATTGATTAAGCGAGAAAGCATTAAAAAGATTGGTTAAGGGATAATAATCAGGAGTTGATAGCAAATGCAAGAGCGATTAGAAAGATTAATGACTCACATTGGACCAGAAAAAACCTATTTATTTGATGGGTATTACCGAATCAGAGAAAATGACTTAGGCCAAATTGAAATAGCTTATTTAAAACCAGATGGATGTGGCACAACAAGTGTTAATCCTCAGCTGACTTTGGAGTTAGTTGAAGGAAAACTAATCCCTGTTAAATTAATGGATATGGGGAAAAGTCCTAATGTTTTTTTAAAGAGAGATGCCAGTAATGATGACCTTCTAGATAGGGAACTTCAAGACTTGCTAAAACGATTTGAAGTGGCTATAGAACATAAAAATTAATCATTGATTAAAAAAATGTTAAAAAAGTTCTTTACAATTTAATTTGTTTATAGTAAATTGAATTTGTTAAGTAAAAAGCGAGCACAACAAAACGAAAGAAAGGAGAATGACTCATGTTAACTATTAACTTAATGAACTTAAACAATGTGAATAGAAAATCGATGAATCAATTGACTCCTTATTTGGTATTTGTTAGATGATAAATTAGCTTGAACTTTTTTTAGCGAACTCTGTCTTAATCTAAATGAACCATACCCATAATATGTAGAGCAGTTAGGTTCTATGTGTTATGGGTATTTTTGTGCGCTTTTTTACAGAACAAACAAGGCATTAAAAAAAGGAGTGGCCTTGTTTTAGAAGGTGAGGAATAAATTTTATGTTAAAAACGTTTTGGACTTATATTAAAAAACATCCGGTTACTTATACTGTAGTAACGGTATTTGCCATAGTGTCATCTGGTTTGACCTTAGTGCCAAACTTAATGATTCAACGCTTTATTGATGCCATTGTAGATCAAACACTAAACAAAGAATCTTTATGGCTAAACTTAGGAATCTTTTTGGTCAGTATTATTTGTATCTATGTGGTAGACGTGATTTGGGTTGTGTCTTTATTTGGACAATCTTTTAAGTATCAGTCGGAGTTAAGGCGAGAAGTATACAAAAAACTCTTGCACTTGAGAACGCCTTTTTATGAGCGTTTTCGCTCAGGAGATTTAATGACACGCATGACAAGTGATATTGATTATTTGGGAGACACGATTGGCTATGGCTTTATGTTAATTGTCTCAAATATCACGTGGACAGTGAGTATTTTAACCATCATGATTGTGACAACGTCATGGAAAGCTTCTGTCGTAAGTGTGTTGCCACTAATTCTATTTGGTTTTATTGTTTTCAAACTATGGCGAAAAATCGATGTCTTGTATGAAGATAACCGTGATACTGTAGCAAAACTAAGTAATGAAGTTTTAGAGATGGTAGACGGTGTCAGGGTGATGCGTGCGTATGGAAAGAAAGAATTAGAACAAACACGCTTCCAAAAAAGAACTGGAGAAGTTCTAGAAAAAGCGAATAATTTAGTCGTATATAATGGGGCTATTGGTCAAGTGGCTAAGCTACTAACAGGCTTAAGTACAGGTATTGGTTTAACTTACAGTGGCTACTTGGTGAGTCAAGGTCAAATGAGTTTAGGGCAACTAATTGCCTTCCAGATTTACTTAGGTATGTTAAGTGGAGCTGTTTGGGGCCTATCAGATATAGTTCTTGTGTATCAACAAGGAAATGTTTCTTTTAGAAAAATCCAAGAGTTACTTGAAGCTGATGATGATCTGGAAAAAGAAGGAGCATCTCCTATTGAAACCATTGAACAAATTGAGTTTCAAGATTATGTGTTTAATTACCCAACAAGTGAATCTGTGATTTTAAAGAAAGTCGACTTTACTTTAAAAAGAGGGGAAACTTTAGGGATTGTCGGTAAAACCGGAAGTGGTAAAACAACTCTAGTTAGACAATTACTGCGACAATACCCAGTGAATGATTCAGGGGCAATTCGGATTAATGGTCGCTTAATCCAAGATTACGATGTGTCTTCTTTAGAAGGATTGATTGGTTATGTGCCTCAAGAGCATATTCTGTTTTCAAAAACAGTGGGGCATAATATACGCTTTGGAAATGATTTAGCAACAGAGGAGTTAATGGCATCAGCCATTGAATCAGCAGACTTTTCAAAAGACTTAACACGTATGACAGAGGGCTTAGAAACCTTGATTGGCGAAAAAGGAGTTTCCATTTCAGGCGGACAAAAACAACGGGTTTCTATTGCAAGAGCTTTGATTAGAGAACCAGATTTATTAGTCTTAGATGATAGTTTGTCGGCAGTTGATGCTAAAACAGAGCGAGCGATTATTGATAATATTCGCGAGATTCGTCATGACAAAACCAATATTATTGTGACGCACCGTTTATCTGCGGTTGCAGAAGCTGATAATGTATTGGTTCTTGAAAATGGTCTTGTCGTAGAAGCTGGGACGCCAGAAGAATTATTGAATCAAAAAGGGTGGTATTACGACCAATACATGACCCAACAAATGGAGGTGAAATAGGCATGAAGACTTTCACACGATTAATGACCTATTTTAAATATGAAAAAGGAAGATACACGTTAGGTATTTTGCTATCTTTTATGTCAGCCATGAGTGCCATTTATGCACCTATGATTGGTAAAGAGATGATTGATTATGTGTCTTTACAAATGAGCCAAAATCAAACCGTTGATTTTGGGCTCTTGCTGCAAAAATTTGGTGTATTTATGCTGATTACCCTATTCAGTAGTGTGTGTGGGTATTTAAGTTATCTCTTATTAGCTTATGCATCAAATGGTGTGAGTAAACGCTTGAGAGATGAAACATTTGAGCATATGCAACAACTACCAATATCTTATTTTGATGATAAACCAGCAGGAAAAATATCAGCTCGTATTGTCAATGATGTGGAATTGTTACGGACTAACTTTTATCTCAATTTTAGCAATATTGTGATTATCAACATCTTAATGGTTATTGCCATTTACGTGGCTCTTTTCTTAGTGAGTCCAACTATCGGTATTGGCTTATTGGTTCTATTGCCCTTCTTTGCGATTTGGCAATGGGGCTACATTAAACTAGCAGCACCGATTAACCAAAAGTGGCGAGAAACAGTCAGTGAGTTGAATAGCCATACAGCTGAAATTGTGCAAGGTGTGTCAATTGTTCAGCTATATCATCAACAAGATAACATGTTGAAAGAATTTGAAGAAACCAATCAAACCTGGTTAGATACGCGTATCAAATCAATTAAGTTAGACGGGATTCTTTCTTGGGACTTTTCAACGTTTATTAAAAATTTAGTTATGTTAGCTGTTTTGATGTTTTTAGGAACCCAATACGTAGACGGGCTGCTAGGTTTTTCGATTGGGACGATTTACGTGATTATTAACTATATTTCTCGCTTGTTTGATCCAATTTTAAACTTAGTGCGCATGATGTCTACTCTACAACAAGCTTTATCAGGTGGTAAGCGCGTCTTTGAATTATTAGATGAAGAGGCAGAAAAAGATAGTTCAGAAGCAATTACCTTTAAGCAAGGAAAAGTGGTTTTTAAAGATGTGACTTTTGGCTATCAAGCAGATGTGCCAGTCTTAAAACATATTAATTTTTCAGCAGACAAAGGTGAGACCATTGGGTTAGTAGGACATACAGGATCAGGGAAAAGTTCGATTATTAATTTACTTTTCCGTTTTTATGACCCACAACAAGGTGAAGTCCAAATTGATGGACAAAGGCTTTCTGAGTTTAACCGAGAAAGTATTAGAGACCACATGGGGATTGTGTTACAAGAACCTTACTTATTTAGTGGGACTGTAGCGACTAATGTGAGTATGAATGATCCTCGTATTACAGATGATATGGTGATTGAGGCTTTAGAAAAAGTAGGCGGGAAAAGTTTAATGGATAAACTTCCTTTAGGTATTCACGAACCTGTAGTAGAAAAGGGACAGGCTTTCTCATCAGGAGAAAGACAGTTAATTGCTTTTGCTAGAACCTTGGCTAGTGATCCTAAAATTTTGATTTTAGATGAAGCAACGTCTCACATTGATACAGAGACAGAGGAAATCATTCAACATGCGATGGAAGTTGTTAAGGAAGGACGTACCACTTTTATTGTGGCGCACCGTTTATCAACTATTCAAAATGCCAATCAAATTTTAGTTCTTGATAATGGTGAAATCAAAGAGCAAGGCAATCATGAGAGTCTACTAAAACTAGGCAAGTACTATGCAGAAATGTATGCCTTACAAGGGCAGGTTACTGCTAGTTAGAAAATGGTAAACTAATATCAAATAAAGGTGTTTAGTAGAAAGACAGTCTAGTATATATAGACTGTCTCAGACTGTAGACAAAGT
>NZ_JAFLVX010000039.1 GCF_017316185.1 Candidatus Vagococcus giribetii | reverse complement strand
CTTTTTCCTCTACTCGATTTGGATAGTAGATGATATAATAGAAGTAAATAAATCAAGGGAGTGTTTATTATGGAAGAAACAGTCTTTTTTAATTTAGGAAATGCCATTGCTTCTAACTTTGATACAAAAGAATTAGAACGTACAGCGCAAATTGAGCACATGAAAAGAAATGGACTCAGTCGCCTTGTGATTGTAACAGACCCAAATAAACCTGAAGAAGAGCACATTTTATTTGATTTATCTGATAAAAAATTATCAGCAGAAAACGCAACAGCATTTAAAGTAACGAAGATAATTGAAAAAGACAAGCCAGAGGGTTAATCCTTGGCTTGTCTTTTATTTTTGGCGTATTGACTAGTTAAGTAAGCTGAGAATGAATTAGTTGTTTCAGCTTTAATAGATAAAAAGTCATGATTTTTTATTGTTAGGTAATAATATTCTTCTTTAAAGTAAGGGATAAAGAAGTCAACTTGATAAGTGTTACTTAGCTCGGTCAACAACTCACTTGCTTCATTAAAGAATAATTCTTTATTTGGTGTTGTAATAACAATTCCTTGAATTTGATGGAGTGTTTCTGTAAAGAGAGATAAACTCTCTAAAGAGGTTTCAAGAATAACAGACTGCTCTGGGGATGCTTTTAAAAAGGCGTTTAAAGAGTTAATGCCTGCTTCATTTAAATCTTCAGTTACTTTAATCGCGTCCATCGGTCCGTCTTGGAAGACAGATTCTAATTGCTCTTCTATGACTTGATTTGATACCTCAAATGATTCGTATTGTGTGTGAATCGATACAATCGTCGTAAAACCGAAAACACCATTTTGTTGGAAGACTTGAATGTCTTTTTGAATACCTGTTGTTGCTTTTGAATTGGAATGATTAATAGTTAGAACTTTTTTTACCATAAGAGCCTCCAGTGAATTAGTGTTAATCTGATTATACTACAAGACGATTCTGTTTATACTAGAATATTCGTAACATTTAAAAAGAATCACTCGAAGAAATTTGATTTTGAAGATTGAACCAGTTACAGTTGTATAGAAGGGAGATTGTCTTATATATTATTATTTATACTTTAATAATGAATTAATTCGAAATACGTGGTTACTATTGGTTTTTTTATTATGTTAAAAAATAAAATATGGGGTGGTATTGTTGAAAAAAGGGTTGTCAACTGTGAATAAAGATCAAGAGTTGCGGAAATACTCTCGTTTGTCTGAAAGAGAATTGATGATGGAGTTTAGGACTTCAACAAATGGTTTGACTTATGAAGATGCTGAGCAGAGGCTCGAAGAATTTGGTGAAAACAAAGTAGATGTGAAAAAACCAGATCCCTGGTACTCAGTCTTAATAAAATCTTTCATGGATCCTTTTATTTATGTATTAGTGGGACTTTTAGTTGTGTCAGCATTAACAAAAGATTACGAAGCAGTTATTGTTATGGGAACTATGATTATAGTTAGTGCGGTCATTCGGTTTATCCAAGATTTTAAAGCACAACAAGAGTCACTAGCCCTTCAAGATTTAGTTAAACATACGTGTGCTGTTAAAAGAGAAGGCGAGGTCAAAGAACGTCCCATGGAGGAGATTGTTCCAGGAGATGTGGTTTATTTATCTGCCGGAGATATGATACCTGCTGACAGTGTCTTAATTTGGACAAAGGACTTATTTGTCAATCAATCCTCTCTAACAGGAGAGTCGATGCCGATTGAAAAATATGAAACAAGTAAACAAGAAACATTAGAAATAGATGATTCTTCAGCTATTGATTTGTCTAACCTTATTTTTATGGGAACGGATGTATTGAGTGGTCAAGGTGAAGCAATCATTCTTAAAACAGGCCAACAAACATTCTTTGGTGATATTGCTAAACAAGCAAGTGGTAAAAGGGACCTGACTAACTTTGATCGCGATTTAAATCATATTAGTAAATTACTGTTGCGTATGGTAATGGTATTATTCCCAGTGGTCTTTTTGATAAATGGCTTAATAAAAGGCGACTGGACCCAAGCCTTCTTTTTTGCTATTGCAGTAGCAGTTGGACTAACACCTGAAATGTTACCAATGATTGTGACAAGCAACTTAGCTAAAGGGTCTCAAACTCTAGCTAAGAAAAAAGTGATTGTTAAAGAATTAAATGCGATTCAAAACTTAGGTGCCATGAATGTTTTGTGTACGGATAAGACAGGGACAATTACAGAGGATAGAGTTGTTTTAGTGGAACATGTTAGTCCTTTAGGTGATGATGATCCCAAAGTGTTAGATTTAGCCTTTCTAAATTCCAACTATCAAACAGGTTGGAAAAATTTAATGGATCACGCCATTATTAATTATTATGAAACTCATCCTGAAAGAAATACACATGATAATGTTGAGAAAATCGATGAAATTCCCTTTGATTTTTCAAGAAGACGTTTAACAGTTGCGTTAACAAAGGGCGAGCACCAATTGATGATTACAAAAGGTGCTGTCGAAGAGATGGCTACAGTTTGCTCTTATGTGGAAATTGATGGCGAAATACTTCCTCTATCAGAGGAGTTATTGATTCAGATGAATGATGTTAACCGTAAAATGAATGAGCAAGGAATGCGGGTAATCACGGTTGCTTATAAAAAAGATGTCCATACTGATGCTACTTACACGGTTTCAGATGAGAGCGATATGATTCTTGCTGGATTTGTAGGCTTTCTAGATCCTGCCAAACAATCAGCTGTCACAGCTATTTCATCACTTCATCATCACGGTGTAATAGTGAAAGTATTGACTGGAGATAATGAGATTGTTTCAAGAAAAGTTTGTGGAGATGTAGGGATAGAAGTTGATAAAGCTTATATCGGAGCAGATTTGGACAAAATGACCGAAGATGAGTTTGAATTAGCTGTTAATGAAACCAATCTGTTTGCAAAACTTAATCCAATGCAAAAGGCAAGAATCATTCAAACTTTACAAAAACAAGGGAATACAGTTGGTTTTATGGGAGACGGTATTAATGATGCCCCTGCTTTACGAACCGCAGATGTGGGAATATCTGTTGATACAGCAGCTGATATCACAAAAGAGGCTAGCTCGATTATCTTACTAGAAAAAAGTTTGACTGTTTTAGAAGATGGTGTCATTGAAGGGCGAAAAGTATTTAAGAACATGATGAAATATATTATGATTACGATTAGTTCAAATTTTGGGAATGTTTTTTCTGTACTGGTGGCTAGTGCGTTTTTACCATTCTTACCTATGCTATCTATCCAACTCTTAGTACAGAACCTTGTTTATGATATTTCTCAACTAGCTATGCCTTGGGATAATGTAGACGAGAGCCAAATAATGAAGCCTGTGAAGTTTGATAGAGAAAATTTATTCAGGTTCACTGTTTCAATTGGCCCTATTAGTAGTATTTTTGATATTCTTGCATTTGGTGTTATGTGGTTTGTTATTGGAGCCAACACAGTTGAACAACAAGCGCTGTTCCAGACAGGTTGGTTTTTAGTTGGACTTTGTAGTCAAACCTTAGTCGTTTATATGATTCGAACAGAGAAAGTTCCATTCTTACAAAGTAGGGCAAGTGCTCCAATGGTGATCATGAGCCTATTAGCTATACTTACAGGGCTGATGATTGTTTTAGTAGAGCCGTTAAGAGATGCTTTTGACTTTGCAGTGCTTCCAAGTAACTACTGGATGTGGCTGATTATCATTATTTTTTCCTACATGGTATTAGTTCAACTAATAAAGAATAAGTACATCAAGAAGTACCATCATTGGATTTAGTTCAAATTATTTTTTTCACAATGATAAAGAGAATTAGGTTTTAAAAACTAATATTAAAAGAGAGGCTGTTTCAATTTTTAAGTTGAGACACCTCTTTTTTATTATCTTCACCTTATTTAAAACAGAATCAGTAAAGGCTAAAACAAGTTAAATAGTTAATTATTGTAGGATTAGTGTGTTTTCTGAAAGTTGATGTATAACAGTATCTGTTAATACGTGTCACAGACTGATACAGAGAGATGTTAAAGAGAAGATGTTTGTTTTTCGTAGGTGAAATGTAAAGTGAAAATCATCACTATTTACCATAACAAGGATATTACCTTGTTTTATGCTTGAAAAACTTGAGTTAATTGCTTGCAATACTTATTTTCTCGTGGTAACTTATAGGTGTTGAAACGAAAAGAAAATGATACAGTTTTTCTTTCTGTTTGAGAACAAAATGAAATTGTAATAAGAGAGGATTGTGCAACAGTATGGCTAAGAAAAAAGTAAACCCACTTGATTTTGCAGCGTTTCTGGAAAGTGTCAACGAGAACTTCCAAACTGTTCAAGTATTAGATGTGAACGGAAAAGTAGTAAACGAAGATTTATTACCAGATTTATCTGATGATGAATTAGTAGAATTAATGAGTAGAATGGTATGGTCTCGTGTACTTGACCAACGTTCAACAGCATTAAACCGTCAAGGACGTTTAGGTTTCTATGCTCCAACAGCTGGACAAGAAGCAAGTCAATTAGCAAGTCACTTCGCAATGGAGAAAGAAGACGTATTATTACCAGGTTACCGTGATGTACCACAATTAATTCAACATGGTTTACCATTAAAAGAAGCTTTCCTTTGGTCAAAAGGTCATGCAGCAGGTAACGAATACCCAGAAGACTTAAAAGCACTTCCACCACAAATTATTATTGGTGCACAATATGTTCAAGCAGCAGGTGTTGCTTTAGGACTTAAAAAACGCAACAAACCAAACGTAGCATTTACATATACTGGTGATGGCGGTTCTTCACAAGGGGACTTCTATGAAGGAATTAACTTTGCTGGAGCAATGAAAGCAAACGCTGTATTCTTCATCCAAAACAATGGTTACGCAATCTCAACACCTCGTGAATTACAAACTGCAGCATTTACATTGGCTCAAAAAGGTCTTGCAGCTGGTATTCCAAGTGTTCAAGTAGATGGTATGGATGCTTTAGCAGTTTACCAAGTAACAAAAGCAGCTCGTGATTGGGCAGTAGCAGGAAATGGTCCTGTATTAATTGAAACATTAACTTACCGTTATGGTCCACATACATTATCAGGTGATGATCCAACAAGATATCGTTCACAAGAAACTGAAGATGAGTGGGCAGCAAAAGATCCATTGAACCGTTTCCGTACTTACTTAACTGAAAAAGGTTTATGGTCAGAAGAAAAAGAAGAAGCTGTTATTGAACAAACTAAAGAAGAAATCAAAGAAGCTATCAAAGCAACTGACTTAGCTCCAAAACAAAAAGTATCAGATTTCTTAAAAAATATGTTCGAAGTAGCTCCACAAAGCATTCAAGAACAAATTGATATTTACGAAGCAAAGGAGTCGAAATAAATCATGGCACAAAAAACAATGATTCAAGCAATTACAGATGCTCTAGCTTTAGAACTTGAAGCAAACCAAGATGTAGTAGTATTTGGTGAAGACGTAGGTAACAACGGTGGGGTTTTCCGTGCCACTGAAGGCTTACAAGCAAAATTCGGCGCAGACCGTGTATTTGATGCTCCTTTAGCAGAATCAGCAATTGGTGGTTTAGCTTTTGGTTTAGCATTAGAAGGTTTCCGTCCAGTTCCAGAAATCCAATTCTTTGGATTTGTATTTGAAGTAATGGATGAAATCGTTGCTCAAATGGCTCGTACTCGTTACCGCATGAGTGGAACAAGAACAATGCCAATCACAATCCGTGCCCCATTTGGTGGTGGTGTGCATACACCTGAATTACATGCTGATAACTTAGAAGGATTGATTGCTCAATCTCCTGGTATCCGTGTGGTAATCCCAAGTAATCCATATGATGCTAAAGGATTATTAATTTCATCTATCCGTGACAACGACCCAGTTGTTTTCTTAGAACACATGAAATTATACCGTTCATTCCGTGAGGAAGTTCCAGATGAAGCTTACACTGTTCCTTTAGATAAAGCAGCAGTAACACGCGCTGGATCTGACGTTTCTATCATTACTTACGGTGCAATGGTTCGTGAAGCAATTAAAGCAGCAGATAACTTAGAAAAAGAAGGTATCTCAGTTGAAATTATCGACTTACGTACTGTAGCTCCTTTAGATGTTGAAACAATTATCGCTTCTGTTGAAAAAACAGGACGTGTTGTAGTTGTTCAAGAAGCTCAAAAACAAGCTGGTGTTGGTGCACAAGTTGTTTCAGAGATTTCAGAAAGAGCCGTTCTTTCATTAGAAGCTCCAATTGGTCGCGTTTCAGCACCAGACACTATTTTCCCATTCGGTATGGCAGAAAATGCATGGTTACCAAATGCATCTGATATCGAAGCTAAAGTTAAGGAAATTAACGCATTCTAATTAGACGCTTTTAACAAGATAGAAGGAGAGAATACTAGATGGCTTTTAAATTTAAATTACCAGATATTGGTGAAGGTATTGCAGAAGGCGAAATCGTAAAATGGTTCGTAGCAGAAGGCGATACAAT
>NZ_JAFLVX010000038.1 GCF_017316185.1 Candidatus Vagococcus giribetii | reverse complement strand
TACTTTGTCTACAGTCTGAGTCACTTTCTCAATGAGAAAGTGACTTTTTTAGTTATACGTGTATGTAGGTTCTTTAGTTACATCATTAAGAGAAACGGTTAAGTCATAATCTGAAAAGAACCAGTCATCTCCTTGTTCTGTAAAAAAGCGTATACCTTCAAATTCTTTTGAAAGAGATTCTTGATGAGGTGTCGTCACTTCAATCCCTGTTGAAAAACCAACATGGACGTTAGTTGCTCCTCCGTATTTACCAAAAATTCTGACACTATCACCTTTTTCAAGTAATAGCTCTTCTTTGAACCAAGCAAGTGCTTCTGGTGTTATTGTTAATTCCATTAAATCCCCTCCACATCTTTAATACAGAGTTATTGTAACACAATCAAAAAAAAGCAAAGAGCTTTTTGCTCAATGCTATTTGTTCATTTTTTCATCTAAATAATCCACATCATCATTTTGACCAACAACTAAAAGAATATCGTTCTCAATAATCATCTGGTCTGCTGGAGGTGAAACGATTAATTCGTTTTTCTCACGACGAATGGCCACAATCGTTAAATTAAAATGTTTTCTAAAATTAATTTCTTCGATTGTGCGATTATAAAATTTACGATTGGTTACCATAACTTCTGCAAGAGAGTAATTTTCAGATAACTCAATAAAGTCTAACATGTTGTTAGATGTTAACTTATGGCCTAAGCGAATTCCCATATCACGTTCTGGATGGACCACAATATCTGCTCCAACTTTGTCTAGCACACGGGCATGATACTCATTTTGAGCTTTCGCTGTAATTTTAGGTACACCCATTTCTTTTGCCATTAAGGTAACTAAAATACTCGCTTGAATATCTTCACCAATAGCCACAATCACATGATCAAAATTTCTAAGACCTAAAGAACGTAGAGTTGCTTCATCTTGAGCATTTGCTACTACAGCATGAGTTGCTATATTCATGTACTCATTTACTCGATCCTCACAACTATCTATCGCTAAAACCTCTTGATCTGATTTAATCAATTCTTGGCAGACACTGCCACCAAATCTACCTAATCCAATGATTGCGAATGATTTTCGCATGCTATATCGTCTCCTCTTAATTCGTTGTTTTACGCTACTTTACTATACCATGTTTAAACGCATAAATCGCTGCTTGTGTTCGGTCGTCTACATCTAATTTAGACAGAATGTTAGATACATGGGTCTTTACTGTTTTTAGTGTGATAAATAAATCATCTGCAATTTCTTGGTTGCTCTTTCCTTCAGAAATTAATAACAAGATTTCTTTCTCACGATTTGTTAAATCTTCGTGTAATACATGTTCTTTTGCTTTTGATAATTTCTCCATCATTTTGCTAGTAACTTCTGGCTCTAATACTTTCTCGCCTTGATGTGCTGAACGAATCGCATTAGCGATGTCTTTTGCAGATGACGTTTTTAATAAATAACCGGCGGCTCCAGCTTCAATTGCTGGATAAACTTTTTCATCATCAATAAAACTAGTGACAATAATGATTCTTGCTTCTGGCCACTCTGATAGTATTTTTTTAGTGGACTCAATGCCGTCCATAACGTCCATAACAAGGTCCATTAAAATGACATCAGGTCTTAAGTCTAATGCTTTTTCGTATCCTTCTAATCCATTCTCTGCTTCACCAACTACTTCGATATCTGGTTGTATCATCAAATAGGATGAAACACCCAATCTTACCATCTCATGATCATCTACTAACAAGGTTTTAATCATCTATTTCACTCTCCTCTATCACTGGTACTTTTATTTCAATACTTGTTCCTTGTCCTACAAAGCTAACAATTCGGCAAGTTCCTCCCATACCAGAAGCTCGTTCTTTCATGTTGTTTAAACCATAACTACCCACTTTTTTGTCATCCATATTGAAACCCTTACCATCATCAACTACTCTAAGTAAAACAGTTTTATCAATTTTTTTCAAATAAACTTCTAAAGAATTTGCTTTAGCATGTCTTAGTGTGTTAGATAGTAATTCTTGAACAATCCTAAATAAATTATCTTCCACTGAGCTAGGCAGTTTAACATCTTCTACATCCCAAATTAATTCAATATTAATTTTCGTTTGAAGTTCGTTTAATAACATCTCTATCCCTTGCTTCAGACTTTTCGACTCTAAATTAATCGGTCTCAAATGAAGTAGTAACGCTCTCATTTCTGATTGAGAGGTATTAATGATGTTCGTAATCATTTGAACTTGTTTTTCAACCACTTCTGGAACATCTAATTCAGAGACACCTTCATTTAAGGCTGATAACATCATCGTTGCAGCAAACAACTGTTGACTCACTGAGTCATGTAGCTCTCTTGCAAGACGTTGACGCTCCTCTTTGATCAGCTCTTCCTTAGATTCACCTTCTACCATTTTGGGTGAACTATTCAACTCTTGTAATTCTTTAGACATCGTAATCATCTTATCTTTTACAGTAGTAATATCTGCATCTAAATCAGATAGCAAACTCTCATCCATATTGGCTTCAAGCGTTTCTTGTAAAACTGGGTGATCGTACTTACCTATAGCAAGAAGCTGCATTTTTTCTTCAATTTTACTAAATGTTCTTCGGTTATAAATATAAAGTAATCCCATAACTAATCCACTAACAGCTATTGAAATCACAATAATATACACAAGTAAAGGTATCCTGAACATGCGGGTGTTAACAAGCTCTAACATCCACTTGTGCTGATTTTTCGCATAAAAATAAGTATACAAGGTCAATGTTAAAATAAGAAAAGTCATTAAAAAAGTGTAGAAAAATGTTAAAGGACGTCCTATTTTTGACCTCATATACGAATCACCTCTAAATCACCTAGAATCGTATTCGTAATAATCTTCAGTTTACGAGCAGACTCGTCGTAGTCATCACTATAAACCTTGATTGACTCATTTTTAAGTTGATAATGCTCACCTTCAAAGCTTGCTTCACCAATCATTGCTGAGTGTTCTAACATAATTCCAATACCTGTCGGTACAATTAACCTTGTTTTTCCAAATCCTTTTCGAACAATCACCACATTATCATCTTTAGGTAACAACGTATTACCTAAATCAATAATAGTATCTCCTGAAATAATCGACATATTGATGTCGTTCCATTCATAAGTATCATTACCAAAGCGTTGATTTCCAATCCATGGACGTGAAAAACGACGACCTGATTTAGGTTCACTAGCAACTGTTTTCACCATTTTAATTTGTTTTTTTCGCCAAGGCGCATTGTTAAACAATTCAATCCCAGACACTTCAATTCCTTTAAGACCAATAAACAACACAGCTAAAACAAGCATTAACCACACAACGGGTGTGCTAAGTAAACATAGGATAATCACAAACAAACTAGCGAACTTTTGAAAGTGATTAAATGATGTTTTATGAACTTTTTTCATTGAGTAGACAAAATTAATAATAGCAAAAATCATAAATAACAAGATAGGGACATTACCTAATAAAAGGTACGCAGCCCAAATCAGTAACAATAACTCGGTAATGATAAAAAATCTCCATGAGCTTTCCATAAGAACCTGCTCCTTTTCTATTACAATATTAACTATAGTATACCTATAATATAGAATTTATTAAAAGCACAAAAGAAGGAAAATCTTCTAGGACTTTAGTCCTAATTTGAAAACAAAAAGTTATGCTAAGTATAAGCATAACTTTTTGTTTTTATGAGATTTTTTCGATTCTAACTTCCATATCTCCACCTGGAGTACTAATAACAACTGTATCGTTTAATTTACGACCAATTAGCGCTTTAGCTATTGGTGAATCGTTTGAAATTTTTCCTGAGAAAGGATCTGCTTCAGCACTACCAACAATTGTGTACTCTTCTTCGTCACCATCAGGTAACTCGATGAATGTCACTGTTCTACCAATTGATACTTCATCTTTTGATACGTTATTGTTATCAATGATTTGAGCAAAACGAATCATGTTCTCTAATGTTGTAATTCTTCCTTCAACAAAAGCTTGCTCATCTTTAGCTGACTCATACTCAGAGTTCTCTGATAAATCACCAAAACTACGAGCGATTTTTATACGTTCAACGATTTCTTTACGTTTAACCGTTTTTAATTCTTCAAGTTCTTGTTCTAATTTTTCTTTACCTTCTAAAGTCATTGGATATACTTTTTCCATAATTGACGCACGTCTCCTTAAAACATTACTAAGTTGTTTCACAAATGAATAGCTTTCCCAAAATGTCTTGGAAAAGCTTTTCACTGTCAATATAACAAACAGATTACCACGTTACAGATAAAAAGTAAACATTAAAAGTTTATTTTTTATGAACGTTTTCACTGCTTCTAATTTTTATCATCAATATATTCTTTTTTCAAAGCTAGATGTTCTTCGTAAGTTTTCGCATAATAAACTTTACCAGTTGACACATCTGCTAAGAAATAAATGAAATCATTTGGATCAGGATTCATGACAGCTGCAATAGCTTCCTCACTCGGGTTATTGAAAGGCCCTGGTCCTGGTCCTTTGTTAATGTACAGATTGTAAGGTGAATCAATTTGTGTATCCTTATTAGATAAATGAACCTTGTGCTCATCCATGGCATAAAGAATAGAAATATCTGACTGAATTGGCATATCAATTGCCAAACGGTTGAAGAACACTTGAGCTATCTTTCTTCTGTCCGCTTCAGAGACACCTTCTTTTTCAACTAACGAAGCTAAACTTAAAACTTCTTGTACGGATAATTTCTTCGTCTCAATCGCGTCGTAATATGGCGTCATCACTTGATCCATTTTAACGATCATTTGCTCTACGATATCTTTTAAGTCTTTATCTTTATAATAGTTATAAGTCGCTGGATATAGATACCCTTCAAAACGGTATCGAACATCTTTGGCTTCTTTAGCACTTGTTAATAATTTAGGGTATTTCTCAACCATTTCGTTGAAGAAGGCTTCGTCATTCATTAATTTTAAGAAATCTTCCTGCTTAACGCCAGCTTCTTTTTCAAATAACTCTGCAATTTGATCAATTGAATAGCCTTCTGGAATAGTTATCTTAGCATCTGCTAAGGCTTCCGGTTCAGCTGTTCCTCCTGCTTGCAAGTTTTTAGTAATATCATCTAAAGTCATATTTGGTGACATTTGATAATAACCTGCTTGAAAGTCTGTCAAATTATTCATTTTTACGTAGTATGAGAACACCAAACCACTTTTAATGATTTTTTCTTTTTCAAGTACTTGGCCAATTTGTTTGCTTGAACTACCTATTGGAATTTGAACCTGTACTAATTTATCATCTTTAGGGTTTAATGGTTTTAAACTTGATTTAAAATAACTATAGAATGAAAAACCTGCTACTGTTATCGTGGCAATCAAGGCTACTGAAACAATAATAACGATTTTCTTCACCATGTTATTTTCTTTTTTTCTATTAGTATATTTATCAGAATTTTCTCTATTTGATCTTGTCTCACTTTTTATTGGTTCCTCAGACTCATTATTAACTTCACTTTGAACGTCCGCTTCAATTGAATCTTCACGTGGTTCTTCATGGAGAGAATTTAACACGTAATCCTTAAAATCTTTACCCGATTTTGGACTCTTATCATTTTCGTTAAATTCATTGTCTTGATTAGTCAAAAAGTCGTCCTCCTTAACGTCTATTTTTAAATTTGCACCTATCATTATACATGATTCTTTACAAATTCCAAACATGTTTTAAAATCTTTTAGAGATTATTATATCATAGTTTTTCTTACCGATACTTAATAATCAAAACTTTCCTCTTGAATAAACTTCCTTTTTTATAAAAAGTAGGGTAAACTAGCTATGAAAATAACAAAAGGAGCTTAACTATGACTACATTACCTAATTGTCCAAATTGCGAATCAACTTATACTTACGAAGACCGAGGTCTCTTTGTTTGTCCTGAATGTGGACACGAATGGTCTCAAGAAGAATCAACGGAATCAACAGATGCTTTTGTTGTCAAAGATTCTAATGGGAACATTTTACAAGATGGTGATAGCGTAACTGTTATTAAAGACTTAAAAGTTAAAGGCGCTAGTAACCCGATTAAACAAGGAACTAAAGTAAAAAACATTCGTTTAGTTGATAGCGATCATAACATTGATTGTAAAATTGATGGTTTTGGAGCAATGAAATTAAAATCAGAATTTGTAAAAAAACTATAATTAGTTAACACAGGTAGCTTGTCTACCTGTGTTTTTGCTTTCTAAAAACTTTTTTAGAAAGCAAAAAAAGCCTAAGACCATTAAATAATGAACTTAGACCTCTACTACAGCCACCTACCAAGATATAAAACTATTATGATACTGTATACCATTGATATCATAACGTTTTGAATGATTCTTTTATCAGAAATTCAATAAAAAATAATGATTTTCGTCAGTATTTTGTTAGTTTTTATTTACAAACTAAAAATCTATAATAGAAGATAACTATTTTGAAAACTAATCTTAATACTTTTTAAGCACTTGTTCGCTTGACTAACACGAACGTACGTTTGTATAATTGATTCAACAAAACAAACGGAGTGATTACTATGCAAAATAATCCTAGTGGAATTATTGACAAAATCAGAATGTTATCGTATTACCCTCAAATGCTAGTCAGATTCACCATTTTAACTAATGATAAAAGAATTAATTGTATATGTAGCGATAAGAATTTATGTAACTCTCTCCTATTTCTAGATGAAGGTAAAACTAAGGTTGCTATTTACGGTAGATATAATAGTAGAAAACAATTAGTTGTTGAAAAAATGTTTATCAAAAATCCTACATCGTTTGAGAAAGAATTTGCTGTTAGGTGTTTAGCATGACTCATTTTTCAGGACAAAGTATTGTTGAAGTCCCTAGTATAACCTCATCAATATTCTACCCTTACTCAGAAAAATTTAAAGAAGCTTATGTTAAGCACTTTAATACTGATATTGAATTTATTGATGGAATGAACAAAATGTTAATAGAGATGATAAAAACTAGAAAAGATTACTTTGTTCTCCTCCCTCAATATTCAAAAACAGGAAGAATGGTCTATTTTAAATTTGATATTAAGGTTGGAGCTCCTTCAAAAAATGAAACAGGTCCAATTCGATATTTATACGATTTTGAGAAATGTTATGAGGTGTAGGTTTTGAATTATGAATTCTATAAAAGTTTGTTTAATGAGTTACTAGATGATTTTAAGAGTGAATTGATCTCGCATGATGAATTTACTAAACAGTTAGATGAGTTTGGTCAGAGCGCTGTTGAAGCTATTGGTGAAGATACTTGGCGATATTGGTTAAATATCAGGAGTGATTATGTTGCGCTTGAAAAATTTAACTGTAATGAGAATCAGTTAATGCTATTTTAAATAAAAGACATACCCAAACTATTTTTTAGAATGGGTACTTTTTACATTTATTTTAATAATTTTAACATTTCAGATAATGCATCACCTATTTCTCGGCTTAATCCGACGCAAAACTTTTCTAACTTATTTAAATCGTCTTGTTTAAGATTAACATTATTTTCTATAGCATATTCTAATTTCCCTTTATTTTCTGCAATAATGATATTTTCTTCTGGTAACAAAACGATGTTAGTTTTTTCTAAAAGCATTTCTAACTTGTTGTACAACTGTAAAACTCTAATTTCTTCAGACATCGATTATCACTCTTTCATATTCATATTTTTTTAGTTTCAATGTGAATATACGTAATAATTATCAAGTTTTATTTTTAATTAAAAAAGTTACGTACATATCAATTGTAATAAAGCAACCCCACTAGCAAGCAAAACTGGTGGGGTCTTTTTTCATGAACGGAGTCATTTTATAGACTCGTTTTTAACATACGCTTAATTATTGTGGTTTTACGTGTTTTTTACTTAAAGTTACATAAGTGTTACCTAAACCAGCTACTTGAGCGTGGGTTGCTCCATTTGGCATTTTAATAATTTCGCGTACCGCAAACCTAGTGCCTTTCTTAAATAACCAAGTTTTATCGACTTTTGAAAAAGTTTTATTATAAGTTTTTAAATCTTGTAAAGCTTCAAAATAGTGTCCTGATTGATAATAATTTTTTTCTTGTGGTTTTGCAGTTGGTGCTGGTTTAGATGGATTGGTATGAATCTTCTTGTTCTTAAGTAATGCTTGATTTATTTCTTGAGCTAACACTGCTTCTTTAAATCCATGACGTGAAACTCCTGGATCCATCATTCCTAGACCATAATGTCCGCCATGAGTTGCTGTAAAATTGTATTGAGGATATGACTCACATACTTTAAGAATAGCATTGATTACTTTATTTTTATTTTTTATATAGTTGTTAATCTCAGTGTAGTTATCCAAAAAACAAACTTCAATTAAAATCATATGTGCTTTAGTTTGACTAACAACATATAAGTTAGTAGTCGATTTTTGTCCTCTATCTACAATTCCTTGTGCAGAGGCTATTTCTCTACTGAGTTTTTGAGCAATTGGCTTACTAATACTATCTCCTAAATAACTCCATGTTTCTGTTCCTGTTGCTTTTTCATTAAACCCATTAAAGTGAATTGATAAAATAATATCACTTGAATCGGATAGTCTATCAGAATTTAGTTTAATGTTATAAAGATTTTCTTCAACATTTCTGCCTTTAAAATCACTGGCGTCTTTGAATTTCAACATAATTACTCACCTCTCCCGATATAAAAGTAATCTTCAATCTCTTCATCTGGATAATCTGTTTTAGGTCTTTTTTTTACTTCAAATAAAAAGAGTTCATCTTCACTTGTGTTTGTAAAGTCTTTAGGAATAATATAAGTAGCTATTCCGGTTTGATTCATAGTGTGAGCTGCATCTTCAACTACGTTTAACTCCTCCTTAAATTCTGACTTAATAACTTTTTCTGCATCATCTAAAAAATTTTGTTTATTTCTCATCTATACGTCCTCCAAATTATTTACAAAAATATAGTCCTCAAATTAATGAGAGCTAATCTTCTTTATTTTCTTCTGACATTATCAATAAACTCTTAATTGCTTCCTGAAATTTATTAGGTACTAACACATTCATTCTTGAAGCATTCTCTAATATTGAAATCACTTCATTAGCGATGTAAAAGAATACAGCTGCATCTCTAAACATGTCATTTGAGCCTAATACAATATCCACACCGTGAGCTACTGCTACAATAATGAAAATTGTAACCTTCTTACGAATCCCTCTAAATCCAACTTTACTTGATAAGCCAACTGTACTTCCTCCAGCGATTAAACCAGTAATGTAATCAGCAATTGTAAATCCTAATAAAACACCCAGTACCACACTCTTCCCTCCAAATAACAGTCCAACTAATCCACCTAAAAATAGACTTATCACTCTAAAAAAACTTTCCATTCGCATTTTTACCACCTTCCTATAAATTTAGCCAAAACAAAAAGCCTAGCGTTTGCTAGACTTCGACTTCTAAATCTTTCAACATTTCAGTTACTTCGACTTTTAAAGAAGATGGTACTTGATCTAAAGTCTTTTTACCTTTAACAATTAAAGTTACATAAACAACGGCCATTACTTTCACATCCTTTCTAAGTAAAAATAAAACTACTCTATTCTTGAATTTCTGAGTCCAAGGTAGCTTGAATCTCCTCTCTGATTTTTTTCGGAACCTCTTCAATTTTCTTCAATCCCTTTTGAGCTAAACTTACATAAGCTTGAACCATTTCACCTTATATCCCTTTTTTAAATTAGAGTTTCAATTAATTCGAACACTTCTGTTAAAGCTACTTGAGTATTAGTGACATCTTCTTTAGTATTTTCTAATATTTCTTTCAGTTTTATGTTTTCCAGTTTTAGTTGTTCCATTTCAGTTGGCGAGCCTTTTTCTTGTAGTAATTCTTTTTGTTTTACTTCATCTAAAATCGTTACACCATTAGCAACTTTGACACAATCTAGTAAACCAACGTGTGTTGGATTTGCTGTCACTTCAATACATGTAGCAAAATCTTTAGAATCAAACCAACCACTAATGTAGCCTTCATAATTTAACTGTACAAATTGTTTCATCTTTATCCCTTCCTATTTGTTTTTGTATGTGGCACTGATATATCTAGCAACCATCACACGATTATCTGGACCATTAGCAATTGTTTCTTTATTTCTTGCACTACCACCAAATCCACTTTTAGTGAATTCAATTTCTTTAAAACTTTGATTAGTTGATGCTACTCCCCATTGGAATGTGTGTCTTGTAGAAGCTGGTGATACTTTTTGAAATTCTCTAACAATGTCTCCAGGGATTACTACTGGAGAAAAAGAATAGTTTCTAACACCTTCTCCTACTGCATATCTTGAGAAAACAATTGTTAAAGCTAGTAATTCTCTATTAGGATCTAAATTGTAGTTTTGTGTCTCATCAAAATAAATACCTTTAGCAGTAGAGATTCCATCATATAGAATAACTGTTTCCTGAGATTTATTATTGATAAATTCTAATAATCCTGATACTGCCTGAGCATGTGTTTCAATGTATTTTGTCACACCATTCTCTTCTAACCTAACAATATCTGCCATACTAAACAGTCCCCACTTTCGTAAATGTAATCTTAGGTAATTCATCTAATTTCTTTTTATCTTCTTTACTCATGAGACCATCAGTTGTCTGAGTTGCCTTAAGATATGTGGGAATAGGTGTATCTTTAGGTATTGCTCCAATATCAGCCGCATTTAGTGTAACTACTCCTGTTTTTCCATTAACAGAAGTAACAGATCCTGTTCCTGCAGAAACTAACTTTTCATCTATTAATTCTGTTAACCCTACAACTGCTTTTTGATGTGTTTGAGGAAAGACCTGCAAACCATTTTCTTTTATCGATACGATATCTGTCATACTTCGTCAACCCTTTCAAATATAATATTTCCAGTTCCTCCACCAATTTCTCCATCTTCAAAAGCAGTAACCATTGCCATTATTCTGGCGTAATCACTTTGAGTTAATACTGGTAGAATGACATCGCCTGTTTGGCCATTAATTGAGGTTACACCTAATTTAGCTTCGTTACTTTGTAAAACTTCTGCCAATCCCTCTATAGCATTAATGTCAGTAACTGGATAAACTTGCTCTTTGGTGCCATCATCATTAGTACTCATTAAAATAACTTTAGGTACTCCCATTAAATGACACCTACCTTTCTTAATTTAAATCTATCTTGCTTATTGTCATCTACTGTAGCAATAATAATTGGATTTACTTTTAAAGAAACATCAACCTCGTCGATTTTTGTTACTGTATGATTTTTAGAGAAATCATTATCAATCAATGTTCTTGTTTTATTGATTTCTCCAATCTTAATGAGATAATGTTCAGCTTCCATAAAATCCAATCTTGCTTTTAAAGAATCAAAAGTTTTACCTGTAAAAACGGAATGACGAGACAATTTAACTTCCCCATCAATGGTTGTGCCAGATACTATTAACTCAAATTGTTCTCTAAAATCTTCCAATTCTTTTTGTATTTGTTGATACTCTCTAATAATTTGGTTTCCTTTAGCCTCAACAGAATTAATTCTCACGTCTAGCCAAAGATTAAATCTTGTTATACTCTCACGTACATCTTTTCCATACATTTTCCCTCGAATAAATTGAGCATACCGTAAAGCTATTTCATCTTTATAGCCATCTATTATAGCCTGTTCTATTTCTGGAACTTCTGTTGGATCAGTAGCAATTCTATCGTTAAACACGGGAACAATCGAAGGATCAGCAAAGGTATCAAGGAACTTACTACTATTACCGTCATAATTAATCAACAGTATCACCTCTTATCATTTTTTAAAGCTTCAATTTGTTCTTGAAGTAGTTTTATTTGTTGCTCCGTTTGGCTTTTATAAGCCTTAAACTCACTGTTTGACTGATCAACTGACATTTTAACTTCTACCACGTCATTGGTTAGAACAGTCAGATTACCACCGAAAGCTTCAAAATCATCCTCTATTTCTTCTATTTTTTTACTACCTTCTAATACTTGTTTTTTAGTCTCCTTAACGGTTGATTCCATTGTAAGAACTGTTTCTTTCATTGGTTCTAACACTTTAATTTGGCTATTCATAGAGTTTTGATATTGAGAAAGTGTTCGTTTACTATTTCCTATAGAAAGTTTAGTACTTGCTGGATTTATCAAATTAGTTACTTTTTTAGTTATTTGAAGCTTTTCAACTGGGCTAATAAATTCATTATGAATATGATGATAATTTCCCACTTCAAATATACTAAACATTGAATCAATCAATCCCAACTCAATGACTTCAACGTCCCAACCAATCAACATGACTCGTTGATTTTTTAAAAATGTTTGACCTTGTCGTTTAATTTCACTTGGGACTTTGCTATTCGGAAAAACAACTGCTTTTCTTATTTTTCCAAAAGTGGAGACTAATTTTTCATCAACTAATTCAATACTATTATTATTAACACTTTTTATTGTGTACCTTTCCTTAGCAAAATCATGCTCTTTTTCTGCTAAATTTCCATCATCTTTAGTTTCTATTTCTTCACCTAAAGGAACAATGACAGTTGCTAAATCATCAGGATTTATTTCTTTCGAAGCACTTTTTAAATTTCTAGCAATTTGAATAGGAGTTTCATCTTGTCTACCAAACTCCTTAAGATAATCAAGATACATCACACCATTAATTTCTTCTAAAACAAAAAAACCACCTAAGCGATCAAGTAGTTTATCTTTAATAGTTTCAAAAGTTTTTGCATATCCAATTGACCGATTTATACGATCATTAGATACCTCGACAGTGACATTTCGTAGCTTGAAATGTTTATGAGGTTCGCATTGTTTATTATGATTATTAATCAATATTTGTAAATAGTCTCTTAAACCTGTAATTTGTGTTCTCCTGAAGCTCTGCGTTGAATCATGTAAATATCCTAGTTTACCTTCACACGTGATTTCTTGATTAAATTCTCCATCACCATTCATAGAGTTATCAACTCTAATAACACGACCATCAAAAACTTTTTTCTCCCTAGTAACATCGTAAACTTCAATGCATGTTACTAATGGTTCAGATTTACCGTAAAAATCATTAGTTAGTGGGATATTCAAGGTTAATTCATCAATCATATTTAATTCTTGATCAAGCTCTGCTTTTGTCACTTTACTTCCGAAATTTGAAGGTTCATGAATAATAATAGGATTCTCCTTTTGAAAATCTTTGTAACCTATTATTCTAAACATTAACGCATCAACTCCGTTCTCATAAAGAAAATAACCTTTCCAGTTCCCATTAGAGATACCTTAGTTTGACCTTTTTTAATCTTGATAAAATAATTTTGATTTTTTCCATGTTTCAAAGGATAAATTTGTTTATCAATTTTTAACTTCATTTCGCTACTTGCATAAATGACTGGACTTAAAGCAGTACTCCCACTATTAATAAAAATGATATCTTTATGATTAGTGACATTATAGGCTGAGTAACATGCAACATCATAATCAAAGTTGAAGCTATCCCATAAATCAGTGAAATAATTAAACTGAGACATGAAATAAGGGTAGCAATCAAATTCGATTGTAACAGTTAACTTGTTATACTCATTGTCATCATCACAAGATACTTTTGAGCATTTCCCCCACCAGAAGCCATCAGGATCATGCGTATCTAATAACTGGTTATAGTTTTGAGATAAAAGTAAATCTTTGACTTTATTCTCAACTATTTTTCGTTCGTCATAAGATTTGTTATAAAGACGTAAAACATAACGATTTGTCCTATTTTCAAAAACTCGTTCACCTAGTAAGGCAGAAAAATCATGAGTTCCTTGAGCATAAGGTATAGATAGGGTTACTTCTTTCTCTGAAGGAGTAGGACAATCTCGTTCAATCATGAATAGCTCAAAATCTCCAGAATCAAAACTACCAAATATAATTTTTTCAGTTATCAAGTCACTCATGATTTCATACGCCTCCTTTTGTTAAATTGAGCTTTATCTGCTAAGCCTTTATCCGTAGCACCGATTAACTGACCATTGTCTAAATAAATTTTTTGACCATTATCAATAGCTATAATGACCTGTTCAAGTAGATTTCTCAGTTCATTATTAACTGTTGACTTAGAAATACTTTCCACTCTGACTACTGATGAACCACCACTAAAAGCGAAATCTAAATTCTTATTTTGTTGTATTTGATTAGTAATTGCTTTTACCAGCCTATCAGTTTTATCTTTAATGAATCCTACTGAATCAATCAAACCAACTCCGACTCCTCGCCCCATAAAATTTCCAATAGGCATGAACAATCGTGCTGGAGACTTAATTTTAGCTTTAGCTCTAGCCGCTCTTTCTGCTTCAGCTACTACCGCATCAGCA
This sequence comes from Candidatus Vagococcus giribetii, assembly GCF_017316185.1. Classification (GTDB taxonomy): domain Bacteria; phylum Bacillota; class Bacilli; order Lactobacillales; family Vagococcaceae; genus Vagococcus; species Vagococcus giribetii. The sequence goes on along the minus strand of NZ_JAFLVX010000038.1, from coordinate 8,698 downwards.
GCGGCTCTCACATCACCAAGTGAACTGTTTAAACCAGAAGCAACTCCTAATCCCATGTTATAACCAATAGAATTAAACTCACCTGTTTTAGAGTTAGCCCCTGTATAAGCCGCATTTGCAATGCTGACACCAGCAGCATTATTAGTTCCCTTTGTATTAGATAATCCTCTTGCTTGATTAGTACCTGCTAGAAAGCCTATGGGATTAAATAATGCTAGTTTAGACTTAGCGCCTTGTTCACCAGCCTGCATTATTGAGTTACCTGCATTTTGCATTTGCCCTTTAGTTCTTTCTAAAGATGATGCTGCATTTTTACCTGATTCCGTCCCAGTATTTCCCATTGATCCAGGTAGCGGCGCTAATCCAGCTTTTGCCTCACCAACTAATGCTGTGGTTACCCCTGCTAAATCACCACTTTGTAAAGCAGTGATAAGTTGATTTTTACCTTCGTTACCTTTTACAAACATTGAACTTGGCAATGAATTAATACCGTTAATTGTTTCTTGACTTAATTCTGTACCAATAATAGATAAGTCTTGACTACGAAGTGCTTCTGCCAATTTAGAAACACTCTCTCCACCTTTTTGCTCCATGATGCCAGCTAACAAGGTAAGAGTTTCACCAACATCTGTATTTGATTGATTAAAAGATTCTAAAATTAAACCGAGTTGTTCATCAGTTAAATCTTTTCTAGTTGTCAATCCTTGCAACACAGCTTGAGCTGACATCTCATTACCATTTAGAAGTAATTGAAGTTCTTGCTCACCAAATAATTGTTGTTGTTGAAGTAGCTGCTCATTATTTAGCTTCAAGGCTTCTAACTGAGCTTTTAAATTTGTTTTTTGACTTTCTGCTTTAGCTTCGCTATGTTGCTTTTCTAATTCAGCTATCTTTTGCTCATTCGCTGTAATCTGCTCTGTTCTGTTAGCGTATAAAGCTTTCAAATTTGTTTCTGCAGCAGATTGTTCTTGTTGTGATAGTTGTTCGTTGTTCTGTAATCTTTGCATTGCAGCTTGAACATACAACTCATTTTGTTGCATTAGACCGTCACGAATAACTTGAAGTTGAGCTTCCATCGTATTACGTTGCTCTTTAGTTAATTCTTGACCTTCAATATTTTTATTGGTTCTTAACTGTTCGCTAAACTCTTGAGCTAAATCCATCATTCCCTTGTTACCCATTGCATGTTGGCTTAAAATTAAGTCGTTTGCTTGCTTCTCAAGCGCCACACGCTCTTTACCTTTAGCTTGTTCAGCCTGATTGATTAAATCATTATATTTTTGGCTAATTGCTAATCGTTTTTGGTTAAATTCTTCCACAATTTGATTAGCACTATTAACATAATTCTTAATACCTTCTGTCTGACCGTCAACATTAAAAGCTAAACTGAATTCTGAATTAATTTGACTCGTCTTAGCATTTAACTCATCAGTCAAGGCAATTATGTCTTTAACAGAACGCTTGGTTGTATCTGCCGCTTTCTCTGTTTCTTTTCCAAGCTGTTGAATAGATTCTGAAGCAACTTTCAAAGCACTGCTGTTTTTCAACTCATCAAAACCATCACCAATTGATTTAATAGACTTCTCCATTTTCTTGAAGCTTTCATCTGCTCCATCTGAATCACCTTTAATTCGTTGCCACAATCCTTTTAATCCTTGACTAAGTGCTTGAACTGCTTTGACAACAGAAGTCACTGCAAAAATCATCATTCTAAACCCATCAACCACTGCTGCAATACCAATCAAAACAGCACCTGTCAGAACTGCGCCTAATACCTTGAAAATACTTATTGCTGGTTGAATAACTGGTTCAAGTCCTTTGAACATGTTACCTAATCCGGACAAAGACTTACCAACACCACTTGCAAAAGTTTTTATAACTCCTTGAATATTCATGAAGTTTGATCTCCATGACAAAGCAACAAATGCAACTGTTGCAGCAATCCCCACTAAAATAGCAGTAATAGGATTACTTAACATCGTAGCAGTCAGCGAGTTGATTGCACCTACTCCAACAGTTGCCATATTTTTAAAAGCTCCACTAACTTTAATGCCTAAACCGCTCATAACAGTTCCTGTTCCACCTGCTTGAGCTGATAAGAGCATTAAGCTAGATTTCATAGTATTTATTGATTGAACTGGGTGTAATAACTTAAAAGCGAATTGAGTGAACTTATTACCAGATAAATCTAAAGCACTATCCATCGCTCTCATTGAATCCTTAAAAAGACTTCCAGTGCTATCAAATTGTCTTATCTGTCTGAAACTAGTAACTAAGTTACTATTAAATAAAATAAACGATCCACCAGTAGTTGATACTGCTGAACCTATTGTTTTCATTCCATTTTGAATTGGAACGACTAAACTTGAGTTAACAATACTATTTGCTGTATTCAATCTACCCAACGCACTCATAACCGTTCCACTAATGGTTAAACCAAAATTAGCAAATGAACTTGTTACGCTATTGATCGTTTTTAATGTCCCGATAGCTACAACTGCTTCAGGTATCTTATCAATAAGCTTTCCTATTGCTTCACTGTTTCTGTCAACAAAGTTAGCAAACTGAATCACTTTATCAGCTGCTTTATTTACAACGCTGCTGAATAACGTTAATGCATCTGTTTTAGAAAACTCTAAATTCATGAATCCGACATTATCAGTTACAGACTTAAATGCTTGTTTGGTTGGTTCGATAACTCTATCAACTGTACTTTTAAAAATCATGAAAAAAGGAATCGTTCCTTCAATAGCAGTTCCAACTTTAGTCATGCTTTCTTTAGCAAATGTGCCAATTGATGTGATACTTTTAAACACACCGAATTTATCACCAGTTAAAGCCGCACCAACTTTTTGAACGCTACCTAAAATATTAGTCATTCCCAAAGTAAAACGAGAATTCATAATACCTATAGCTCCAGCCCATGTATTAGCACCGTCTTTTGCGGCTCCTGCTGCGTTCTCTGACCCTTTCATTAACGTGTCAAAGAACTCTTCTGATGTCCACTTACCAGCAGATATTTCATCTTGGATTGTTTGAACACTTTTACCAGTCTCTTTTGATAGAATTGACCATACAGGAATTTGAGCCTCTACTGCCGATTTAATATCACCTAGATTGGCTTTTCCTTTCGAAGCCATCTGAGTCATTTGAAGCGTTACTTGCTTAAATGTTTCATTAGTACCATCACCATATCGACTAACTAAATCCATAAAACGTGCTGAATACTGCATACTTTTACCAACATCAATATTCGCATTAGCAAATGATTGAGTTGAGTTAGCTACTGAATCTAGTGAGTAGGCAGTATCTGAAGTAGTAGCAGATAACTCTTTTAGTTTCTGAGCTGCGATTGTTGTTGAACCCGTAATTTCAGTCATATTTCGATTAAATAAATAGAGCGTGTCAGTTCGTGACATCGCTCCTGTGACTGAATTGGTGACTCTTGTTGCAGCTGCTGAAGCTACTTTATAAAGACCTAAACCACCAACAACGTTTTTAATAGAGCCTAAGAAACCTTTAGTTTGACCACTTGCTTTAGCATTCTCACCAGCAAACGTTCCGAGTAAACTATTAGCTTTGCCAAATGTTGAACTAAAACTTTTGTCTTTAGCCTGCAGTATGGCTGTCACACTTTTTTCTTGTGCCATCTAATCTGCCTTCCTCCTTTCCTCAAACTCTTTTACTTTACGAGCTTTGATTTCATAGAATCTTTTCACATTTTCTGCTTCAATTTCTTGAGGTAGTTTGGCCAACTCCGATTTGACTGCAACATTGCCTTTTAGTAACTCATTAAAGTAAAGATAATCATGAATCTGTAAAGGGTTGGTGACGCTAAATAATTCTCTGTCACCTTGCTTGTGAGTCATATTAGTAGCTAAACGATTGTCAATAATCGACTTAGCAGATTCAAAACGTTCTCGGTTGTACTTAAGCTCTATGCTAGTTGTTCTGATAAAATACTCAGTTAACGGCATTGTTCTCAAATAATCCATATCAAATGATGGATAATAAACCATCAACTCCATACAACATTGCTCAAAACTTGGAAGTTTTACTCTTTTTCTGCTATCAATGCTTTCGCTTGCTCCATTTCCTTGTTCAGTTCCTTCAAGATTTGACTCATCTGTTCTTCCTGAGCAACTTTCTGAAGTTCGTTCATTTCCACCACTTGATTGATAATCGTCATATTCTGATTGATTTTCGATTTCATGAATGGGTTTGCCACTAAGTTCGTAAAAAAAAGATTAAATAGTGGCTCCAATCCTTCATCGGTTAACGCCTGCTCAGTTAAATAAGTTTGTAAATCCTCATCTGTTGCATCAGTTCCTTTTAAAGCAAACGACATCAAATCAACTAAAACTGTAAATTTACGGACAATTAACGATGTCGCAATAGCCACCATGTTATCAATGCCAGCTTGAGCCGCTTCAATTTCCATGTAATTATCTAACTCACAAGCATACTGTAAACCGAAGTTTAACTTGATTTCTTTGTCACCAATCTTGATTGTTTTATCCATCATCTTTTTAGGCATCTCTAATATTTTATTTCCCTTAGCCATCTCACATTCTCCTCATCAAAAAAAGCTAGGATAGATTATCCCAGCTTTACTTTTTAGTTTTATTTTCTTCTGTTACTTCTTGTGTTTTAACGTCCACGTTTTTATCAATTGTAGACTCACCTACTTTTTTTCAGTTTTAGGCTTGTAAGTTTCTAAACCTGTTGTAACTTTTGGTGAGCCTTTAATTGTGTCAAAGAAGTATTCAGTAGCGATGGCATTATTCAACGGTGATACTGTCGCATCATGATAAACAGTGAAATCGGCAGTTGCTTCATATTTCATATTACCATTGCCCTCACCAAAAGAGCTTGTAGCACTTGTTAACTGAACTGGTGCAAATTTAGAAGGGTATAACTTCGCTTCGCTATCTGTAATATCTTTAGGTTTAGCACCAAAATCAACATCCCAAATAAAAACTTTCTTTCCTTCTCGAACAGCATACTCTAACATACGAGTTAAATCAGGATCGTCTTCTGAAGCTTCATTAATGACACGAGTTACTAATGCCTCAAATGATAATGTCTCATTTGAAACACCACTTGATTGAACATTACCTTGTTTTGTCGTATCGCTCTCACTAGAATTCTCAATGCTCCATTCTGTGCTAGACTGAAAAGGAATCATAATAGCATCTCTTGTTGCATGTTCCTCTTCTAATTTAACTAATAACAATCGTTGCTTACTTGAAACGACTTGATAATTACTCATTTTCATTCTCCTAACTATTTTCTAAAGTTATATCTAAAATCGCATGTCCTAGATACATGTTAAATTCTTTATCGTATTCTCCAGTGTACTCACTATTGCACTTTGTAACCAACCAAATCCAATTACCACTGTTATCATTCTCATAAATAGCTTTACTTAATTCATAGATAATTTTTTCAGTTTCAGTTGTTTTCTCCCAATAGTTAAAAACATGAATAATAAAGTTATCTCTCACTAAGGTTCTTGTTGAAGTGCTTGTATTTTCTTCAAAACACTCAGCTACTGCGATAAATGGATAATCTGACTCAGTCATTGGAATATGGTCGAATACATGATTTTCTGGTGACTCTACAACATCAGTTAAAACTTCTTGTGCTAATTTAATTATGTGTTGCCTTAGTTCTGACTTTGGAAACATTACTTCACCAACCTTTGCATATCAGAGATAAACTCATTTGATGCTGTTTCAAATCCTCGTTTTAAAAAGAATTTACCTGGCATCCACCTTGTTCCCCATTCTTGATAAGGTGTGTACTCAGCATAAAACTCCGCAATACCAGTTAACCCACCATCAACAATACTAGTTACCAACGAACGCTTCATAAAACCAGTTTTAACTGGTGCTAGACGTGATGTAATCCTAGCCATATTAGCAGTATGCTGCCTGATTAATTTCTTCACGTCATCTAATTTTTGTGCAGTTGCAATGGTTCTCTGGAGCTCAGTAACTCCTTTAAACTCTAAACTATACATCTTCTGTTTTATCCAATTCTCTAGATTTGCGAGCATAAAAAGTGGTACTACCTAAAACATTGACTGTTTTTGTAATTGAGTATAAATTACTATCACCTTTTATTTTAATAAAGCCCGCCTTTGTTCCTAAAAATTTTTTATAGAGAAATCTGACTACAATTTCTTCAGTATTTCGTGCATCAGTCACACCACTGCTCAATTCATTAGATAGCTTAACTCCTACATCAGTCACTTCTGCCGTTCCTTTGTTAACAAATTTTTGTTTAGAATCGTAAACCCTCACATCTTTCTTTGTTTGATCTAAAACCATTGCAAACCAACTCCATGTTTTTCGACATTAGAATCAACAAAATCAATTATGATATTTGAATATTCTTTAAAATCGCTCATGTCATAAGTAAACGACTGTTCAGACTGTGAATAGTTTTCTATCCCTTCCTTACCCAATCTACTAAATCTAGCTTTAAATACGTTCTTCGGAATAAATAGATACTTATTAGGAACTTCATTAATTGATTCCACTCTCATGAGGACTAAAAATTCAGAGAGTGTATCAGATACTAAATTATCCAACACACTCTCAATTTCTTGTTTCTCATCTTCACTAATAATGATTGTTGAAAGTAAGGTCTCTCTTACTTTATTTTCTTCCATACAATCACACTCCTAAACTATTTTGTTCCTTCTGGAGCTGGCTTTGCAGGTGTAATAGTTGCTTCAAACACACCTTCAGGAATCTCTACAAACAATTGAGTAACTGAAACAAATATAGCATCAGTTGTTAAGGTATTCATCTCGGTCTCAGTACCGATTGAGATATAGCCAGTTTCATCACTTACAAAATTAAAAATACCAGCCAATCCAGTAGCATTCATATCTAGGCTAGCCAGAACTAAGTTATCTACTGCAGTACCATAAACTTTACCTTTTGGAATTCCACGCAACGAAACAATGTTACCCACTCCTAAAAAATCTCCTAATAAAGTCATACCAAAGATACTAGAAGCATTAGCTCCAACTGGCGTATCTCCTAAATAATCAGTGGCATCTTCTGGATTGATAAAGTAAATAAAATTAGCACCATCAAACTCTTCAATCATTTGTAACTTACCAGAAACAGATGCTAAAGCTTTTTGTAAGCTATTCGCTTTTAATTTTTGAGGATTTTCCCCTAAGTATCCTATTAGTTTCTTATTGAAATCAGATTGTAGTTCACGTCTGATTTGATTGTTAGAATCAACAATAGCAATTTGTTGACCGTGACGAGCAATTGCCTCAGCAGTTACTTTACGACGATGTTTTTGCCATACTAATTGTTCAAGTGGTAACTCTTCACGTCTAACGGTACTTAATGGAATTACTTCTCCCTCTCCTACATTTCCATCAGCCATAGTTGTGGTCCATTTATAACGGCGTAATACGCAATCAGCTGACAATGGGTATTTACGATAAACTCCTAAAATTTTAAGCAGTTCATTAATATTCTTAGCAAACTTCTCAACAAAATCAATCGATGTTGCTTTTCCTAAATCTTGTGCAACGTTTGTGTTTGGTGTTTGTGGCATAATAATCTTCCCTCTCCTTTAATTAAAATAAATGTGAATTTTCAGCAATTGCTTGAATCCGTTTAGTATCGTCTTCAATCGCCATAATGTCGGCTTTTGTTAATCCAGTTGATGAAGGCTTTTTAAAAGATGGATACGCTCCATTCTTTACTTCATCACGGACTGCATTCGCTGCCTCCAATGTTCCTTTAGTGTAAAACTGCGAAAGGACATTGACTTGTTCTTGCGTTTCTTCATCAGAATCACGGACAACTAGATTTAAAATATCTTGAGATACTGGCATTTGGGCTTTACTGAGCATTGTGATTGCTGCATCAGATCGATTACGTCTTTCTTGCTCAGCTAAGAGCTTTTGATAATTCGCTCTTAGCTCTTCCTCTTCAACTTTTTTACGTTCATCTTCTGACAATTTAGCTCGTTCAACGTCTTGTTCCCAGCGCTGTTTTTTATTTTTAATGATGTTGTCGACCTCATCATTATCTACAAAACCATATTTCTTTTTAATAACTTTAAGTTGTTCGTCTGATAATTCTTCCAAATTAATTTGAGGTGACACTTCTTCAGTATTGATTGGATCACTTCCACCATTTGAACCTGTGTCACCTTCAAACTTGAATAAATTATTCCGTAAATTCTTTTTAAACACTCAAATCAATCCTTTCTTATTCCATATCTTTTTTTAAGTGTTAAATGCTTGCACTTCCGCAAAGTTTTTCAAAAGTCATTAGGCTTGGACTTGCCACATCTTTTAACGTCATAAGGCTTGGACAAAATAAAAAAGCAATCGTCAGATTACTTTAGTTACACATGTTATTAATCCGAGCACCTTGATATAATTATTTTATCAACGAGTGGTCCGTTGAAATAATGACAAGGTGGTGATACTAATGAGTAGACTTATTCCCCCAGGCACTGATAATGAAGCGAAAGGTAAATACAAGGAAGTTGGCCCGCGTGGTGGCACCGTACCTAAAGCTAGAGAAGTTAATATAGATCAGGGTGACAGGCTTCCTCCAACACAAAAACCAGGGAACAAATGGGTAAAGAAATAGACATTAAGAACTACGTTTCATAAACGTAGTTCTTTCGAGAGTGTAATATAAACCGT
>NZ_JAFLVX010000037.1 GCF_017316185.1 Candidatus Vagococcus giribetii | reverse complement strand
TATGAGTAACTAGTTTGTCTTCAATCTGAAAGGTTGGAAGAATCTTCTTCCAACCTTTTTTTAGTCAACAACTGTCCATTCATTTAATGTTTTGCTATTTTGATCAATCATTTCTAACCAACTATTTGTTCCAGCAAAATAGAGGAATAGACCAACTTCATTAACACTTTTTAGTAGGATATCTTCTGTTGTCACAAAGTTCTTAAATTTATCACTGTTCTCTGAACGGATTTTATCCCCCATTTTTGCAGAAAAGCCAACGGAGCCGTCTTTATTTAACGGAGCTTCTGCCATCATAGTAGCCCCTTTTTTAATGAGCATTTGATTACGTTTAATCCATCTAACGGTGGCTAAACTATCTCTTGTGTCAATAAAAAAGTCTATTTCACTGACTTCTTTTGTCCATTTATGACGAGCTTTAGCTGGTTTTGCTTTTTTAATGACAAGAGCTTCAAAAGGGTGTCCAGTATTTTCAAGAATTAAAAAAAGAGCTTCTTGTATGTTAGTAAGCTGTTGAGTGATATTAGTAGGAACGTTGGTCTCTGCTCCCGATAGAAGAACTACACCTTTTTCCAGGGCAATGTTAATGAGAGAACGCTGCAAATAAATGCTATCGATATCAGTAGGAATAGTGATACTAACTAAGGTAGTAAAAGTAGGTGTTTCTAAAGATAAGAGTTCTGTTTGTGAACCAATAAAAATCAAAGCTTGATCGAGGTATAAAAGATAAGTAGCATTAGGATCAAGTTTTTTAGGAATATTTTTTGTTTTAATAAGAGACAGTGTTGTTTCAAGTGGTTCAATGGTAATGTGCGTTTTATTTTTTGCAAAAGTGACTTGGGTCGTTAATGGCATAAATTTGCCTCCTTAAAATGTTCAATCAATTAATGATGCATTGATTGTAAAAAAGATTGGTTAGAAAGTAAATCAAAAACTCTTATCATTCATTACCTAGGTTCATCTAAAACCAGACCTAAAGTCATACCAACAATAATGGCTTGCTCATAGTTAACAATAAAGCCTCTGATTAGATCAGGAGAAAGACTTAGTTGTTCAAATTGGCATGAAGAGAGATTGAGTTTATTTAGTTTTGTACCAATCCAATTAGTTTTATTTAGCTCACATTGATAAAGCTCTAAATGAGTCCACTTGATTTCACTAAATTCAGATTCGTTTAATTGACAGTCGTTAAAAACAACACGTTTTAGTTGGCTAAAATTAAATGAGGCATAATTAATCGTGCAATCGACAAATTGACAATTTTGTAGGAGAGCTTCAGCAAAATTAGCACCTGTTAGTTTACAGTTCTTAAAAATAGTTCGGTGAAACGCACCACCAATCCATTCTACATTTGAGAAGTCACAAGATTCAAATAAACAATCGACACACTCGAAACGATTAAAGGTATGACCAGAAACACTGACTTTTTTGAAGTGGCTTTTTTCAAATACAATACTTTGGTAACTGTCACTAGGATAAGTAATGTCTTGTACCAAGTTATGTTTGATGACTAATTCATCTTCTAAGTAGTCGGGTAATATTTCCTCTAGTTGTTGACTAATAATAGGTAATTCAATTTTAAAATTAGGCAAAAGCTATTCCTCCTTAATATCTAATTAGTTGTATTGAGCATAGCATAGCTCTTGATGAAAATAAATGAAGAAAAGAGTTGCATTTTTCATATCACCTTGCTATAATAAATGAGTTGAGAAATTAAGAAGAAGCACCCGCTTCTCGCCTGAGTGATATTTATGACTGGGCTAGATAGAAAATTTTCCTTTTACGAGGATAATTGTTTAGGTGCGGGCTCTTTTAAATTTTAAAAGACTCGTTTTTTTCGTTTTTTCTCTAAAAATTTTGGAGGTGAATGACCATAGCAAAAGATATTATGGTAAACGACGGCATTCGTGCAAAAGAAGTACGTTTAATTTCAGCTGACGGCGAACAGTTAGGTGTTAAAAGTAAAGTTGAAGCATTGAGAATTGCTGAAAGTGCAAACTTAGACTTAGTTTTAGTAGCACCAAATGTAAAACCACCCGTTGCTAAAGTAATGGACCACGGTAAATTCCGTTTTGAACAACAGAAAAAAGAACGCGAAGCCCGTAAAAAACAAAAAGTGATCAATGTTAAAGAAGTACGTTTAAGCCCAACAATCGACGTAAATGATTTTAATACAAAACTTCGTAACGCACGTAAATTCCTTGAAAAAGGTGATAAAGTGAAAGCTTCAATCCGTTTCAAAGGTCGTGCGATTACTCATAAAGAAATTGGTCAGAACGTCTTAAACCGTTTAGCTGATGAAACTGCTGATATTGCAACAGTAGAACAAAAAGCTAAAATGGATGGCAGAAGTATGTTTTTAGTACTTGCGCCAAAAGCAGATAAGTAACAAGAATTTGAGGAGGAAATCAAAATGCCAAAAATGAAAACTCACCGCGGACTAGCTAAACGTGTTAAGCGTACTGGTGGTGGCGGATTAAAAAGATACCGTGCGTTTACAAGTCACCGTTTCCACGGAAAAACTAAAAAACAACGTCGTCAATTACGTCGTCCAAGAATGGTATCAAAAGGCGACTACAAACGTATCCGTCAACAATTGACAGGAATGAGATAAGCTTTTTAGTTTTTTGATAATGACTAAAAACTTCAACAAATTTAATCGTAAACTCAAGGAGGAATTATCATGGCACGTGTAAAAGGTGGAACAGTAACCCGCAAACGTCGTAAAAAGGTGCTTAAGTTAGCTAAAGGCTACTATGGCTCAAAACATACATTATTCAAAACAGCAAAAGAACAAGTAATGAGATCTCATACTTATGCATTTAGAGACCGTAAACAAACTAAACGTAACTTCCGTAAATTATGGATCGCTCGTATTAACGCTGGCGCTCGTATGAACGGTTTAAGCTACAGCAAAATGATGCACGGTTTAAAATTAGCTGAAATCGATATTAACCGTAAAATGTTATCTGAATTAGCTATCCATGACGCAGTGGCTTTCACAGCTCTTGCTGATCAAGCTAAAGCAGCTTTAGCTAAATAATCAAATTCTTAGTTGTATATCAACGTTCGTACCCACTCATTTGAGTGGGTATTTTTTGGTTTTAAAGGAATAATAATTAGAGGATTGTTTTATAGTAGACAAAAAATGAATAAATGTATGGAAATAGATAAGGGTTCGGTGTTATACTATATGTAAAAGGAGGGTTTAAAATGAAGATGTGTCCAGAATGTTATAGTAATAAAGATCGAGTGACGCCAATGTATGGACCAAGTGATTGTTTAAGCAAACACACTCAATACATTTGTGGGACGTGTGGTCGATGTATTTGTATAGAAAAAGATGCTAGAAGAAATTTGTACCGCTGGAATTTCCCTTTTAAATCCTTAGAATCAGCTATTTATTACATTAGAACAGCCGAATATGTGCTGAAAGAACCTTGCTCTGTTTATGAAATTAAGTTGGACAAGGAACGTAAGGCATATAAAATATTTGCGACTAAAGCAGAGTTAGTAGCCTATTTAAAAAAAGATAAAAATAAAAAAAGTAACAAAGTTCCTGTTTTTCAAACAAACAAATATCAAGAATATCCTGGTACTGAAGTCAGAAAGCTAACTCAAGATGAGATGATTTCTTACATGATAGGACAAAAAAATGAGCCTAAATAGGTTTATTTTTTTTGTTCAAAACAAAGTAGATAAAACAATATTGTATTAAAAATATTTGTGAAAAAGGTTATCTAAATCAATTAGAAAGCGTATAACAACAAGGATAGAGTAGATTTGTTATATTACTAAAAAATAGTCAGAAAATTTAAAAAGAACGAGAATAGTTTGCTTATATTAGAAAATTTAATAGAATGGGGTTTGTGCAAGGGACGCCTTGTTTAAAATTTAAACTCTTAGGGTGACAAATAATGATTCAGTTAGACAACATATCAAAAGAATTTACACAAAAAAATCATCAGGTAATGGCGCTAACAGATATTACCTTAGAAATAAAAGCAAACGAGTTTTTTGGATTAGTCGGTGTTAGTGGTTCTGGTAAATCAACATTGTTGCGTCTAGTCAATGGTTTGGAAGAGACGACTAGTGGTACGATTAAAATTAATCAAGAAGAATTGACTAAGCAGATGACGAAAAAGAAACGTGACATGATTCAGAAAATCAGTATGGTTTTTCAGCAGTTTAATTTACTGCAAAATCTAACGGTTCAAAAAAACGTTGAACTACCTTTAAAAGTACAAGGAAAATCAGACGGAAAGATAGTTTCTGATATGCTCGATTTTGTAGGCATGACTGAGCATAAACATAAATATCCCAGTCAATTAAGTGGTGGTCAAAAACAGCGAGTGGCTATTGCGAGAGCTCTAACAACTAGACCGAAAATCTTGTTATGTGATGAACCGACTTCAGCTTTAGATGAGCATAACGGACATGAAGTAATGAAGCTATTAAAAAAAGCTCAAACAGAATTCGGAACGACGATTGTATTTGTTAGTCATGAATTAGAAGTAATCAAACGTTGGTGTGACCGAGCAGCTATTATGGAATCTGGTAAGATACTTTCAATCGTGACTGTTAATAAATCAGATCATATAGAAGATACAACTAGTTACGTTGAAAAGGCAGTGAGGTATTTATCATGAGTGACATTATACTAAAAATAAGTTCTTATCAAACAGAAATTATGACAGCTCTTTCTCAGACCTTGGTTATGATTATTATTTCGATGACAGCAGCTTTAGTCATTGGTTTACCAATGGGAACCATTATGTATCTGAAGGCGATTAATTACTATAAAAGTAAAAAAATGACAGTTGTTAGTCAGGTCATCAATTTATACGTTGATATTATTCGTTCCTTTCCATTTTTATTGTTTGTCGTTTCAATTATCCCCTTTACCCGTTTTGTATTAGGAACGTCATTTGGTACCATGGCAGCAGCGTTCCCTCTCTGTTTTGTAGCCATTGCGAATTACGCTCGCATGTCTGAGCAGGCATTATTAGATGTACCAAGAGAAACGATTGAACTAGCCAAATCATTAGGAACAACTACAAGACAATTAGTGTTTAACTTTTTATATGTTGAAGCAAGATCAAGCCTTGTGTTAAGTTTTACTACAGTGACAATTGGAATGGTTTCTTATTCTACGATTATGGGTGTTGTAGGTGGAGGCGGTATTGGAGACTTTGCTATACGCTACGGCTACCAAACTTATGAATATGAAATCATGTATACAACCATTATTGTTATGATTATCAGTGTTATTTTGATTCAAAAAACTGGCACATTATTAGCCAATTATTTAGATAAACGAAAAATATTTTAAGGAGTTTTGTTAAATGAAAAAGAGAAGTAAAGTGTTATTAAGCTTATTAGGAATTAGTTTGTTATTAGCAGGATGTGGCGCTAAAAAAGAGGCTACTAAAGAATCATCAGCACCAAAAGAAGATAAAGTTATTAAGGTAGCAACAGCTTTAGATTCAAGTGAAAAAATCCTTGATATTGCTAACAAAGAAGCTGAAAAAGAAGGCTACAAAATTGAAGTGGTTCGTGTAAATGACAACGTTCAATACAATAAATTATTAAACGACAAAGAAGTAGACGCTAACTTCTCACAACATGGTCCATACATGGAAGAATTTAATAAAGCTAATAATGGTAATTTAGTTATTGCTCAAAAAGTCTATGATGCAAGAGTTGGTTTTTACTCAAAAGATTACAAAAAGATTGAGGATATCCCAGATAATGGAAAAGTAGCAATTCCAAATGACGCTTCTAATCAAGGTCGTGCCTTAGCGATTCTTGATGAAAAAGGATTAATCAAGTTAAAAGAGGGCGTTGGTTTTAACGGAACAGTTAAAGATATTGTTGAGAATCCAAAGCATTTTGAATTCATTGAAATTGATTTGTTAAACTTAGCTTCTGCTTATGACGAAAAAGGCATTGTCTTAGTTTACAACTACCCTACTTACTTAACAAAAATTGGTTTAACACCTGAAGATGCTCTATTTTTAGAGAAACCAAACGATAACCATTATGCGATTAGTGTTGCAGCTAGAGAAGATAACATCGACTCAGAAAAAATTAAAGTCTTAAAAAAATCTGTTGCTAGTGATGCTGTCCGTAATTACTTAAAAGAAGAACATGGCGAATCATTAGTTCCATCATTTTAATCAAAAAAACTGTGAATCCTTATGGGGTCACAGTTTTTTTATGGTAAGAAATGAAGTTGACGAAATTCTTTTGGTGTTAGTTGAGTTTGTTGCTTAAATAATAAAGAGAATTGACTAGGTGATTGAAAACCTGTTTGATGGGCAATAGATTGAATGGACAACTCTTTTCGGTTAATTAATAACTCCTTGGCTTTATTTATGCGAAAACTAAGCAAGTATTGGTAAGGACTTGTTTGAACAAACTGTTTAAATAGACGATTTAAGTACTGGGGTGAAATAAATAATTTTTCAGCTAATTGGTTAATAGAAATAATTTCTGCATAATGTGTTTCGATTTCTTTTATGGTGGGCGCTACATAGGCTTTAAAAGCTGGGTGATTAGAATGAGAATAATGACTCGCTTCTTGACTAAGTTGCAGGAAGAATTCATAGCATAATTGAGAGAGCTTAAATGAGTTTAATTCAGTTTGGCTAAACATAGTAATCATTCGATTGATATGATGAGAGAATGAAAAAAAGTCATGATCAGTGACTAAAATAGGTAGATTAGTTTGCAACAGATGATCAAAAGCAGGAGCCAATGTGCCCTCAAAAGTTGCAAAATTAACAACCCATTCGCCTTCTGGAAAGTACTCATGAGGCATGAAAGCAGGGATAAGAATACCGTGACCAGTTGTTAATAGGTAGTCGTGCTGATTGATTTTGATTCGACCACTTCCTTTTTCGGTTTGTAACCAGTGGTAATAAGGGTAACCGTTTATACGCCGAACAGGTGGTTGAAGCCACTGATTACCTATGCTTTCTAGGGTGATAGGTAAGGGCTGAATGGCTAAGTGAAAATAAACAGGCATGAGGGACCTCCTTGTTTCTTAATCTTATAGTTTTGAGTTTAACATATGATACTTTAAAAGGGAAAAATTGTTTATACTGAATTCAAATAGAAAGAAGAGGAGTAGAAAACATGACGCATAATACGTTTGAAGTTAAAGATGACTTTTATTTAGACAATGAACCATTTAAGATTATTTCTGGCTCTATTCATTATTTTCGAGTTGTTCCTGAGTACTGGCAAGATCGACTTGAAAAATTAAAAGCTATGGGGTGTAACACAGTAGAAACTTATGTTCCTTGGAATTTTCATGAGTTTCATGAAGGGGAGTTTAATTTTGAAAAAGGATTAGATTTAAGAAGGTTTATTCAGTTAGCTAAAGAGTTAGACTTATTGGTTATTTTAAGACCATCTCCTTATATTTGTGCCGAGTGGGAATACGGAGGATTACCTTATTGGTTGTTAAAAGACCCAGCGATTAAAGTTAGATTCAATCATCCTAGTTTTATGGATAAGATTGATCGTTACTTTGACAAATTGTTTAAAGAAGTAGTGGATTTACAAATCACGCAAGGTGGTCCGATTATTTTAATGCAAGTTGAAAATGAATATGGAGGCTTTGCTAATGATAAAGGCTATCTCTTGAAGATGGCAGAATTAATGAGAAAACATGGAGTAGAAGTTCCTTTAGTAACGTCAGACGGACCGTGGGGAGACATGCTTGAAAATGGTTCGATTTCAGAAATAGCTTTACCAACGATGAATTGTGGGTCAAAAGTAACAGAGTATTTTAAACGTTTAAGCGACTTTCATGGTGAAAAGAAACCGCTCATGGTCATGGAATTTTGGATTGGCTGGTTTGATGCATGGGGAGATGACAAGCATCATACCACAGAAGTAGCCGATGCTGTTTTTGAGTTAGAGTGTATTCTAAAAGAAGGCTCAGTGAATTTTTATATGTTCCATGGAGGGACAAACTTTGGCTTCACGAGTGGGGCAAACTATTACGAAAAATTAGCTCCGGATGTGACAAGTTATGATTATGATGCACCTTTAACAGAGTGGGGTGACATAACACCTAAATACGAAGCCTTTAAACAAGTTATTTCAACTTACAGAGACATCCCTTCTGTCGAGTTTTCAACGCCTATTATAAAAAAAGCATATGGGACACTACAAGCAACAGAAAAAACTTCTCTCTTTAATAATTTGGACTATATTGGAAAGAAAACAACTCATAACTTTCCCTTGTCCATGGAGCAACTCAACCAAGGAACAGGCTACGTGTTTTATAAGAGTGATATAGGTAAAAACAGAGAAATTGAAGATTTTCGTTTAATTGGTTGTAACGACAGAGCACAAGTTTACATTAATCAAGAGCATTTAGTGACTCAATATGATAAAGAAATAGAAACCAATTATCCATTTATATTAACAAACAACTCTAATGAATTAGGTATTTTAGTAGAAAACATGGGACGGGTTAATTACTCTGTTAAAATGAATTACCAAGAAAAAGGGATTAAAGATGGTGTCGTGATAAATGGTGCCTTCCAAAGTGATTGGGAGATGTATTCACTACCCATGGATAACCTAGATCAACTTGATTTTTCAGAAGAATGGCAAGAAAATCAACCAGGTTTTTATCGATTTGAATGGGAAGTCACAGAAATTGGAGATACCTTCTTAGATGTGTCAGGCTGGTCAAAAGGTTTCGTAGTGGTTAATGGTTTCAACATTGGACGCTTCTGGGATCAAGGACCACAAGGAAGACTCTATATTCCAGGGCCACTATTGAAGCAAGGTGTGAATGAATTAATTGTATTTGAATCAGAAGGAAAATCGGGTTCAGACATTCAATTAGTTGCAGAACCATTACTAGATATTAATAATAGATAAGAATAAGCCTCAAAGCACACTGAGTTAGTGCTTTGAGGCTTATTTTTTTTGATTAATCAACGTAATAAGGTAGTAAAATTGTAATGCTAGTACCAACACCAGGAGTAGAATCAATGCTTAAAGTATAAGTTTCCCCGTAGAGTAGTTGAATGCGTTCCTTGATGTTAGTTAACCCAATTCCTGAATAATGAAGTGACTTAGATTCAGTGGCATCTAAGTCCGAATCCGTTTGAAAGCCAATGCCGTTATCGATAATTTCAATAAGTAAAATTTCTTTTGTATGGCGAGCAAATAGTTGGATATAGCCTTCTTGCTCATTTGGAAAGGCGTGTAGATAAGCATTTTCGATGATTGGCTGAATAATCATTTTAGGTACAAGAGCCTGTTGGCAATCTTCTTCGATAGAATGAATGACAGAAATACGATCACCGTATCGTAAGTTTAGAATAGCAATATAAGATTCAATACCTTGGAGTTCATGCTCTAAAGGTATAAACTCTTTTTTGTTACTAAGAGTATGACGCAAGAGTTGAATGAAACTATCCATTGCTTCAATGGCTTTCTCATTTTCGTTTTGCCAAATAAGGAATTTAATGGCTGTCAACGTGTTGTAAATAAAATGAGGTTGAATTTGAAGTTGGAGGGAGTTAATTTCGATTAAGCGTTTATCTTCTTCTGTTTGAATGATGTGAGCAAAGTAACCTTCCAAATCTTGTAGCATTAAATTATATGCTTTACCTAATTCCCTTGTTTCATAGGTCCCTGCAATATCAACTTGATTAGAAAAATCACCTTGAGTTACAGCAGGTAAGTGATCAATCAGTTGGTAGATAGGATCTGTGGTTCGTTTGATAATGAAAAAAGCAAGGAGACTAACTAAAAGGATGGCTAAAATGGCAATCAAGATGGTTGGTTTAAGCAAATTCATATTGGCAACAAGGTGTTGAATATTAATCGCATTATACAAAGTAAAATGATAAGAGTACAAAGGTGTTTCAGTGAGCTCTTTGTTATTTGAGTGAATAAACTCATCAGAAAGAGTTAATCCTAGTTCATTTTTTTGATTAGAAGAGATGATTTGATTGGCGTCATTAACTACATAAATCGTATGAAGTTCATCGTTTAATAGCTCTTCATAAATTGAGGCGAAGTGATTTTCTGAAACAAATATTAAAGCGTAACCAAAGACCTTCTCATTAGAGGTTAGCTTTCTCAAATAGAGTAATCCAGACTGATTTTTTGTAGCTGTTGTAGGTCCAGATGCTTGATAAAAATATTGACTAATGGCTCTACTTTCGTTAATTTTTTCCACAAGCGGACTAGACAAAAAGGATTCAGCAGACTGATTTTTTATGCCACTATTTTGGACAAAAGTAGTCCCGTTAACGCCAATTAGAATCAAGTTGGAAGGGGTATCTTCAAAAATAGAGCGAGTTGATTGCATTTGTTTGGTAAACTCAACAATTGTCCCACTGTGATCATTTTTAGTGGTTAAATAATCTTCTACTACCTGACTGTTATCAACCAAATCAAACATGCGATTGATATTGTCATTTAGAGTGTCATAGTCTTTCTGAATTTTATCCATCAATATTTGATTGGAGGCTTTATAAGAATCGATGTAACTATTTTTAGAGCGCTCAATTACAAGGGACAAGGTCAAGAAACAGACCAAAATGACAAATAAGATAACAACTGATAAAAGCTTGAAAAACAATTCGTTTGAATGAAGCCAATTTTTTATTTTTTTCATAGTTGGTTCTCCCGGCGGTATTTAGAAGGGCTACTGCCGTAATATTTTTTAAACTGTCGAGAAAAATAACTGAGGTCAGAATAACCACATTGGTTAGCGATTTCTGATAGATTTAAGTCCGATGTTAACAGTAGTTCTTTGGCAGCTTTTAATCGAACGGTATTAAGGTAGTCAGAAAAATTGGTATTAAAGTGATGTGAAAAAAAGCTAGATAGATAGGAATAGCTAAAATGAAAAGTTTCTGCAAGCATAGCCAAAGAAAGATCTGACGCATAATGATGTTCGATATAACGAGTGATGTTGTGAAGTAGTTCGTTTTCATGAGTGATACCAACTTCTTTTGTATTGATAGCAATATTGATTCGCTCAATCATACTAAGAATGAAAATGGAAAAATCTTCTAAGTAAATAAGCTGACCCACAGTAAATAGAAACTCTTGTTTTAGTTGTTGTAAGTCATCTTTTTTGTCATAAGCATCAATTAAAGTAGAGAAGAGAGTGTAAAAAATACTACTTGCTTGTTGTCTTAAAACAGTGGGTTTGGGTAAATCAATAATAACATCATTAAAATAGTCTTCAATTCGAGTAAGCCCTAGTTGATAGTCGTTATCTAGTAGGGAACGTAGATACTTTTTAGTATCGAATTGCTCTGTTGAAGTGAGGCTTAAAAAATCTTCTTCTGTAATAAAGGTATGTTGCTTAAAATAAAAACGTTGTTCTTTTGCTTCTGATTTTAATTGATGAAGTTTTTCTTTTAGCTCATTTATCTCCCTAATAGGCGAACTCAAGACAAAGAAAGTTGTAGGTTCAACCATTCGTAGAGAGTGTAGTTTTTCAGCTACTTTTAACTTAATTTCTGAATAGGGTAAAGAGCTAGAAAAAATGATACCGTATTCATTTTTTTCGATTAAGTAAGGTAGCATGTTATTAAATAAAGATGATTCTAAAGTCTGAATGACTTGTTCTTTAGTATGGTACCAGAGTAAATTTGTATATAAAATATAGTGATTGTCTTCCTTAAAATAAGTAGTGAGTCCGTCATAGTTAGTATCTGAGTAGCCTGCTAACAACCGATTAAGTTGTTGTGATAATAAGTCTTGTTCTGATAATTTTTTTTCAGTCTTCGTTATTTGATGAGACAGTTGAGTTAAACTAGTCAATAGACTTTCTTTTGTTAGTGTTGGTTTTAGTAAGTAGTCAACAGCACCATTCTTGAAGGACTGAGAGACATAAGGAAAATCATCAAAGCTACTAAGAACTAAAAAATGAATCTCTGGGTATTGTCTTTGGATAATATTAGAAAGTTTCAATCCATCTAGCTCTGGCATGATAAGATCAGTGATAACAATATCAGGTTGCTGCTCCTTAATCTTTTCCAAAGCATCTAAGCCATTTTCAGCTTCACCCATAATATGAAACCCATATTCCTCCCAAGGTAATAGTAATTTCAGTCCATCACGAATACTTTTTTCATCATCAACTAATAAAATTGTTATTAAATTTGTCATGTGTTTTCGCCCTCATTTTTTCAGTAACTTATCTCAAGTATATCTATTAAAGGGTAAATGTAAATTAAAATTAATTAGGTCCGTCTGTTAAGTTTGTGAGATTTGGATTATTTTTATATATTTGAAAAAATTTTAGGACTCCATCACAATCTATTGTTAGCGCTTACCTTAAGAGGTATAGTTTGATTATAAATAAAACGAAAGAGGGAAATAACATGAAAAAGTTTCTAAGTGCCGCTTTAATTACACTGACAGCGTTAACGCTTGTGGCTTGTGGAGGCAATAAAACAGGCAAAACAGAAGATACAGGGAAAAAAGATAAAGCTAATACTGTAACAGTTTGGGCTTGGGATGAGACATTCAATATTAAAGCCGTTGAAGAAGCGAAAAAATTCTATAAAAATGAAGATGTGAAAGTTGATGTTGTGACAATGTCACAAGATGACATTGTTCAAAAGTTAAATACAAGTTTAGCTTCAGGAAACACAGATGGTTTACCTAATATTGTTTTAATTGAAGATTATCGTATACAAGGTTACTTATCTTCTTATCCAGATGCCTTTGCAGAATTAAATGACATTGTTAAAGAAGATAATTTCTCTTCTTACAAATTTGCTGTGAACAAAGTAGATGATAAGATTTATGGTGTGCCATTTGATAGTGGTGTAGCAGGCGTTTATTACCGCCGTGACTATTTAGAACAAGCTGGCTATAAATCAGAAGATTTAGAAAATATCAATTGGGAAGAATTAATTGAAATTGGTAGAAAAGTAAAAGAAAAAACAGGACATCCTTTGATGCATATGAATCCGAGTGATTTAGGATTAACAAGAATCATTATGCAATCAACTGGTAAATGGTACACAGATGAAACTGGTAAAAAAGTAACGCTTAAAGGAAATGAAGCTCTTGAGTATGCCTTAAACGTCCAAGCAACGATTCTTAAAGAAGGTTTAGCAGAACAAGTATCTGACTGGGATGGCGGTGTTAATGCAGTTCAATCAGGAAATGTAGCTAGTGCAATCATGGGTTGTTGGTTCTCAAGTACGATTCAAGGAGCAAAAGATCAATCAGGTAAATGGGGGGTCGCACCAATTCCAGTTATTAAAGATGACACAAACTCAAAACACACATCAAGTATTGGTGGTGGTGGTTGGTATGTCATTAAAGGTGTCGAAGGCGAAGACAATGCCAAAGATTTCTTAAAACAAACATTTGCAACAAATGTTGAATTAATGGATACATTAGCTAAAGAAATTGGTTTAGTAAGTACCTTAAAAGAAGCAAGTAAATCACCAATCTATCAAGAAGGTATTGAGTTTTATGGTGGACAAAAAGTGTTTGAAGACTTCTCTAAATGGTCTGCTGATGTTATCAATGTAAACTACGGTAAAGATACTTATGCCATTGAATCTGTCTTAACAGAAAGCTTACAACAAATTGTTGATGGTAAAAAAATATCAGATGTACTAGAAGGTGCTCAAAAACAAGCTGAAGATCAATTAGCAAATTAAAAAAGATTGTCCAGTGGAGAGCGAAAAACTCTCCACTTTCATTTTTTAGGAGGGGAAACAATGAAAAATAAAAAAAAATATAGTCTATTTGCTAGTGGAAATGGTTTTATTGCCCTACCAGTCATTATGATAACTATCCTAGTGTTTGTCCCAATGGTCATGGCACTAGTTACCTCATTTAAATCTGGTCCACCTACTAATATGACTTTTAATGGATTTGGTAATTATCAACGTATGCTAAGTGACGCGACTTTTAAAAAAGCATTCTTTAATACCTTTTTATATCTAATCATTCAAGTACCACTTATGCTATTTTTAGCCTTAGTTTTTTCTCATATTCTTAATGATAAAAAACTAAAGTACAAAGGATTATTTAGAACAGCTCTTTTCTTACCTTGTATTACCTCACTAGTTTCCTACTCATTAATTATGAAAAGTCTGTTCTCAGCCACTGGATTAGTGAATAAACTTCTAATGAATAGCCATATGATTGTTGAACCTATCCAATGGTTAACAGATCCATTTTGGGCAAAAGTACTGATTATTATTTCAATTACTTGGCGTTGGACAGGGTATAACATGATTTTCTTTATTTCAGGTATGCAAAACATTGATCCTGAAATGTATGAAGCCGCTGATATTGATGGTGCTAGTAAAACGCAACAGTTCTTCAAAATCACGATACCTAATTTAAAACCTGTTATTTTGTTTACAACAATCACCTCAACAATTGGAACACTTCAATTATTCGATGAAGTTCAAAATATTACTAAGGGAGGTCCAGCTAACGCGACGACAACTCTTTCTCAATATATCTATAATTTGAGCTTTAAATTCACACCAAACTTTGGCTATGCTGCGGCAGTTTCTTTTGTCATAGTTGTATGCATTGTCATTCTAACCATTATTCAGAAAAAAATAGCAGGAGATGACTAACATGAAAAAATTAGGCACTTTTTTTAAATACTTTATTTTAATAGTTGCTTCGTTCATATCTGTCTTTCCGTTTATCTGGATGATTTTAGGTATGACAAATAAAACAGTGGACATAACTGCAGGAAAATTAATGATTGGGAGTGAGTTGATTACTAACTTTCAAAACTTATTTGCTAATAATTTAGATTTTAAAAGAGCTTTACTTAACTCAGCTGTCATAGCAGTCATCATAACAGTCTTTTCTTTATTACTTTCTTCTATGGCAGGATATGGCTTTGAAATCTATCGTTCGAAAAAGAAAGATAGGATCTTTAACTTCTTATTGCTATCGATGATGGTGCCATTTTCTGCAATGATGATCCCTTTGTACACTATGTTCTCTAAATTAAGCCCATCGCCATTTGGTATTAATACCTTGTTTAGTGTCATCATTCCGTCTGTTTGTACAGCTTTTAATATCTTTTTATTCAAGCAAAATATTAAATCATTTCCTAAATCACTCGTTGAAGCTGCAAGAATTGATGGATTAGGAGAGTTGGCGATTTTCTTTAAAATCTATATGCCAACGGCTAAAAATATTTATGCAGCAGCAGCTATTATTACATTTATGGGAAGTTGGAACAACTACCTATGGCCATTAGTTGCTTTACAATCACCAGAAAAAAGAACCATTCCTCTTGTATTATCTGCTATGGGAGCTTCTTATACACCTGATTATGGCATGATGATGACAGGAATTGTTATTGCCACTTTACCAATTGCAGCAGTGTTCTTTGTTCTGCAAAAACAATTTGTTCAAGGAATGTTAGGTTCAGTTAAATAAGTGAGTGGAGGATTAATATGACGTTAATAACGCTAAATGACAAAAAGAATGTATTTCATTTATCTAATCAGTGGGTAAGTTATGTGTTTTCAGTAGAAGACAAACAACTGATTCACAAATACTTTGGTAAAAAAATTCATACTTATTCAGGAGGCATGGACTACCCTGAAAAAACAAGAAGTTCCTTTTCGCCAGATTTACCTTTTGAAGACGAGCTTAAGGTTAGTTTAGATGCTGTTCTTCAAGAATTTCCAGGAAGTAATCAGGGAGATTATCGTTCTTCTGGGATTGAAGTTGTGTTTGATGCTCATGGTAATACCAATACTAAATTTGAATACGAGTCGCATTCAATCACTAAAGGGGTTATACCTAGTCCAGGACTACCAAGTAGTTTTGATGCTGAAAAAGGGGAGTCAGAAACTTTAGCAATTACGTTAAGAGATGAAGCAGAGCAAGTAGATGTGACTCTCTACTATACTATTTTTGAGGATTCTCCTACTATTGTTAGAAAATGCCGAATTAACAATAAAGGACAAGCTAGTGTAAAAATAGATAAATTAGTTAGTATGAGCTTAGATTTTCCAGCAGCAACTAATGAGTTAATCCATTTGTCTGGTTCATGGGCTCAAGAAAGACAAGTTGTTAGAGAAAAGATTAATCGAGGTATTAAGGTTCTTAGAAGTAAAAGAGGCTCAAGTAGTCACAATCAAAATCCTTTTTGCGCGATAGTTCAACCAACAACGACAGAAGAGTCAGGAGAAGTATATGGTTTCTCTTTTGTTTATAGTGGCGATCATGAAACTATTATCGAAAAAGATTCATTTGATCAACTTAGAATTCAGATGGGGATAAATCACGAAACTTTTTCATGGGTGTTAGAGTCAGAAGATGAGTTTTATACGCCTGAAGTGATTATGACGTTTTCACCTAATGGGTTAAATGGTTTTTCTCAAGAGATGCATAACTTTGTTACAACTCATGTTGTCAAATCTTCTTACAAAGAAAAGCATCGTCCAGTTCTAATGAATAATTGGGAAGCAACCTACATGGCTTTTGATGAAGAAACAATTCATTCATTAATGGACGAAGGGGCTAAATTAGGTGTTGAGTTGTTTGTGTTAGATGATGGTTGGTTTGGAAAAAGAAATGATGACACAGGTGGTTTAGGTGATTGGTGGGTAAATGAAACAAAACTGCCGAATGGTCTGGAAGGGCTAGTTACTTATGCGAAGAATCTAAATATGTCATTTGGTTTGTGGTTTGAACCAGAAATGGTCAGTCCGAAAAGTGAGCTGTATAAAAATCATCCCGATTGGGTACTTCATTACGAGAAAAAAGGAATGTCTCCAGCGAGATATCAATACATACTTGATTTAACAAGACAAGATGTTAGAGATTATCTGTATACTTCTATTGAAGCTATCTTAATGAGCGCTGATATTTCTTATGTAAAATGGGACATGAATCGTAATTTTTCAGAAACCTACTCTAAACAACTCTCAACTAGTGAACAAAAAGAGGTTAGTCATCGTTATGTCTTAGGCTTATACGAGTTGTTAGAAAGACTAACGACTCGTTTCCCTGATATATTATTTGAAAGCTGTTCTGGTGGTGGTGGCAGATTTGACCTAGGCATGCTTTACTATATGCCACAAACATGGACAAGTGATAATACTGATCCTGTTGAACGTTTGAGAATTCAGTATGGAACTAGTTTGGTTTATCCTATTTCCACAATGGGGTCTCATGTATCGGCTTCACCTAATCATCAAAATGGTAGGATGACTAGCATTGATACAAGAGGTCATGTAGCTATGTCTGGTTTATTAGGTTATGAATTAGATTTACTCAGAATTGATAAAGATGAAAAAGAAGCCATGAGAAAGCAAATCGATTTTTATAAAAAGCATCGTGATTTAATCCAATATGGAACTTTCTATCGTTTGTTGTCTCCTTTTGAAGGAAATCAAACAGCTTGGATGTTTGTATCAAAAGATAAACAAGAGGCTATTATCTTCTATTGTAATGGCTTAGCTAGTGCAGCACCTTCCTTGAAAAAACTAAAACTACAAGGACTGCTAGAAAATCAAAAATATGTGTTTGATAATGGCGTATCTAGTTATGGTAGTGAGCTGATGAATATGGGCTTTTACTCTCTAACAAAAGGCCATCAAGATATATTGGGAGATTTTGCGACTAGTTTTAGCTATTTAAAAGGCTTAAGTGAATAAAAAATAGAGTTCCTTACTTATTTTAGTAGGGAACTCTATTTTTTTATGTCTGAAAAGGAATAAGTAGCGAAATCGTTGTGCCAATTTCTGGACTAGAAAATAGTTGAAAGGTGGCTTCATCTTGATAGATTAAAGCTAAACGTTTCTGGATATTCTCAAGCCCGATACTTGAATAGTAAAGATGATCAGACGTTTCCTTTTTCTCCATTTTCTGTGGATCAAACCCAACGCCATTATCCATAATTTCAATGGATAAATAGTCATTATGTTTACGAATGAACAGTTGAATAACGCCTGTACGGCCATTCGGAAAAGCGTGTAAGTAGGCATTTTCAATCATAGGTTGAATGATTAATTTAGGGACCAATGCTTCTGAACAGTCAGGATCTAAATGATGGACTGTCTTTATTTGACTACCATAGCGAAGCTTTAAAATCGAGGTATAAGCTTCGATACTGGCTAATTCTTGTTCTAGAGAAACAAACTCTTTTTGATCACTAATGGTATGACGTAAAAGAGCAGTAAAGTCATCAATGGCTTCGATGGCTCTATCGTTATCATGTTGCCAAATTAAAAATTTAATAGCAGTCAGTGTGTTGTAAATAAAATGAGGTTGAATTTGTAATAATAAACCGTTAATTTCAATGAGGCGTTTGTCTGCTTCGGTTTTCATTAAGTCATTGAAATAATTATCTAAATCTTGAAGCATTAAGTTATAAGATTTACCTAATTCTCTTACCTCATGAGAGCCAGTAATCTCAATCTGTCCTTTGAAATTATCTTTTGTAACTGTTGGTAGTGAGTCAATCAACTGATAAATAGGCTTGGTGGTTTTCTTTATAATAAAGAAGGCAATAAAACTAATCGATAGTATCACGATTAAGGTCACCACTAAGGTAGGCTGTATCAGGTTCATATTGGCTACTAAGTGTTGCAAATCAATTTGATTGTAAAGGGTGAAATGATAAGAATAAAGAGGAAGCTCCGTCATTTCAAAATTACTTGATTGAGAGTTGTCGTGACGCCACGAAGTCCCTAGTTGATTGACATGATTAGATGAAATAATTTGGTTATCCGCATTAACAATAGTAATGTTATGAAGGTTATCATCTAATAATTCTCTGTATATAGAAGAAAAATGTTCTTCTGAGACAAAAATCAGGGCATAACCAAACGTAGTTTCTTTGTTAGTCAGTTTTCTAACAAAGAGTAAGCCAGGTTTATTGACCGTATCAGTTGTTGGACCTGAATCAAGGAAAAAATAGTCACTAATGGCTTGATTCTCTTCCATTTTTCTGGCAATGTCACTTGTTAGAAAATGATTGGTTGCCTCGGTTTTGATATTACTATTTTGCACAAAGGTTGCTTTATTTTTTCCAATAAGAATCAAGTTAGACGGCATATTATTAAAGATTGAACGAGTAGCCTCCAACTGAGAAAAGAGTTCAACAATTGTCCCGCTACTCTTAGTAGGTGAGGTGAGGTATTCTTCCACCACAGGACTTGTATCAACCAAATTAAAAATACGAGTCATATTATCGTTTAAGGATTCATAGTCTTTTTGAATTTTAGTCATTAGGACTTGATTGGACTGCTTATAGTTAGCAATATAACTTTTTTTAGATTGATTTAGGACAATACTAAAGGTAATAAAACTAACAATTAAGATAGAAGAAATAACAACCAGTATGATTTTTACGAAAAGCTCATTTGAAAGAAGCCATGCTCTTATTTTTTTCATAACTGATTTTCCCTACGATACTTGGAAGGACTAGTCCCGTAATATTTTTTGAACAACTTTGAAAAATAACTTAAATCAGCGTAGCCGCACTTATCTGCAATCTCTGATAGATTTGAATCTGATGTTAGTAAGAGATGTCTAGCTTTATTGAGCCGTATAGAGTTAAGGTAATCAGTGAAACTTGTGTTGTAATGCTGCGAAAATAATTTTGACACATAATTATAATTAAAGTGAAAGGTATCTGCCAATGTGGTGAGAGAGATATTTTTTTGGAAATTTCTTTCTATATACTGTGTCATTTGTTGAATCGTTTCATTCTCAGAGGCGTGATGTATTTGATTGTCTTCAATTAAAATTCTTAACTCCTCTAGAGTTGTCAGGACTAATAGAGAAAAATCTTCTAAGTATTTGACTTGATTGATTTTAAAGAGAAAGGTCTGCTTGAGTAGTTGAATATCAGCTGGCTTATCACAGAAATCTAGTAATAGAGAAAACAAGGTGTAGAAAATGTTGCTGGTTTCTTGTTTGAGTAAATCTGGTTTAGGCATTCTCTCAATAGTTGAATTAAAGTAATCCTCAATTCTAGTGATACTGAGATGAAAATCTTCATTGATGAGAGAACGTAAATATTTTTTTGTATCAAATTCTTCAAAAGTATTTAAATCTAAGAAGTCTTCTTCTTTTAATACAATGTGCCGTTTGAAATAGAAGTATTGCTCATGGCTTTCATTTTTCAACAATTGAATCTTATTTTTGATAGATTCTAAAGAATGAGTCACTGGACTTAAGACAAAAAATAAATCAGGTTCAATCCTTTTTAAAGCGCGGAGAGTATCTGTTAGTTCAATATGTAATAACTCATAGGGTAAATGAGACGTAAAGATAAGTCCGCATTCAGTTGTCTCAATGAGATAGAACAGTTCTTTAAGAGCTACTTTTTTTAAGAGAGTTTGTTTCAAGTAAGCAGTTACTTGTTGCTTATTTTGATACCATAATAAATTGGTATAGATTAGATAGTAATTTGGTTGGTCAAAATACTGTGTAAGTAGGTATTCCTCTTCAATAGGATAGCCCGATAAATACCGATTTAAATGTTGGGACAGACGATCTTCCTCAGCAAAAAACAGTTCTTTTTTAGTGGTCTTCTTGGCAATTCGCTTTAGGATAGCCAGTAGTTTGTCTGCTGTTAAGGTTGGTTTTAATAAGTAATCAATTGCCCCATTTTTAAAGGCTTCTGTTACATAGGGGAAATCATCATAACTACTAAGCACAAGAAACTGAGTATCTGGGTACTGTTGTTGAATGGTCTCAGAAAGCTCTAGACCGTTATATTCAGGCATAATCAAATCAGTTATGACAATGTCGGGTTGTTGTTCATGAATAATGACTAAAGCTTCTCTTCCATTAGTAGCTTCTCCAATAATATGAAAGCCGTGTTCTTCCCATGGAACAAGGACTTTTAAGCCATCTCGAATGCTTTTTTCATCATCAACAATTAAAATCGTTTTTAAATTCATCATAATGTGTTCTTCCTTTTATATATTCTCCTATCTAGTATATCCTTTCAGTCATAAATGTAAAATTAAATGTTATAAACAGTAAAAAATACCTTAAATAGTTCGTGAAATCGTTTGTAAAATTTGGGTAAACTTGTAAAAATTTAGTTAGTAAGTTGTAACTTATTGATAGCGTTTCCTCTAAAAGGTATAGTTGTGATACAAATTGATTGAAAGAGGGAAAAAAATGAAAAAGTTTTTTGGTATGTCAATGGCACTTATTGCAAGTCTAATGTTAACAGCTTGTGGTGGTGGCTCAGAAAAAAGTGATGCTAAGAAAACATCATCTGATGAAAATACAGTAACGGTTTGGGCATGGGATGAATCATTTAACATCAAAGCCTTAGAAGAAGCCAAAGCATTCTATGACAATAAGGATGTTAAGTTAGATATTGTTAATATGTCTCAAGAAGACATTGTCCAAAAGTTAAACACAAGCTTAGCTTCAGGCAATACAGATGGCTTACCTAATATTGTCTTAATAGATGATTATCAAATTCAAGGATACTTAACATCTTATCCAGATTCCTTTGCACCTTTAGATGACGTTGTTAATGGAGATGATTTTTTCCCATTCAAAATGAGTGTGAACCAAATGGAAGGTAAAACTTATGGCGTTCCTTTTGATAACGCTGTGACAGGTTTTTATTTTAGAAGAGATTACTTAGAAGAAGCAGGCTACAAACCTGAAGATTTACAATCACTTAATTGGGAAGAGTTTATTGAAATTGCAAGAGTCGTGAAGGAAAAGACGGGACATCCAATGGTTTCAATGAATCCAAATGACTTAGGTTTGTCAGCTACAATTATGCAATCAGCAGGACAGTGGTACATGGACGAGGACGCTAAAAAAGTTAATATTAAAGGAAATAAAGCGTTAGCTTACTCACTAAAAATCCGTGCGCAAATGCTTAAAGAAGGATTAGCTGAGCCTGTTGCTGATTGGGACGGTGGGGTTAATGCTGTTCAATCAGGTAATGTAGCTAGTGCGATTACAGGATGTTGGTACTCAAGTACGATTCAAGGATCAAAAGATCAGTCTGGTAAGTGGGGGATTGCGCCAATTCCAGTTATTAAAGATGATCCAAACTCTCGTCCAGCATCAACGATTGGTGGAAGTGGTTGGTACGTTATTAAAGGACTTCCAGGTGAGAAAAATGCCAAAGATTTCTTAAAACAAACCTTTGCGTCTAACTTAGAACTAATGGATGTGTTGGCTAAAGAGATAGGTTTAGTCAGTACTTTAAAAGAAGCAAGTAAATCACCTGTTTATCAAGAAGGTGTTGATTTCTATGGTGGTCAAAAAGTGTTTGAAGATTTCTCTAAATGGTCTGAAGATGTGATTACAGTTAATTACGGTAAAGACACTTACGCGATTGAGTCTGTATTAACAGAAAGCTTGCAACAAGTGGTTGACGGCAAAGACGTTGAAGATGTGTTAGCTAGCGCGCAAAAGCAAGCAGAAGAGGTTATTACACAGTAATTTTTTCAAAAAGAGGTTGTCACAGAAATACTGAGATTCAAAAAATAAGAAGGAAATCACGAAAGTTACTGGTTTAATTTTTGTGATTTTCGGCTTATTTTCTATAAAAGCTATTTCTGTGACACTGTTTAGTTGTGAATAAGAGATTGTGGCTTACTTGTGTCACAATCCCTTTTATATGTTGAGGAGGCTTTCAAGTTGAACACGAAAAAGAGATACAGCTTATTTGCTAAAGGTGATGGATTTGTTCTGATTCCAGTGATACTCATTACCTTGTTAGTATTTGTGCCGATGGTAATGGCATTAGTCACATCATTTAAATCAGGACCACCAACCAATATGACATTTAATGGTATCGGCAACTACCAAAGAATGTTATCAGACACTATTTTTAGAAAAGCTTTTACCAATACATTTTTCTATTTACTTATTCAAGTACCGATTATGATTTTGTTAGCGTTAGTTCTATCTCATCTATTAAATGATAAAAAATTAAAATTTAAGGGGTTTTTTAGAACAGCCTTATTCTTACCTTGTATCACGTCACTTGTGTCTTATTCCTTAGTAATGAAAAGTCTATTCTCAAGTAAAGGATTAGTTAATAACTTTTTGATGAATATGAATTTAGTTAGTGAGCCTTTGCAGTGGCTAACAGATCCATTTTGGGCGAAAGTATTAATCATTATTTCTATTACTTGGCGTTGGACTGGCTACAATATGATCTTCTTTGTGGCTGGGATGCAAAACATTGATCCTGAAATGTATGAAGCAGCTGAAATTGATGGGGCTAGTAAAACGCAACAGTTGTTTAAAATTACTATTCCTAATTTAAAACCAGTCATTTTGTTTACAACAATTACGTCAACTATTGGGACATTGCAATTATTTGATGAAGTTCAAAGTATTACAGGTGGTGGACCAGGAAATGCGACAACCACTTTGTCTCAGTACATTTATAATCTAAGTTTTAAATATACGCCTAATTTTGGTTATGCAGCGGCAGTTTCTTTTGTCATTGTTGTGTGTATCATTCTATTAACCATTGTCCAAAAGAAAGTAGCAGGTGAAGACTAAGATGAAAAAATTAACCACAGGACTAAAATATGCTGTCTTAATTGTGGCAGCATTTGTGTCTATATTTCCTTTCTTTTGGATGGTTTTAAGTATGACGAATGAAACAGTGGATATCATTACAGGTAAGATGATGATTGGAAAAGAGTTTATGACAAATCTGACTAATCTAATGACGAATGATCTAGGATTTCAAAGAGCTGTTGTCAATTCTTCTGTGATTGCAATCATTACCACATTCTTTTCTTTACTATTATCTTCAATGGCTGGGTATGGTTTTGAAATTTACCGTTCACCTAAAAAAGAATGGTTGTTTAACTTGTTACTACTATCTATGATGGTTCCGTTCTCTGCTATGATGATTCCACTTTATACGATGTTCTCAAAAATGAGTCCATCTATGTTTGGAATCAATACGTTATTTAGTGTGATTATTCCATCAGTCTGTACGGCTTTTACAATCTTTTTGTTTAGACAAAACATTAAATCATTTCCAAAATCTTTAGTCGAGGCTGCACGAATTGATGGTTTAGGGGAACTAGCTATCTTTTTCAAAATCTATATGCCAACGGCTAAAAACATTTATGCAGCCGCAGCTATCATCACATTTATGAGTAGCTGGAATAATTATTTGTGGCCTTTAGTTGCTTTACAATCACCAGAAAAAAGAACGGTGCCTTTAGTATTATCAGCAATGGGTTCTTCCTATACACCTGATTACGGCATGATGATGACAGGTATTGTCATTGCGACACTACCTATAGCAGTCATTTTCTTTATGCTTCAAAAGCAGTTTGTTCAAGGGATGTTAGGATCTGTTAAATAAAATCAAAAGAGGCTGTGATAGAAAATGTTTCTGTCGCAGCTTCTTTTTTGTCTTAATAGTGAGCATTCTTTTGTGAAAACGGTAACCAAATGTCACTAATAAAATTATCAAAATGAAAAAAGAAATGAAAACGTGAGTTAATCACTATATATAGAAAATTACTCAAACAATAAAAAATATAACACTATATGTAGTTGCTAAAAGTGAAAAACTGAGCTATCATGTACTAGTAATAGATATAAAGGGGTAGAGAAAAATGATAGAAATCGACAAGAAAAAGGTATCATTAACAAAAGAAAGTGCTGTGTTTAACAATGTTCAAGTGATTAAACGGGACGGACGGGTAACTGAGTTTGATGCAACGAAGATTACTAATGCTTTGTTAAAAGCAGAGCAGAAAATTAATGGAAATGCTACGCCTCATTCTGAAGCAAGGATTGAGGAAATTGTTGATTTGGTCATTGAAGAAATTACTCAACGATTTACACACAACGTAAAAATTTATGAAATTCAAAATATTGTCGAGCATATCCTCTTAGACAACTGTGAATATGATTTGGCAAAGGAATACATTAACTACCGAACTAGTCGTGATTTTGAGCGTAGTAAAGCAACGGATATTAACTTCACAATTGGTAAATTATTAAATAAGGACAGTCAATTAGTCAATGAAAATGCCAATAAAGACAGTGATGTATTTAACACACAACGTGATTTGACAGCAGGGATTGTTGGAAAATCTATTGGATTGAAATTATTACCACCTCATGTGGCAAACGCCCATCAAAAAGGGGATATTCATTACCACGATTTAGATTACCACCCATACTCACCAATGACTAACTGTTGTTTGATTGACTTTAAAGGCATGCTAAACAATGGTTTTAAGATTGGTAATGCTGAAGTGGAATCACCTAAATCAATTCAAACAGCAACAGCACAAATCTCGCAAATTATTGCTAACGTAGCTTCAAGCCAATACGGAGGTTGTTCTGCAGACCGTATTGATGAATTTTTAGCACCATTTGCTAAAAAGAATTACGACAAACATCTGGAAGATGCTAAAAATTGGATTGAGGATACAACTCGTCATGATGAGTATGCTAAATCTAAAACACAAAAAGACATCTATGACGCTATGCAAAGTTTAGAGTACGAGATTAATACTCTATTTACGTCTAATGGACAAACCCCATTTACGTCATTAGGCTTTGGCTTAGGAACTAACTGGTTTGAGCGTGAAATTCAACGAGCAATCTTTTTAAATCGTATTAAAGGTCTTGGAGAAGAACACCGAACAGCTATTTTCCCTAAATTAATCTTTACGATTAAAGACGGGGTTAACCGTCAAAAGACAGACCCTAACTATGATATTAAAGAACTTGCTTTAGAGTGTGCTACTAAAAGAATGTACCCAGACATTTTAAACTATGAAAAATTAGTTGAATTAACAGGTAGTTTTAAAGTACCAATGGGTTGTCGTTCATTCCTTCAAGGTTGGAAAAATGAAGCAGGCGAAGAGGTTAATGCTGGTCGTATGAACTTAGGTGTTGTGACTTTAAACTTACCACGTATTGCTTTAGAAGCTAATGGGGATCAAGAAAAATTCTGGGCTTTACTAGAAGAAAGATTAGGAACGATTAAAGATGCTTTAGTCTTTAGAATCAATCGTTGTAAAGAAGCCACACCAGCTAATGCGCCAATTCTATACTTACACGGTGCCTTTGGAAAAAAACTTAAGAAGACAGATGAAGTGAATGAGTTATTCAAAAACAAGCGTGCCACTGTTTCACTTGGTTATATTGGTCTCTATGAAGTTGCTGCAAGTTTCTTTGGTGGTGAGTGGGAATCAAATAGCGAAGCCAAAGAATTCACCCTAGATATTTTACGCTTCTTAAAGGGACATGCAGATGATTGGGGCAATGAATACGGCTATCACTTCAGTGTGTATTCAACTCCTAGTGAAAGTTTAACAGACCGTTTCTGTCGTATGGACCGAGAAAAATTTGGTGAAATTGAAGATATTACAGACAAAGACTACTACACAAATAGTTTCCATTATGATGTCCGTAAAAATCCAACACCATTTGAAAAACTTGATTTTGAAAAAGATTACCCACAATACTGTTCAGGTGGTTTTATTCACTACTGTGAGTATCCAGTACTGCAACAAAATCCAAAAGCTCTTGAGGCTGTTTGGGATTATTCTTATGACAAAGTAGGTTACCTAGGAACCAATACCCCAATCGATCATTGCTATGAATGTGATTTTGAAGGTGATTTCAACCCAACAGAACGAGGATTTGAGTGTCCACAGTGTGGTAACAATGATCCTAAAACCTGTGACGTTGTTAAAAGAACATGTGGTTATTTAGGAAACCCACAAGCTCGACCAATGGTACATGGTCGCCATAAAGAAATTTCTTCTCGTGTAAAACACATGAAATAAAGATAAATATCAGGGGGCTGTAACATAAGAAAATACTTATGTTACAACCTCTTTTTAGGAGACGATAAAAATGAAGAATCCAAAACCAAAAGAATGGACAGCTGAAAAATGGAGTCAAGGCTATATTGCTGATTATAAACCTTTTATGTTTGTTGATGGTGAAGGTGTTCGTTGTAGTATTTATGTAAGTGGATGTTTATTTGCTTGTGAGGGTTGTTTTAACAAAGCCATTCAAAATTTTAAGTATGGAACGCCTTTTACTCAAGAATTAGAAGATCAAATTTTTGCAGATTTACGTCATGATTCTGTACAAGGACTGACACTTCTAGGAGGAGAGCCATTTTTAAACACACAAGTCTGCTTAAAACTGGTTAATCGTTTTAGAGATGAGTTTGGTAAAAGTAAAGATATTTGGTCTTGGTCAGGATACACCTTCGAAGAGTTATTACTAGAAACTGAGGATAAACTAGAGTTGCTCTCGCAAATTGATGTGTTAGTTGATGGACGTTTTGAACTAGCTAAAAGAGATTTGACCTTACAGTTTAGAGGTAGTAGCAATCAACGTATTATAGATGTGAAGCAGTCCTTAGATAAAGGGAAAGTAGTTATTTGGGAGAAGTGCATCGATAAGGACAGAGCTTAACCAGCTTTTTATTTTCATTTTTCTGTGATAAAATAAGCTGACTTTTTTAATGAAGGAGACTGGTTATGCTAAAAGGTTATTTGTTTTTATTTGTAGCAATTATTGGCGAGGTCATAGGGACTAATTTGTTGAAAGCCACAGATGGCTTTACAAAATTAATGCCCACGCTTTACACAGTGATTGCTTACGTGATTTCGTTTTATTTTTTATCATTGTCTTTTAAAACCATTCCAATTGCTGTAGCCTATGCAGTTTGGGGTGCGATTGGTATTATTTTAATTACCCTGTTTTCAGTTTTAGTTTGGAAAGAACCCATTAATCTGATGACGATTCTTGGTTTAGGATTGATTATTGCAGGGACTATTATTGTCAATCTATTTGGAACAGGACATTAATGTAGTTGTTTCGTTACATTTATCATAAAACTTCATTAAATTGAAAAGATAAAGACACACTATTTTCATATTTAGTGGTTATTATATATGTATACCAACAAAACAACCCTAACAAACTTTTTCATTTTATTTACTCCTCCAAAGTAAATAAA
>NZ_JAFLVX010000036.1:7861-35113 GCF_017316185.1 Candidatus Vagococcus giribetii | reverse complement strand
ATGTAACACCTAATAATTGGTTCATTTCTTGAATGACTGAAAAGCCAAAGAGATTCCCGTCTCTTTGGCTAGTCTTGTATAAAGCATGTATCGTTTCAATCCCCTTAATTGTTAAAGATGCAGTCCTTATGGACTGATATAATTTGTGTCTCTTCTTTATCGGACGATGGTCTTGTTCAACAATATTATTTAAATATTTACTAGTTCGATGAGTCGTATTAGTGAATTTTCCCTCTAATTTAAGTTGATTAAATGCACTACTTAGTGAAGGAGCTTTATCAGTTACAAGAACTCTCGGTTCTCCAAATTGTTTGATTAGCCGTTTGAAAAAAGCATAAGCTGCTTGCTTATCACGACTTTTTCGTAACCAAATATCTAGCGTTAAACCTGACGAGTCAATAGCACGATACAGATAATGCCACTTTCCTTTGACTTTTATATACGTTTCGTCCATTCTCCAAGAATCATTAACAGATTTATTTCTTTTCTTCCATAAGCAGTAAATAATCTGACTGTATTCTTGTACCCAACGATAAATAGTTGTATGGCATACAGTTATTCCACGGTCACTCATAATTTCAGAAACTTCTCGATAACTCAAGTTATATCTCAAATAATAGCCAACAGCTACTATAATAATATCTTTTTTGAATTGTTTTCCTTTGAAATAAGTCATCTGAAAGCTCCTAATCTTCTTTTTCTTCTTATTTTACATTAAATTAGAATGACTGAAAAACTTTGCAACAGAACCGAAAATACAATATTCCAGTCTAACGTCTATCAGACTTTCCTAGGGCTCCCGATTATTTTACCACCTGGTGGATATCATGCAACAATTATACCGATCATCATCGCAATTTGGTTCGGAGCTAAGATAGAAAAAATAGCAAAAAAAACTATCCCTAAGTCTGTTCAAACATTTTTCGTACCATTTGCTGTACTATTAATTGCTATTCCAATTTCTATACTAATTATTGGTCCAGCCGCTTCATGGTCATCAGACTTGGTTGGAGCCCTATTTAAATATTTATACGAATTGAATACAATTCTTTTTGGTGTATTAATTGGAGGACTTTGGCAGCTACTTGTTATGTTTGGTTTACATTGGGGACTGATTCCAATTGCTATATTACAAGTTGTTGAACAAGGATACTCTCCTATATTTGGTGCTAGTGATGTTGCTTGGGCGGGAGTTATGGGTGTATTGTTGGCTGTATTTTTTAAAGCAAAAGATACACAAACTAAAGAAATTACCTTACCTGCTACACTTTCATCTTTCTTTGGTATTACTGAGCCTGGAGTATATGGTACTTTACTGCCTCAGAAGCATTTATTTATCATTGCATTAATTGCAAGTGGGATTGGCGGGGGCTATTCAGGTTATTTTGATGTTGTTCCATATCGTATGGGTGGGCTTGGTATTTTCAGTCTAGCAAGTTATATACCTGATAGCGGAGAAATTACCATGAATGTATGGCATCGACTCATATCTTATATTCTAACATTCATCATTGCTTTCATCATTACTCTAGTCTATGAGCAGCGTAGAGAATTGAAAGCTGAAAAAAATATTCGCCCAGTGGAAGATGGAACAAGAACAAGTGGAAATGGTTGAATCATTAGCTCATGATTTAGAAAAACCCCTCTTTCTATTATAAGAGGATATTTCGAGGCAATACTAGAATCTAATATTGATGACAATGAAAAATTGCATAGATACTTAACAGTTATAAAAGTACCCGGTTTATTCTTTACTATTTCTTGTGGTGCCTTATCTGGTTTCCATGCCACCCAATCACCGATTATTTCACGGACACTTAAAAATGAGTCTGAAGGACGTTGGGTCTTTTACGGAGCGATGATTACTGAGGGTATCATTGCTATGCTTTGGGCTGCTGCTGCCATTGCTTTGTTTGATGGCCAAACATTGAGCCAAATTATTTCGGA
Organism: Candidatus Vagococcus giribetii; assembly: GCF_017316185.1. Lineage (GTDB taxonomy): Bacteria > Bacillota > Bacilli > Lactobacillales > Vagococcaceae > Vagococcus > Vagococcus giribetii. Next base: position 33,166 of record NZ_JAFLVX010000036.1, on the reverse strand, counting down.
AGGAACCGCTTCTGCTGCAGTCAGTGAAATTACCTTTACTTTATTAGGAACTATTGGTGGTACAATCGGAATTTTAGGCGTCACCGTTCTTCCGATTACTTCTGGAGATACTGCTTTTAGAAGTTTACGAATGGTTATTGCCGATTATATTAAATTAACCCAAGCAAAATTATCAAACCGTTTTATGATTACGATTCCTATTTTTGCAATCAGTATCGCTCTTATGTTTATTGACTTTAATATTCTATGGCGTTACTTTACATGGGCAAATCAAGTAACTGCCGTTATTGCGCTCTTTGTTAGCACTGCCTATCTCTTTTTAAAGAGTCGCAATTACTTCTTTACGCTCATTCCAGGAACATTTATGCTGTATTTAGTTATTTTATATCTTCTAACAGAGCCTATTGGATTTAATTTACCAATGACTATTTCCTACTACATCAGTGCAGCTCTTGCCTTAGGAATCTTACTGCTATTCTTCCGACATGTTCGATTATTGAAATCAGGATTAACCTCGGAAAGTGCTTTAATCAATGATCAATTATCGATTCGAGAAATTTACCCTGAATCAATTCTTTAAATTATTTGAATAAAACAAAAAAATAGAGGCTCTCTCACTTGAAAATGAGAGAGCCTCTATTTTTTACGTATTCGATTTCTGAGAAATTAACCCCATTTTTTCTAATGTTCTACCTGTTTCAAAGTAATTTTCATCGTTATAAGCAGAAGCGATATGAATACACGATTCGACAATAGGTACTTTTATTCCTTTTGCTTTTGCTAGTTCATAGCATGGAACTAATAAATAAGGAACATCTTCTGTAATATAGCGGTGTTTAGAAGAAGCTGGCGCACTGTCAATTTTAACATGAGTAGTAGATGCACGGTTAAACTCATAAACGGTATCATAGTTACTGTCATAAAGGGCATTCATAGCTTCTAGTTCGGTACGCAAATCATAGCCCCAACTTGCACCTACCGCTAGACGCTCCTTGTCCATCTTGGCTGCGGCGTTCGCTGTAGCGGTACTACAGCAATCACGATAATAGTTGAATTTTCCATCGAAGTTTTCTAGAATCCCCATATTTAAGGTTGTAAGTAAAGGGTGCCCACCGAAATTTATATTTTCCAAACCAGCCTGAATCGGATCATCTAAAAACTCTACTGGAATAGGAAAAACGTTTTGTATGTCCGCTTGTAAGTCAGACGTACTTAATTCTTGAGGAAAAATACTCATCGGTAAAAATGTTTTAATACCCATAATAGATATGACACCGGGAGATACAATTCTACAAGCCCATGGAATACTGATAGCATCTATAAAAACCATATTAAGGTCCGACTTATCACTATCGTTTACCATTTTTTGTAAGACCATCCCCCCATAATTCCCAGGCATAATTATTAACTTATGTTCTGAAGTCAAATATGGTAGCATATCTTTAAATAGAATTTCTTGTGCAAATGAAGGGCATATCATCACTAAGATGCTAGAAAATTCTAGGGCTTCTTTTATATTAGTTGTGGCTTTTGTAATTTTTTCAGTTCCTGAAAACATCATACTTTCGCCGTGATGCTCAGCTAGAGCAGTAATACCGCCATTAGCATTGATAGCGTCTATTTGCGTAGCAAAATCAGCATGATCGTAGATACAAACAGAGTGGCCTTCTTTTGAAAAATGATAAGCAGCCGTCATACCACCGTTACCAGCACCTATTACCGTAATATTTTTCATTATTAAATTCCTCCACATCATTATTTTTTATAAAATATAAAGAGATAAAATTAAGACAGCTAAATTTGTTATTAAAATAGTAAAAATTGGCATTCTCATAAAACGGATCCACGTTGCATATTCAATTTTATTCATTTCTAAACCACCCATTAATATACCAGAGGTGGGGCTGACCAAATTGATGACCCCATGCGTAGAAGCAAAGATCATAATCATAATTTCTGGTGCGATTCCCATTTCATAAGCTAACCCACCCATAATCGGCATTGTCACATATGCAAGCCCAGAAGAAGATGGAATTAAAAACGCTAAAAAGAAATAAACAATGAAACTGCCTATAATAAATAAAATAGGTGATAAACCACCTAGCAGCATTGTAGCTCGATCTAGAATGAGTAAATCTAAATGAGTAGATGCCATTAGTACCGAAGTTCCTCTTGCTACTACGATAATTAAAACAACGGATAACATATCACTTGCCCCAGCAACGAATGCTGAAATGGTTTCTCTTTCTTTCAATCTATAGACAAAAGCAATTACAAGTCCCATAATTAAAAAGAGCATGGATAAATCTCCAAAATACCATTCTCCAAAACTATTACCTGTTAAAACAGCTGTCCAACCATTAAAAATAGTTATTCCAAAGTTTTGCCAGGGTATTAAAGAGACAATCATAATTAAGAATGAAAGACCGAACAATATTAAGACGATTTTATGTTTTTTTGTAAAAGAAAATTCTTGTGAAGATTTTTTTCTAAATTCTAGATTCATATCTTCTTGCTCTTGTAGTGAGAGAATAGTAGACCCTTTATCTGCCTTTACTCTTTTCGCGTAGCTCATAACAAAATATAAAAAAGGTAACAACGTCACTAACCATAACACAATCCCAATTCCGATAACAATGCCAGCATTGGTTTCAATATTAATGGCTGTCAGTGCATCCATAGCCACACCTGTCGCAAATGGATTAACAGTTGAACCTAATACACCCGCTCCGGAGCCTAATAACACAGTCCCAACTGATACAATCGTATCAAAACCCGCCACAACCATTACAGAAGTCAATAAGGCATAAAACGGAAGTGTTTCTTCAGCCATTCCAAAAGTAGAACCACCTATAGAAAACAAAATCATTAAAATAGGAATAATAATCAATTCATTCCCTTTTAATTTTTTAACGACAGACTGAATACCTGCTTCTAGTGCACCAGTCTTATTCACAATACTTAAGTAACCCCCTAGCATTAAAATAAAAATACAGATTTCAATCGCATCTTTAAAACCGTTGAAAGGTGCCATAACAATTGTTGAAAGGCTTGCTGGGATAACTTTTGCAACTGTGTCCGTTGTCGTTAAAAGTGCGGGATCAAATGGTTGACCTGCTAAAACAATTGAAATTAAAGCAAGTAAAAGTAAGATAATAAATAGAATACTAAATGATGACAGGGATATTTTTTTCTTTTTTTCCACTGAATGTCCTCCTTAAGTAGATAGTTTGATTGCGCTTACATTTATAGTATAAAGTAACTCTGTATCATAAAAATGATACAATTGTATAGAATTGAGTCAATTGTATAGAAATATATCAAGGAGGGAAAACAATGCATATTTTATTAGTAGAAGACGATAAAGAAATAACCAATCTTCTTTATTTTTATCTCACGCGCCATGGTTGGAAAGTAACCAGTTGTGAAACGTACCAAGAAGCGATAAAAAAATTAGATTCTTCCATGTCCATTTGTGTACTGGATTTAATGCTTCCCGATGGAGACGGTTTAGATTTGCTAGCTGAAATAAAAAACCAGTATCCGAACATGGCTAGTATCATAATATCTGCTAAGACCTCTAGTTTAGATCGCGTCAGAGGATTTGAAGTGGGAACCGATGATTATATTACAAAACCTTTCTTACCTGAAGAATTAATATACCGTATTTCAAAACTGACCCATTTGAAGACTAGTGCCGAAGTCGTAAAAATCCAAGATTACACGATTAATCAAGTTCAAAGAAGTGTATATGATCATAATGATGAAAAAATACCCTTGAGTACAAAAGAATTAGACACCTTACTTTATTTTATAAAGAATAAAGGAATTGCCCTGTCACGCGAACAAATTATCGCTAAAATTTGGGAAAATGATTCTTTTGTAAATGACCGAATCATCGATAACCAAATAAAAAACTTACGAAAAAAAATGCCACGCTTAGCAATTGATACGCTTTATGGTTATGGCTATCGGATGAACGGATGAAAAAAGGATCTTGGTTAACAAATAAGTCGTTAGTTATTCTTATTTCTCTTTTTACCTTAACCTTTATCGTTGGATTAGGTATCTTATATGGGTGGTCCTATTATTATTTTGGGACAATCTTTGAAGACCGTGTCATTAATGAGTATACCTATCAAAAAAAGCAAGACATCGGAGTAAACAATGAATGGATTGTAGGCGTTACAACGGACAATATCGACGTTGTAGAGGCGATTCATGGAGAGAAAGTCAAAAAAATCGTTGAAGACTTAAAAAAGGGACAAAATGAAAATAAACAAATCTACCGAGAAAATATTGATGATAAACAATTATTAGTTATGATTGAATTAGATACAAAAAACGGCGAGCAAATTTATGAATACTCTATTATACGGGATTTGTACATGGAAATTTTGCCACGAATCGGGTTAATCTTTTTTGTATTTTTAATTGTCATTTTCTTGTTAGCATTCCTACTCTTCAAACAACTCAGTAATCTACTCTACAGAAACATTTCCTTAGTCAAGCAACATGCTGAAATGATCTCTACAGATAAGGCCACATCAGAAGAAATTAAAATTACAACAAAAGACAGTGATATTCAGTCTTTAATTGCCTCTTTTAATTTTATGAAGAAACGTTTAATCGAAAAAGACGAGCGAAACCAAGCTATGATTGGTTTTGTTTCACATGAACTCAAAACACCGACTATGATTATCAAGGGTTATACAAATGCTGCTAGGGATGGTTTATACCCCAAAGGTACTTTAGAAGATTCTTTAGTGGTTATTAATGAACAAGTAAAGAGAATAGAAGATAAAACAACTGAATTATTACGCTTTTCAGAATATATATTAGAGAGGAATAAAGAGGAAAAGCCTGAAACGGTTAACTTGACAGATACAATTAAACGAACAATCGATATATTTAGACCCATGAGTAACAAAAAGATTCAGTTTGAAGCTAGGGATTCTATTTACTTTGAAGGGTACCCTGCTCTTTTAACTATATTATTTGAAAATCTTATCCAAAATCAACTCAATTATTCAAATGAGTATATAGCAATCGAACTCTTTAAAGATGAACCGCATATTTGTATCCGTTTTAAAAATGATGGTCAAATTGTTTCGTTAGCAGATTATCCTGATATCTTTCAACCCTTTTCGACAAGAAATCCTTCAGGAAGTGGTTTAGGTTTAGAAATAGCTCAAGAAATAGTAAGATTACATGGTGGTAAAATTTCACTTGTTAGTGACGAGAAAGCAACTATTTTTGAGATTCTTTTTTAACTTAAAAAATAGTAAGATTGGAGATATGGAATGGATACATGGGATATTTTTGCAATAATTGGTACTGTTTCTTTTGCGCTCCAAGGTGGATTAATTGCCATGGAGAAAAAATATGATTTATTTGCGGTTTATTTATTTGGTCTTTTGACTTCTTTTGGCGGTGGCGCTTTGCAACACGTTCTAATTGGAGGTTCAGATTATCAGTTATGGAATCAAGAAAGGCTTTTTCTTGTTGCAATGATTTCTATTACGGTTGTTATTCTTTTTCCTAAACCTGAATAATTCATACTTATGCAAAAATAACCCGTAACTCTAAATTTCTAAGAAATTTTGTATTTTTCGTGATAATTTAGAAACTACGAGAGTTAAAATTTCTAACTGTTCGATAAATAACCGCGCTTCAGCGCAATTTAGATACACTCATCCCTTGGAAGAAAACCACAATTTTTAAAATTAAAATGTGTTCACCAAGCAAGCTGCTGTATCCTTCCTAGGACTTGGTAGAATAAATCTTGATGTACATGATGCGAACTGAGCTTCAGTAACAGCCGACGTCCTGTTCGAACAAGTTTACCTGCGACCTTGAAGAGCTTTAATTGAATAGTATTTATCTGCATACTGGTAGTTTCATGTGTGAAGCAGAGTGTACGCATAAAATTAACGATGTTATAAGCCAGAAGGCTTATCATCATACGAGCGTGATTTTCTAAAAAGGAAGGGCTATCAGTCTTATCAAAATAAAAGCCATTTTTTGCTTCTTTAATAAAGTTTTCCATTGTTCCACGTTTGCAGTAAATCTGAAAGACAGTTTCCGCAGAGGTATTCTCTGAATAGTTAGTGATAATATACTCGTGTCTAAATAAAAGTTCATCGGCTTCTCGTGTTGATTTAATACAGACACGGCGTTTTTTCGACCAACTTTTTGCTTGATAAAATGTTGAAGAATAAATAATTTCTTTCTTATGCCAAGGATAGTTATCATCGATTTGAATAAAACTTTCCGCAAGTTTTGAGAGATTGCGGTTTGCTTTTAATCGAATCACAAAGAAACTATCATAGGTTTCACAGAGATCGTAGACTTCCGGTGTGGCGAATCCGCTATCGCCACGTACAAGAATGTTGCTAACGGGAACTACTTGATTATAATGCTCAAAAAGAGGCTCCATAAAAGCCCCAACACCAGTAGAAGTGTAAACACTGCCCGAACGAAGTTCTGCTTTTAAGAAATCTCCAGTCAAGCCATCAAATGCGACCAATGGGTGGTATCCATTGGTTTGATAATGAGCATTGTAATCTGTTCTTTCTTGTTTTCCATAAGTGTCTGAATGAGTTGAATCCAAATCGAAAATCATTTCTGTTACATTTCTCGCCAATCGTACTTTGTCAATCATGGCCTGGTTAAGGTCTTGTAACTGAGAAATATTTTCTTCACTGATGCGATCCCAAAATCGGGAAAGTGAAGATTGTGAAGCAAGCCTAGACTTATCCAAAATCTCCTTAAAAATAGGATCTTGTTGCAGTAGATTCGCAGAGGAATCGGTTGAATAGCCCGCAATATTTTGATAAATCAATTGCTTCATCAAAGATAAATTATTATGAGTATGATAGAGTCGGTTATCTTCAATCTTTAAGAACCGTCTAGAAAGTTCAGAGAAACTAAGCGACTCCATAAATTCTTTAACAAGAATTAGGCCAGAGTCAGTGGATAAATTTCCACCAGTATTTGAAATTGTCAATTTAGAGTTGAATTGCATCTTTTTTTCCTGTAATGTAATCATTGAAAGAACCCCTTTCTATGGTCTTTTTGTCGTAACTTAACCATATCAGATAGGGGCTCTTTTTGTACACCCAAAGGGTGATTATCGAACAAGCCCACAACGCTATTGTAACAAGGCTACTTGGAATTTATTGGAACTATATGAATTATTCAGGTTTAAATAAATTAGTTACAACTAAGCAATGTGACTTTATTTTAAAATGTCCATATTTTTAAACTTTATTATTTGCTGGATTGTAGAATGAAGTTAGCCACTGCTAACTAAAAAAACGCCACGTGAATTTCATGTTATATTGAAGTTACCACAACTCTCAATAGACAAGGATGAATTCACATGACGCAAACTAAGAATAACATAGATTCACATAAGGGAAAACACCTTTCATATGCAGAGCGTTGTCAAATTGCCGTTCTCAAAAAAGAAAAGTACACCAACCGTCAGGTTGCTAACGTTTTAAATCGTGCACCGCAAACTATTAATAATGAAATTAAGCGCGGGACTATTACTCAATTGAAACGCCAAGTTCAGAATGAAAAGAAATACGATTATTACACTTCCATTTACAATGCTGATGCTGGACAAACCTTTTATGAAGAACAACGAATGAACTGTGGTAGACGCCCGAAATGGACAAACACAGATGCTTTTATTGAATGGGCTGATGACAAGATGTTAATTGAGAAATGGTCACCAGACGTTGTCTCCGGCTTTGCTTTAAAACACGAGTTGTTTGACACCTCTATTATTCCTTGCACTTCTACGCTCTATCAGTGGATAGAGCGAGGGATTATGAGAACATAAAATATGGATCTGCTTGAAAAATTATCTCGAAAAATAAAGGTACCCAAGCACGGAACCCCCAAAAACAAAAGGGTGCTAGGGATATCTATAGAAAAACGTCCAGAGATAATCGACTCAAGAAAGACCTTCGGCCATTGGGAAATTGATACTGTTGTAGGTAGTAAAATGAAATGTGATGCTGTGTTATTAACTTTAGCAGAGCGACAAACACGTTTTGAAGTCATTTTCAAATTAAATGGTAAGGATGCAAAGTCAGTTGACCAAGCTATCGAGAATTTAAGAAAGCGATCAGGAGACTATTTTACAAAGCTCTTCAAGACTGTAACATCGGATAATGGTTCTGAATTCTCAGGGTTACATGAAGCCTTACAAGATGCAGTGGACGTATACTTTAGTCATCCTTATGCTTCTTGGGAACGAGGAACCAGTGAAAACCAGCATAAACTTATTAGACGATTTATTCCCAAAGGAAGTCCAATCAGTAATGTGAACGAAGCTCAATTAATACGAATACAACAGTGGATGAATGACTACCCAAGAAAAATTCTTGACTATCAAACGCCACATAACTGTTTAGCGAAGGCGTTCCAAGAAGAATGCTTAGTTGCATAAGACTCTGAAAAGAGATTCTAAACTCAAATTAAACAGTATCTAATGTGATAAAATGAGTTTCTATAGCCCGTAGGGATATAGTTCTGTCCTACTATTTGTAAATAATTATTTAGTTGATAGAAATTTATAATATATATTTTTACTAAGTGGCTAACTTAAACTTGAAATTTACGATTTCTTTAATTGTAAAAATTATATATGATTATGTAAAAAAGAATAAAACAACTAAAAAATTTAACTAATAAAAAAATTGTAATGACAAAAGAGCGGATCTTTTATAGATCCGCTCTTTTTTATTTTGCTACTTCAGTACGAGTTAATTCTGGCATATCAGCTGTAAGATAGTTACGTGCGAAATCCAGATCTGTGATCCAATCTTTTATATGATCTCTTTGAATAATAAGCGGCATACGATCATGTATTTGGGATACTGAATCGTTAGGTTTTGTCGTCATAATAATCGATTCCGTTTCAAATCCTGCACCTGTTTTATGCACACGATAAAATCCTCCCAAATAAAAAACATCATTATCCCCTGCAGTAAACAATAGTTTTCGTTTTTCGAAATCCCACTCATAGAATCCGGAGACTGGTATGATGCAGCGAGTTTCTCTGAAGGCTGTAGAAAAAGTCTTCTTTTCTTCTACTGTTTCTGAACGTGCGTTGATCATAAGTTGACCGGGCTTAAATCCTTGGAACCCCCACTGAGTGATTCCTGGTACTACCCTTGAATCCTGATTAAGTCCTAGTGTTACTATATAATTAGTTGGAAAAATTTCATTAAAACCAACACGAATATGTTTACCTGTAGCATTTAAAACAACGTGATCATAGTAGCTTTTTAGTTCATCTGAAGATAAATCAAAAAAATATCTTCCACACATATTCTTCCTCTCCTTTTCTGATCTGTTTAAAAATCGTGTGCCACAGAGCCATTCTAAGACAATTTCAAAGTTAAATGATGGACAATGATCTTCAATCGTCGTCTGCAAAGTCCTGATAATACTCATTTTTGATTAGCTCAATCTCTTTTTCTATTTTACTCGCTTTTTTCTTTTGTTTGTTGCGAGAAGACTCTCTGTCCTGAAAATAATCAACATTAAACCATTTTTCCTCTTTTTTTATGGATACATGTCGGACATCTGTCCAATTGATCGCTTGTTCATTGAGTACAAAATAATCTTCATATGCTTCACCAAGAAATTGTCCTTCGACAGGATCCAAAAATCGCCCAAATTCGTCTTTAGTGTTTAATTGCAGCGATATAGGCTTGTGATAAAGGAACGATTCTGATAGAATTGCGTCGATTTCCTCACGGTTCATTAAATCCAAACCAACAACTTCTTTTGTAGCCCAGGCTTCGTTTTCTAAGATACCTTTCATCAAATCATCCATGGCGTAAGCCGTTGCCCACTTCAATCCGAATGGTCGATCTTTGTATTGATTATAGTCCGTAAAAGTTTTCTTAGTACGTTTTACCATGACCTTCAGCACCTTCAAGTCCAGACATACCACCTGCATGCCCTCCGACAAGGCTGCTGCGAGCGATCGCACGTCCACCTTCCATTATGCTATTTGCATGAACGATCGACTTAAACCCGTATTTTTTGCGTATAGTATCTACCACATAATCGATTTTTAAGTCTTTTACTTGCTCGTCCGGATCTTCAAAGAGATCAAGCTGCAAAGCTTTAGAATAAACGAGCTTTGAACAGTTTACTGCCACATTTCGAATGTCCTGGTATTTGTAATGACGATCAAATATCTGCAATAAGTAGTTTGCTATTTGTTTGCTGCTATTAGTTGCTGGCACCTTCATTTGCTGGTGAAATTCTCGAATTCCTGATTGATCGACGTAGCCCATTGAAAATCCGATCCACAAAGAAACGACTTCAGCTTTCGCTCCTGTACGCCGTAACCTAGTTGCTACTTGATCGGCCATTTCTTTGATTATAATTTCTATTTCTTTTCGGCGTGTATAGTCCCGATTTAAGACCTGACTGTTCCCTATCGACTTAGATTTTACTTTGTATTTCTGACCTAAGAATGATCGATCGATGCCCCAGCTTTGTGCATATAGTTGAGTACCTAAGACACCAAAATTTTGCTTCAGCTGATAGTAATTTGCGTGTGCCAAGGTCATGCATAGTAAATATGCCCATTCGGTTCAGTCTGACTGCTGTCCGACGTCCGATACCCCACACGTCTGTAATGTTTTCTACAGACCAAAGCTTTTGCTGTACGTCTTCATAGCGCCATTCTGCTTTCATATCTGCATTTTTTTTGCTTTCGAGGTCTAGTGCGAACTTTGCCAAGAGCGGATTGTCACCTATCCCGATCGTTGTGAAGATTCCAGTTTGTCGATAAACGTCTGTTTGAATCATTCTCGCCAGCTCTCTTGCGTCCTTTGCACCGAACAGTTTTAATGAGTCTGTGACGTCCACAAAGCTCTCATCGATGCTGTATACTGCATGATTTTGTTCGTCAGCGTATTTCTTGTAAATATTGTTAATCTCCATATTCTTTCTCATATACAGTGCCATTCTCGGTGGTGCGATCACGAGGTCTTCCGGATACGGAAAAGGAAGATCCCGTGATCGACTGACATTAGAAATTCCATAGGCTTTTTTTGCGGCCGGACTCGATGCCAGAATCAACCCACTCCCCCGCTGAGAAGGATCGTCTGAAGGATAGGACATGACAACTAACTTTGTCTTTAAAGGATTTAGTCCTCTTTCTACGCATTCTACGGATGAATAAAATGACTTACAATCGATACAAAGAATATCTCGGGAAGGTTCTTTTGTGTAGTCAAACCTTGGGTTTACGCCAAACTGCATAACCATGATAAATCACCTTTTCTAAAAAAAGATACATTTTATATACCGTATTAGAACATATGTTCGCTTATTAAGTCAAGAGAACAGATCAAAATTCTATCATTGCGGTTTTAATGGTTAAGTGTCAAAATACCAAAGTGTCAAAATGTTTAAATAGGTGGACGTCCCACCGTTTGGATAATAATAACAATATACTCCGTAAGTCCCAAAGATCTTAAGAGTTTTAGTTATAAAGTACTTAAACACTTAAATATTAAAGACCCTGAATACAATAAGAAGCTGCGGAGTCCCCCTAAAATTAATCCAAAAAATAAAGATTACGAAGTTTCGATTGCCTTCGTCGAAAGAAGTCAGTAGCAAAACGTTTTAATGGTTAAGCACTTAAACGGTTAAGTACTTTAATACTAAAAAGTTCGTGTTATGATGATAGTATGAAAAAGACACTTTAGCACTAAACAATAAAAATGTTTTAGTACTAAAGTGTCTCATGTCTACTTGCTATCTTCTTCTAATTTATCAACGTATGAACGGTAGGCTTCTTTAATTTCCGACTCAGTTAGATAGTTATCGAGAATTAAATCTTTCATTACGTCTTTCATATTTCGATCGTCTTGTGCGGCTTTCATTTTAACCATTCGATGAATCTCTTCAGGCAAGTATATCGAAACTTGTTTACCGCCTTTAAAATTTTTGTAATATGAAATTATATCTTCAATTTTTCTAAGAATATTAATTTTCTTTTTAGTTCCATTTTGATTGGAAGTTTGTGGTTTTGAAGTAGGAAATAGTGTGTCGATATCATTTGTTTTAGCTATATTTTTGTCTTTAATAGATACACGTTTAGCCATTTTATACAACTCCTTCTGATACTATTTTCTGTAGAACTGTCACCGCAAGATTATAGTATGCAATGCCAGCTTTATTATTTGAATCAAATTCGTAAGCTGACATGTTAGCAACGCCAGCGTCGGAAACTACGATGCTTCTATCGATGATAGAAATAACTTCCGCTTTATCGTCAGATTTAACTTCCTCAATAATTTCGTCACTGTGGTTTGTATTAGTTGCCATAGTGACTACATAGCCAAGTTCCTTTAGATTAGGATTAATTGAATTTTTTACTTTATTGATTGTAGAAAAAAGCAACTCTATACTTACTAGAGCTTGGTATTCGGACTGAACAGGAATTAAGATGTAATCTGATGCACTAAGAGCATTTACAGTAAGCAGTCCTCTTGAAGGAGGGCAATCAATCAAAATGATATCAAATTTTGTCTCAAGGCTCTCTATGTTCTTCTTCAGAATAAGTTCTCTTAATGTAGCGTTAACTAGGTTAAGTTCGGCATCTGATAGACGCAAGGTTGTTGGGGAAATAAATAGATTATTCTTAATCTGATAAGTAATGTTCTCTAATGTTTCTTCCTCCAGCATTACTTGAGTCATTTCTGGTAGATTTTCATCGATGATATTTCTAAGATCAGTTTTTAGGTTAGTTATACTTGACTGTGCGTCTATGTCTACGATATCTGTTATAAGATCGAAACTAGCAAACAGTTCAGCCAGATTATCTACGGTAGCACTTTTCCCAACACCACCTTTTTGATTTGCAACAGAAATTACAATGGGACCACCTTTTTCAGCAACGAGATCTTTGACTTGCTTAACTAGCGAAATAATTTCTGCTGAATTCGATCGATTTTTTTTCATTTTCCTACCTCCTTAAGTTAAGTACTAAAGTGTTAAAATACTTGTATGCAATATAATAATACCACCTAGAAAGTTACGGGTCAATAGCACCTTTAGTATTTAAGTACTTTTAATTCGGCTATGTTTAGAATGTGATTTATCAGTAATTAAATGCAACTTTAAAACGTCATAGTACTTAAGTACTAAAAAAAGGCATTAAAACACTTAAGTACTTAAGTGTTTTAATGCCTGATGTAATTGTTGGTATTAATAGGTTTGTGCGACAATAACTATATTAAATTATAAAAAATAAGAGTTTACAAGATGGAAAAAGTAAGATATGCTATGTTTGTATTTATAGAACTGAAAAAAAAAAATAAAAAAAGAGACGGATAAAAAAGTGAATTGGGTCACTCTTTCATCTGAATCACATACAACAACTATGTGTTCTCGTTCGTCTCATGGAAATTATGTGAGTGGCTGGAAACCACTTATGTGATTTGAATAAATCTATTCGGACTACCAATCCGAACCTATAGGTTTATTTTACCATTTTTTGACGAGCAACTCAATATATATACGCTTATTTTGTCGTTCCTTTGAGACTTCTAAGCTATTGGGAGAACACAAATCTTTAAGATTATTTGTGTTCTCTTTTAGTTTGGGAAGGAATAACAGTCATGGCAGCTTCTTTGGATGTCGTATATTCGACGGTATTACAAAATGGTATCCGTAAATTTAAATATAAAAACAGCCACCTAAAACCGGTCTCTTTTAGTGATCAGTCAGGAAAGGGGGCTATTTTTGCGTACCGTTCAAAGGAACACATGATCGAGGGGATTGGGCTAGTGATCACTTCAGAAGAAGGGGTGATCGAGAACAATAATCGATTCACCCATTGGACACCAAATGTATTTCGCTATGGAACGTATGCTGATGAAGCCAGAATGTTTACAAAAGGTCATTCTGAGGACAATTTGCGTCAAATCAATACTTTCTTTGTTGATTTTGACACATTGGATCCAAACTTTGACTATGGAGAAATTATCTTGGCCAGTCACGAGATCGGCTTTATGCCGACAATGATTCTACGTACACCGCATGGATTTCAAGCTTTCTATGTACTAGACAAGCCTGCATACGTGACGAAGAATTCAAATTTTAAAGTGATCAATGTGGCCAAAATGATCTCAAAAAATCTAAGAAACAAATTTTCAAATGATTATCGGTTTCCAGTTGATGTAAATGCCAATCATTTTGGGATCACACGTATGCCTTCTGAAGAGAATGTTTTATTCTTTGAACCACAGTATCGTTATAGTTTCGAAGAATGGATCGACTGGTCAATGAGAGAAGATGCGGACAAAAAAGCGGAGATCAAAAACGTTTTTGTATTACCATCTACTCAAGAATTTCGTCAAGTCGATGAACCCTGGTTCCAGCTGTTGCTAAAAAGTCAAAAAATACAAGGTGAAAAGGGCGTATACGGTCGAAATAATGTCATATTCACCTTGTCTTTGGCATACTTTTCGTCAGGATACGAAGTAGAAGCATGTGAATTGACGATGTTAGAATTCAATGACCGCTTGGCTAACCCTTTATCTGATCGAGAATTAACCAGAATCATTCGTTCCGCTTACTCCGGAAAATATCAAGCAGCGCACAGAGAAAAAATTGTCCTATTATGCCAAGAGTGGGTCGATGCCAATCTTTCTGAAGAGCAACTATTCAACAAAAAACGGGGTTGGTGGAAATTCAAGAAAGAAAGAGCTGTTCGCAAGTATTCACATAGTCATGAATGGGCAGAAGATCTACTGTCCTATTTGAATGAGCAATCCTATGAAGAACAACCATACATTATTTCTACAAAAAAAGAGTTAACTGAACGTTTAAAGATCCCAAAACGTTCCCTGGACAAAGTACTGAAGCAGTTAAGAAAAGAGAACAAAATTCATTTTCGTGTTCGTGCTGGTCGTAATGGGGGTATTATGTTAGCTTCGATACATGGATTGATGCGCTCCGTTATCCGGCTAAAAAAAGAAAGCCGGGGGGCTTATTTCGCTGCGATCTCAGAAGCTTTTGGAAAAGAATACACGTTTATCCAGACAGCACTGAAACGCTTGATAGATCCCAATAAGATCGGCGTGCAAACAGATCTGTTCATGATCGATACAGGCTGAAATTAAAAGGTGCAAATTGCCTATTACATTATATCTATGATACGTTCTTCTTTTTCTCCGCCTTGGTTGCTGGTCTTAAGAAAGAGTAGTATTATTATCGCAAACGTAATAATATGGTGGGAGGTCTTTCTGACTATGAGTATCAATACCTTTGTATATCCCTACCCGATCAATGTGTTTATTATTTCGCGGTTAGGTCTGACAGTAGAGCAATTTTGTGAGTTGCATGGCTATAAGCAGAGTACAGTAGCAAGCTGGGTAACAAGAAACCGTACCGTAAAGACGTTGCCTTGTGATTTTTTGTATTGTCTTAGTCTTTCTTCAGGCTGGTCGATGGATGATGTTTATCGTCATTTATTGGTGTTGGAGGAGAAGTTCTTAAAGAGTATTGATCCCAAGAAGAAGAAAGAGCAGGTGGATTGATGAATGATTGAGGAGGAAATAGCTGAGCTTAATAGGATCAAAGAATGGGCTGTTCTTTTGAAAATCTATTATGGTATTCTGATTCTTTCTTTTATTACGGCCGGATTAGTTTCTCTTTTATTGGTTCTTTTATCGTTATGGACGAATATGATGCTATTTTTGTATTTGCTCTTAGTGTTTTTCTTAGGAGTAGGGGGAGTAGGTACTGCTATTTTGGATGACTATAAGTGGTCGTTGTTTAGTGGAATTTGTAGGAGAATGAAAAAAAGTGCAACTGTTGAGTTTTATGAATGCTGGAAGAAGGAAATGAACGTGTAGAGGTATACAAAAGAGCCTAGCAATAGATACTAGGCTCAGACTGTAGACAAAGTATCAAATTTTTGATACTTTGTCTACAGTCTGAGAGATAATAATAGTATTATCTCTATAAATTGTTTATAATTAGGATGGAAGTATAAAATCTTAGGTAGTGCTATTTAAATTTTGTTTAAGAATAGATATCATGTTTTTTTGAGGAGGGAAGAAATGAAGAAGAAAAAATCGGTCTGGTTTATGATGGTTGCTATTTTGATGGGCTTTATCCCGCCAATCTTGACTGCTTGTTCAAGTATCGCACATGCGATAGAAATCCAGCCGGATAAAATTGTAGATCAAGCGGGTTTAAAAGTCATTTCCTCTGTTTCATCAGATGGAAATTCTTTAAACTGGGAACTTCAATATGAAAAAAGTGTAGCAAGTGATGGCAATGATCAAGCACTGAAATTTAAAGTGACGGCTGATGGAGAAGCAATAGCTTTTAATGAAGATGCCAGTTTTGCTACTAATGATGACCAATGGTTTGCGGAAAAAGATTTTTCGAAACAATCGCAGGGTTCTCTTTCATTTACAACGGTGCTAAATGTCTCCAAGGTAGCTCTTGAAATTCAAGCCGATGCAACAAAAACGGATGAAACACAAGCTGTCACTATTAACAAGAATATTTTGACTAGTGCGGTAGAAGGTCCGCATGCGTTGAAATTACCAGCAGTGGCTACACAAAAAACGACAGAAGTAAGTGCTACTTCTCAGACAACAGCTGAAGAAACCACTAGTAGCCAAGCGACCGAAACGACGACACAAACGGAAGAAGCCAGTGAAGCAACGTCGTCTGAGATAAATGCCTCGCCGGCAACAGTGGGCGCTAGCAATCTTGAATATCTTAGTGGAATAAGTGCATTTTCTTCCATTAATTACAGCAATATTGCGCCAGAATATACGACAGATGCCACAAAAGGAACTTATCCGACTAATAGCTGGCAACCAGCTGGGCAAACAAATGTGATCAACCACCAAGGGAACAAGGAACGCAACTTTGCCACTTGGGATGGTGTAACTAGCTGGAATGGCGATCCATCAGACACAACGCATTCTTATATCCAGTATGGTGAAAAACAAACAGATTTTGCCATTCGTAAGTATGCCAAAGAAGCGAGTGAACCAGGGCTTTACGACGTTTATTTGAATGTAAAAGGTAATGAGCAACAAGATATCAAACCAGTTGATATTGTTTTGATAGTGGATATGTCAGGAAGTATGGAATCGAGTCTAAGTAACGGATGGAATGATCGTGCTGGTGCAGCCAGAAATGGTGTGAAAAATTTCTTGCAAACCATTAAAGACGCAGGCATTGGGGATTACGTCAATGTTGGTTTAGTCGGATTTTCTAGTCCAGGATATGTAACAGGGGCTAAAGGTTATCTTACTGTACCGATAGGTAAAGTTTCAGATACTAGTCATATAAATGCAATCAATGATACTTTAAAACCAAAATTTACAGGAGGCACTTACACTCAAATCGGGATCGAGCAAGGTCAGCAGATGCTTGCGGGAAGCTCCAATGAAAACAAAATGATGATCGTATTGACCGATGGGGTTCCTACTTTTTCTAAGAAGGTAACCGCTGCGCAAACGATTGATGGGACTACCTATGCTACTGAATTTGGTAATGGATTGGATGAACCAGGCACTACCTCTAAACTCAATAGTAGTTATGCGGTTGGTTCTTGGGGAAATAGAACAAATATTGATAGTACTTGGCCGGCCACATTAGGAGCAGCTAAAATCGCCAAAGATGCGGGCTTAACTATCCACACGCTGGGAATTCAGCTGAGTAAGGATAGAGATTTTTTAACTGAACAACAAGTTCGCGATAGAGCAAGTCTTATCGCTACACCGGGTAAATATAAAGATGCTGAAACAACAGACGATGTTTCTGATTATTTGAATGAACAAGCTAAAAATGTAGTGAAATCTTTCAACACCATAGTCAATGGTTCGATCAATGATTCTTTGGGTGATCAGTTCTCTTATGAAGGCACTCCAACTGTGAAGAGCATCAGTACAGGGAATAGTGCTGTAACGAATTTACCGACCGTAAACCAGTCGAATGGTAAAGTGACCACTACTGAGTTGAACTTAGGCAAAGATCAAGAAATTCAGATCCATTATCAAGTGCGTATCAATACAGAAGATAAAGATTTCACGCCGGAAAAATGGTATCCGATGAATGGTCAAACAACTTTGACACCAAACGGAGACAATCCGGATAATAAAGTAGACTTTGGCGTTCCTTCCGCAAAGGCACCGGGGGTGAAACTTGATCTGAAAAAGATTTGGGAAGAATACGATAAGGATACGAGTAAACGTCCCGATTCTCTTGATTTCACCTTGAACCGAAAAGATACCACAGAGAGCAATTCTTGGAAGCAAGGTTTTATTCGTCTTTCTAAAAGCGATGTTGCTACAGATACTAATGTCTGGGAAAAGACCAATATTGAAAAAGTAGCCGAAACACAAGGAGCTACTGAATCGCTTTGGTTGCCACAATTCAACAATAAAGGGAATGATTTTGCTTATAGCTTTGAAGAAGCAACGGTCAATGGCTATGAATCTTCAAGTAATGCTGCTACAACCATTTGGACCAATAAAAAAATCTACACACCACTTGCTCTAGAGATCACTAAAATTTCTGATCAAGGAAAGACACCTCTTAAAGGAGCAGTCTTTAAACTAAGTGGAGGTAGTTTGCCAAATGCAGGCGTTGAACTTAAGGACAACGGGGATGGAACCTATACGTTGTCTGATGATAAGTACAAGCTGCAATTAAATACTGAGTATACATTGACAGAAGTTACACCACCAGCTGGACATACGGCTACTACAACTAGTTGGAAAGTCAACGTTAGTGCAGAAGGTAAAGTAACCATCAACGATGCTGTACCGGGTATTGAAATCAAAGACAACACTATCAAGTACACCATTGAAAATGAGTTTACCAAACGTCCTTTATTGGTTGAAAAATATAATAAAGATAGTGGTAAAACATTAGACGGTGCGAAGTTCACGTTGAAGCAATATGACGATAAGTGGACGAATGATGGTAAAGTTGTCGGTGATGATTTGATCGGAAATGATGCCAAATCTTTTGCTAGCCTGGCACCAGGCTATTACAGCTTGGAAGAAACGAAGGTACCGACAGGCTATAAGAAAGACGATACAGTCTTTAAGTTCCAAATCGATAGCGCTGGGAAACTACTTGATGCAAATGGCAAAGAAATCACCGCTAACTCAAAACCAACGACAGATGGTTTCTATTTAACGAGTGATAATAAGATTGTTTTAATCAAATACAATGAACTGCGTGATTTTGACTTTTCAATTCTTAAAAAGAACTCGCAAAGCAACAAACCATTAGCAGATACTGAATTCAGCTTAGCCACAAAAGAGGATTCCAATACGATTTTGGCTACTCTGAAGACCAATGATGAAGGAACGGGTCAGTTTTTAGATGCTTCGGGTAATCATTACGGTGTTCGTCCAGGAACTTACGTTATCAAAGAAACGAGAGCACCAGAAGGGTTTGTTCTTTTAGAAGGGACTTTCGAGGTCACTATAAATGCGGACGGAACTGTCGGCGACGTGACTTATGATGGTAAGGATCTTGATAAAGATGCTATCAAAGTAAATCTAAAAGATGAGGACAATAACGTCATCGAATTGACGGTTGCTAATACACCCAAAGGACAACTGCCAGCAACCGGCGGATCAGGTATACAGACTTTCATCATAGTAGCCTTAGCTCTTGTCACAGCAGTAGGTGCTCTTACGATCTGCTACTTCTACCGTAATCGAAAGGAGTTGAACTAAGATGAAGAATAAATCATTGTTCATCAAAATCACCTTACTTCTTTCAACTTTGCTGGTAGGGATCTTTACGGGGCAACAAGCCTTTGCGGATGACGGGACGATCGATATTGTGATCCACAAACAATTGTGGGACCAAGCACCTGATGCAGCTATTCAAAATACGGGAGCGGCCGATCAAGATATCAAAGATCCAATCGAAGGGGTCGGCTTTACGATTTATGACATTACAGAGGATTATTATAAATTGGTCAAAGGCTCTGACGAAACAACAACTATTCAAATGATTCAAGAAAATGTTGCTGATTATCAAAAAATTATCAGAGAACAAGGCCTGACTGATGAAAAAGGCACAATCAAATTTCCCCAACTACCTAAAAGCAGTGGCGGTAAAAATGCGGTTTACCTGATTGTTGAAACGGCATTGCCTGATCCTGAAAAGGTAAAAGTCGAAAAAGCGGCCGAACCCTTAGTAGTGGCTTTACCAGTATATGAAATGAGCACAGACGGTAAAACCTATACGGACAAAGAATTAGCTACCGTTCACCTTTATCCTAAAAATGTGGGAACAATCGTTGAAAAGCCAGTGACACCAACTAAACCTAAAAAACCAAGTAAACCGAAGAAACGCTTTCCACAAACAGGTGAAGCAAAATCCTTCCTAGGTATATTGGGGATTCTTTTGATCGGTACGGCGATCATTTTATGGCGGAAACACTCTGTACGAAACAATTAATCAAAGGTATAAAAGACTAAGGTCTATTGGAATATTGTACAAAAAATAAAGGAGGAATTAGAAAATGAAGAAATTATGGAAAACACTTTTTGCAGCACTACTTGTAGTGCCTTTATTCACCGGCGTGTTTGGTGCGAAAACAGTAAGTGCTGCTGAAGCAACAACGACAAATGTAACGATCAACAAACGAATCTGGAAAGATGGCGAAGCTCCAGCACAAGGTTCCATGCAAAATACTGGGGAAGAAATGGACTTTGGTGGAGATCCACTTGAAGGAGCCGGCTTTACAGCCTATGATGTAACAGATGCTTATCTTGCTCTGATTGCAGATGGTAAGTCACAAGCAGAAGCAACAAAAGAAATTGCTGATAATGCGTCAGATTACACAACTGTAGCAAAAGCAGAACAAAAAACGGATGCCAATGGTCAAACAACTTTTGAAGGACTTGCTTTAAAAGACGGTGACAAAGATAAAGTCTATATGTTTGTTGAAACAAGCACGCCAGGCAATGTTTCCGTAACGACAAAAGCCGCTCCAATCGTTTTAGCAATGCCAATCTATACGTTTAAAGATGGCAAATATTCAGATACAATCAATACCAACGTTCAAGTCTATCCAAAGAACGAAACCAAGACTGATAAAAAAGAAGTTGCCAATTTAGATAAGTTCACTGAAGTTAAGGGTGCTGATGGAAATGTTTTATATCATAACCTTACAACTGGCGATGAAATCGAATATAAATTAACTTTAAATATTCCTGCGGACATTCTGGAAGATGGCGTCACTTACTCTGTAACTGATACGCCAACTGCTGGACTTGCTTATGTAAAAGATTCTTTTGCAGCAACTGGTTTAGTAGCTGGAACTGACTATGAATTAGCTGAAAATTCTGCAACTGGCGGATTTACTGTTACTTTGAAACAAAGTGAAAATGTAGGAAAATTAGCTGGTAGTCAATTGATTGCTACTTACAAAATGAAATTAACTGCTGAAGTAAATCCTGACGATTTAGTAAACAATAGTGCCCAAGTAACAATTGGTAACAACCCTCAAGATAAAATTACACCTCCAACGCAATTTGGTACAGGTGGTTATAAATTCGTCAAAAAAGATTCGCAATCTGGTGCAACCTTATCTGGTGCGGAATTTGTCGTAAAACAAGGCTCTAACTTTGCAATATTTGAAGATGCTAAAAACACTAAAGGTGAATATATCTTTAAAGAATGGACGACTGATGAAGCAAAAGCAACGAAAATCGTTTCTGACGACAAAGGTGAGTTGAAAGTAATTGGTTTGAAAAATGGTGACTATCAATTAGAAGAAAAAGCGACTTCAAGTGATAAATATGTGTTACTTGATGAAGATGTCGATTTCACTGTTGAACACGGTCAATATGGCAGTCAAGAACTAAAGTCTGTTCTTAACACGCCTAAAGGTCTGCTTCCATCAACAGGTGGTAACGGGATCTATGCCTTCTTACTTATCGGTGCTGCTCTTATGATCGGTGCTTACGCTTGGTTCAAGAAATCTAAAACACAAGCTGAAGTCTAAGATATAGTTTTAAAATAGCAAAAGGCAGCTTCATTTCTTGAAGTTGCCTTTTCTTTCTTTTAAATAGGGAGAAGGAGGTGCAAGCATGGACCAGCGCCAAAAAAATGAACGGATCAATTTGATTTTAAAACTGCTAATGGCGATTTTATTTACGACCGGTGCCATTATTTTCAGCTATCCCTTTTTGGCCAATGCGGTGAATTCCTATTATGACCAAAAGATGATGGAAAAAAACTTGGCTGAGATGGCCGGAACAAATACCAAAGAACAAGCAAAAAGGCACCAAGAAATGGCCGAAAAAAATAAAGAGCTAGCTGAAAGTAAGAACATGACCAATATTCCTGGCATGGGACTGGTAGAAGACCCGTTTGAAAATGAGGTCGATGATGCCAAAGATCCGGGTAAAGCCTATTATGAAGAGCATACCGTGGGTGCTATCTATATTCCAAAAATTTCGGTCAGCTTACCTTTATTTGATGAAACCAATGCTGCTCTTTTGGAAAAAGGCGCGACGATTTTACAAGGAACGTCTTATCCGATCGGTGGCGATAGTACCCATTCGGTGATCTCAGGCCACAGTGGCTTGACGGAACGTAAACTTTTTACAGATTTAGAAAAGTTGGTGATTGGCGATGATTTTTATTTGACCATTGCTGGGGAAAAATTGGCTTATGAGGTCGATGACATCCAGATCGTTTTACCGTCGGATATCGACAAAGTGGTCATCCAACCGGGGCGGGACTTGGTGACCTTATTGACTTGTACACCTTATGGCATCAATACCCATCGTTTATTAGTCACTGGACACCGTGTGCCTTATGTGGAGGAAATGGCGGAGGAAGTGACCAGTACCAAAAAAGCGGTCGAACGGCGTTTTCGCTTGTATTTACTACTGATCCCGCTTTTCTTTGCCATGATTTTCTATTGGATGTATCGCAAGTTCGTCTATTATCAAAGTGGCAAACACAGTTATGACTTTTGTTTTTACTTATTGGAAAATGGTCAACCCAAAGCAGGCGTGACTTTTACCTTAGTCCGTAAAAAACGCTGGGCAACAGATGTCACTAACCAACCAGTTGCTGTAAGCCAGGTGGATGGATGGGTGTCTTTCCCTGAGATCAGAGGGGGTCGTTATTATGCCAAGGCGATCGATGGGTCGACAAAACCAGTTAAGGGCAAGGTCCGCCGTTTAAAAGATCGGCAGTTTGTTTTAAGCCGCGTCACGAAGAAAAAGCAAGGTAAGAAAGTTACTTATTATCTGGAGAATGGAGCGAAAAAATGAAGAAAAATCGGCAAGTGATCTCGCAAATTGCGATCATCCTCATTTTTATGGTTGGCGTCTTGACCATGCTCTATCCCTTTTATGTCGATGCGTTGAATAATGTGATCGATCAAGTGCGCGTCGATCGCTATTTGAAGGAAAGCCAGAAAGAATTTGAAGCCGAACGCAAGCGACTGGCGGAAGAAAATAGTAAATTGAGCGAAAGCGGGTTAGCTCCGGGTGCCGATCCGTTTGCGAATCCGAATGGCGGTACGGTTACAGCTGCTTATTACAAAAAGCATTTGATTGGGACTATCAATCTTCCTGATTTGGCCATTGAGTTACCGCTGTTTGATACGACCAATGATGATTTATTGGAACAAGGCGCGACGGTCCTAGATGGCACGTCCTTTCCTGTTGGTGGCGCAAGTACCCATGCGGTGATCTCGGCTCATCGTGGCTTGCCAGAACGGGAACTCTTCACCAATCTGCCGGAGCTTAAAAACGGTGATATTGTTCTGCTAAATGTCTTAGGGGAAACCTTGGCTTATGAAGTGTTTGACAGCCAAGTCGTGACGCCAGATCAGACTTCGGTTTTAAAGATCGAACCAGGCCAAGACTTGGTGACGCTCATGACCTGTACCCCTTATATGATCAATAGTCACCGTTTGTTAGTCACAGGAAAACGCGTGCCATATACACCGGCTGCCGAGAAAAAACAAGTCAAAGGCGATCGTTTTCGTAAGTTGAAACAAATCGCTATCTTGGCGGGGACGGCCCTGTTGATCTTAGCCGCTATTTATCAATTGTATCATGTGATCGCCCGTTACCGACTGCGGAAAGTGCGTTTTGATTTCACAGTTTGCTTAGAAGGCGTGGCAGAACATACGCCAATCGCACTCTATGATAAAAAAGGGAAAAAAGCCCTGCGGCGTAATGGAAAAGCCTATCAAGAACTAACAGATCAAACCGGACAAGTCACTTTTACCGATCTACCAGGGGATTGCTATCGTTTGAAATTGGGCAAGAGTTGGTTGGTGCAGTTTGGTTTGAAGAAAAAAAAGAGGCCATCCAAGATTTGGAAGATAAATAAGAAAAAAGTTATGTTAAAAGAAGAAAGAATACTAGAAGTCAAATAAAAAATGCTCATGTTATCAAATGATTTAAATCCATAAGATACACGTTTCATTGTTTAATATGGGTATTCTTAGCTTCTATTTTGTCATTGGTATGGGGATAAATCAATGCACTTCGTATACCTTCGTTATATTTGAGTAAATTTTGTAGTTTTTTCTAAATTCTTCGTCTAAACTTTCTGTAAGAAGTGGGAATTTAGGTGCACGGAAACTACACCAAGTTTTTTAATATTCCATCTGTTTTTAGTTAAGAAACACCAATTTACTTTCAGTTTCTGTGCTTCATTTTTGAGCCCTTTTAATTGCAGCTTTTTCATCATTTTTACACGAAAGGCTTGAAACAGATGTTCCAGTGACCTCGTTTAGAGCGTACATTTATTCAAGAAAGTTTAAATAAGATATCAAAATGGCCGAAAACAGACACACAACTCGATTTATTTTTTAGGGTGAAGGAGAGAGTAGCACGAAAACTTCTAGTTGGCTTAGACTGAACGAAGTTACGGAAAGGCTACTAAAACGTCGAGGGCAGTGAGAGCGAAGTGAACACTTGATCTTTTGCATTTTTAATAGAATCTTAGACTATTATCCTAGTGAACTTTTTTCTAATACTTGACTTTCTTTGTATGATTAGAAATCCATATTTACCTTTAACGGAAAGAACTTTTTTATATTATTTTAGTTTTAACTACACCCGTTCATGGATATGCTATTATTCAAGAAATTGATAAGTTAAATGATGGATCAGTTAAGGTAGCAGCAGGAACTATGTATGGAGCGATTGAAAATTTACTTAAGCTTAATTTGATAGAAGAAATTCCAAGTAGACCTCATCGTCGCAAAGAGGG
>NZ_JAFLVX010000036.1:0-7852 GCF_017316185.1 Candidatus Vagococcus giribetii | reverse complement strand
CTTTGCGACGATGAGGCCTTTGTTTTTCGTTCTCGTTTTTTGTTTGATTAACTAGAAGGGATTAAAAGACTGCATTTTGATTTATTTTTTTAGGGTAAAGGAGAGAGTAGCCCGAAAATTTTTAGTTGGCTTGGACTGAACGAAGTGAGGGAAAGGCTACTAAAACGTCGAGGGGCAGTGAGAGCGTAGCGAACACTTGATTTTTTTAGTTGCTATCTTTTATAGGTCAATAAAGTATACTTGATTGTCCTTTTTAGTAAGTATTGATTTTTTGTGGTATACTGGGATTAGCAAATAGGACATTTAAGTTGGGCAAAATTAGAGTGGAGGTGTCAAAAATGAAATATATTATAGATGCAATCATAAGGGGAATTATTCCCTTTGTAATTATGAGCGGAATATCTTTAATAATGGTTTATCAGAAGTTGAACTCATTTCAAATAAAAAGTACTTTTCTAGTAGGAATAATTATTACATTAGTTTCAGCTGCTAGCGTGATTTATGAGATTGATAATTTAACTTTAACACAGCAATCTATTATTCACTTTTTTGTAATGCTGATAACAGTTTTTCCTTGTTTGATAATTAGTGGGTGGTTTCCATTGTCAAATATCTTTGATTTCTTAAAGTTATTGGCGATCTTCTTGGTAGTTGGCGTTGTTTTATGGATAATTTCATTTTTTATTTTTGGAAAGCTACTAAATAAATAAGTTTAGCTTATATATTTGCTTGTGGAATTTAAAAAAACTTTTTTTAAAAAAGGAAAGATGTTAATGACTAAAATAGGGTATGCACGAGTAAGTAGCAAAGAACAGAACTTAGATCGGCAATTACAAGCGTTACAGGGCGTTTCTAAGGTCTTTTCAGACAAATTAAGCGGTCAATCGGTCGAACGCCCACAATTACAAGCTATGCTTAACTATATTCGTGAAGGGGATATTGTTATTGTTACTGAATTAGATCGATTAGGACGAAATAATAAAGAATTAACAGAATTGATGAATCAAATTCAAATTAAGGGGGCAACCCTGGAAGTCTTAAATTTACCCTCAATGAATGGTATTGAAGATGAAAATTTAAGGCGTTTGATTAATAGCCTTGTCATTGAATTGTACAAGTATCAAGCAGAATCAGAACGAAAAAAAATTAAGGAACGTCAGGCACAAGGAATCGAAATTGCTAAAAAAAAAGGCAAATTCAAAGGTCGGCAACTGAAATTTAAAAAAAATGATCCACGTTTAAAGCATGCTTTCGATTTGTTTTTGAATGGTTTATCCGATAAAGAAGTTGAAGAACAAACTGGAATTAATCGCCGAACGTTTAGAAGGTATCGAGCAAGATATAACGTGACAGTAGATCAAAGAAAAAACAATGAAAAGAGGGATAGTTAATGAGTACGGTTATTTTAGCTGAAAAACCAAGCCAGGCATTAGCCTACGCAAGTGCTTTAAAACAAAGCACCAAAAAAGACGGTTATTTTGAGATCAAAGACCCACTATTTACAGATGAAACGTTTATCACCTTTGGTTTTGGGCATTTAGTGGAATTAGCAGAACCAGGTCATTATGACGAAAAGTGGCAAAATTGGAAACTTGAATCTTTGCCGATTTTTCCTGATCGATACGATTTTGAAGTTGCAAAAGATAAGGGAAAGCAGTTTAAAATTGTTGCAGAACTTCTCAAAAAGGCAAATACAATTATTGTTGCAACAGATAGCGACAGAGAAGGTGAAAATATCGCCTGGTCGATTATCCATAAAGCAAATGCCCTTTCAAAAGATAAAACATTTAAAAGACTATGGATCAATAGCTTAGAAAAAGATGTGATCCGAAGCGGTTTTCAAAATTTGCAACCAGGAATGAATTACTATCCCTTTTATCAAGAAGCGCAAACACGCCAAATTGCGGATTGGTTGATCGGCATGAACGCAAGCCCTTTGTATACGTTAAATTTACAACAGAAGGGCGTACAAGGTACATTTTCACTAGGACGTGTTCAAACGCCCACCTTATACCTTATTTTTCAGCGCCAGGAAGCCATAGAGAATTTTAAAAAAGAACCTTTTTTCGAGGTGGAAGCTAGTATAAAAGTAAACCAAGGGTCATTTAAGGGCGTTCTAAGCCCCACACAGCGTTTTAAAACCCAAGAGGAGCTTTTAGCTTTTGTTTCTTCTAAACAAACTAAAATAGGCAATCAAGAGGGGATAATTGCTGATGTTCAAACCAAAGAGAAGAAAACGAATAGTCCGAGTTTGTTTTCTTTAAGTAGTTTGCAATCAAAAGTCAATCAGCTTTATAAAGCGACAGCGAGCCAAACTTTAAAAGCTATGCAAGGACTGTATGAAGCAAAATTATTGAGTTATCCAAGAACAGATACACCATTTATTACAGAGAACGAATTTGCTTATTTAAAAGCGAATTTTGGCAAATATAGCGGTTTTTTAGGACTTGATCTTGAAATGGTTCAAACAGAGCCTAGAAAGCGTTATGTGGACGGTAGTAAGGTACAGGAACACCACGCCATTATCCCAACAAAACAAGTACCTACCGAATCTGCATTAGCGAAAATGGACGATTTACAACGAAAAATTTATGCTTTAGTCGTTAAAACGACCGTTGCCATGTTTTTACCTGATTACTTGTATGAAGAAACCAAGATACAAACGAAAGTAGCTGATTTGCTGTTTCAATCGATCGGAAAGACACCAAAGCAAGAAGGGTGGAAAATTCTTTTCAGACAACAAAATAAAGAAGAAAAAGAGGACGTTCAAACGTTACCCTTGGTTATCATTGGCGAACATGCCGAGGTTGACGTTAAGAGTGCCGAAAAAGAAACACAACCACCGAAAGCTTTTACAGAGGGTACATTATTAACTGCTATGAAAACGGCGAATAAAACGGTTGATGATGAAGAAGCAATCAAGATTTTACAAGAAGTTGAGGGGATTGGAACAGAAGCGACAAGAGCAAGTATTATTGAAGCGTTAAAACAAAAAGAATATATCCAAGTGATTAAGAATAAGCTTGTTGTAACTGAAAAAGGAAAATTATTGTGCCAGGCAGTTGAAAGTCAGCACCTTTTAACGAGTGCTGAAATGACGGCTAAATGGGAAACGTATTTAAAAAAAATCGGTAAAAGAGAAGGCAATCAAGAGAACTTTATTACGAATATCAAAAAATTCATTGTTCATTTACTGGAAGCTGTACCTAACGATATAGAAAAACTAAATTTTTCTGATTACCAGGAACAGAAAGAAAAAGAAGCAGAAAAAAGTATTGTAGGAAAATGTCCTAAGTGTGGCAACAATATTGTATTAAAAAAATCGTTTTATGGTTGTTCAAATTATCCTGAATGTAAGTTTACTTTAGCTGAACATTTTAGAAAGAAAAAACTAACCAAAACGAATGTAAAAGAATTACTGGAGGGAAAAGAAACCCTGGTAAAAGGAATCAAAAACAAAGAGAAAAAGCCCTACAATGCCGTTGTAAAAATTGGGGAAAAGGGATATATTGATTTTATATCTTTCTCAAAATAAACATAAAAGCCCTCTTTAAAGGGCTTTTATATATTAATCACAAATCACTTATCACAAGTGATTAATCACAAATCACTTGTGATTTGTGATTCTTAATGATACAATATTACTATACAAAAAAAGAATGGGGCGTAGTTATGGAGAAGGAAAAACTAAAAATACTTGAAGAATTAAGACGTATTTTAAACAATAAAACTGAAGCAATTATTATCTTGAATAATTACTTTAAAGGTGGTGTTGGAAAGTCCAAATTATCGACTATGTTTGCTTACTTGACAGACAAATTGAATTTAAAAGTTTTAATGATCGATAAGGACTTACAGGCAACATTGACAAAAGACTTAGCAAAAACTTTTGAGGTAGAATTGCCACGTGTCAATTTTTATGAAGGCTTGAAAAATGGAAACTTGGCTTCTTCTATTATTCATTTGACTGATAATTTAGACTTGATCCCTGGCACGTTTGATTTGATGTTACTGCCAAAATTAACTCGCTCATGGACGTTTGAAAATGAAAGTAGATTGCTTGCTACTCTTTTAGCACCTTTAAAAAGTGACTATGATCTTATTATTATTGATACTGTACCAACGCCAAGCGTTTATACAAATAATGCAATCGTGGCGAGTGATTACGTTATGATCCCTTTACAAGCAGAAGAAGAAAGTACAAACAACATTCAAAACTATATTTCCTATTTGATTGATTTGCAAGAACAGTTTAACCCTGGACTAGATATGATTGGTTTTGTTCCTTATTTAGTTGATACGGACAGCGCAACGATAAAATCAAACCTGGAAGAACTGTACAAAGAACATAAAGAGGATAATTTGGTTTTCCGAAATATTATCAAGCGAAGTAATAAAGTAAGTACTTGGTCTAAAAATGGCATTACAGAACACAAAGGCTATGACAAAAAAGTTTTGTCTATGTATGAGAACGTATTTTTTGAAATGATTGAGCGAATCATTCAATTAGAAAATGAAAAAGAATAGAATCACAAATCACAAATCACAAGTGATTAATCACAAATCACTTGTGATTTGTGATAGGTGATGATAAAATAAATAGTAAGAAGAAATAGAAAGAAGTGAGCGATCGTGGGAAATTTAGGCGCACAGAAAGCAAAACGAAATGATACGCCAATCAGCGCAAAAAAAGATATAATGGGGGATAAGACGGTTCGTGTTCGTGCCGACTTGCACCATATCATAAAAATCGAAACAGCAAAGAATGGCGGAAACGTAAAAGAAGTTATGGATCAAGCCTTAGAAGAATATATACGGAAATATTTACCTGACAAACTTTAAAAGGAGTGAAAATGAAATGGCAGTTACGTATGAAAAAACTTTTGAAATAGAGATCATTAACGAATTATCGGCAAGCGTTTATAATCGAGTATTAAACTATGTTTTGAATCATGAATTAAATAAAAATGACTCTCAATTATTGGAAGTCAATTTATTAAACCAATTAAAGCTTGCAAAACGTGTAAATCTTTTTGAATATTCTTTAGAAGAATTACAAGCCGTTCATGAGTATTGGCGGTCAATGAATCGTTACTCAAAACAAGTTTTGAATAAAGAGAAAGTGGCTTAATATGGCAAATATAGTCAATTTTACTGACAAACAGTTTGAGAATCGCTTAAATGATAATTTAGAAGAATTGGTTCAAGGAAAAAAAGCGGTTGAATCGCCAACCGCTTTTTTACTTGGTGGGCAACCAGGGTCAGGGAAAACCAGTTTGCGATCAGCAATTTTTGAAGAAACACAAGGGAATGTTATTGTCATTGATAATGATACCTTTAAACAACAGCACCCTAATTTTGATGAACTAGTGAAACTTTATGAAAAAGACGTAGTAAAACACGTTACCCCTTATTCTAATCGCATGACAGAAGCACTTATTAGCCGTTTAAGCGATCAAGGCTATAATTTAGTGATTGAAGGAACAGGACGAACAACAGACGTTCCTATTCAAACAGCCACAATGCTTCAATCTAAAGGTTATGAAACAAAAATATACGTCATGGCAGTACCGAAAATTGAATCATACTTAGGAACGATTGAACGATATGAAACCATGTATGCAGATGATCCAATGACAGCTAGGGCAACACCAAAACAAGCGCATGATATTGTTGTCAAAAACTTACCGACCAATTTAGAAACCCTTCATAAAACGGGCTTATTTAGCGATATAAGGCTTTACAATAGAGAAGGAGTGAAACTCTATTCAAGCTTAGAAATGCCTTCCATTAGTCCGAAAGAGACCTTAGAAAGAGAATTAAATCGTAAAGTATCAGGGAAAGAAATTCAACCGACTTTGGAGAGAATAGAGCAAAAAATGGTTCAAAATCAACACCAAGAAACCCCTGAATTTAAAGCAATTCAACAAAAATTGGAAAGCTTGCAGCCACCTACACCACCAATACCCAAAACACCTAAACTTCCAGGACTTTAAACCTTAAAAAAGGAAAAGAGTAGTTACCAAAAAACGGTAACTACTCTTTTTTTATAAAAACATGAGGAAAACAGCTTCACTTCCTCAAACGCCTAACAAAAATGGTTGTCAAAAAACTAAAAATCAAAAAAAAGAAAAGAGGAAAAGAAAATGGAAAAAACAAAAAAATTACAATTAGAAGATTTTACAGAAAATGAGTTTTTTGGAACACAAGAACAGCAATATCTAAAAGCTCAAGTAAGAGAAGAGCTAAAAGAGCAAGGCTTTATCATAGATAGCAGTTTTGAGGGCGATTTTAAAACATGGATAGGTGTATACGCAAGACCAAAAGATAAACCGACCTACTTAGACCCTCAAAACGATAAAGAAGCAGAAGAACAAGAGCAATATTCTATTAACGGCTTTAAACAAGATTTTAGCGAATGGTTTGAGTGGGAAATAAAAAATTTGAAAATTAAAGAAATGTAAAAGAAAAGCCTAGCAAAAAAAGCTAGGTTTTTCTTTTAGATAAAACACCAAAAAGAAAAACCTAAGAAGGATAAAATAAGTTGTTCCACTTGCGGTGCAGTTGCTCCTCGTTCCAAACCCAACTTATTTCTTTGCAAAGATATTTGTATTTGACTAACACCTTTCCTCGAATGGTAAAAGCTAACCGTTCGTTACTCTACCTCAGATACTTTCTTTTTTCAGTTGGTACAT
Organism: Candidatus Vagococcus giribetii; assembly: GCF_017316185.1. Classification (GTDB taxonomy): domain Bacteria; phylum Bacillota; class Bacilli; order Lactobacillales; family Vagococcaceae; genus Vagococcus; species Vagococcus giribetii. The sequence continues at coordinate 1,157 of NZ_JAFLVX010000036.1, read as the reverse complement.
TTTGCAGTCTGTAACGTGTCACTTACTGTTTGTTACCTTAACATATCCAGTCGAAAACACAAGGGTATATAAACGAGCAAGCTCGCCCTTGTGTTTTCTTTGTGTCTATGTTGCGTTCTCGTCACAGCAAACGACACGAACACACTGGCGAAAATGAACCACCTAAACGAAAAAAGAAAGGAACAAGATATGTAGAACATTCACAGCTTTTACCATTCGAGGAAAACAGCTTCACTTCCTCAAACGCCTAACAAAAATGGTTGTCAAAAAGCCAAAAATAAAAAAGAAAAGGAATGATAAAAATGAAATACATTAAAAACGTTGAAACATTGGAAGAATTGAAAAAAGCCTACAAAAAGTTAGCTTTGAAGTTACACCCCGATTGTGGCGGGAATGAAGAAGAAATGAAAATTTTGAACAATGAATATGACGAACTGTTTAGCAAACTTAAAAACACTCACAAGAACAAAGACGGCGAAACCTATACAAAAGAAACGACTGAAACGCCCGAACAATTTAAGGACATTATAAATCAACTTTTCAATCTGAAAATGGACGGTGTATCAATTGAAATTGTGGGAACTTTTATATGGTTAACAGGCAACACAAAACCTTATAAGGACGACATAAAAGCCCTAGAATTTCGTTATTCACCAAAAAAATACGCATGGTATAAAGCACCAAGCGATTATAAAAAACGTAGTCGAAAAAATTATGATATGGACACAATAAGGGGAATGTATGGAAGTCAAAAGGTTAAGGAAGATAAAGAAGAAAAAAAATACTTACAAGCCAATTAAGGCTTGTAAGTTTATCAGAAAGGAAGTTTTAAAGTGGATATTAAAATAAAAAAAATAAATTTTGAAGGTAATATTTTAAAAGTTATAAAAGCGACAGTAACAGAAATGAGAGGAATAAATAATCATCAAAAATATGATTTTGATTTATATCAAATAGAAGCACGTTCGCCAATGTCAACAAGAGAAATAACTTTAACAGTTGATTTTATAGAAAAAAAGTATCAGGTGATATTATCGCTTTTGGTGATTGGTACGATTTGGATATAGAATCAGTAAATGAAATATTAAATCAATTAAAAAAGGAAGGACAAACATTAAGAACAATCAATTTTATTTAAAAAAGTATCAAAAAACGGA
>NZ_JAFLVX010000035.1 GCF_017316185.1 Candidatus Vagococcus giribetii | reverse complement strand
ACTTTGTCTACAGTCTGAGATCAGGAAATAAAATATTTCCTGATCTTTTTTTACTTATTAATGTTCGTTTGGATCATCAATAGCGTCTTGATGAGTTGGATGCACTGTTCCAGGTACATGGTCTGGTCCAGCGTATAATGTATAAAGTTTTAACGGTTTGTCTCCAATGTTTTCAACATTATGCCACATATCAGCTGGCACAAAAATAGCATCGTCATCTGAAACTTCTTTAACAAATGTTAAATTGTCTTCAGCATCTCCCATTTTACATAGGCCTTTTCCTTCTTCAATTCTTAAGAATTGATCAATCCCATGATGGACTTCTAAACCAATGTCGTCACCTGGTTGAATAGACATTAATGTCATTTGCATTTTACTACCTGTCCATACTGTTGTACGGTAGTTGTCATTTGCTAATGTCCAATCCTCAATGTTTTCTACTACTGGTTGTTTACCTCTGTCTGTAAAATCAAAATTCATAACTCATTCCTCCATTTTCTTTTATAATCCTAATATAACACAGATATCAGGAACTTAATAATAATAACTATTAAATGATAATCGTTATCGTTTAATAGAATTAATCGAAAAGAAACTTCTAAACAATAGGATTTCAATTGATTTTTCAATTGAAAGAATTTTATTTTATTATCATTAAGATGAAATAATTCCCTCTAATTGATATTAACATAATAATAACTATCAAGTACTTTTTTCACTTAATAGTCTCAGTTGAATCGCTTACTTCTATTATACGCTCAAATGGAAACAATAGCTCGGTTTTATTAAAAAAATAAGTGTCATTTTCCTCATAAAAAAAGAAGCCATACATTATGACTTCCTTTTAAGAATCTAGCTAAGGAGTACCTCATCAGCTAACTCAGCCCAATGATTCGTAGGTCCATGACCATGACCGACAAATAATTCCTCCTTTATTGCTCCTTGAATAAATCTTTTACCGATAATAATGGCTTCTTTAATAGATTTCCCTTTAGCAAGTTCAGCGGCAATACATGATGAAAAAGTATCACCTGTTCCATGAGTCTTGATTGTTTCTATTCTGGGTGACTCAAGCCAAAAAGAGTCACCTGACTCTAGCAAGACGTAATCCTTTGCATTCCCATTTTCTAGATGCCCACCCTTAATAATGACATGTTTGACTCCTAGTTGTTGTAAATCTTGTGCTGCTTTTTTCATCTCTTCTTCTGTTGTCACTGGATAACCAACTAACACTTCAGCCTCTGGTAAATTAGGTGTCACAACAAAAGCTAATGGGAGTAATTCTTCTTTAATCACTTCAATAGCATCTTCGCTCAGTAAAGCGTGTCCTCCTTTAGCAATCATAACTGGATCAACAACTAATGGACCAAAATCAACTTTTTTTAAGTTGTCTACTACACACAAAACATGTTCCTTATCAGCTAGCATCCCTGTTTTGGCCGCTTTAATGTTAAAATCACTAGCTAAGGAAGTAAATTGTTCTGTAATAAACTCAGTTGGAATTGGAAAAGCATTTTGAACACCTAATGTGTTTTGAGCCGTCAAAGCAACAATAATACTCATACCAAACGCATGACGATTTTGAAATGTTTTTAAATCTGCCTGAACACCGGCTCCACCTCCAGAATCACTTCCTGCTATGGTAACAACTTGAGGCGTACTATTAATTGTCATCTTATCTCTCTCCCTTAACGTCATCTACTAATTCTCTCAGCTTTGCTACTTTTTCAGGGACATTTTGAGCTTGCATAATATCACTAACAATAGCAACACCTGAGATAGGTGCTTCCTTGAAGGATAAAATATTTTCTTCCTTAATCCCACCAATAGCAACTGTAGGTAGTTTAGTCTCTTTTATAATTTGAGTGAGTGTTTCCATAGACGTTAGTTTTGTTTGAACTTTTGTAGTCGTTGGGTAAATCGCCCCAACTCCTAAATAATCAGCACCTTCAAACTTAGCATCAATACCTCGAGTCACTGTTTTAGTAGACACTCCTAATAGTTTATTTGGACCGATTAACTCCCTTGTTTTAGAAACAGGTAGCTCGCTATCACCAATATGAACACCATCTGCATCTACTGCTAAACAAATATCCACACGGTCATTAATGATTAATGGTACTAAGTAATGATCTGTTATTTTTTTTACTTTTAAGGCTAGCTCATAAAAATCATGAGTGCTAGCTTCTTTTTCTCTGAGCTGAACCATGGTAACGCCGCCCTCACAGGCTTCGATTATTGTTTCTAAAAATTGTTCTTCTGTTAATCCATCTCGATTAGTCACTAAGTAAAGACTTAAAGCTTCTTCAATCATTTGTTTTTTCTCCTTTAATAGACTGCCACCAATTTTCTTGTTCGTGTAGTAAAGACAATTCGTTCATTAAATGATAATTAAAATCCTCCATACCTATTGGTGAACCACCTAATTCCTTAGCTAATTCTCCGCAAATATTGAAATAACTAACGGCCATTACTAAACTAGACTCCACAGTTTCCCCTTGACCAAGAAGAGCTGCAATTATGGCTCCTACCATGTCCCCTGTTCCGGTTCGTTTATCTAATTCAGGTACACCGTTACTTAACAGGTAAGTTTTGTCTCCTGTTACAATCACATCAACAGCACCAGTTGCTAAAAAGCTAGTGTCTGGATATGTTTTTACTAACTCTTGCAAAGCCTCTGCTAATTCCTGTAAAGACTCTTTCCCTTGGTCTAATACATGTCCATCTACCCCTCGGCCATGACTAGATAACCCGCAAAATTTTTTCATTTCAGACGTGTTACCTTTAACAACTTGGGGCTTATTTTTTAATAACTCAAAGGCTAATTTTTTTCTTAAGCTAGAGACTGACACACCGACTACATCGATTACCGTAGGTGTATTAAATTGATTCGCATATTCACTTGCAGCCATTAATTGTTTTTCTCTATCAGGGGACAAGTGACCTAGATTTAATAATAAAGCATCTGTCTGACTAAATAATTCTTGAAATTCTCTTGGGTCATCTGCCATTATGGGTTTACTATTGACATAAAGTAGTGCATTAGCCATACTTTCACAGGTAATTTCATTGGTAACACAGTGAACCAATGGAGATTCCTTGAAAACTTTTTTAGCTCTCTTTTCTAGAAACTGTGTGTCCATGAATAATCTCTCCTCTAAAATAACGTTGTAATTCAATAAATTTAGGTTGTTTACTTAATTTCAAGTAAACAAAGTAACCTATCAAGGCTCCAGATATAGCACCACCAAAGAATCTTGGTGTGTATAAAAACCAGTACATTCCTTGAGAACTTCCAGTAAACCAAACCATCACTGGATAAGAGAGCAACGAACCAATCAAACCTGTTCCGATAATCTCACCTATCATAGCTCCGTAAATACTTTGTGTGTATTTAAAAGCTAAACCTGCAAGTAAAGCTCCAAAGACAGCCCCCGTTAAGGCTAGAGGTGGTACTCCTAATAACAGCATTCTAAGTAAACCGCATATCAAAGCCATTGCTGTTCCATACAAAGGTCCCATTAAGCTGACACCTAATACATTCATCACACTTGACATAGGAGCCATACCTTCAATTCGAAATAAGGGAGATAAAACAACGTCTAAAGCAATCATCAAAGATAAAATCGTCAATTTATGTAGTTTAGTATTGGCTGGTTGCACTTAGATCACCTTCTGGCCATGTTTGATGTGTGTAAGACATTTCCCAAAACAAGTATTCCATTTTTGAGCTGATGACAAATGCTTGAATCATCTGCTCTTTTTCTCGTTCACTTGCTTCTTCATAAAGCCCATTTAACAAGTCACACTGATAAGCAACGTCTTTAGCCGCTTCTTCTCCTGCATATGTTTCAATCCATCTTTGATACAACGAATCTGGTGAACCTGATTTAATTAGTTCGACGCCAATTTCTTGATATAACCAGGCACAAGGTAGTAAACCAGCTACTGCACTTTTTACAGAACCATCTAGTAACTGTCTATACATATGTGACACATAGTTATAAGCAGTTGGTGCAATCGGTGTTGACGCAATTTCCTCATCAGTAATACCTAATTCTTTAAAAAAACCTTCTCTTATAGCAATCTCACCTTCTGCTAAATGAGATGCTCCAGTCATTAACATCTCTTTTACTGCTTCATTATCAATCTGCTCAGCAATCAATAAATGAATGTTACTAAAATGCTCTAAATAATAACGATCTTGAATCAAATAATAGCGAAAAGCCTCTGGACTCAGAGTACCTTGTTGCAATTCAACAATAAATGGATGGGTAAAACTTCCCTCCCAATAGGGAATAGTTAGAGCTCTTGAACGTTTTGTAAACATAGTTACTTCCTCCTAAAATGTTAGTATCATTAAACTGTTTCCTATAACAATTAGACTAGTCGATATAAGAATCCACATAACCGGTGTTTGAAATGTTATGGAAGGCATTCTTTTTCCATCATCATCAAATCCTCTTGATATCATTGCCTCTGTGTATTGATCTCGCCAATTAAAAGCGACAAATATAGTTTTTAAATATAAGTAAGGTGAAAATACAGTCATTCTCTTTCCTCTAAGTAAGCTCGCATTTTTTAGTTCTCTAATTTCTTGCTTAATGTCTGGAATTGCATGTAGAACGACTAAAATCCCGTAAATAAAATTGGGCGACACTTTTTTTTGCTCTAGAACTAATAACAACTCTTCTAAATCAATGCCAAAAGCAAACATCATTCCTAAAGCAGCAAACGCAAAGGTTCTACTAAATAATAGCCACGCATCATCACTTCCAGAGCCATAAACCATGACAGACCAAAAAGTTGAGATAGCTGGTATCAATGGTAGCAAGAACAGACCTGCTAAACCAAAATATCTTTTTTTTACCATCAAAAAGATAACACTTAAGCCTACAATAAACAGATTTAAGGCAATCGATTTGGTAAATGAAATTTCTAAGGTGAAGAAAAACAAGAGACAAGTCAGATTAAGCGAATTGGTTTTGACTATATTCATATCCTATCTCCTCCTGTCTATGAGTTTCTCCTTGAAAGTTCAAGCGTTTATGATTCAGTAGCACATGTTCATCACTTCGATGATTAAGAGGAGCTAATCGGTGAGAAATAATCATGAAACTTTGTTCATCTGATTTTTCTTCCATCCAATCCATAAAGAGTTGACACGCTTTTTCATCTAATCCTGTAAAGGGCTCGTCTAGAAGTAATAGTTTTCTATCAAGACTTAACATGGTTGTTAATTGAATCATCTTCTTTTGTCCTTCACTTAAGTGAAACAAGCTACCATCTAGTTTTGATGTTAATCCGAGTTCCTCTAACACATTCTCTTGTTTTTGCTTCATCTCTTGGCTCAGATGACTATTAAATACCAACTCTTCTCGAGGTGTTAGTTGAATAAACTGATGAGCTGCTTCTTGGACTGCTAAAGTGACTTCTTTATAGAGAGCTTTTCTTTTCTTCATTCGCCTGTCCTCAAAAAACATCTTTCCCTGATAACGTTGCTGTTGGATAATCGCTCTAAACAGGGTTGACTTTCCAACACCATTGTCTCCAGTTATCGTTGTAATGCCTTGATTAAACGAATAATTAGTTGCTTCTAACAACTCTCTTTTCCCCTGCTGATAAGAGACTTGTTGAAATTCTAGTAAGGTTGATTTACTTGATCTAACTCGTGATAACTGAGGCTTTTCATGTCTCCCTAATAAAGAGATAGACTCTTTTCTTAACCCTCTTTGCGTTAAGGTGATAACCTCATCTACTACTCCTTCGTAACCAACTAAATCATGATCACATAAGATAATTGTCTTTCCTAAATCTCTTAATTTACCTAAGAGATGAATCAATTGATGCCTTGAAGAACTATCAATACTAGCAAATGGTTCATCTAAGAGTAAAACGGGAGCATCCATTGCTAAAAGAACTGTCAATGATGCTCTTTGTTTTTCCCCATCAGATAAGGAAACAATTTCTCGATCCAATAAATGAGCTGTATTCGTTAAATGAACTGCTTTTTCCATCCGTCCCTGAATAGCCTCATAACCTAGTGAAAGATTTTCTAAAGCAAAGGTGATTTCTCTTCGCAAACTTCTCATCGTAAATTGAGTATTGGGTTTTTGAAAGACCATTCCGACTTGAGAGGCTTTTTCATAGGTAGACAGACTTCCTTGTTTTTTACCGTTAATCACAATGCTTCCCTCATAGGATAAATCAGTAAATCCAGAAATTAATCTTAAGAGAGTTGACTTACCACAACCACTGTCTCCTCTTAACAACGTAAACGATCCTGTTTCAAATTCATGATCAACTTGTTGAAAGATTACCTGTTCTTCTCTTTTAAAACTCAGCTGATTAAGCAATACCTTTGTCATTATCTAGCACCAGCTAATTGTTGAACACGATTGTAGCTCTTCATCACTAAAGAAACCATGACCACACCAAAGAAGAAAACAGATAATAGTCTAACAACAAATAAACTAATTATCATTCCGATACCAAACGTTCCGTACCCCATTTTGAAGTACTCATAGCCAAAACTTAGTACCGTTGTACCAATCGCTCCATATATTAAAGGCAACGTATCATAACGTTTGTATTTAGTTGCCATAAAACCTAATTCAGTCCCTAAGCCTTGGAAGAATCCTGAAATCAATACACCAGGACCAAAATAAGACCCGTAAAGCATTTCTGCTAATGCAGCTAACAATTCTCCCAAAATAGAGCTTCCTTTTTTAGGAATCAACATCCCCGCCATAGGTGCTGCCATTGTCCACATTCCAAACAAAATTTCATTCGCAAATGGAGCTAGTCCTAAAGGTGTTAACGCTGCGGATAACATGGCATATAAAAAACCTGCCCCCATAAAGACACCACCGAATAAAAAAGCTAGAAATCCTAGTAAAACCACATCTTGTACTGACCATTTTGAACTCAAAAAAAATACCTCCTTTTATTTCCCTAATGCAGAAACAAAAGAAGGCATCCCTAAGCATCTAGTGACTCACATGACTCCAATTCAACTAAAAAACCCCACCAAAAAATTGGTAGGGTGTTAAGACAGAATTAATCTTGCAAGTTAAACAATAGACTCCTTGTTCAACGTTCATTGAATACATTTCTCTTCGCCAGTACTAACTGGAGCAGATTCAATGGGTATTATCTCAGCTTTTACGCACCCCAAATGTTTCTAATATTAAGTTATGGCTAGAGTATAGCACTCTTTTTTTAGATAAACTAGTATGAAATCGTTTTAATTCTAACGTGAACAGCCTTAAAGATTGATAGATAAAGCTTTTGACTTTCACAAATTTTACTAATAATCTACGTATTAAACAACTGCAGTTCTTTCTGCGCTATAGTTCTCATAAATTTTTTCTTTTACAATTTTTTCTAGAATTTCAACTACTAGGTAGACTTCCTCATAAGACGTATATAAAGCAATTGGGGCAAGTCGAATCACATTAGGTTCTCTAAAATCTGGTACCACACCATTATCTCTCAGAGCCGCTGCGATTCGGTAAGCTTCATCGTGTTGTAGACAAACATGTCCTCCACGCTTTTCATCAACTGTACTATTTCCATAGCTATAACCAAATTTTTTCAATTTCGTATCTATCAAATACATGAGGTAGGCTGTAATGTGAAGTGATTTTTCTCTAATCCTTGGCATTCCTAACTCATTAAATACTTCTAAAGAGCCTTCTAAAGGCGCCATATTGAACACTGAAGGCGTTCCTATTTGCCAACCACTCGCATTTTTTTCATGCTCAAACTCTTGTTTCAATTGGAACTGTGTGGCATTTTTATTACCAAACCAACCATTAAGTCCTGGCATCATCTCAAAATGTTTGCGATTGATATAAAGTCCGGCACAAGAGCCAAAGCCCCCATTTAAATACTTATACGTACACCAAACAGCAAAATCTGGTTGCACTTCTTTAAAATCCATTTCAATAGCGCCAATAGCATGGCATAAGTCAAAACCAATATAAATACCTCGTTTATGAGCCTCTTCAGCTAAACGTTTCATGTCTATAATTTGAGCGCTACGGTACAAGACTGTAGGTAATAAAATAACAGCTACGTCATCAGTCATACCAGCAATAATCGCCTCTTCATCAATAAACTCTCCATCAGGACTTTTTATGACTTTAACTGCTTCTTCCACATCATACCCCTTCAAGCGTACGATACTATCAACTGCGTAGCGATCTGTTGGAAAGTTAATATCATCAACCATAATTTTATAACGCTTCTCCGTTGGTTGATAAAATGTCGCCAAAGCTTGATGAATGTTACTCGTTGTACTCCCTACAATCGTCACTTCGTCTGCATCTGCATTGACTAAAGGAGCCATCATGCTACCTATTTTTTCTGCATATAAATACAAATCATTCCAAGCAATGACCCCTTCATTTTTCCAGCGATTGACCATCTCATCTAGTTTTTCCACTGCAGGTTTTGACGCCATTCCCAGAGAGTTACCATCCATATAGATTGAATCTTCTTGAATATAAAATAAATCTCGATATTTTCTTAAATCATCTTGTTTATCTTGCTCTTTTGCGTATTCTAAACTGGTTTCAAATGTTCTGCTCATTTCTAATTCCTCCAATACTTTGATTAAATTGTTTGGTTAAAACAAATGAAGCAACTAATCCAATACAAGCAACACTAGCTAAAAGCAATAAGCCAATTGGCCAACTCATTTTTTCAATGATAGCAGCTACAAGTGGTGCTCCAATCACAATACATGAATAATAAAAAATGTTAACAATACTCAAAGAAACACTTAATAATCGTTCTTCTCTCACTACATTAGGTACCATGATGGTGACAGAAGATGACGCTAAACTAGCACTAACGGATAAAAATAAAATTTGTAGGATAAAAGCAACTTGGCTACCTGCTAGATAGGGAGCTGCTAAACAAGCTGCTAACATCATGCCGTAAGCAGCAATAAAAATCAGGCCTCTATTTTTCATTTTATCAATTAACATACCTGCGATAACTCCAAATGGGATACCGAATAATCCAAATAAACTTGCATAAAAATTAGCTTGACTGACAGGTAATGAGTAGTAATCGGTGAACAGTAAGGGATACAAAGCAATGTAGCTATACAAGACAAAAGCCATCACACCTTGTAAAATACCGAGTACCCAAACTGTTTTATTTTGTGCTGCTTCTTTTAAAACATTGATGCCAACAACAGCCTCTTCTTGTTTTTCTGTTATTGGTTCTTCAATGAGAAAGAAATAACTAATCACTAGAAAAATACCCAATCCAGCTAACAAATAAGAAGAAGCAAAAATCCCAAAACGATTGGATAAGGGTAAAAATAAATTCATCCCAATTAAAGAAGCTGTTGCAGGAAACGTTGTAAATATCCCGATGGCTGTTCCCGAGTAATGACTGTCTTTAAACCAATCATTAATTAAGACGACTGCAATCATCACAATCGTAGAAAATGAAATACCTTCAATAGCTCTTGAAACTAATAATAAAGAAAAACTTTTTGATAAAATCCCTAGCACATTACCTAGTACTAAACAACTCATAACAATTAGTAACAGTTTTTTAGCTCCATAACGACTAACCAGTATCCCTCCTGGTATCGCTATAAAAATACCCGATATGGTGAACACAGAAGTCAAAAGAGACATCTGTGTCATATTAACTTGAAGCTGTTCTGCTAAAGGTTTGATGATAGGTGTAATCTTCAGTTGAGATAACCCAACAACCACTGCACCTATATACAACATCGTAAACTTTAACCATTTATTCACTAGAGCAACCTCCTACTCTTTTGTTTGACTGACTTAACTTTGTCTGAAATAAATAGTGCTCGAGTTACCTTAGATGTTTTATGATACTAACTCACTGATTGGTGTATAAGTTTTGTGTTGATCCTCAGCTACCTCTTTATTCGTCAACAAACCATCAAAAATGTCGACGCCTTTTTTCAAGGATTCGTCTGATTTAATCGCTTCAACTAACCCTAAGTTAGCCAGCTTAGTTGAATAAGGTAACGTGACATTTTCAAGAGCAATCGTTGAAGTTCTAGGAACGGATCCTGGAATATTTGGTACTGCATAGTGAACAACACCATGTTTGACATAAGTTGGGTCTTCTAAAGAGGTTGTCTTAGTTGTAGTTTCAAAAATACCACCTTGATCAATGGCGATATCAACAATAACTGACCCTGTTTTCATTTGTTTAACCATCTCTTCTGTCACTAGTTTAGGTGCTCGGTGTCCTGGTAAGAGCACTGCTCCAATCACAAGATCAGCTTCAATCACAGATTGTGTGATATTGTATGTGTTTGACATAAGAGTCACAAGTGAGTTTCCAAAAATATTTTCTAATTCGTCTAATCGATTCGGATTAACGTCTAAAATAGTCACTTCAGCTCCCAGTCCAATCGCTATTTTAGCTGCATTAACCCCAGCAACGCCACCTCCAATGATCGTTACTTTCGATTTTTCTACACCTGGTACGCCAGCAAGCAAAACACCTAACCCTGATGTTGTTTTTTGTAAATGATAAGCACCTACTTGAGGTGACATGCGTCCAGCGACTTGAGACATAGGTGCTAATAAAGGCAATTTCCCATCAGGTGTTTGCACAGATTCATAAGCAATCGCATGGACTTTATTTTCAATTAAGGCATTGGTTAATGCCTCGTTAGGAGCTAAGTGTAAAAAAGTAAATAGAATAAGACCAGGTCTAAAAAATGGATACTCGGATACTAAAGGCTCTTTCACCTTTAACACCATATCAGCGTCCCACACTTCTTTAGCTGTTTTTTTTATTTTCGCTCCATACTTAACAAATTCTTCATCTAAGAAACCAGAACCAAGTCCTGCATCTGCTTCAACCCAAACCTCATGACCTGCATTAACTAAAGTCATTACGCCTCTAGGTGTTAACGCTATTCTTGCCTCACTATTTTTTATTTCCTTAGGTACACCAATAATCATTTTCGTCACATTCCTTTCATAATAACCAAATTATCCATCTTAAACATTTTTTAAAGTTGATAAAAAGCTAGTTGAAAAAAAACAGTTTTATTGGTAAATTAATATCAAGACTTACAAATAAAACATACCTAAAACGAAACTTTGTGAATACTAAAAGTAATATTTATATCAGAGGTAGCGCTACCTTCACAAATATTGTAACGTATATTTTTTTAGTCGTATATGGATTAAATAAGAAAACGCTTATATAATAATTCATTTAATAATGAGTTGTTATTGTTTTTTTATAAAAAAATAACTGATGTATCAAAGGAGGGATATTATGCCAGAATCAATCGACCGAACCAGTTTAGAGATTTTAAACTTACTTTCAACCAATAGTCGCATGTCTGTTAAAGAAATTTCACAAGCTGTGCTTTTATCAGAACCTAGTGTCAAAAAAAGAATTGATAAAATGACAGACCTAGGAATTATAAAAAGTTTCACCACACGCGTTTTTCTACCTAAAATCGGCTATGATATTATTTTTTTTACAAACGTTTCTAATCTTTCTATCACGAACTCAGCCTTTTTACAAAAAGTTAGTCAGACCAAAGAATTTATCGAATGTTACTCAGTTACAGGACGAGAAAACTACCTTATTAAAGGTGTTGCTCAAAACATTCAAGAAGTCGAAAGTATTCTTAATGAACTAACTCAAATTGCCAATGTAGAAACTTCCATCGTTCTTGAAGAAATCAATCTAGTCAATCAGCTCTATAAGCAATAAAATCAGGATGGTTTTTAAAGTTGTTGAAAGAGAACATTTTTTCCTGACTAGTAAAGAAAATCAAAAAAGAGGCTGACGTTTGAGTCGACCTCTTTTTTGATTTATTCAGCTACATTACCACTGTTTAAATAGTTCCCTTTTTCATCTAGAGGTAACCAATCTAAAAAGTTCTTCACATATGTATCCCAGAAATCCCACTCGTGCCCACCAGCATCTTCAATGTAAGTCACTGGTACTTTTCTATCATCTAAAAATGACTTAAATCCTCTAACACTTTCAAGTAAGAAATCTTCTGTTCCAATTGGTATATACATTTTTGGTATTTCTTCTTTATTTTCAAGTAATTGATCAATTAAATAATAATAGTCTTTATCACTATTTTTAATTGAGTCAATTCCACCAAATGCATTGTCATAAAAATCTAAACTCCAACCAGTTACCGATAATAATTCAGAGCGTTTTGCTACTTGATCAATCATTAAACCTGGTGAAAAAGCACCAATATGACTGAAGGTATCATGGTATTTTAATCCATTAATCACTGCTCCATAACCACCCATAGAAAGACCTGCAATAAACGTATCTTCTCTCTTATCAGATAAAGGGAACATCTCTCTTGTAAACTCAACTAATTCTTGAGCCACATACGCTCCGTAATTTTCACCACGATTTGGTTTATCGATGTAAAATTGATTTTCACCAGAAGGCATAATAACTGCTAAATTATGCTCCTCTGCCCAACGTTGAATACGAGTTCCTGATAAATAATCAGTATAGTTACCAAATGCCCCGTGAAGTAAATACAACGTTTTTAATGGTTTTTTCTCAACCACTTCTTCTTCTCCAAAAGAAATTTTATCTAATGGAATGATTGCATTGAATGTAACTGTTCTTGATAACATTTTTGAAATAAAGTTTACTTGGACTAAAGCCATGATACTCATCCTCTTTTCTTTAATCTATTATTAGTTTGATTTTTGTTTTTTCTGTTGTGTATTCAACACGACAAAAGATAAAACACTAAGTATTAATAAACCAACACCACTGATTAAAAAGCTATCAGCTGCCGTTGACATACCAAATAATTTACTTAAAAAGCCATTAATAGTTGGTGATAAGAAAACACCTAAGTTAATCCCAACAAGTAAGACTCCTGTTGCTAGGTTAGTTGAGTTTTTGGGTGCTACTTGTCCCACTAACATAAACATAAATGGAGCTGCTAAACTAAATGATAAACCAGCTAGAATAGCTCCTGTTGTGACCATAGCAATTGAATTAGCTAGCATGATGACAATAAAACCAATCCCCATACCTAAAAGACCAATTGGCAAGACTAAATGTTTTAAGAACTTAAAGATTTTTCCGTAAGCTACCCCGACCACAATCCCTACTAAAGTGATTGATCCTAAAATACTTGCTGCAGTTTCTGGCTTACCAATCCCTGTTTCAACTAAGTGAGTAGCAGTTTTTAACATAACTACAAAGAATAAAGCGTATACAATTAAAGCAAAAACCATTAATACTAACGTTGGAGCATTCACACTCTCTTTTACTTTTTCACTTTTTTCTTCTGTACCTTTAGCTTCTGAAGGTAGTTTTACAAATAGTGCAAATAGAATTAGTGGTAACACCGTAATAGCATAAACTAAAAATGAATTTTGCCAACCAAAACGAGTGAAGTAACCCACTAAAAGAGTTAAGACTGTACTACCAATTGATCCCATAGCTGCTTGAAGTCCCATTAAACTCGCTTGTTCGTCTCCATCATAAAGCTCAGTAATTAAACTAACTGCAAGGGCATTAAATAAACCAATCCCTGCACCAAATAAAAATCTTGAAACTAAAATAACTGTATAATTGTCAACAAATACAGGAACAATCCCTGCAATAAGAGCTATTAATAAACCTAATAAAACTGTATTTTTCTTGCCTAAAAATTTGATAAAAATATTACTCAATAATACAAAAATTAATATACCAAAGTTAGGAATTGTCGCAATTAATTCAATTGATGACGTACTTTGATTTGGAAATGATTGTTGCATAAGTGGTATCAGTGACGAAATAACAGGTCCTGCTACTAACACCAAAGAAATTGATAGTAATGACGCTTTAAATAAAACGCTATTTTTATTCATGATACATCCTCCTGATAATTATTGAAATCGATTACATTCAAAAGAATATCACGTTTAACACCATAAAAAAGGGCAGAACCTATCAAAAAAAAGGTCAATTTCTGCCGTTTGCTTGTTTATAATTCAGTTGGTATTTTTTTGGTGTTTGGTGGAAAACTTCTTCAAAAGTCTTTCTAAATGATTTTTCATTAGGAAAACCAACAATGTCTGATATCACATGAATGGGCTTATCACTATGTAAAAGTAACTCTTGCCCCCGATTAATGCGAACATATTGAACATACTTCATGACACTAAGTCCGAGATTTTTCTTAAACAATTTACTCAAATAATTAGTAGAGACATGAAAATGTTCAGCAATATCCCCTACAGTTAAAGCTTCTTTGTAATTCTCTTGAATAAACGAAATAATTGGTTGTATTTGATCTAGTTTTTCTGTATACAAATTTGAATTAATAGGTGCGGTTTCTTTATTTCCCCAATCTCTTGCTAGTAAAAAGAGTAATCGATATGTCAACGTAAGTAATTGTAAATCAAGTAACTCCGTCTCAACTTCTCGTTTGGTGAGATGATAAAACTCACTCAGTACTTCTCTTAGTTCATTTAACTCCATTGCTTTTCCAGTTGGTCGATTGATAAAACGCATGTATTCAAAATCAGGAATGAGCTTACTAATAAATTCATAGGGAATTTGAATGGTTAATGCCTCTAAATCAGCACAATAACTTGAAGTAGCTCCGTGGACCTCAGCGGAATTAATCAACAAAACAGTACCTGGTTCTGTTCGATGCGTCACATTACTAATCGTATAATTTTCAATATTTCCTGCATAAGTATAGGATATTTCAAAGGAGGTATGCCAATGGGGTAAAACGGTACTCGCTGAATGAGATGAACCATGAATAATCCAGTTAATAGGAATTAACTCATGGGTGTACTCAATAAATTCATGGGATAGCACCATACTCTCACTCCTTAATTTTTTTTATGCCAATATTCTTTCGGCGTCATCTGCTCATGCTTTTTAAAGACTTTAATGAAATAACTCACATCTGTAAAATGAAGTAGAGAACTAATCGTAGTCAAATCATAGTGATTGGCTTCTAACAATCGCTTACTCTCCTCAATTCGTTGCTTGGCCACATACTGATTAATCGTTAATCCTGTTTCCTTTTTAAACATCTTTGATAAATGAGGAATTGAGTAATTAGTATAGCTAGCAATTAAGGGTACACTCAAATCAGAATAAATATTTTTGGTAATAAACTCACAGGTTTTTTTTATATTTTTAGAGTAATGAAGGTGTTTATACTTAGTCACTTCTTGACAAAATAACAACATAAGCTCTAACTCAGGCGACTGCATCTCATTAAAATGTGTTTTTTTCTCAATATCTTGAATTAATTTATCACTTAACGTATAGGCTCTCTCATGAGGAACCCCGCCCTTTATGGCATATCTAGTTGAAATAGCAACTGCTACAATCAATAAATTTTTTCGGCTTCTCAGTTCAGACTCTGTGGATAATTTCCCCATCTTAGTATTTTTTTGAAAGCCGTAAAATCGTTGTCTTAGTCCTTGTTCATCGCCATCTTTTATCGTGGCAAATAAAAGTTCCTCACTCTCAAAATCATGGTGATAAAGTTGTTGTTCTATTTGTTTACTCAGTATATCATCAATAACAGACTCTTTTAAATAAAGAACATTTTGATTAATTACTTGAACCTCTTTTTTCGAAAACTCATTTCCTGTCACAAATAGATGAATTGTTTCAGCGATTTTTAGTAATTGATCATTGTAAGAAACAAAATTCCCTACCTCATCATCAATAAATAAAATCAGCGTCTGCTTCCAATCTGCTAGTTGATAAACAAGTAATAATAATTTTTGATCCTGTACATAATAATTGAAAATAAGGTCTGTTTGCTTACTCATTCGTTTTAATTGTTCACTCGATAAGTTATGATTCGTTAAATTTCTTTGATCTATCATTTCTTCTGTTTCTTGATTAACTAATAAAAAAGAAAACAAGCCAATTTCTGATAAACGAATTAAAAAATTAGTAAAATTTGACATGTAAGCACTCTCCTTTGATATAAAAATACCACAGATAATTATTTTTTACTATTATTCTCATTAGTAAGTCGTTACAATACATGTGTAAGCGCTACTATTTTAGATGAAATTATTGGAGGAACTGTCATGTCAGAAACAAACAATCATTTTTTAAGTATTGATATTGGAGGAACCTTTATCAAGCATGCCCTTATCAACCGAAGCGGGCAAATTATTTTTGTCAAAAAAGAAGTAACCCCTGATAACCTTGAAGCCTTTAAAGATCTTTTGATAACTATTTTAGATCAATACAAAGGACAAATCAAAGCAACAGCAATTAGTTGCCCTGGTCAAATTGATTCAAAAGAAGGCGTTGTTTATCATGGTGGCGCCTTAACTTTCCTACATACTTTTAGATTAAAAGAATTTGTTGAGTCACATAATAACTTACCATGTGGTCTCATGAATGATGGAAAATCAGCTGCCCTAGCTGAATTATGGTTAGGACAATTAAAGGGAATTGAAAACGGTGGTGTGATGACTTTAGGAACTGGCGTTGGTGGAGGAATCGTTTTAAATGGTTCTTTATTCCAAGGAGCTCATTTCCAAGCTGCAGAACTAAGCTTTATGCTCCTTTCTGTTGAATCTCCGCTTAATATGAATGAGATAGCTGGTATGAAAGGGTCTGCGGTTAATTTTATCCATCAAGCTGCCACATTACTTAAGTTAGATGACTTACTAGATGGTAAGACCGTTTTTAAAGAACTAGAAAATAAAAACGAACTAATTTATCCTTTATTTGAAGACTATTGTTTAGGCGTTGTTACCATTATGATGAATATGCAATCTGTCGTAGATTTAGAACGCGTTGCTATTGGCGGTGGGATTAGTGCCCAACCTATTTTAGTCGAAGAAATCAGACGTCAATATAAAAAAGTTTTAGCCTCTTCACCTTTATTTAGTAGTATGCTAACACCTGTTGAAATTGTCCCTTGTCATTTTAGAAACGAAGCAGGTCTTTTAGGTGCTTTATATCACTTACTTGAAGAACTAGATGGTCAATAATTAGCTTATTTGGAGGAATGAACATGCCTAGAGAATATGATGTATCACTTGTAAAACAAATCAAAGAAAAACAATATAAAGAAATTCGTCGAGACGTAGAAATCATTGTGAAACCAATACCTGATTGCGATATTGATGGTGCTATGGACCCTCGTGTCTATAAAGGAGCCAAAAAAATGAGCATGATTATGAAATTCATGCCAAAAAGTATGTTCCAAATGGATGCTAGTCCAAAGTCAATCAAGCGACTTCGAAAAATGTTTAATAGTGTCGACTCAACGCCTATGGTGGAAGAAAAAATTGAAGAGCACTCATTTACTGCAAAAGCAGCAGATGGCTTTGATATTCCTATGACTCGTTTTATGTCACAAAAACCTGTAGAAAACGCACCTGTTCTTTATTTTATTCATGGGGGTGGCTTCTTTGCAGGTAGTACAGATGTCGTTAGAGAGGCACTAAAATTATTTGTTAGCCAAACTAATATGATTGCCGTTAGTATTGACTATCGTCTTGCTCCTGAAAATCCATATCCGATTGGACACAACGATTGTTATACCGGCTTACGTTTTCTAGCAGATCACGTCGCTGAATGGGGTGGCGATCCTCGTAGTATTTTTGTTGCTGGGGACAGTGCTGGTGGTAACTTAACTTCTTATTGTAGTAACCGAAATATTGAAGAAAATCGTGATGATGTGTGTGGTCAAATTTTACTCTACCCAACTCTAAACATGGGTGGCGTGAAAGACCCTTATACAACCTTTGATATCGATCAAGATATCGCTATTTATGATAAACAAAAAAGTGTCATTAAACCTGGTATTGAGATGATGGCTGGCATGTCATCTGGTCTATCTGAAGTTCTTGGAACAAAAGATATTCTAACTAAATACCTATCTCCTTACGTATCTGTCAGTGAGAAAATGCCTGTTACTATGATTACATCTGGCGAACATGATTTCTTGACCTTTGAAAGTCTAGCCTATGCAAAAAAATTAGTCGATTTAGGTGTGGATACAACATTTACTTTATATAAAGGAATGGGGCATGCGTATATTGACCACGTTGGAAACTTCCCTCAAGCAGAAGATTGCATGGAAGATATTAGTGCCTTTGTTCAAAAGAATCGACGTTAGATCATATTTTTATATACTTTAATAACTCCCGTGAGACTGACACAACTGTCAGTCTCTTTTTTTACTAATCAATGGATTAAAATTCTACTCTTTTGACAATCCTTATTGATATCTTATACTTAAAGTAACTAACATTTAGGAGGAGATATTATGGTAAAAAGTAAAGTACTAGGATTTGATTCATATGGCTCTATTGAGGTACTCACTGAAACATCACTGGATATTACAACAACTGAAACATCACCTATTTTAATCAAAACAGAACACATTAGTGTGAATCCGGTTGAGGTTTCTATCCGTAAAGGTCTTATGTCTAATGGCACGCCTCCTAAAAATTTCAGAGTTTTAGGCAATGAAATACAAGGTGAGATTGTCGAAATTGCTTCTGACTCTTCATCATTTTCTAAAGGAGATAAAGTGATGGCTTTATTACCTGCTCGAGGGGATTCTGAATATGTGGCTACTTTTGAAAGTCGTGTCTTTAAATTACCTCACAACATGCCTTTAGCTATTGGAGCGGCTTTTCCTATGATTGCTACAACTGCTTACTGGACATTACATCCTCATTTTTATTCCTTTAAACAAGGAGATACATTAGGGATTGTTGGGGCATCTGGTAATGTTGGTAGCCTTATCTTACAACTTGCTAGAGAAAAAGATATCACCATACTAGCTTTAGGTAGTCAGAAGAATCAAGATTATCTCAAAAAATTAGGTGCTGACATCTTTATTGACTACAAAAACTCTGAACAAGTTAGTGAATTTTATCAGAGTTGTGACTATGTCATTAATGCTTCTTTATTTAATTCTGGTGAGGAACTAGCTCTTTCATTAGTCAGAGAGCGTGGCACCTATCTAGGATTAAATAGTCTACCAAATCTTGAAAACAGATCAGATATTACTGCATTTTTCATGGAAAAAACTGAAGATATGATTGATGCTGAAGCTTTACCTCATTTATTAACCCTTTATGAAAAATCACCTCTTGCTTTACGTATTGGGCATACGCTCTCTTTTAGCTTAAACGGCTTAAAAGAAGCACATCGACTGATAGAAACAAACCAATCTAGTGGGAAAATTATCTTGAAACGATAAACAGGGTGAGTCAAAAGTCGTTTTGCTCTAAGCAACTGGAGGAATTAAGGAACAATCGACTTTTTCTATTGTTCCTTAATTGTGAAGTTGTTGAAATAGCAGACTTTTTATCCCCTGACTAATAAAGAAAATTCAGAGAAAAATAAAAAAAGGAGGTTCAACTTAAATTGAGCCTCCTTTTGCTTATTATAGTCTTGTATCTGCTGACAAACTTGTCGCTGAAAAGATAGCTTTTACAATTAAAGGTGTGATGATAATTGCTGCAATCATTTCTGGAATCCCATTGGTCCCAACTATTGTCAGTAAGACAGCCATCAAACCTGAAGTCGTAGTTCCATAAGCTTCAGCAACAGGTCCTGTGTATAAAATCCCCATCAAACCTAAAACTAATACGGTATTTGTTAATGAAGCAAGTGCTGCTGAAACAGCTGTTGCCATGTAGAATTTTTTTGTCTTTTTATATAGTAAAGTAAAGACAACACCTGCCACTAATCCCACACAAATTCTAGGTAATACTGATACAACTGGATTGGTAAAAATCAATGTATCTAGTGGTGTTGTCGGCATTGTCCATGCTCGTATCATCGTAAGTGTTCCCCAGATAAATCCAATCAACATGCCATCTTTTGTCCCTAAGGTAATTGCTGCGACAATGACTGTAATATGAATAATCGTTAAACTTGTTGCAAATAATGGAATATAGCCTAAAAACGGCACCATAGATTGCACCATAATAATAGCAATCAATATGCCTCGAATCGTTAATCGATACGCTTTGCTATTGGTTCTTGACATGATTAAACCCCTTTTCAACTTCTTTTAGTCTTGTTCATTTTCTCATGATTGGAAACCTTTTTCCAATTAGAAAAAATTATTAATCCTACAATATCATTTTATACATGATTATTCTACTAATTGATTTATAAAAAGAGCCTTCATCTCTATAAGAAATGAAAGCTCTTTTTATCTACTGTTTGTCTTGTTTTGTTGCTTGAATAAATTTTTTAGGTACTTTTGAATGGAACTTCATTTTTTTACCACTAATCGGATGAGTAAATACAAGAGTTGTCGCATGTAGACCTAATCGTTTTAATGGATTTCCATGAGCTCCGTATTTCTTATCTCCAACAATCGGGTGACCAATTTCTTCCATATGAACACGGATTTGGTTTTTACGACCTGTTTCTAAAGATACTTCTAACAAGCTATAGTTTCTGTTACCTCTGATTTTTTTGTAGTGAGTAATTGCTTGTTTACCACCGTTATCAAAAGGACAAGAAAACATTTTAAAGTTTTTATTTTCCGTTAACCAAGACTCAATAGTACCTGATTTTCTCTTAACGTCACCTTCAACTAAGGCTGTATAAATACGCTCTGTGACAAGCTCTTTCCATTTGTCTTGTAATACTTTTTTCGTCGGTTCATTTTTGGCAAATAGCATAATACCAGATGTATCCTTATCTAAACGATGCACGACGAAAATACGGTTTTTAGGATGGTCTTTTTTGACATACCCCATTAATTGATTATGTGCTGTTACTTCAAAATTATTTTGTGCCGCAATTGATAGCATTCCGGCTTCTTTTTCAATCATAATGATGTCTTCATCTTCATAAATGATTTCAATCCCAACAAGTGCTTTTTCACTCATTGCTGTTTTGTTATCTAAAATCATCACACGTTGACCTGGAATCAAAGGATGATTATGTTGTGTGACTTCTTTACCATCAACTGATACTTGACCACGTGTCAAAATAGACTTCACGGCATTTCTACTTTTACCTTTTACCTCTTGGACAAGAAAAGGTAACAAAGTCGTTTCTTCTGTTACGACAAAAAATTGATTACTTGCTTGTTTAGTTGGTTGCTTACTTGGTTGTTTTGCTTTATTTTTAGGCATATTAATGACTCTTTTCTTTCATTTTTTCTTTTCTAGTTTACTTTAACACGTTTTGCCATTTTTTCATAAGTCTAACCGTTGATTTTTATTAAAAAACACCTTTTGATTTCAGATTTTTTTTTCGTTATAATTAGGAGTTGTAACTATTTATTAGGAAGAAGGAAAGAATAAAATGAAATTGAAAAAATTAGTTTTAGGAACACTTTTAACAACTCTTTTTTTAGGTGGTTGTGCTGCAAATAAAAAAGAGGAAGTTAAAAGTGACAGTGACAAAGTAAGTGGAGAAATTACAGTCCTAACGAATCGAACAGATGGGGACAAGATTTTCAAACAAGTTGAAGCTGATTTTATCAAAGAATACCCAGATGTAACTAAAGTGACATTTGAGAATATTGCGGATTACGACCAAACAGTAACAACTCGTTTAAACGGTGGAGAATACGGAGATGCTTTATTTATTCCTTTCTCAATGGCTGGAAATCGTGAAAACTATCCTGATTATTTCGAAAAATTAGGCACAACAAAAGAACTTGAAAAAGATTACCTTGATGTCTATGAAGCTGATTATAAAGGTGACGTTTATGGTCTTCCTATTGCCCTTAACTCACTAGGTATTATTTATAACGAAGATGTATTAAAAGAAGCTGGAATTACAGAAGTACCTACAACCATAGATGCTTTTGTGAAAGATTTAGAAAAGATTAAAGAAAAAACAAATGCGACTCCTTTTTACTCTAACTACCAAGCCGTTGCTGTTTGGGCAGGTGCCTTAACTTCATTTGGTGGTGAACAATTTAAGTCTGCTACTTTAGAATCTGGAAATGCCTTTAAAGAAGGAATGCCAATTCGACAAGTCATGGATTTATTCTATGAAATGGCTTCAAAAGGTTTGATTGAAAAAGACCCAATGACCTTAGATAGTCAAACGGCTTTTTCTCAATTAGCTGATGGTAAAATTGCCATGTTAATGAACGGCTCTCAAGAAGTAGCTGGTATTCAAGAGAAAACAAAAAGTCCAATTAAAATCATGAACTTCCCTGTTGAAACAAAAGGTAAAACAAGCTTACCTATTGGTGCACCTGCTGTAATTGGTGTGAATAAAAACTCTAAAAACAAAGCTACTGCAGAAGCTTTTGTTAATTTCTTTGTTTCAAATAAAAGTGGTTACGCTAAAGATTTAAACGGTATGCCTAACTTAAAAGCTGATTTATCAAAAGAACAACAAGAATTAATTGATAATAGTAACGTGATTTTAACAGTTGCTACTGAAACGCCTGAAGCAAACGCTAAGTATTCAGCTATTGCTGATGAAGTTGGTGTCTCCCGTTTAACAGACGTCTTACAACAAGTGATTAATATCGGACTTTACCCTGACAAAAACATCTCTTATGACGACTATGTAAAACAACTGTCTGATAAATGGGTAAATGCTGCTAAGCAACATGAGTAAACAAATCAAACATAAACTAACTCTCGCTCTATTTCTTATAATCCCAACACTTCTTTTACTAGTGTTTGGGATTTTACCTATTATCAACTTAATTATTATTAGCTTTACTTCTTGGAATGGTATGGGATCAGAGTTTGATTGGGTTGGTTTGGCTAATTACAAAACACTACTAACCAGTCCGGTTTACTGGCATGCGTTAAAAACAAACACCTATTATTTAGTTTCAGGTATCTTACAAATGATTATTGCCTATTATTTCGCTGTTTTGTTGTCAGAAAAAACCATGGGGAAATCTTTCTTTAAGAGTCTATTTCTACTCCCCTCTTTGATTAGTAGTATCGCCGTTGCCATGATTTTTAGACTGTTCTTTAGTCCCGACGGCGCTTTTGATCAGCTCCTTCATTTTTTCCATCTAGGTGCTTGGCAAACTTTTTGGCTAGGAGATCCTGATCAAGTAAATATCACTTTAGCAAGTATTTCTTTATGGCGTAACCTTGGTATGAGTTTCTTACTCTACTACGGAGCGATTCAAAGTATTCCAAAAGATTATCAAGAGTTTTGTTATCTCGAAGGTGCTACTTTATGGCAAAAAACACGTTGGGTGACCATTCCTCAAACAAAAAAAGTCATCTTTTTAAATACGTTATTACTTATTATCGGAGTCATATCAGTGTTTGATATTCCTTTTATTTTAACGAATGGCTCAAATGGCACAACGACTATCGTTGTCCAAACCATGAAACTTGCCTTTGAGCAAAAAAAATATGGCTTAGCTTCTAGCTTGTCCGTCTTAATTACTTTAATGATTGTCTTACTTAGTGGTGTTCTTCAATACATCAAGAACAAAGGAGGAGAAAACGCATGAGACTTTTAGGTAAAATCATTAAATACGTGTCTCTTCTTCTTTGGAGTGCCATTATTTTATTTCCACTAGGTATGCTGTTTTTTGGTTCTTTTATGTCACTAGATGAGTTTTCAGCTTCTCAAGGACTACGACTTCCAGAAAGCTTTTTGTATTTAGACAACTATGTTACAGCAATTAAAGAAGGCAACCTAGTCAAAAGTTTTGCTGTCACCTTCTTAATTATTTTAATCAGTGTCATGTTAAGTATTTTTATCGGCTCTATGGTAGCTTATGTCTATCATCGGTTTGATTTTAAAGGAAAAAAGTTACTTTTATTCGCTTACTTTTTAGTATCAGCTGTTCCCATGGTTGTCACACAAGTAGGAACCTTTAATATTATAACCAGTTTAAATTTGTACAACACCATTTGGGCACCTATCTTACTATACGTTGGTGCTGACGTTACTATGATTTATTTGTACTTACAAAACATGGAACAAATTCCGGTTGAACTTGATCAGGCAGCCATGATGGACGGTGCTTCTTTTTTCCAAATCTATCGCCGCGTAATTTTCCCGATGTTAGTACCTGCCACAACAACAGTGACTCTTTTAAAAATGTTAAGTATTTACAATGATTTTTATATACCTTATCTCTATATGCCAAGTGGTGATTTACCCACTATATCAACTGGTATTTACCGCTTTATTGGACCTTATCAAACTAATTGGCCCCTTATTTGTGCCTTCATCTTAATTAGTATGATTCCCATGTTGATTATTTATTTAGTCTTACAAAAGTATATTGATAAAGGCTTATCTCAAGGGAGTGTTAAGTACTAATGAAAGAATTAATACAACAATTGTGGCGCTGGGGAATTGGTTTTCCATTTAGAGCCTACACGGTCATGGAACTACGCACTGGATTTGCTACGGGTTTTCCCATTTTAAGCTCTAGTCTATTTGCTGCTTATTTAACTGGGAAACTCAATTTACTTTACCTAGTGCTATTCTTTATTTGTGGTTTTTCATTTAACATTGTTGCCAATGTATCCAATGAAATGCGTGCTTTTTTGAAAAAAGAAGAAAATGAAGATACTTTTACTGGTCATTTAGGCAGTGAAGGATTAGTTAGAGGTGACGCTACTTTCCTTGACGCCTGCTTAGTTCTCTTAGCCTGGATTGGCTTAGGAGGCTTAACTGGCTTAGCTCTTGTTTACCTGACAAAAAGCCTGATGTTACTAGCCTTAGGACTAATTGGCTTACTGGCTGCTATTACCTACTCTTTAGGACCTTTTCCATATATCGTTCTACCTATCGGAGAATTTGTCTCTGGTTTGTTAGTAGGAGGGCTAAGCTCCTTAGTTGCTTTTTGGCTCCAAGCTGGTGAATTAAACCTAAATGCTTTTGTCTATGCCTTTATCTGCATGATGTTTACTATTTTCCTCATGTCGACTAATAACACAGGCGACTATGATAAAGACATGGGAGTCAGAACAACATGGCCACATATTATCGGTTTTAGAAATTCGATTTTAATCTTAATTCCAGAAAGTATACTCGTCCTTATTGCTTGGGGTTACTTAAGTCTAACAACCTTAACTTGGTGGCAGAGTCTAGCTGGCCTTCTTATTTTTTATATTCAAGGATACAGACGATGGTTAAAGGACTATCTACAAATTACAGAGGTTTATCCTGAAATGGGACGAGATTTTGGTCCGCGACCACTTCTCTTAATTCGCTCGTTTCATGTTATCATGGCTATTTTATTTTTTATCGCTATTTAAGAAAGGATCTTCACTATGGCAGTTATTAGACTACAACAAAATCGCATCAATCCACTTGTTTTACCCATCATATTAGCTCAAGAACTTGGCTTTTTCGACGAATTTGGCGTTCAAGTTGATCTTGATTTAGCTGAAAATTTTGTCTTTCAAGGAAAGAGTGCTTTTCTTGAAGGAGAAGTTGATGCACAAATGGGAGACACAACATTTTTCTTTTATTATTTAAAAGATGGCAAAAAAGCCATGATTACTTCGACTTTAACAAGAACTATTCAACTTGCAGGTACAACTGATTGGCAAAAAAAAACACCTTTAACTGTTGGTATTAGCCAGAATGGCTTATTCCGTTTTTTTATTGATACCTACTTAGGTGAGCTATTACCTAATGTTTCTTATACTTTTATCAACAATACCTATGAACGAATTCAAGCCTTAATGGCTTGTGAAATTGATGCTCTAGTTGCTATCGAACCTTTTATTACTACAGTCTTAAATCAACCCAATACAGAAATTATTTGGCATTCAAATCAACTAGACGCCTGTTATGTGATGTGGTGCTTTGACGCAGATTTTGTTAAGAATCATCCTGATGACGTCAGACATTTCCATCAAGCCTTGGAAAAGGCCGGACAATATTTTAATCAACAAACAAGTCTTGAGAAAGTGGCTCTCTTAGAAACTCACTGTCATTTACCTAAAGAAAAAGCTCTTATCTTTTCAGATTTTGAGTTTGAACCACAACAAAACTATTCATCATCTGACTTTACTCTTTGTCAAGATTGGATGTATGACCAACAAGAAATTACAGAGAAAATCACCCCTGAAGAAGGTATTTTCCACACTTTTTAATAAAATAAAGGTCCAGCAACAAGATTTTTTCTCTTAGTGCTGGACCTTTTATCATAAACTACGTACCGTTCTAAATCCCATATTATTACTTGATGAATCACCTGTATTGCCATTTCTAGCAGCAATTCGGTATCTTTTACAGTAGGACTCGTGACATAAAAAAGAACCACCTCGAATTGCAAAAGAATCCTGACTTATTTGATTAAAATGCCTATTAAAATAAGTGCTATCTTTTGTCTGAAACTCATTTAAGTCAATCCCTTGAGGGTTCAGACACCATTCCCACACATTGCCAATCATTTGATAAATACCATAACCATTGGGCTCATAATAAGTTGCTGGTGCTGTACTAGCAAATCCATCATCTAAAGTATTGGTTAAAGGAAAGTCTCCTTGCCAAATATTACATTGATGGGTATTTTCGACTAAGAAGTTTTCTCCCCACGGGTACTTCTCATAAGAGGTTCCACCTTTTGCAGCCACTTCCCATTCAGCTTCTGTTGGAAGTCGTGTGCCTGACCACTCACAATAAGCAAGAGCATCATTTCTTGAAACATGAACAACTGGGTAAGCCATTCGCTCAAAAATGGTTGAATTATGTCCTTCTGGATGTCGCCAATTAGCTCCTTTAACTGCCAACCACCAATTTAACCCTGGCATCTCTGTTGCTCGTAATTTTTCTTCCATGGTCAAAAAATAATGAAAGACATAGGACCAACCAAATACTTCTGCTTCTGTTTGATAACCTGTTGCCTCAATGAATTCTTTAAAAGCTTCATTCGTTACAGTTGTCACATCTATTTCAAAAGCTTCTAATGCAATCTCAACTTGTGGCCCCTCTTTGTCAGAAGAAAAACCATCAGAACCATTCGTTCCTATTTTATAAATACCACTTGGAATTTTAACCATTTCAGACATTACCACACACTCCATCCGTTATAAAGATTAATTAATAACACCAATATAATCACAAATTGATACACCTGATTGACTGTTTTATCTGATACTTTCCCACTAATGTACGACCCTAAAAAACCACCTAAAATAGCTGCTGGAATAATGTAAAATAGCATACTCAAGTCATAGCGATTCATGTCACCTGTTAACACAATCGTACTTACTTTTGATAGTTGTGAGAAAAAAATAGTAATAATAGAATAGACTGTAGCTTGTTTAATCGGAATATTAAAAAGTAACATCAGAAGTGCCACATTGATTGGACCTCCACCAATACCTAGTAAGCTAGCTAGAAAGCCAAGTAATAAGCCTGCACCAATTTTTAAAAAGAGAGACTCAAATCTATAGTTTTGCCACCAATTTTTACTGTATAAAAAAGAAAAAATTAAGGTAACAACGGTCAAACCTATCTGAACCAACTGAACTTCTCGCCCACCAGGAAACAAAGATAACATGTTTTCAAATACCACATTACCTAATAATCCACCAATAACAGCTCCAACTGAGATTTGTATGGCAAATGGCCAGTTAACCTCAATTCCGTTTTTCAATTGTTTACTCGTTGACACCACTGACATAGTCAAAACAGCCACACTTGAGTAAAAAGAAATGGCTGCCACTGAGTGGACATGAATCAAATCAAATACAGGCTTAATAATAACGCCGCCACCCATTCCAGAAATAGCCCCAATAGAATTGGCAAAGACAATAACTAAAAAATAAATAATACCTATCATGAACCAACACTCCTTACAGCTTCTACTATATCAGGTAAACGACTTGTGTAAACCTCTAAAACTTCTTTAAAGCCACAGTAAGTATCTGTTTGATTCACATACATCGTATCTGCCATTCGCTTACAACCGCCACCACACAATTGGCTAAATGGGCAACTCATGCATTGTTTTTTTACCTGTCTTCCCTCACACATAAAAGTCATATTAATTGGCTGACTAAACAATTCTTTTAAAGATTGTTCGGTGATATTTCCTAGACAATAAGCATCTGTGACATAAAAATCACAAGGGTACACACTTCCGTCTCCCTCAATAACATACTGAGATTGGCACTTTCCATTTATCCCACAGGAGCTAACTTGACGATTTACTAATAAATGAAATAAATCATCAAACAATTTAATACTGATATAGTTCTTATTATGTAATTCATCTAACCATAGCTGATACATTTTTTGATAAAAATAAGCAAATAATTCTGGCGTTAAGGCATACGAATGCTCATGGGATTCTGAAAAAGAGTCTAAACAAGGAATAAACTGGATATACTGAATGTTTTCATCTTTTATAAAAGCCATGATTTTCTCAGGTTCTTTAGCAACTTGATTCGTTAACACTGTTAGTATGTTGTAAGTAATCCCGTACTCATCAAATAATTCCTTAGTTTTTTTGACTCGTTGATACGTCCCTCTTTGTTTCCAGTCAACTCGACCCTCATCATGGAAAATAGCTGGCCCATCCATAGATAAGCCAACTAAAAAATTATTTTCCTTAAATAAATCGCACCATTTTTCGTTAATAACCATCCCATTAGTTTGAATTCCGAAAGATACGTCAACTGCTTTTGGCTGACTTTTGATATAAGCAATTAACGATTGATAAAAGGATAAACCAGCCAAAGTAGGCTCCCCTCCTTGAAAGGTTAATTTTAGTTGATCCCCATCTTCTAAATCAACATATATCTGATCAATCATCTTCATCCCTACTTCTTTTGTCATTTTTCCATATGATTTAACTTCTCTAATAGAACTAATATCATTATAAAAACAATAACGACATTTGATATTACATAAAGAAGATGCAGGTTTTATTAAAACAGATATATGTTTCATTAATTTTCTATCCTTTCAAGCCTAATCGAATGAACTCACTTTCTGGAGCTTCGACTTCAGTCATTTTTTTGGTTAACTTCTTAACCATCATCGCTTCAATAGCTTCATCTTTTAATGGCGTGTTTTGTTTTGGATCATGCTTCATATCAAATAGTAAATGCCCCATTGAATAAGAATCAATATAAGTCATTGCATCTAACTCAATCACGGGATAACCATTTGTAAAACGATTTCCTGGAATTAATTTGATTGATTCTAACATTTTTCCTGGGAAGAACCCACGCATCATCGTCACTGCCAAGGTTTGTTGTGTAATCGGACCGTTGTCTTCATTAACTGAACCTCGCATATAAATATAATCTCCATCATAAATACAAACGTGGCCTCCATTGGTTCCAAAAATAATCGTTTCATGATTTAATTCATCTTCAATTAAATTAATTAATGACTTGCCATCTCGGTCAAACTCATCTTCTACTTCAAAGAAATCTAGTAAAGTAGAGGCAATATCAATCGTTTGTCCGATTCCCTCAACGGTTTGACCTTGTTTATTTTGGTAACTTGGTACATGCATAAAGAAAGGAATATGAATCACTTCTTGATACATAGGCGCAATATTCTTACCATACCATTCATGTTCACCAAGTAAAAAACCGTGGTCTGTATTAACAATAATTAACGTATCTTCCCACATATTATGTGCATCAAAGTAATCAATTAATCGACCTAAATGATAATCACACATAGAAATAAGAGCTGCATATTCTTTTCTCATATTGATTTGTTCTTCTTCAGAAACAGAATCATTTAATTGGTATTTAGGCCAATAAGGAACTTGTTCAACGGCAATAGAATCATAGAGTTCACGGTATTTTTCAGGAACATAAAAAGGTTCATGTGGATCAAAACATTCAATTTGTAAGAACCAGTCATCTTTATCTTGATGATTTTTTAAAAACGTTAAACCAGCATCAATCGTTTTTACACTTGAATAATCTTCTTCTTCTAATTGTTGCGTTCGATTCGCATAATGCTGAGTAACTGAAATACCTTCTTTATTTAATGGATTATGATTTGGGTTATCCATTGCCATGTGTCTGGGCATCCAACGATCACCTTCTTGGCCTCTAAACCCTTCCCAAGTTGAGTAACGATTATGATAAGTAGCTCCACCATCTTCAAAATAATGAGAATGATCTGTCACTAAATGACAGTAAATGCCTTTCTCTTGTAATCGTTCAAATACTGAATTATCAAAGCTCTCTAAAGGTCCCCAGCTCCTATGTAGAAAGTTATAGCGACCTGTTTGCAACTCTCTTCTAGCAGGCATACAAGGCATACTGCCACCGTAAAACTGATTAAATGTAATCATCTTACTTTGAAGTCTCTTAAAGTTTGGTGCATGAATCCACTCATTACCAAAGTTTGGTAAAAAATCTCGCGTTAACGTATCAAACATAATCATTACAGCACGTTTTGTCATTTATTAATCCCTCGTTTTCTTTACAATCTTATAATTCTTTATTTCTAACTTTAGCATATGTAACTGTCAATATAAAAGCAGAAATGACACCCACTGCATAACAGATCAAGTATTGAATATACTTACCATCCGCCATCAAAGGAATCGCTGACATTCCAGCAGCTCCAAAAGCCGATGATTTTATATCAAAGAATCTTACTAATGCTCCAGCAACCCCTGCTCCTAAAGAAGCTGTTATGAAACCAAAACCTGATGGAATTACTAAACCATACATAGTGGGTTCACCTACTGCTAAAAAAGTAGTTGGTAAACAACCCTTTGCTATTTCTTTTGTCTTTTGATTTTTGGTAAGTACTAAAATTGCAATTCCCGCTCCTAACAATCCAGCATTACTCATTATTTGAACTGGAAAGATTGGCGTTCCACCTGTGGAATTAATTAATTCCATATGAATCGGTGACAAGCCATGGTGCAATCCTGTCGCAATTAATGAAGGAAAAGCAGTTGCTAGCACAAATCCTCCAAAAATACCTGTGTTTTCTAATAAGTACATAATTCCACCAATTAACCAATCTGATAAGATACCTGCAATTGGCATAATTCCAAAAAGATAGATAGTCCCAGTAATAATTAAGTTGAATGTGGGAGTTAGTACAACATCTAATACATCAGGGACTATTTTTTTCAGAATAATTCCTACCTTACTCATTAGCCAAACGCCAAAGATCACACCGAACAAACCACCTTGACCAGGAGTCAATCCTAATATAGACAAGCTTGGAAGAGTAGTAACTGCTCCCAGCGCTGCCCCTAAAATTGGATCTGTTTTAAATTGTTTTGCTGCAGTCATTCCAACATAAATTGCTAAAAAAGCAAAAGTTGCATCACCTAGAATGCCCAATAAAGTACTTATTTTTAATAAGCCATCTTGTTGTAAAACCACTTGAAAAGGTGTTAACTTATCGGTTCCTGCAATCTGTTGCGTCATTGCAGTCACTTTAGCATTACTAATCAAAATATTATTAATTCCCTGTAAGAATCCCGATGCGATAATTGCTGGAATCAATGGAACAAAAATATTAGATAACATTTTTAAAAAATTTTTCTTACCTTTTTCTTCTTCTTCACTTTCATTATCATCAAGTTTACCTAATAAACTATTAATAGACTCCTGCACTTTTACACTTTTGCCAGGACCAACAATAATTTGAAAGGTATCCGCAACATTTACTCCTAAGACTCCGTCAAGTTGTTCAATTTTTTCCTTATTAACCTTTTCCTCATCAACATAAGTAATTCGAACTCGTGTCATACAGTTCTTGACTGACTTAAAATTACTCTTTCCTCCTGATAAAGTAATAATCTTTTCCCCTAAAATATCATAATCATTTTTCATTACTCATTCCTCCTTCATTGTTTTAACTAATAGCATAGACTATTTGTTGAGTTTAGTAACAATTAAATCTATAATTAGACCAAAGTACTAATTAATCGGAACGAGGTATCATAATGATTTCTTTAAAAAATATTATTAATAGCCATCAATCCACTTTAACAAAATCTGAATTAGTTATCTGTGATTACCTTCTTGAAAATAGCGAATTAATCAAAAATATGACTCTTTTAGAATTATCTCAAAAAACGTATTCTTCAAAAACTAACGTTCTACGACTTCTTAAAAAAATTGGTTTTTCTGGATTTATAGATTTTAAGTACTATCTACTAGCTCAAGATACAGAAAGTGATTCTATCCCTTTTCTTAATTTGATTAATAAAAAGATAGCAGCCATTGATATTGATTCAATTTCTGTTAAATTAAATCATTTAGTCAATGAGTCAAATAATATTTTTTTGTTTGGCACTGGTCAAGATCAACAGATACAAGCAAAAAACTTAAAAAATTATTTGTTAAAATCAGGAATCATTTCAACCTTTATTCCTTTAAATATCAATGCAGAACTAACTAATACAGTACTCTCTTCCCTTACTTCAGATGATTTGATTATCGTTTTTTCTAGTAAGGGAGACAATGATCTATTAAAAAAATACTTTAAAGATCTCAATCGACACAACACGCAATTGGTCTCATTTACTACTTTTAAAGATGGATGGATACAAAAACAATCTGAACTATCTATTTCTTTAGGTATTGAACAATTTCAAGATCCTATACTAACCTATCAATCTGGAATGATGCATCTTTTATTAAATATAATCTCGACAAAAATACAGATAAATTCGTGACCTAAACAGGCCACGAATTTTTAGTTAAAAAATAATTCTCAAAAGTGTGGATTCTGCTGTCACCTTATCATCAGATGTTTCAATCACATCTAAAAATTCAGCAGAATTAGTAATAACCACTGGTGTTTCAATTGAGTAACCTAGCTCTATAATTTTATCTTTGTCAAAAGCAATTAGCTTATCACCTTTTTTCACCACATCACCTTGTTCAACAAATGATTCAAAACACTCACCATTTAGATTAACTGTATCCATACCAACATGAATTAACATCTCAACCCCATCATTAAACGTTAATCCTACTGCATGTTTCGTTGGGAAAAGTGTTGTTACAGTGCCATCTTCAGGAGAAATTATCAGTCCCTGACTTGGAATAACTGCAACACCTTTACCTAATAATTCAGCTGAAAAAGCTTTATCTTTTACGTCTGACAAAGGCAATACTTTTCCTACAATAGGGGAAGCAATTGCTTTTTCTTTTATATTTCTATCCACTGACTTATTTGAATCTTCTTCTTTTTCTTTTACTGGATCCATACTATTTGAGTAACCTACTGTTAAAGCTAAGATTAAACCAATGACGAATGCACTTGCAATGGCAATTAAGAAACCATAGAAGCCTTTGTCCATTCCTGTTTCAGGATTAATGTAATTAGGAATTCCAAAAATCCCCATGCCTCCCATAATAAAACCTTTTGTGCCTGAAAGACCCATGATTAAACCACCAACAGATGCCGCCACAAGAGTTGCATAAAAAGGCTTTTTACGTGGCAATGTAATCCCGTAAATAGACGGTTCAGAAACACCAAATAAACTTGAAATAAACGAAGGAACTGCTAAACTTTTAACATCTTTATTTTTTGTCTTAAGCATAATACCTAACACAACACCAGCTGTTGCAAAAGGTGTTGCCATACCTAATACAAGAATTGGATCAAATCCCATAACAGCCATGTTATTAATACCAATTGGAATAACCCCCCAATGAAGGCCAAACATAACCATTACTTGCCATAAACCACCAATAACAAGACCTGCAATAACTGGACTTAAATTATATAGTCCTAACGTCATTGCACCTAGTAAGTTACCAAACCAAGTTGCAATTGGTCCAATGACTAAAAATGTCAAAGGAACAACAATCAAAATAGTAAATAAGGGCACTAAGAATGTTTTAACAAGAGAAGGAATAATTTTATCTACTTGTTTATAGACTTTTGAAGCAAAGTATACTGCAATAATAATTGGAATCACACTTGAACCGTAATTCATCATAATTACTGGTAAACCTAAAAAGGTCACATACACAGGAGACTCAATAATAGTTCCTTGGAACAGTGTATATAAAGGCTCTGCCCCTGGTACTAGAATCCCTGATACGATTGGGTGAACGAGAGAAGCACCAATAACCATCCCAATAAACGGTGGTAGTTTAAATTTCTTAGCTGCTGTGTAACCTAGGAAAATTGGGAAGAAGTACATCAAACTATCCCCAGCTGCTTGTAAAATCTTATACGTTCCAGATGTCATTGAAATCCAACCAAAAGCAACAAACATCGCATTAAGACCTTTAATCATCCCTGTTGCTGCTAAAATCCCTAAAACAGGTGTAAAGATACTTGAAATAACATCAATAAATTTATTAAAAACACCTTTTACTTCTGAGCCATTATCCTGATTACTTAAATCACCTAAATTAGCAATGGTTAGTAATTCATTAAACACTTCTGGCACATGATTACCAATAACAACTTGGAATTGTCCACCGCTTTTAACAACTGTGATAACTCCAGTAATACTTTCAACAAATTCTTTATCTGCTTTTGACTCATCTTTTAGATTAAACCTAAGCCTTGTTACACAATGCTTAACATCTCCAATGTTCTCTTTTCCACCAATTCCTTTTAATATCTCTTCAATTAATTCCTGATACTTCATCTTTCAAACCTCTTTTCTTATTTTTATATATAAAAAAGGCAAGACTAAACAAGATAAAAAATCTTGCTTGGTCTTGCCTGCCTTACCAGTAACAATCCAGTATTAATTATTTTCTATTAATTTTTGAATGTGTAAACATAAATACAACTGTTCATCTTCATTCATTTTGACTTTCAGATATTCTTCTATCAATAAAACCGTTCCGAAAGATTGTGGGTACCGTGTCTTTACTTCTTTATACAATGGATTAGATTGATTTTGATCGCTTCTTGAATCCATTCGCTTAAAAAAGAATCTCAAATGCGTGACGAAACGATCATACGAAATGGACTCACTATCAAGTTCTATCTTATTATGGATTCGAACAAGTGTTAAAATATCTTTAATTTTCTCAGATACTTCCTGACTTCTTTGACCATTGGCCATTTGAGCATTGATAAAATGAAGGGCAATATTTCCTACTTCAAATTCATTCATAACCACACCAGTTTGTTCATTGATTAAATCAACTGCACGCTTACTTATATTAAACTCTCTAGGATATAATTTTTTTACTTCCCATGATAATTCTGTTCCTGTCGAGAGTCCTTTTTTATTCAAATAAACGGCATTGGAGATGTGGTCTGCCAAAGAAAGATAGATAGCATTTGACAAGGGATTCACCAATTGTTCTTTTGCCATATCAACAATATCAACTGTCAATTTTAAATAATCAGTAGATATATTTTCTAAATAACGACTAATTTCTTCCACTTTTTGAGTTTGATCCACAACAAATCGCTTCTCAATTTTTTCTGACTTCACTCGATCTCCAACTTTTTTTTGAAAGCCAATACCAGAACCTATCCAAACACAATCAAGCCCACTTGATTCAACAACTAAAATCGCATTATTATTCAAAATCTTTTTTATTTTATCCATCATTAGACTCCTTTGAAAAATAAAAGACCTCAACAAACAAGCCTAGCTGTCTGTTAAGGTCTAGCCCAAAATTAATCGGTAACTCCCTTGATATTGTTAATAAAAATATAACACAGTCAAAATTGAAATGCAAACGGATTCAACAACTTTTTCTATTAATTTATAACACAAAACAACCGATAACATACATATAAATCTTTTTATTCATATTTGTTACACTTTTAGGAGGCTAACTATGAAAAAAACTGATGTTGCAGCTGCTCTTGTTTTAACGCTAACTGTAGGTGGTGTTTCAACGTCTCACGCCTATAGTAAAAGAGAGCGTAGGACTCAACCAAATGTTACCATTACCTATCAACAACCTAGAAAAAGAAACGAAGTAGAACAAAAAGAAACACCGAGAACTAAAGATCTCGCAGAGGATACAAACCAATCAGCTAGTAATGATCAACACAAACAATCAGCAACTAAGCACAATGAAGCTAATATCATTTCTATTGCCGAACCTATTGTTGAGACAAATGAACAGCTAAATGATGACGCTATCAAAGAAGAAATTACTGACTATTATGAAGAAGAACCAGTTACAGTAAATGATTTTAGTTATCTAGGCTATCATTATGATTTGGACGTCTTTAGTGGCACAGACTTTGTTCCTAGTGAAACAAATTGTGTGTACCAGTGGACTAATTTCCCTAGTCACTATTTAATCGAGAAGAATAGTCCTCCAGGTCGTACCATTTCAAATTTGAGAATTGGAAGCGAAGTTATTATTAAAGGTTATTCCTTCTTTGTTTACGACATTGTTTATAATCAAGGAAATGACCAAGAAGCCTTAGATATGGTTTGGTTCTCTGATGCTTCTGTCACAATGCAGGTTTGTACAACAGATGCCGGTGATTCACCTCTTAACATCTATTTCCTTAAATAAAATTACCCTAATTCTCACATGCTACTGAGAATTAGGGTTTTCTTAAAGGGTAAGACTATCGCCAGTAGCCATTATTAAACCTCTGTCTTTTTTTAGTAACTCAATAAAATCTTCTGGATGTTGTTTGATAACAGGAAACGTATTGTAATGAATCGGTACTGATAATTTAGGTTGTATGAAGAAACTAGCTTTAGCTGCATCTTTAGGTCCCATAGTGAAATTATCTCCGATTGGAAGAAAAGCTAGATCAATGTCGATTTCCTCTTTAATAAGAGACATATCACTAAATAGAGCTGTATCTCCAGCATGATAAATATGTTTACCCTCAATGGATAACACAAAACCAGCTGGATTTCCCATATAAATCATCTCTTCACCTAACTCAAAACCTGAGCTATGTTGAGCGTAAACCATTTTAACTGTCCCAAATGGAAACGTAAAACTTCCACCAATGTTCATTCCATGAGTTTTCTTAACGCCATTTTTCTCAGCATAATGCACAATTTCAGGACAAGCAATAACAGTAGCATTGTTTGCCTTAGCAATCTCTATTGTGTCTCCCAAGTGATCATTGTGACCATGAGTAACCAAAATATAATCCACTGACACATCTTCTACCTTTAAATCACACAGTTCATTTCCTGAAATAAAGGGGTCAATTATCAATTTTGTTCCTGAGTTTGTTTCAATAACAACAACTGAGTGACCATGATAACTTACTTTCATTCTGATACCTCCTAATTTATCTTCTTTATTAATTGTACCTTTATTTTACCTCTTGTACAAAAAAAAAATCAACTTCAAACAAAATTGTTCAAAATTGATTTTTTTGATTTAATAAACGACTTCTTCTAAAAATAGACCATGAGATGGTGCTGTTGGTCCAGCATCTATACGTTTTTTACTTGTTAGAGCTTTTTCAACTACAGATACATCCAATTCACCAGAACCAATTTGTAATAATGTTCCCATCAAAATGCGAACCATGTTATATAAAAAGCCATCGCCAACGAATTTAAAGCGAATCAAATGACCTTCTTGAGTAATTTCTACTTCTTTTAAGGTTCTTTCAGTTGATTTTTTGCTTTTCTTTAAAGCTGAGAAAGCTAAGAAATCATGAGTCCCTACCATTTTTTCACTGGCTTCTTGCATTTTTTCTAAATCAAGGTCATCAAAGTATTGAAAACTATGCATCCCATTGAACACTGAAGGAATTGAGCTATTCCATACGTAGTAACTATATGTTTTTTCTTTTGCATTGTATCTTGAATGAAATCTTTCAGGTACTTCTTCAATCGCATTCACTACAATATCATTAGGTAAATAACGATTTAAATAGTCGATCATTTCATCTAGAGGCATTAGACTTTCTGTTTTAAAATTCGCCACTTGACCTTTCGCATGAGCACCTGAGTCTGTTCGACCTGATCCAATAATTTCGATTTTCTCTTCGGTCATAATACCAATAACTTTTTCAATTTTTCCTTGAACTGTTTTTTCTGAATCACCCAAACGTTGCCACCCTAAATAGCGTCTGCCATCGTATTCAATTGTTAACTTAATATTTCGCATTTTTTTCGTCCTTTTTTCTATGACTTTGGTTCATTGTATCAAGTTTCTATGTAACTCACAAACAAAAAAACTGACTCGATTTGAGTCAGTCATTTTACTAGTCTAAATCCACGTTGTGATACACATCTTGCACGTCTTCTAAGTCTTCTAAAACGGCAACTAATTTATTGAATTTTTCTAAATCTTCGCCCTCTAACGTCACATCACTTTGAGGTAACATTTGAATTTCTGTAATGGCAAATTCTTCAATACCTTTTTCTTTTAACGCCACTTGAATTAAATGGAAATCTGTTCCTTCACCGTAAACAATAACTTGACCATTTTCTTCAAATACATCTTTTACTTCAATATCTTTTTCAAGTAAGTATTCAAAAATATCATCAGCATCTTGGCCTTCTAAACCAAAAATAGCTGTGTTGTCAAACATGTAAGCTACTGCTCCTGAAACACCCATGTTTCCACCGTTTTTACCAAATGCACTACGAACTTCCGCTACTGTACGATTAACATTGTTTGTTAACGTATCTACAATAACCATTGAGCCATTAGGTCCAAAACCTTCATATCTAAGTTCTAAGAAGTTCTCATCTCCAGAACCTTTCGCTTTTTCAATCGCGCGATCAATAATATGTCTTGGGACATTATAAGTTTTAGCACGATCGATTACAAAACGTAATTTTTGGTTTGTTTCCGGGTCTGGATCACCTGATTTAGCTGCTGCATAGATTTCAATACCAAATTTTGCATAAATTTTACTGTTATTAGCATCTTTGGCTGTTTTCTTTTCGACGATATTTGCCCATTTACGTCCCATAATTTCACTTCGCTTTCATTGTCTTTAACTTATTTATCTCATTTTTCCTTATTCATTATACTTCTAAGCCTTTAATTATCAAAGCTTTTTTTATTTTTTTACCATTCTTTTTCTTCATAATCCAATGAATCAAATAATTTAGCTTTTTCTTTCTTGCTTAAATAACGCCACTGTCCCATTGGTAAGTTACCTAATTCAACGTTCATGATTCTTAATCGTTGTAAACGATAGACATTATAACCTAATTCCTCACACATACGACGAATTTGGCGATTTAGTCCTTGTGTCAAAATAATATTAAAATCAAATTTTGATAATTGCTCTACTTGGCAAGGAAGTGTTGTCGTTCCTAAAATCTTAACACCTTCAGACATCTGTTTGAGAAATTCTGGTGTGATTGGTTTATCTACAGATACCACATATTCTTTCTCATGTTCTCCTTCTGAGCGAAGAATCTCATTCACAATATCTCCATCATTGGTTAATAAAATTAATCCTTCAGAATCCTTATCTAAACGACCAATATGAAAAATTCGTGACGGATAGTTCACTAAATCAACAATATTACCTTTGACATTTTTTTCAGTCGTACTTGTAATTCCTACAGGCTTATTCAAAGCAATATAAACATTACTTCTAGGGGCAATAAATAGTTGATTACCATCAACCTTTACTTCATCTCCTGGCTCTACTTGACTGCCTACTTTGGCTCTCTTACCATTAACAAATACACGGCCTTCTTCAATCAACTTATCTGCTCCACGTCTTGATGCCTTGCCTGACTCACTAATAAATTTATTTAAACGCATTTAAACACTTCCTCTACTTTAAAAGTTCTTATCCTTCCTAACTATACTGGATAATAGCTTTAATTCAAAGGTTAAATGCAAAAGAAAAGAGTAAAACCTAAAAGTTCTTACTCTTTTCTCACAACTCTCAATTAGTCAACAATTGTCACATCAATTTGCTTGAATATTTCTTCAAATTTATCAGGATTCACATAGCCAGTTTGAGATTCCATTGCATTTAAAATACCTAAAGCCATAGCTGTTTTCAATGTTTCTTCAATAGCTAATCCTTTTTTTATGGCAATCCCTAAACCTGCTACAGTCGAGTCACCACTTCCCACTGGGTTTAAAACCGCTACTTTAGGAATACTTACTCGGTAAAACGCTTCTTGATACTTGGCAAATGCACCATCTTTCCCTAGAGAAACAAGGATAAGGGGAATGCCGCAGAATAACTCTTGAGACAATACTTGCTTCAGATCCTCTTCTTCTAAAGTAACTTCTTGATTCAACAAACTAGAAAGTTCTTCTAAATTTGGTTTAATCCCATACGGTTTTACTGAACTCTTCAAGCAAGCCTCTAAACTCTCTCCTGACGTATCAAGAATCACTTTAACTGGTAATTTCTCTACTTTTTCTAATAAGTCCGCGTAAAAATTAACTGGCGCACCTTTTGGTAAACTCCCTGAAATGGTAATTACATCAACTTGTTGAGCTTCTTCTAAAAGCAAGTTTTCAAAACGTATCAGCTCTTCTTGTGAGACTGTAGGACCAGCCTCTAAAATTTCTGTTTGCTTACCACCATCGTGTAACACAGCAATACAATTTCTCGTATCGCCTTTAATAGGTGAAAAAGCATGAGTAATATCGTTCTGATTAAGCTCTTCTTTTATAAAAGTACCCAAAACGCCTCCTAAAAGACCAGTAGCCTTCACGGGCTCACCCATTTGATGTATCACTCGTGTCACATTTAATCCTTTACCTCCAGCAGTTTTTCTAACATTTTGGCATCGATTCACTTGATCCATGGCAAAAGTAGGCAAAGCATAAGACATGTCTACTGAAGGATTCATCGTAACTGTTAGTATCAAATCTGACACCCTCTTAATTAAATTTTTTGTGCCAAGATGAAGCTGTCTCTGATAAAGCGTGGTTTAAGTCGTCCATATTTTTCTTACCAACTGTACGTAACCATTGACGAGTCGCTTCTTCACCTTCTTTAACGAAGACGCTCACGCCATCTTTCCAAGTGGCACGACCACATAAAACCCCATTAAAAGTAGAACCCGCTTCTTTAGCAAAATACAACGTATCTTGGAATAACTTAGCGCTAACACCTGCACTCAAGAAGATAAACGGTAAATCAGTTTTCTCACTTTGGTCTTTAAAATGAGCCATTGCTTCTTCTTTTGTATAAACTACGTCCTCATCAGAAGCAGCGAAGCCTTCTACAAAATTCATATTAACAGGTACTTCCATTTTCAGTACATCCACATGGTAACGTTCTTTAGAAAACTCAACCATCATATCGTTCACTTTATGAGGTTTCACTTTTGCAAATTCTTTACTACCATTATCAGCATTTGTCGCGTCATAAGATAATAACTCTAAGTAAAATGGAATATCTTCAGCCATACATTCTGAACCAATTCGCTCAACAAAAGCATGTTTACGCTCATTGATTTCAGCAGACTCATCTACATCGTAATAAAGTAAAAATTTCACTGCATCTGCTCCGTCTTCTTTCAAACGAAGAGCTGAATAATCATGAATCAAATCAGGGAAACGACCCGCTTCTGTGGCATCATAACCAGTTTGTTCATAAGCAAGTAATAAACCAGCTTCTGGGCTTTTTACTTTTGAAGCAGGTAATCCGTATTCAGGATCTAATAAAATAGACGAAGAATAAGGTGTTAGCTCCTCTGAAACAAGTTTTTTAAAGTCAACAATCGCTTGTTCAGTATCTCCTTCAAAGCCTTCTGCAGCTAACATTTTTCTTAAAGCCCCACGTTGGTCAATGGCAAGAGCTGCGATAACACCGTCTTTAGTTGATAATTGATTCATGTAGTTTAGTTTGCTTGTGCTTAATTTTTTCATTAGATAAGTCCTCTCTTTTATCAAAATTAGTTATGGTAATTCGTGAACAGTAACACCTTGTACAACGCGATTGACTGTTCCCGTTGGAGAAGGTGTGTCTGGCTTGTTACCTACTTTTATTGCTGTTAGTAAAGAAATAATTTGACCGACCATCACAAAAGGTAACGCTAAGAAACCATCAGGTAAAACGATTGAATTACTTAAAACAAGTTGCTCTCCTGAATAAGTAGAGTCATTTTGTAAGACTCCTACTGCTTTAATCGCAATGTCATTTATTTTAATTTCTTCTAAGATATCAACATCATACTGTTTAGTGTACTCATCGTTACTAATAAAACCAAAGACTAATGTTTTTGAATCAACAAAAGATTTCGGTCCATGTCTAAATCCTAATGAAGAATCAAAGACTGTTGTAATTTTACCAGCTGTTAGCTCTAATAATTTTAATTGCGCTTCTCTTGTAAGACCAGATAAACTACCTGATCCTAAATAAACCACACGATCAAAATCATTCTCTAATAAACTAGCAATCTGATCTTCTAACTCAATTGCTTGACGTCCTAAATCAACCATACTTGAAACTAGTTCATCATGATTTTTATTCACTGTATCAAAGGCTAATAAACCTGTTAGTGTCATACAAGAAAAACTACCTGTCATAGCAAATCCTTGATCATTTGATCTTTCTGGCATAAGAACAACATAGGATTGGTCGTCCCCTGTCGCATTAACAGCAAGTTTCCCTTCAGCTGCACAAGTGATAATTAAATGCTGAACGTTGTTGATGATTTTATCTGCCAACTCAATCGTTGCAACACTCTCAGGGCTATTGCCACTTC
This sequence comes from Candidatus Vagococcus giribetii, assembly GCF_017316185.1. Classification (GTDB taxonomy): domain Bacteria; phylum Bacillota; class Bacilli; order Lactobacillales; family Vagococcaceae; genus Vagococcus; species Vagococcus giribetii. The sequence continues at coordinate 26,844 of NZ_JAFLVX010000035.1, read as the reverse complement.
TTGCAAAAGAAACTAAAAGAGTTGGTTCGTCTTCTTTAAAATAGCTATAAGGTGATGATAAAATATCAGTTGTAGGAATCGCCTCAAATTGATATTTTTGAGTATTGCCATATCTAATGAGATGAGGTCTAAGAACATCTCCTACATAAGCAGAAGTTCCTGCACCTGTAAAAATTACTCGTGTTTTCCCTTTTCCAGATACGTCATCTAACTGCTTTAAAAAGGCCATTAATTTGTCTTCATTTGCTTTAAAAATAGCTAATGTTTCTTGCCATAATTCAGGTTGTTGCGTGATTTCTTTCGTTGTAATGTGTGCATGTAATTCTTTTAATTCATTTTCTGTCCAATTTAACATGTATTAACTACCCCTATCTTATTTATGATTTTGTATGTAATACTTTGTACCTAAATTGATCTGCACGAGCAACACTCAAGGTATACTCAATTACTTCGTTATCTTGATTAAATGTTTTTCTAATCAAATTTAATGAGGCAGACCCCTCTGGTATTTTTAAAAAACTAGCATCTTTTGAATTAACAAGACTAGCGTAGAATTCTTCTTCTGCGCATTTGATTCTCTCGTTGTAATCATCTAAAAAAATGTCATACATTGGTTTTTGTTCCAGTCTTTCACTTGTTAAGGATTCAAACCGTTTGAAAGGAAGATAAGAACGCTCAAGCATCATAGGTTCATCATCAGCTAACCTTAATCTTTTTACTTTTATCATTTTGCTTCCCTTATGTATGCCTAAGTTTTCACTAAAGTATTTATTACTCTCTACAACTGAAAAATCTAAGATAATTGTTTTAGGTTCTTTTCCTAAAGCTAGCATTTGTTCCGTAAAGCTGTAGGCACCTGTTAAATTCATAATGCTATCTGAGATACTTGATACAAATGTTCCTTTTCCATGTTTCTTATAGATGTAGCCTAAATTTTCTAACTCCTGCATAGCTAATCTCACTGTGGTTCGACTCACTCCGTAAATTTCTGATAATTCTCGCTCAGAAGGAAGTAAATCATGAGGCTTTAATTCAGTTTCTATCGATTCTCTAATTGTATCTACAAGCTGACCATATAAGGATTGCTTCTTTTTATTCATAATGTCTCTCCTTCAAACCCATTAAGATACCAACTGGTATCAACCACTTATATTATCAGTCAGATTTAATAAAAAGTCAATCGTTATAGTAAAAAAAAGGTTGATTCTCATCAACCTTTTTCTTTTTATGGCCAGATTGATGGCCAAATGCCAAATCCAGATCCAATTAAACCTATAATAAATAGTAAACCAATACATTTTAATGGTGTCCAACCACGTTTAGATAACAGGAAGAACAGTAACAATGAAATAGCTAGTGGAATTAACTGAGGCAGTATCCCATCTAAAATTTCTTGTAAATTGATTGTTACTTCTTTCTCGTGGTTTTGATTGAATACGACTTCATATTCGCCTGTTGATAATTCAGTTACGCTTGCATTATCTTGTAAATCTTCTGTTAGTTTGCCACTATCATCAGCTTTATAAAGGAACTCATCGTATTTACTAACATCGTCTTTTGAAGGGACGATTGTTGTAACTTGTCGAACTTCATTAGTTGTTCCATTTGGAATATTAACATTGATTTTAGTTGCACCGTAAACAGAAATTAAAGAACCAACAATAAACACACCTAGAATACTTGCCGCACGAGTAAACTCTTTTGCATTTTCAGTTAGAATACTGATGGCATTAGTCCCCATCTTATATGACCAACGCATCAAGAAGAACCTCAAACCAAACTGAGCCGCATTAAAGATTAAAAGGAAAATGAATGGTGCTGCAATATTTCCGTTAATAGCCATATTAGCAGTAATACCTGCTGTAATCGGTACTAATGTAAACCAGAATAACGCATCTCCAATTCCTCCAAGAGGTCCCATCGCCGCAACACGTACCGCACGAATTGTTGGAATGTCTGCTTTATTTTGTTCCAGTGACAAGACAATCCCCATAACAAAGTTAACTAAGAATGGGTGAGTATTAAAGAACTCTAAGTTATGACTCATAGATGCTGCCAGGTCATCTTTATCTTTATGAATCTTTTTTAAACCAGGTAAAATCGAGTATAACCAACCACCAGCTTGCATACGTTCATAGTTAAAGGAAGCTTGTAAGAATAAAGAACGCCAAACCATTTTATTCAATGTTTTGTTATCAAGCATTTCTGCTGGAGCTTGATCCTTATACGTATCAGGAATATTATATGCCATCTTCTTCTCCTCCTTCGTATGTTTGAGCTTGGTGTGATTTAAATTTTGTTTGGATTTGGAAATCCCAGAAAGCAATTGCAAATCCGATGAATGCTAAAATAATTAATGCTGGGCCACTTAATGTTGGAGAAGCCATAACGATTGTCGCCATTGCAAAACCAGCAAATAAGAATCCCCATAGGTCTTTTGAAAGCATTACTTTCATCAGAATCGCAAAACCTACATAACGCATCATGCCTCCTGCTGCAGATAATCCTCCCATTAACCATTCAGGAATCATGTTAACAACAGTTTCTCCAAATGTTGCTCCACCGATAAAGAATAATGTAACAATAACACCAAAAATAGTTCCTAATGCAGCCATTGATAGGTAGTTAATTCTATCAATACCTTTATCATTTGCTTCATGAGCATATCTATCAGCTACTGACATAACTGGAGACATTAATGAGAAAATTAATGTTACTCCGTATTGACCTAATAAAGAGAATGGAATTGCTGTTGCTACAGCTGCTGCAGGCTCAAGTTTTAAAGTAATAGCTAAGACGGCTGCCATTATACCACCTATAACAGCATTTGGTGGTTGAGCCCCACCAACTGGCATGTTACCAATTGTCATTAACTGGTACGTTCCCCCTACAACAAGCCCTGTTTGAACGTCTCCAAGAATAAAACCAACAACCATACCTGTTACAATCGGTTGATACAAAGATTCTAAAAAGCTAAATTGATCAATCGCAACAATAAACGTTACAATAAAGATTAATAATACCTGGATAATTGAATAATCCATTAGAATTCCCTCCTTTTATTTGTATAATTTAGAAATGTCCTCGACTGATGTTGACGGTACACGTTGAATTTCCAACTTCACTCCCTTTTCTTCTAATTTTTTGAAGGCTGCTACATCTTTGTCATCTACAGCAACTGAAGTCGCTACTTGACGTTTACCTTCTGACATGTGCATGTTACCGATATTGACTTTTTTTATTTCAACGCCACCCTCAACAAGTGCCAAAGCATCCTCTGGTGATTCCACAACAATAAAAATCTTTTGACGATCTGCTGCTTTATGGATGATATCTATCGTTTTTTGCAACGTAAAATATCGTGTAGCTACGCCAGCTGGTGCTGCCATATCCATCAAGCCTTGTCGTACGGTATCTGCTGCTACTTTATCGTTTGCTACTAAAATTAAATTTGCTCCAATTGAGCCACTCCATTGTGTTGCTACTTGTCCATGAATCAATCGATTATCTATTCTTGTTAATAAAATATTAGCCATTTTTCTATTCCTCCATTTTTTATAAGACTTTTGTGACTGCGTATCTAGAAACCTCAACAATTGAACCTGATTTTACTTTTAAATCAATCGTATCTTCGTTAATTGCAGCAACTTTTCCGTATATTCCATTTAGAACCTCTACTTTGGCACCCACTTGAATGCTTTGATGAATCTGTTTAAAATGTTCTTTTTGTTTTTTTAAATTCTTCATATTAACGACATAAACAACGGCCGCTATAAAGACAATAATGATAATAAGGGCTATGGATGTGTATAAAATGTTTTCCCACATAATTAAATACCATCTTCTTCATTTTCTTTTGTGTTAGTGACTAATTCTCCCACCATTAAACCTGATTTGCCTGTTTCTAAAAGAGTCTCTAGTGCCTGATCAATTGATTGTTCCATATAACGTTGTCCAACAAATTCTAAAATAATAGGTAAATTAGAGCCTGCTAATACTTTGACATGAGGCATACTATTGGTTAATAACATAGAAACATTAAAAGGTGTTCCTCCTTTTAAATCTGTAAAAATAATAATGTCAGAACCTTCCTCAGTTACCTCGTTTATTGCTTCAAGTAATTTTTCTTGATAGGTTTCCATGGCTTCATCGTTTAAAAAAGTAACCGCTTTTATTTTTTCTTGTTCTCCAGCAATCATCTCTAAAGCATTTAGCATTCCTAACGAATATTCTCCGTGACCTGTTATCACTGCATTAATCATAGTTAACTCTCCTTTCTAACAACTAATCACGACCATCTGGTAGTAACCACTTTCACTATAACTTTTTTTATTTCGGTTGTCAACACGGAAAACGAGTCCAACTTCTATAACTAACGTCTTATAATACATTAAGTTTGTTTAAGAGTATTAAAAAAACCTATTAAATAAAGTTTTCTTTTACTTAATAAGTTTTTTTCGATTTTATAAAATTCTTTCATAGGTGGTTTCTTGTGAATCAATTTTGTAACTACTTAATTGTCCATAGACTGGTAAGTCATTTAAAAAATATAATTTATGCCCCTTATAGGTATCTTCAATAGCGGAATGAATAAGATAGGTGATCTCCTTTCTCTTTATTTCAATCCCAAAACATCTGTCTTCATCCCAACTTGTTCCATCAGACTTTCTAATAGCACATTTATTAATAGTCATATCATTTTTTTGTGTTAGATATAAAAAATGATGGGGTTTATCACTTGTAGTTACTATTTTTTTACTAGATTCTAACTGATTGTATACTCGAGAATAGTTTGTTTCCAGAATATCAACTGTTGCCTCACTAAAATAAGCAGTCACTATATCAGTTCGCTCTTGTTGAATTTTTAGTTTGTTAGCATCTTTTGTTACTTTGCAATTTGGTTGTAAATGAAAATGGCGATTCATTTCATTTAAACTACTCCCAAGCAAATCAATCACCTGATCAATAATTAAAAAATCCCTCTCGCGCTTAAAGTACATAATAGTCCGATAAATTTTAAATATACAGCCTTCTTGTCTATCTAGATACACACTACGACTTACAACAAAATCTTTTGTTTCTGCATGTTGTACTCCCATACTAGTTGGAACGTCGTCATAACTCCAAGAATCTTTAACCTTTCCAAAAGGTTGTTTGTTAGCTATCAACGTATTATGATGAGTTGATTTCTTTAATTCTTTTCTTATAGATGACTCAACATATGTAAAGCGCCCACTATCAACAAAAACATTTCTCCCTTTCATAGAAATATCAATATGATTTAGGCTAAGGTGCCCATGACCACTTCCTAATGAGCCATTGTATAAATGAAAATAATCACTTGCATCAGACCAATCTGAATGATAATAGATATTCCCTGTGTAAGAATCTATCATTTTTTTTATAAACTGTTTATCTGTTAATCTAGTAATACCTTGTTTCCACTCGTTGTAAGTAATTGTTTCGTGACTTAATAAAAGAGTCGCATAGTCCACAGAGACTCTTTTAGTGAAAAGCGGTGGAATAGGACGATTATATAAAATACCTATTGTTTGAGCCATGTCGTCTACAATCATACAATCTGTATCACCTTGCAAAATAGTTGTTCCTTCTGGTGTGACAAAATGCGGCATGTAATGATACATTAACAAGATTTTCTGCTCTAACTGTTGTTGTATTTTTTCATCTGGTATAGCCTTAGACACATCTAAAAAGACTAAACTCCTCAATACTTCCATAAAATAAAGTGGAGATTGTTCCCAGTGGTTTCCAGATGGTTGAATTTGAAGTTTTAATTGATTTTCTAACCTTAAAAGCATTTTTTGATTCATGCTAATTGGCACACAATTCTTAAACACTAGCTGAATCATAAAAAATCCCGATGAAATTAATATTCCCCAATTGCTAAGATCATATTTTTCAATGTACTCTTTATCAAGGTAATACAATTGATTGACCACACTTTTTTCAATCAATCTTAATTCACTAGTTGTCAGAATCGACTCTTTTAACAACTCATCTAGCATGATCTTCCAATAAACTAATCTGATACCAGTATCTATGGTTCGCCAATCTTTGGGTTGTTGATTGCCTGAAATCCAATCAAGAATGAGTTCTTTTCCTTTAAGCAGATACTTTTTATCCAATGTTCCTTGGTAAGAGATGCATAAATCTAACAAATACTCTTGACGATTTAGCATAAAACACCACTCTTCATCACCAAACGGGATATGTAACCAATCTATTTTTTTGGGAAACGATACAATCTCATGACATGGTTCCATGTCGTAAGGATGGGTAAACAGAAAATTATTCTCCATTAAATAGTCACTATTTTTTAATGCTAATTCACTATTTGGTTCATTTTTTTTAATAAAAGTTGCTATTGTCATAGGTTACTCTCCTTTTTAATTATCACATTATCTAAGATTAAAACGCATAAAACTCAACCCGATTGGTTTGGTTTTATGCGTTTTAACATCTTGCTATTTTTCTTCGAATTTTCCTAAAATGGAATGTTTATCTACTCGTATCACGGTGTTACTAGAAATGCTAATATGAAATAAATAAGCCTCAATTTTAGTAATGCTACCTACAATACCACTGTTCATAATTACTTGATCACCAACAGCTAAGTTATCAATGAATGATGACATCTCCGTTATCTGCTTTTTCTGATATTGCTTTCTTGCTAGAGGAATGACTACCACATACAAAATGACTAAGACGAAAAGCAAGATGATGCTAACAGTTCCCATATTAGATACCCTCATCAACTATCTCTTCAGTATTTTCAATTGTTTCAGAGGATTCTGGCATGACCATAACCATCTCTTTACTTTCTTCAATACTTTTAGCTAACTCCAACTCAATGTTATCTACATCAAGTAATTGCATACTATTTTTCATCGTCATATCTAAAATTAAGTTTAGAGATACACTAGAAACAATATACTGACTTGTTTTTTCTAAGGAGACAATCAATCTTGTGGCTATTTGATGTGGTGCCCCTCCTGTCATATCAGCAAAAATCAATACTTTATCGTTTTCTTCTAAAAACAATGTTAATTGTTTTTCATACTCTTCATGAGTTAGCTGATGATCTAAATCAAAATAATGAATTCCTTCATCATTTCCTGATAATAATTTAAGGGCAGAGCATACTCCTGATGGATAATTACCATGACCTACAATACATACTTTAAACACGACAATCCCACCCTACTATTTTAAGATTCCTAACATAGATAACACGATACCTAAAACAATTAATAAACCAATCAAACGATACGTAGACCATTTATATTTTCTGATTAAAATATAAACCCCAGCTGTAACAAGAACAGGTAATAAATTAGGTGCAATTTTATCAAAAACAGTTTGAAGAGCAACTATTTGTTCTTCTCCTTCAACGGTTGTCGCATACTCCAAAGCTAAATTAGCCTTTACAAAGGAAACAGATAAACCAGAGATTACTGTCACACCAATTGTTGTAGCAATTGTTGCAATACTTGCCATTTTTTCACTTAAAGTTTCAATAACTCCAGTTCCAAGTTTATAACCCAAGAATCCCATTAACATACGAATTCCAAATGTAATACCAAACATACACACGATAAAGAATATAGGACCTGCAATTAAACCATCTAATGCCATCCCTGCTGCAATTGTTGAGAACAAAGGCGCTAAACCAAATTGTGATAAAGAATCACCAATTCCTGATAAAGGTCCCATCAAAGCAAATTTAATCGCTCTTGTATCTTCTTCACTTTGTCCATTATCATACATAGCTAACTGCATACTTGTAATAAAAGGAACTAATTGTGGATTTGTGTTGTAAAATTCTAAGTTTGAAATCGTTACTTCTTTTAATTTTTCTTCATCATCTTTATAAATTTTACGCAGTGCTGGAAAAATAATATTGGCATAACCTGTTCCTTGGTAGTTCCCATAGTTAAATCCATTTTGTAGCACGTATGAACGCACACTCGTTTTTAAATAATCTTTTTTAGTTAATACTGGTTGTTTATTAGATTCCATCTTCAATTACCTCCTCTTGTTCATCAGATCCGCCGTTACCTTTATTGTAAAAATTGTTAAGAGCTAAGATTGCTCCGACAAACGCTAATCCAATAACTGGCATTTGAAGATATGAGATACATACATATCCAAGTAAAATGGCTGGAATAAATTCTTTTTTAACCATTACATTTAGAATCATTGCAAAACCAATTGCTGGCAATAAACCACCTGCAACAGATAAACCTGAAATAAGAGCTTCAGGAATAATATTAACAAAGCTACGTAACACATCGATACTCATTGTTGCAACAAATCCCATAATAAAACCAAAAATAGCAAATCCGATAAAAGTAAAATTAGATGTTAATTTAAATGATTTGTAATTACCAGATTGAATAGCTTTTGTTGACCAACTAAGTGATCCTGCATTAAGTGAGTAAATAAAGGTAATCACAAATTGAATCATTACTGCAAATGGAAACGATAACGACAGAGCTGTTTCTACGTCCATTCCTGTATCTTTCAAAGCAATGGCCATAATCGTACCAACAACACCTGGTCCGATTGGGTTCGGCGGTACTGTACCACCTGCTCCAACACCAAATCCCATAAATGCAAGTTCAGCAGTTGCTCCCATAATCAACCCTGTCTGAACATCTCCTAAAATCAGCCCAACACCAAAAGCTAAAAATATAGCTCTATTCGTATAAATACCAATTAATTGACCAATTAAACAAAATGATACAAATAACCCTACTAACAATGCCTGTAATAATGATGCATCCATTTTCTTATCTCCCTTTTTTCTTAATTTTCTTCAACGTATTTGTTTAAATCTAACCCACCAGCACCTGAATCTCCCCCCATTGGTGTGGTTTGAGTGTTAAAGTGTAGACCGTGTTCCAAGCGTAATTTTTTAAGAGCCGATAGATCCTCCTCCCCAACAGAGATATAATTTGTTAATTGTTTTTTTCCTTCAGCATAGTGAATATTACCCACGTTTAATTCTGTTATAGGAACACCACCCTCAACTAATCTCAAAATATCTTTTGGATCTTTGGCTACTAGAAAGATTGATTGTTTCGGAGAAGCTTTATGAATTTTTTCGCACGTCTCTTCTATACTGAAAAATCTCATACCAATTGATTTTGAAATCAATGATTTCATCAATGTTTGTTGAATACTACTAGTTGATACCTCATCATTTGCTACAATAACTAAATTTGCTCCTAATGAGTTAATCCAAAGTTGCCCTTGTCCGTGGATCAATCGTTCATCTATTCTTACCATTTTAATATTCGGTGTTGTCATTTATTACTCCTCCTACCAATATAATTTCCAATTTTTATAAAATCTAATCAAGGCTTCCATATAAAAGTAGTCGCCCCAAATATTTGCTTCGTCTACTCCTTTTCCAGAATGCCAAGAATAAACTCCGTGAGTCAACAACCCATTTTCTTTTTCTAAATCCTTGTAAGTATAGTCTTTAATCAGACTTGCTAGCATAGCATGACTTGCTTGACGATAGGTCATTCCCAGTTCATCAGACTCTGGCAAATATTTCAACATCTCATTCATCCCACAAATTGCAATTGCCCCAGAGGAAGAATCTCTCGACTGACCACTGCCATCAGAAAAAATTAAATCCCAATAAGGAACTAAATCTTCAGGTAAACGATTTAGTAAATAGTTAGTCACAGCTTTAAAATCGTCCACTAATTCATCATTTTGTGTTTGATAGTATTGTAACGCAATACCATAAACTACCCATGCTTGCCCTCTTGCCCAACTAGAATCGTCTGAATAGCCTTGTCTAGTAACACCTTTTAATGGTTCTCCTGTTTCTGGGTCAAAATAGTAAGTGTGGTAACTAGAGGCATTTTCTCTAACTGCTGTTTTCATAGTTGTCTCATAGTGTTGATCAGCAATATTTTTATAAATAGCCTTACCTGTTTCTTCAGTAGCCCAATATAGTAAGGGAATATTCAACATGCAATCGACAATTAATCGATAATTATCTGCTGCACCCAACTCTCCCCAAGCTTGAATAAATCCTCCCTTTTCTTGATACCTTGATATCAACTGGTCTGCTGCTAAAATAGAGGCTTTTTTGGCATTTTCATTACCTGTTAATTTATAAGCACTGACACATGATGGAATGTATAAAAAACCTAAGTCATGGTGATCAACTTCTACCTTATCCTCAATTCGATTTAAAAAATCATCCACATGTCGATCTGCTAATTGACGGTATTTTTCATCTCCTGTGTACTCGTATGCAATCCAAAGCATCCCTGTCCAAAAACCATTGGTCCATTCAATGTTTTTCATTTTTTCATAAAAGCCATTTTTGGTAGCTGGACTAGGGTACGTTTCTCCAAATTTTTTAATATTCTCATCGATTAATATAATCGCTCTATCCAAAGCATCCGTAATTTCTTTTTTTGATAAATAGCCTGAACTATAATAACGTTGTGCATTAAGTAAGTCTTCTCTAATCATCTAGCATCTCTCCTTCTTTAATCTCACTTAATATATAGCAATTGTCGTGCCAACTTTTAGAAAACGTCACCTGATAGCCTTTTCAAATACGGATATTGGATGTATATCAAAAAAAATTGGATTTACTTTCTTAAAAAGTAAATCCAATTAGATTTGCTTGGAACAATTGATGTAAATAGAAGATTTCTCCCATATCTACCTCAACATGATAAACTGATTCAAACTTCTCCAAACCATTTTTAATCGTCTCGATAAAGAAACCATGATTTTTTTCAAACTCAACTTGATCAAGGTGCTGATTTTTAACGTATTCTCTTGTAATAACACGTTCAATCATACAGCTGATATGAATATAAAGAGCTGTTTTTAAATTATTGGGTATTTCAATTTTAAAAGTCTTTTCCCAAAAGACAATCATTTCAGAAATCAATTCTATTGTTTTTTCCGGATTTAAGATGCTTAACATTGTTACTAAATTTTCTAACGACAATGTTTTCATAACACCATTATTTAACTCTTGAATTTCATGATAGTTTAAATAATCATTAAAAATCTCAGAAACAAATTGATGACCGTCCTCAGATACTAAATCATCAATGCCTATATACTTCACTCCTGCAACTTCTGGATCTGCTGTTCCTAAAATACCAATAATTTCATAACGATTAAACATCGTGGTGTTTGTTTTCATTCTTTTCAAATGACTATAGTCTGATAAAACTAATTGAATAGGCGTGTTTCTTGGTAGATTAGCAGAAATAACTTCTTGTAATTTTTTGGCCGTTCCAATGCCTGACTGACAAGAAATAATTAACGCTGGTACTTTTTTCTTCTCAGGTTGAAACAATGAAAAACTTGAAAAATGTTGGGAGGAAGACTCTTTACCAATCACTTCGATATTCTCATGATTCACAATCCTAAAGCCAACGTCTAAAGCTAATTGTGTGGACACATTGTTAATAATAACAATCGAACCATCTACTCTCGTTTCTAACGCTTTTTTCAAATCTTGAGTATGCCCAATATCGATTAAGATAATCGTACCATTGGCTGTTTCATGTAAAGATAGATAACGCTGAAGTTTTACAATAATTTCAGAAAAACTAACCTCTAAATCCATATCAATTCCTTGATACACTTTCTGACCGATCATCGTATTTGTTGTCTCAGCAATACTTGTTGCTGTACTCTTTCCATGACAGATAATAACTCCATTAATTTGCTCTTTATTCTTTAATCTTCCGTAATAAGAAAAAATCATATGCAACATGAGATAATCCCACTCGTTTAAAACAACATTGCCTACAGTAGTCATTTCTCTAAACAAGAAAACAAACAACTCTACTGTGTTTTTGACATACTCTAATTTCTCACTAAACAATACATTGTAGCTAGAAGCAACCTCATCTGGATAGATTGTTTTAGTTTCTCTTGAAATAAGCAATTCTAAAAAAGTAAGCAGGATTTCTTTTGTCTCTTGGTGAACTTCGATTTGATGAGTTTCAAACATTACACGACATATTTCTTCTATAATGGTTTGAAGTTTTACCTTTTGATATTTATCAATTAAAAATCGATTATCAATCAATTTAAATTGAGATTCTATTCGCTCGAACGAGTCATTAATCCAATGATAAAAGCTGATTTCATTTTCTTGATACTGGCAACCTACTTCATTTAAATCAGCATAAATAGATTCAAAGAAAACACTCATTGACTGATAACTGGAATCAACTATTTTACCATTCGGACTAATTTCAATTGGAGGTTTTTGATTGAAATCAATACTTTTAAATGCCTCTTTTTTCAATTTTTCAGGTAAATCTCCTACAGACACATTTAATGTCTCAATGCCACCTTGTCTCACATAACTATTACCACAAATATATTTGATTAAATTCTGAAGTTCTCCTACATTTCCAGAGAAGTTAAATGCTAATAAAAAACGAAACAATGAGTCTTCAATTAAAATTTGTTTGTTTAAAAGTCCTGCTTCTTTTTTAAAAAAATAATACAAGAAGTCTCTTTTCTCTCTAGTTCCTCTTTCTTCCAAGGAAGGAACTTGAGAGACAATTGGGATTCGTCTGATAAAAGTTTCTAGTAAATAATCATCTACTGATTCAGTTGTGGCAAACATCAGCCTAACATCTGAATAATGCCACTCTTCATTTTCCCCAATCGGCTTATACTTCCCTTCATCAATAAAATAGAATAATTTTTCTTGATTTTCAGGAGTCAGTCTATGCACTTCATCAATAAATAAAATTCCTTTGTCACTTAACTCTAGCAAACCTTTTCTATCAGACTCAGCACCTGTAAAGCTTCCTTTTCTATAGCCGAATAATTTTGAAGATAACAATTCAGGATTATCAGCATACTCAGCACAATTAAATGTAATCAATGGTGCATCATTAGGAACCATCTGATTACTTTTAGCATACTCATAAAACTGTTTCACTAAAAAAGTCTTACCTGATCCTGTTGGTCCAGTTAGTAAAAATGGCATCCCTTTAGGGGGATAACTCAAAGCAATTTTTCCTTGTTTAATCACATGATTTAAGCTGTATTGGCTTCCTATCAACTGATCAAACACATCTCGACTCTCTTCCGTTAATTCTTTAAAGGACTCATAAACAGATTTTTCAACTTTTCTCGCTAAAAAAGTTTCTAATGATTTTTTAGGTAAATAATAAACTGGTTTCGAATTTATTTTAATTAATTGATCTTCTTTGAATAAATTATTTAAATGATGATTCACAATATTTGTCTTTTTATTTGTCTTATCAGAAACAAATTGAGTTGTGGCAAAAAAACAACTAGTTTCTGTTAACTCAGTTATAGCTTCAAAATATTTTTCCAAAAAAAGCAAGTAATCTATTTTATTCACACTGATCATCCTATAATTTTTTTCTGTTCTTAATCTTTATCACTTTTTCGATAATAATGTCGAAACGTTTACAAAAGTATAAGCGATAGACAATCTATTTGTAAACGTTTATCCTATTTTTCCGTATACTTCAATTTGTGTTAATGCTGGAAAAGGTGATTCATCCTCATTTTTTATTAACTCTTTTAGAGTTAAATGAGTAATTTTTGTTTTAGGTAAATCGAAAAATTGTCTATCTAAAGAATCAGTTGTTTGAAAGATGTATTCTTCCCCAGTGGATAATTCAACTGTTACTTGTGTCCAAAAACTATCATGTGGATAATCTGCTCTCAGTACTAATGCTAGTTTGTCAATAAGTACCTCACAACCAAAATCGATTGTTATCTTAGCATCTGATCTTTGATTAATTCCCCAAGATTGATATGGATATGCTCCATGATCCTCATTAGCTAATATGCCATCAATCGCATTTCTTGCAAAAAATGTGGAATCATTCCGTGTTTCAACATTGGCAAAGGCATGAGGATAAACATAAGAATCATCTTTTTGATCATGAGAATTTTTAGCCAAATTACGGTACTGGTTTACTTCTTCCTTAGTTGGTAACCAAGCTTTGGCATAATGACGCTCCCCCATAAAAACACTAGGTGAGTAAGCTCGCTTTAGTGATTCCTCTAAAATAACGTTATATCGCCAGTTGCATTCTCTCATAAAAATCAAACTTGGTTCAATAGCAGCGTCCATTTGGACCCAAACATATTGACCAGGTTCTGATGTAGTTAATTCAAAATAGTCGCCTGCTTGATAAGCATAACGTTTAAAAGCTAAATATGTTTCTTCTTGCCCTTTTCTTGTATCAGTCACTTCATTATTATTTTTTAGTGATAATGTTAGCATAATAACTACCTCTTTCTAACGATTTATTTTACTTGATTTACTAGCAATAAATGCTTCGATTTCATTTTGGCTAAACTCAACAGCATCTCCCAAATAAGTATGTTTTAATACAGACATCCCGGTAGCAAATTCACTTGCTTCTTTAGCCGTTTTCTCCGTCAGAAATGAATGCAGCATTCCTGCTGAAAAAGAATCTCCTCCACCTATACGTTCAACAATCTGTGTCACATGATACCTTTTAGAACAAAATAGTTTGTGGTTTTCCCATAGACTTCCCATTAAATAATTTTCATCAGTCGATACAACATCTCTCACTGTTGAATATATTTTTTCAATATTAGGATATAGCGCTTCTATCTCTTGATAGTAGTATGCTAACTCTTGTTCTTGAGTATCAAATTCTTTTTCTTCAACACCAAGAATATTAATTGCATCTAACTTACTAGCAGACAAAAAGTCTACTAAAGGTAGTATTCTTTTATAAGCTTGTAACGCATCTTCTAAACACCAAAGTTTAGCTCGATAGTTACTATCAAAAGAAACTTTCACATGATTTTTTTTTGCCAACTCCATTAGTTCGATGGTTGTTTCAAGTAAATCCTTTGATAAAGCAGTGGTGATTCCTGAAACATGGAAAATATCTACACCTTGAAATAATAACTCATCTTGCCATGGATTTTCTTTTAATTCAGAAATACTTGAGTACTTTCTATCATACAAAACAGAAGTGGCTCTGTTACCAGCCCCACTTTCAACGTAGTAAACACCCATTCTCTCACCAGTCATTTTAACGAGGGATGTGTCAACACCATAATGACGAAGATTTGCCATAGCACCTTGTCCCAATTGATTATTTGGTACCGCAGAAAGGAGTTGAGTCTTGTGACCAAGCCCTGATAAACCAATCGCAACATTAGGTTCACTACCACCATAGTAAGATGAAAACTTTCGAGTATCCTGTATTTTTTCTCCTCTTTCTGTAGAATATCTAAGTAATATTTCTCCTAAAGTTAGTACTCTCCCCATAGCTATTTCCCTCTAATTTCATTTAACTTAGCGACATATTTTTCTGAGTTACTAATTACTGGACGATAATCTCCTGGCGTCATCCCCACAGTTAAATTACCTCCTATACCAACAGCAATAACTCCTTTTTCAAACCAATCAGCCATGTTCTCAAGATTAACCCCTCCAGTTGGCATTAAGTTCACATGAGGAAGAGGCCCCTTGATATTTTTGATAAACTGACTTCCCACTATATCACCTGGAAACACTTTAATGATATCGACTCCAGCTTGTAAAGCCGTATTTATCTCAGTAATAGTCATACAACCTGGCATATAGGGAACTTGATATAAATTACATAGTTGTGCTACTTCTATATCAAAAGATGGACTCACCACAAAATCAGCTCCTGCTAAAATCGATAGTCTAGCAGTTACCTCATCTAGAACAGTTCCAGCTCCTATAACAACCGTTGGATTATCTTGATACATTTCCTTTAATACTGAGATCACGCCACTTGCTTCGGGTGTTGTATATGCTACTTCTATCGATGTAATACCACCTGTGACAACTGCTTTTGATAGTTCTATTCCCTCTAACTTTGAATTACCTCGAATAACAGCAACTAAGCCATTTTCTTCTAACATTGATAATGTTTTTACTTTTTTCATTTATATATCTCCTTTTTTTCATTAACCAATTGATACCAAAATACACTTAGTAACATCAATACAATGGCTATAATTATAGCTGCCATACCATGAAAAATTGTCAATTTTTCAGATAAATACCCCGTTATCATTGGCATAGTTATGCCACCTAGACCACCTATCACTAAAATCCAACCTAATGCCATAGGATGTTTTTTGATTGACTGACCTGCTATTGTCATCGCTGTTGGGTAAATTCCTCCCATGGAAATTCCTAAACCTAAAATAGAGAAGACAATCATGGCTAGACTATTACTATTAAGTAATAATAAATAAAATAAACTGCTCCCAATACTTATCACTGTTATAAGTATCCCCTTTGACAAGCGCCCACTCATAAATACACACATGAGGCGTCCGATTAGAATAGACAACCAAAGAAGAGATGAAATCATTTGTGCTTGAGAAATAGTTAGTAACTCTTGACTAATAAAGTAAGTCACTAGCCATCCTGTAATGGCAGACTCTGCGCAAAGATAGAAAAAAATGATACTTATTGTATTCCAAAACAAAGCATCTTTAAAAAAAGAATAATCTTTTTTACCTCTGTTTTTTCTTACTAAGTTATCCTCTTCAATCGGCATCTTACTAAACATCACTTGAGAAATAATGATTAAGATAATAATCGTGATAAGAGCTACTTTCCAACCCGAACTCCCAAACAATGAGCTAACACCTAGAACTAGAAAAGGTGATAAAAGTGCCCCAATAGCAAACATACTATGAAGAAAATTTAATGCCACCGGATTACTGTTAGAAATATCATTGACAGTTTTATTGTTGAAATTTGAAATACTTCCTCTACTAATTCCTGTAAAGAAAAAGCCTAACAATAACAACAATGGCTGACTCGTTACAATCATTAGAAAAAAGCCGATTATAACAAAGCTACTTAAAAATAAAATTGATTTTTTTCTTCCATAGTAAATAGGTAATAGTCCAGCAATAAAACCTGCAATTAAGTTTCCTGCTTGATGAGCAGACAATAGGACACCACTAATCGTGTCACTTAGTTGATATGTCTCACTGAGAATGGGTAATATTGAACCAAATATCATAGAGTAAAGACCATTAACAAAGAAAATAAAGAAACAACAAAAAAGAATATATCGACTTGTTGTATCTAGTGTTTTATAAAATGTCATTTGTTTTCCCATCCTTGTATAAAAAATAAAAAGAGTAGCACGAGATTCGTACTACTCGCGTTTATTAAGGTTGTTTTCCAATATACGCTAGAATACCACCATCAACATACAGAATATGACCATTAACAAAATCTGATGCTTGTGATGATAGAAATACTGCTGAGCCTTGTAAATCTTCTACCGTTCCCCATCGAGCGGCTGGTGTTTTAGCAATAATAAAATCATTGAATGGGTGTCCTTCTTCTCTTAATGGGGCTGTTTGAGGCGTCGCGATATAACCCGGTCCAATTCCATTACATTGGATATTATGTTCACCAAATTCTGAACAAATATTTTTAGTTAACATCTTCAAACCACCCTTAGCAGCTGCATATGCACTAACTGTCTCACGTCCTAATTCACTCATCATTGAACAAATATTAATGATTTTACCGCTTCCTTTTTCAATCATGCCTGGTAAAACAGCTTTGGACATAATAAAAGGACCATTTAAGTCAATATCGATTACTTGTCTGAAATCTTCGACTGACATCTCTAACATCGGCGTACGCTTAATAATGCCTGCATTATTCACTAAGATGTCAATTGTGCCTACTTCTTCTTCGATTTGTTTAACAGCTTTAATCACAGCTTCTTCATCCGTTACATCAAATACATACCCTTTAGCATCAATACCTGCGTTTTTATAGTTTTCCGCACCTTCAGCTACTGAAGCCTCTGTCACACTATTATAAACAATAGTTGCTCCTGCTTCTGATAATGCTTGGGCAATCCCAAAACCTATTCCATAAATACCACCTGTTACTAATGCCACTTTTCCATCTAATCTAAAAGAATCCATACTAAATGTCATACTTTTTCCCCTTTCTTATTTCAACTCACTCATTGGAATCATATCCATATCATCATATGTAATATTTTCCCCACACATTGCCCAAATAAATGTATAATCTGCAGTTGCCACACCTGTATGAATTGACCAACTAGGTGAGATAGCTGCTTGTTCATTACCAATCACTAAATGCTTTGTTTCATCTGGTGTGCCCATAAAATGAAATACTCGTGTATCAGGATCCATATCAAAATACAAATAAGTTTCCATTCTTCTTTCGTGAGTATGACAAGGCATTGTGTTCCAAGATGAACCTTCTGCTAATATGGTATAACCCATTTGCAACTGACAGCTGTCACAAATATTCGGATGAATATATTGGAAAATTTTTCTTTCATTAAGTGTTTTAGCTTCACCAGTTTCAAAAGGTGTAATTTCATCAATACTGATTTTTACATTTGGGTATTTTTTGTGCGCTGGCACAGATACACAGTAAAATTTAGCCGGGTTACTAGCATCTTCTGATTTAAAGAGTACTTCCTTTGTTTCTTTTCCAATATAGTAACCATCTTGTTTTTTCATTGGTTCTGACACACCATCAATTACTATATAACCTGGTCCCCCAATATTGATAACTCCTAATTCACGTCGTTCTAAAAAGTAGCTAACACCTAGTTCTTTAGAAAGTTTTATTTCTAACTCACTTTCAGTAGGAGTTACTCCTCCAAAAATCATGCGATCATTGTGGGTATACGTTAGACAGACTTTGCCTGGGACAAATAGCTCTTCCACTAAAAACTCATCTCTCAATTGGGTTGTTGAAAAATGTCTAATCATTTCAGGACTACTACCATACCTTGTTTTCATCTTCATTTCCGAACCTCTCCTTTTCCTATTTGGAAATACTATTTCTTTTTAAGAAATTTTATACTTTTATTATAGCTAATAATTAATAAAATGCAACCATTTTCAAAAAATAAAAAAACCCTTTAAATTTCTCACTAGTAGAAATCTAAAGGGTAACAATTAATTTAAGTTGGTTTCAATATTCTTTTTTGCTTCTGTCATTTTTTGAATAGTCTTATTGATGGTATCCTCTGTCGCCCTAAATTTAGGCATGCTGACACTGAAAGAACCTTCTAAATTATTTTGTTTATTAATGATTGGCATAGCAATACAAAAACAATCTTTTTCCATCTCTTCATTATCAAAAGCAATACTTGTTTCTTGTATTTTTTCTAATTCTTTCATCATGAGAAACTTATTGGTTATCGTATTTTCCGTATATGCTTCTAAAGGTACTTTTGAAAAATAATGCTCTAGTTGATCTTCATCAAAATTGGCTAAAAATATTTTTCCCATGCCTGTAGAGTACAGAGGACGCGTACTTCCTACTTTTGAAGACATATAAATAGATTGTTTTTTAGGCTCCAGTTTGTCTATATAAATCAATTGATTATTTTGAACCATACCTAAGTGAATGGTCTCATCTACCTCTGCTTGTAAATTTTCTAAACTAGCTTCAGCGATATTTTTTAGCATGGAATTTTTGGAATATACTTGTCCATACTTTACAAGAGCAGATCCTAAAAAATAAGTTTTATTCTTTTCATCTTTACTAACATAACCAATTAAAATTAATGTGTCTAAAATTTTTAATGTTGTTGATGTTGTTAATTCCGATGCACTCGCTATTTCTTTTAGCGTAACATTTCCTGTTGAATCAGCTAGATAATCCAAAATCTTAGCTGCTTTTATTAAAACAGTACCATATGGTTTCGGTTGAGACATACCTCTCGCTCCTTTTCTTAATAAGAAATCATATCTTCATATAAGAAATATTATCATATCCTCAACTTAATGAATAGTATTATCCTTCATCCTGTTTTTATTTCTCTTTAGTTTTTAGTTTTAAGCATAAACCAGTAGCGATTAACGAAATGATTGTCACACCAATATACGCAATTTTTATACCGTGTAATGTTGCTACTTCAATACTAACACCAACGTTATTTGTTGCGTATTGTGTTGTAGCTAGACTCATCACTGTGACAAGAAGAGCAGTCCCGATAGAACCAGCAATTTGTCTAATCGTGTTGTACATAGCAGATCCATGAGACATTAATTCAAGTGGTAAATCATTTAAAGCGTCTGTTTGAAGTGGCATCATAGCTAACGCTAACCCAAAAGAGCGAATACCTTGAACCGTCGCTAAATACGTTAAGCTAGTATTTAATTCAACCAAACTAAACATGAAAGTTCCCACTGTTAAAATAATCAATCCAGTGAAACTTAAGTACTTAGCACCCATGCGATCATATAATGCCCCTGTAATAGGTGACATAAAGGCCATTACCAACGCCCCTGGTAAAAGTACCATACCAGAAGTCATAGGTGACACGCCTTGTACGTTTTGTAAGAATAACGGAAGTAAGATCATTCCACCATAAAGTCCCATGATAACCACAAAGTTTGTAATCGAAGCAATCGTAAAGATCGAGTGTTTAAACACTGAGAAGTTTAAAAGTGGTGTTTTTGTATGTGTTTGTTGATAAATAAATAATCCTGTCACAACAAGTCCTAATGTAATGAATCCTAGAACATCTATTGTTAACCAAGGTTTATCACCTGCGTTACTAAATCCAAGTAATAAGCTTCCTAAACCAACAGTTGATAGAACAACTCCTAAGAAGTTAAAGACAGGGTATTTTTGTTCGCCAAAATTCTTTAAGCTAAAGAAGGCGACAACTAGATTAATCGCAGCAAGTGGTAAAATCACGTAAAAAATCGCTCGCCAATTATACGTTTGAACAATCCAACCTGAAAGAGTCGGTCCAATAGCAGGTGCAAAGTTCATAGCTAATCCAATGAATCCCATGGCTTTTCCTCGACTTTGAACAGGAAACATGTTCATTATAACAACAGTCATCAATGGGCTAATTGGTCCTGCACCAAGAGCTTGAATCATTCTACCCATAATTAACATAGGGTAATTAACAGAAATAGAAGCAATTAAAGTTCCGACAGTAAACACAACCATTGAAGTTAAATATAAATGACGTGTTTTAAATCGGTCAATTAAAAAGGCTGTAGCAGGAATCATGACTCCACTAATCAGCATGTATCCATTTGATAACCACTGCCCCTGAGCTGCTGTGATATCAAAATCTCTCATGACACTTGGTAAAGCGACATTCATTAGTGTTTGATTTAGAAAACTTAAAAAAGTTCCAAATAAAAGAATGGCTAAAACAGTGATATCTTGTTTACTTTGTTTTGTTTGCCCCATTTTGCTCTCTCCTTTCTTTTAATAGCTCAATCATCTCTTGCTGAGTGTTGTAGAAAGAAGTAAGTTTTTCTTCTCCAATGGCATCAAATAACGAAAAATCCTGAATCCAATTTTCATAGGTTTCTTTTAGTGTTTCTAAACCTAATTCTGTAAGCATCAGCTCAATCGCACGTCGATTAGTTTCGCTCTGTTCTCTTGAAACATAGCCTAATTTAACCATTTTTTCGACTGCTTCTGAAGTTGAACTTGGACTTAAATTCACCCTTTTAGCTAATTGCTGTAATGAAATCTTAGGGGTATTTCTGATGGTATCTAAGATAAATAAATGAGTAATAGAAATATAATACTTGCCTGATTGCTCTTCAAGTAACGTATGAGTTTCTTTTCTAAGCTCTCTTAAAGAAAGCAAAATATCTTTAATAAGTTGTTGATTCATGTAAATCTCCTTTCGAACTATCGAACCCGAACAATTCGGTTCCGAATTAACTTTAAAAGCATACTCCTTTTTGAATTATCTGTCAATTCATTGAGACATAAAAAAGATGGCTTCTACGAACTAGCAACCATCTCTCCTATCACTCATCTATTTAATTATTCTACCAATCTTTACCAAAACTATTTTGATAGTCTTCTTTTGACACGTCACATAAGTCAATTCCACACTCTTTATAGGCTGTTTCCCAATCAATATCTCTAGTATCTTTATAGCCTTTTTCTGTTAATACATAATTTTCAGTCTTTAAAATCCAAACGATAGCTTGTTTGTTAACTAATTCCTGTACTTTTTCAGAAATAGTATCTTCACTAGCTTGACTATTACTTAAATGACTAATCAACTCCATGACATGGTTACTAAACATTTTACCCGTATAAGCATGTTCCCAATGTAGCATCACATTTGAATTCAAAGCTTTATCACCTTTTTTTAGGGCTTTGTTTAATTTAGCAACGTCTTGATCATTTAAGTTTTCAGCAACTGAAAGAAACCATGGTTCCTCAATATTAGCAATAATGTCTTCCATACCGATTTTTAGACTATAATCATGATTTCGTAAATCTTTCACGCCTAATTTCCCTACAAATTCTGCTGCTTTTTTTGAAACAAACAGATTAAAAGGAAGTGTATTTCTCCATGAAGTTGTCATCATAGTAACCGTCTCTAAAACGAGCATTGATTTCAATCCCTTGATTTCCTCGTTCACTTCATTTTCCATTTCATTTGTTAGACTTACTGCTATTTTTACTAGTTCAGTAAAATAATTAACTCTCCCATTAACCAATCTCTCTCTATTTTCTCTTATAGTTTCAAGCGTGACATTATTATTCATCTGTGACATCTCCTAGTTCTATTTTATCTTTTTCATTATATCACTAAAAACTTCTACAGATTGAGATTATATTTCTAAAACCAAAAAACTAAACAACAGATTTATCCATTGTTTAGCTATTTTACTGATATATTAGTTTTCTAAGCTACTGAAATCATGATTAATAATCTCACGCAACCTAAACACATCACCATCGTAATCATAAATCATGATAGAACAATTTTTAATAGGTGACGTTCGTTTTACATCACTAAAATCTTCCCACTTTCGGTAAAAATTAGCTATAGCTGCTCCATGAGAGACAATCAAAATAGCATTATTTTCTGACTCTGTTGCAATATTAGTGATACTTTTGTTAATGCGATTAGATAATTCTTCTTGTGATTCCCCGCCAAATTGAACAAAGAAATCTAAGTAAGGCAGTGGTGGATTAAGATGCTCTCCCTCACCTTCATAAGTCCCAAAGTTCCACTCACGTAAGTTTTTATGAGTCTTAAATGGTAACTCTGTTATCAATTGAAGTGTATCTATGGCTCTTTCTGAAGTGGAAACATGAGCCTCTTCAAGGTCAATACCTGCCTCTTTAAAATAGGTTCCAGCGATTTTTGCTTGCGCTACTCCCAACTCTGTGAGTGGTGAATCACAAAAACCTTGGATTTTCTTCTGTACGTTGAATAAGGTTTGACCATGTCTTACTAAATAAATTGTTTTCATTTTCATCCCTCCTAATATAGTTATTATAAACGATTCTTTTACAAATAGAAAAGAGGCTAAGACTCTGCAGTCCTAACCTCTCTAATAATTAGCTATTTTTCTTTTTAAAAATAAGTTTAGCAACTTCCATTAAGACAATAGCACCAACTGCAAGAGCAATTGAAATACCAATGTAAGTTAAAGTAAATTCTGCTGGAAGTGAGAATACTGAACGTAAACCAGGTAACAATGTCACACAGTAAAGAGCTGTACACACACTAACGGCTGTAATAACCATTTTATTTGAGAAGAAACCAGCTTTAATAGCAGATTCACTATTTGATCTTGCTGGGAATGTTTGTAATGTACGACTCCAAATAAGTGTTGAGAAGGCCATTGCCACACCTAATTCAGGAGATACTTGCATACCAATCCATTGACCAATAATAACAGCCACACCAATTAATGAACCACGGTAAATTACTGATGTTAATGTTTCACCAGAGAAAATACTTTCGTTAGGATCTCTTGGGGCTTTTTGCATAATAGTTGGTTCTGCTTTTTCCATACCTAAAGCAATCGCTGGAAGAGAATCATTAACTAAGTTAATAAATAGTAATTGTAACGCAGTGAATGGGTTATCCCAACCAACTACTAAGGCAAATAAGATAGCAATAATCGCACCTAAGTTACCTGAGAAAAGATAGGCAATGGCTTTTTTAATATTGTCAAAAACATTACGTCCCACTTTTACAGCGCTGATAATAGAAGCAAAGTTATCATCTGTTAAAATCATAGCAGCAGCATCTTTAGCTACGTCAGTTCCTGTTCCCATGGCAATTCCGATATCGGCTTGTTTCAAGGCAGGCGCATCATTCACACCGTCACCAGTCATAGCTGATACGTTACCTTTATCTTGCCAAGCACGGACAATACGGATTTTGTTTTCAGGAGAAACACGAGCATAAACCGTAATTTTTTCTAAATCTCTTAATAATTCTTCTTCTGTTAAAGCATCTAATTCTGTTCCAGTTAACGCCATATCCCCATCAACTGAAATACCAATCTCACGGGCAATAGCAACAGCTGTTGTCTTATGGTCTCCAGTAATCATAACTGTTTTAATCCCTGCACTCTTAGCATCTTTTACAGCATCTTTTACTTGCTCTCTTGGTGGATCAATCATAGCCATTAAACCAACGAAAATCAAGTCATTTTCATCATCTAATGTTAATTCACGATTGGCATCAATTGGTTTGTAAGCAAATGCCAACACACGTAAAGCACGTTTTGAGAAGCCTTCATTTTTCTCTTGAATCTCTGCTAACATGTCACTTGTTAATGGTAATACTTCTCCATCAACTAATACTTTTGTGCTGCGTCCTAGAAGAACGTCTGGTCCACCTTTAGTCATTAATACAAATTCATTGTTAATTGAATGAAGTGTAGACATTAGTTTTCTATCTGAATCAAATGGTAATTCTTGTAATCTTGGATATTTATCACGTGTGTTACGGTAAGGCGCATTTAACTTTTCAGTGTAATCAAGGAAAGCTACTTCTGTTGGGTCCCCAATTTTTTCGCCTTCCTCAGTAATAGCCGCATCATTAGCTAATAAACTGATGTCCATAATGCGTTGAATCGCTTCATTCCATTCAGTTGGATTATCTGAAATGGTTTCTGTTTGACTACTTGGTAAGTAATGATCCACAACAGTCATTTTATTTTGAGTCAGTGTTCCTGTTTTATCGGTACAAACTACACTTGTTGACCCTAGAGTTTCAACAGCTGGTAAATGACGAATAATCGCATGTTTTGTAGCCATTTGTTTTGTTCCAATAGATAAAACAATTGTAACGATTGATTGTAACGCCTCTGGAATCGCTGCTACAGCTACGGCTACGGCAAACATAAAGGCATTCAATAAATCAGCTGTCATATCTCCTGATCCGCCATTAACAAAAATTCGAACCACTTGAACGGCTAAAATAATAATCGATAAAATTAAAATCCAAACACTTAATTTCTTACTAAATTTATCTAAACCACGTTGTAGTGGTGTTTTTTGTTCGCTTGTACTTTCTAAAAGACCTGCAACTTGACCAATCTCTGTGTCATTTGCTGTTGCAGTAACTAAGAAAAGACCACGTCCATAAGTAACGATAGTTCCACTAAAGACCATATTCGTTCTGTCACCAATTGGCACATCTCCATTGATTACATCTAACGTTTTCTCAACAGGAACAGATTCACCAGTTAACATACCTTCGTCAATTTTTAAAGAGCCCGCTTCAAGTAAGCGACCATCAGCAGGAACATAATCTCCTGCTTCTAAAATAACCACATCACCAACAACTAATTCTTTAGCTAAGATAACTGTTTCTTTCCCATCACGAATAACATTCGCATCAGGTGCTGATAAGCTTTTTAAAGCGTCTAGTGAACCTTCAGCTTTTTTAGTTTGAATGACACTCACAACAGAGTTCATCATTAACACGATGAAAATAACGAGAGACTCGACATACGCTCCCATTAACATTTGAACCACAGCAACGACTAATAAAACGATAACCATTGCATCTTTAAATGTTTCAAAAAATAAAGACCATGTTGATTTTTTAGGCGCTTCTTTTAATTGGTTGAAGCCATTTGTTTCTAAACGTTTACTTGCTTCTTGTTGCGTTAATCCTGATGACTGACTAGCAACTTTCTCCATTACTTCGTCAAGTTCAACTTGATACGTTTCCTTTTCCAATATTCTTCTTCCCTTTCTCTTCTCCTAAGTTAGAGTGCCATTTAACAAAAAAGAGACTTAAGACAAGTTGTTTACTTGTCTTAAGTCTCACCATTTCATCTAATACCAGAAAACGACAAGTCGTTAACTTACTGTTGACATTAGCGCAGCCTTTTCTTGCTACTGGTTACTCCCCTAAGAGTTAAAATTGTATCATTATAGTAACAAAAATCTGGGTAAGATGCAAATAAAATGATGATAGGATGGAAAATCAAACTAACACATCGCGAAATTATCCTTAAGTCTGGTAGTTAAATAATCTTGTTAATATTCAAAACACAACATAGCTCTAAAACATAGCTCGGAGTATTTTTGTTTGTTTCTTCGTTTTGGAAGCATTCAAAACAACATAGCTCTAAAACATGACTTGATAGATTGCACTGATGTGTTGTGTTTTGGAAGCATTCAAAACAACATAGCTCTAAAACAACGAATAGTCACCTTCAGATTGTTCACCAGTTTTGGAAGCATTCAAAACAACATAGCTCTAAAACTTCAAGTGTCCTCTTTGCATAGCTTTGATAGTTTTGGAAGCATTCAAAACAACATAGCTCTAAAACAAATAACATGTCAACTTCTGCCGAAAATGTGTTTTGGAAGCATTCAAAACAACATAGCTCTAAAACTTCATCACCGACTTTTGAAATTGCTTCTACGTTTTGGAAGCATTCAAAACAACATAGCTCTAAAACAAGGAGTTGCTAAATCACCCTTTTCTACTTGTTTTGGAAGCATTCAAA
>NZ_JAFLVX010000034.1 GCF_017316185.1 Candidatus Vagococcus giribetii | reverse complement strand
TAGTTTGTCTTCAATCTGAACTTCCCAAAGATTATTCTTTGGGAAGTTTTTTTGTTCTTAATAAGAAAAGATAATTTGCGCTTGTTTAAAGCTAATATGATGAGTATCTGTTTTGTCATTAATACTAAATAGCATTAGCTCATTAAAGACATCGACTTCTGTAATATGGATCGTGTCTCCAATTGTAAGTCCAATCGAACCCATGTAATTTAAGATATCAGTGTTGTCCATTACACGACGAATTTCAGGAGAATCTCCTTTTTTAAAGGTGGCAATTGGTTTAATGGCTTTTTCAATAAAGACTTCCTCAGTTGGGATAATACCACCATGAGGACACGTCTCTGGTTCGCCTAAATAGTTGTATAATCTAGAGAAAAAGACAGGGTCTTTGACATGTTCTAATTCTTCTGACAGGTTATGTAAGTCATGAAGTGAATAATCTAATTTATCAAATAGAAAAGTTTCGATGATTCGATGGTTTCTGATAATACCAACTGTTTTTTTCAATCCTTCATCAGTTAATTTGACACCTGTGTAAGGTTTGTATTCAATTAAGCCATCTTTTTGCAACTTTTCTACCATTTCAGTTACTGAGGCAGGAGAAACACTTAAATGATTTGCTAACGATTTATTTGAGACAAACTCATCGATTCCATTATTTTCGTATATGGCCTTTAAGTAGTCTTCTTTATTACTAGATGATTTTTTCATTTTTTTCCTCCTACAAATAATCAAGAAAAAATTTCCTCTTAACTTATATATTCTACCACATTTTTTGGGAATTATAAAAAAATATGGCGACTCTCATTTTGAAGGTATGTTATACTTAGAAAAGCATAATTGAAAGTGAGGCAATGAGGATGGCAACTTTTTATTGGTACCCTAAATGTTCAACTTGTAAAAAAGCGAAAATTTGGCTAGATGAGAACAACATTGACTATGACATGATTGATATGATTGAAGAGCCACCAGCAAAAGAGTTATTAATGAAATGGATGGCTAATAATGATTATCCGATTCGCCGTTTCTTTAATACAAGTGGAATTCGCTACAGAGAACAAGGATTAAAAAATATCGTTAATGATTTTTCTGAAGAAGAAGCTAGTGAGCGTCTTTGTGTTGATGGTATGTTAATTAAGCGACCTATTATGGTTGTTGGAGATAAAGTATTATTAGGCTTTAAAGAAAAAGAATACGAAGAACTATTTTTATAGGAGGCATTCGATGTCTGAAGAAAGTTTATGGATTAAAGAAGAAAATGGGGAAATCACAGTTGGTTTGACAGCTGTTGCTCAAGATGATTTAGGAAGTATTAGTTTTGCAATGTTACCTAAAGTAGGTAGTCAAATTACTGAGGGAGATAGCGTTGTTGAGCTTGAAGCAGAAAAAGCAGTAGTTGAATATGAAACACCTGTTTCTGGAACTGTGACTGAAATTAATGAAGCAGGACAAAAAGAAACAAGTTTATTAGATCAACCAAATGCGTGGTTATTTAAAGTTAAATCATAAAGATGCCTTAGGGTGTCTTTTTTTCTTATCATACAAAAGAAAGATGGTTAAAAATTAAATAAAAATTTCACATTTTAATAAAAATGGGTTCAACTTATGTTAGTTTTATGTTAAAATTCTCTTGTAGATGTTTGTGAAAAAATTATACAGGATAAAAGAATAGGAGATAAACTCATGGCTTTAGCAAAAATCGTATATGCAAGTATGACAGGTAATACTGAAGAAATATCAGAGATTATCGAAGAAAAATTAGAAGATGAAGGTTTTGAAGTAGAACGTGAAGAATGCTCAGATGTGGATTCAGACTTTTTTGAAGATGCTGATGTTTGTATTGTAGCAACTTACACATATGGGGACGGAGAACTTCCTTTTGAGTTTGAAGATTTCTTTTCTGATTTAAAAGATGAGAACCTTGAAGATAAACTATTTGGTGTTGTTGGATCAGGTGATACAGAGTATGGGGAGTATTATTGTCAGTCTGCAAGAGATTTTGTTGAGCAGTTTAAACAAACCGGAGCTAAAGAAGGAGCAGCTCTAGTATGTATCGAAAACAATGCAGAAGATGAGGACATTGATTTGTTGCAGACCTTTGTTGAAGAACTAAAGATAAGTTTAGATTAATCAGGATTAACCTATAACCTAAAACGTTCAACCTAGCGAGCAATCAATCCAAACGATTGCTCGTTTTTTATGTGAGCGAAATAAGACGAAAAAAGAAGAGGATAACTCATGAATACAAACAAAGTGACAATGGATGGTAATACGGCAGCAGCTTATATTTCTTATGGCTTTAGTGAAGTGACTGCGGTATTTCCAATTACTCCAAGTTCAACAATGGCAGAAGTTGTTGAAGAGTGGTCAAGTAAATCACGAAAAAATTTATTTGGTGAACCTTTAAAAGTCATTAACATGCAATCAGAAGCAGGTGCAGCAGGAGCGGTGCATGGTTCTTTAAAATCAGGTGCTTTAACGACAACCTACACAGCTTCTCAAGGTCTTTTATTGATGATTCCTAATATGTATAAAATAGCAGGTGAGTTGCTACCTACTGTTTTTCATGTTGCGTCAAGAGCTGTCACAACAAATGCTCTAAGTATCTTTGGTGATCATGGTGATGTAATGGCTGCCAGACAAACAGGCTTTTGTATGTTAGCTGAAAGTTCAGTCCAAGAAGTAATGGATTTATCAGCAGTGGCACATTTAGCTAGTTTGAAAGCAAGCTTACCTTTTTTAAACTTTTTTGATGGCTTTCGAACAAGTCATGAGTTACAAAAAATTGATTTAATTCCTTATGAAACGTTAAAAAAACTAGTTCCAACTAAAGAGTTAGAAGCCTTTAGAAAACGTAGCATGAATCCAAACAGACCGACTGTTTCAGGAACTGCTCAAAATCCAGATATTCACTTCCAACAAAGAGAAACTATTAATACTTATTATGATAGAGTCCCTGAAATCGTCCAGCATTATATGGAAGAAATCAACGAGATTAGAGGAACTAACTATGATTTGACTAACTACTATGGTGCTCCAGACGCAACTGAAGTCATTATTTCAATGGGATCTGTATCTCCTACCATTAGACAAACAGTTGACTATCTAAATAAAATGGGTCGAAAAGTTGGGCATATTAATATTCATCTATATCGACCATTTCCAGTTGATAACTTATTGGCTAAATTACCTGAGACAGTTGAAAAAATTGCCGTATTAGATCGAACTAAAGAGCCAGGAGCAAATGGCGAACCTTTATTATTAGACGTTCAAAGTGCCCTTTATCGTCATAAAAATCGTCCGATTGTGATTGGCGGACGCTATGGTCTTGGTTCAAAAGATGTGCCACCAAGTCAAATCAAAGCAATTTTTGATCATTTGTTGTTACCAGAAGAATCTTTAAAAGAACGATTCACAGTGGGGATTACAGATGATGTGACTCATTTATCTTTACCTGTGGGTGAAGTTCTTGATTTAACACCAAAAGACACTTATCAAGCTAAGTTTTGGGGATTTGGTTCAGATGGGACAGTAGGAGCTAATAAACAAGCTATTAAAATAATAGGTAATCATACTGACCTTTATGCTCAAGCTTATTTTTCATATGATTCAAAAAAATCAGGTGGGTTAACGAATTCGCATTTACGTTTTGGTCAAGAGCCAATTACGTCAACGTACTTAATTGAAGAAGCTGACTTTATAGGTTGTCACAATGCTTCTTACGTACATCAATACGATTTGTTAAAAGGGTTAAAAAGAGGAGGTACATTCCTTTTAAATACCACTTGGGATGAGAAAAAAGTCTTGAAGCTTTTACCTAAACGTTTGAAAAAAGAAATTGCTGAGAAAGAAATCCAATTTTATGTAATCAATGCCATGAAAATTGCTCAAGAAGCTGGCTTAGGTAGACGAATCAATACAGTTATGTCAACAGCCTTTTTTGAGTTAAATGGGTTATTAAAAAGAGATGAGTTTGTTGCATATCTAAAAGAAGAAGTTATTCAAGCTTATGGTAAAAAATCAAGTGAGATTGTTAAACGAAATCACTTAGCCATTGATGAAACCTTTGAAAATTTAATCAAAATCACTGTTCCTAAAGAGTGGCAATCTATTGAGTTACGAGATAAAGTGGTAGATCAAAGTAAACCTAAATATGTTAGAGATATTTTAGAGCCTATTAGTCGTCAAGAAGGTGATTTACTAACTGTTAATGACCTAGTTGCTAATGATATGACGGACGGAACAGTCCCACTAGGAACAACAGCTTACGAAAAAAGAGGGATTGCTCTAGAAGTACCTGAGTGGCAAATGGACGCCTGTACAATGTGTAATGAATGCGCCTTTGTTTGTCCTCACGCAGCTATTCGTCCGTTCTTAGCAGATGAGAGTGAGCTGGAAGAAGCCC
This sequence comes from Candidatus Vagococcus giribetii, assembly GCF_017316185.1. Lineage (GTDB taxonomy): Bacteria > Bacillota > Bacilli > Lactobacillales > Vagococcaceae > Vagococcus > Vagococcus giribetii. The sequence goes on along the minus strand of NZ_JAFLVX010000034.1, from coordinate 22,264 downwards.
CTGAAGGATTTGTTGTAAGAGAGATGAAGGGTGCAGATGGTTTAATGTATCGTATTCAAGTCTCATTAGAAGATTGTACTGGTTGCGGTTTATGTGTAGATGTTTGTCCAGCAAAAGAAAAAGCCCTAATCATGAAACCTTATGAGGAACAAAAAGAACAAGCAATTAATTGGGCATTTGCTATGACCTTGAAACAAAAAGCAAATCCTATTAAGAAAAAGGAAAGTATCAAAGGCTCACAGTTTGAACAACCACTACTTGAGTTTTCAGGTGCCTGTTCAGGTTGCGGGGAAACACCTTACATCAAATTATTAACCCAGCTTTACGGAGATCGTATGTTAATTGCTAATGCGACAGGTTGTGCTTCTATTTGGGGAGCTTCTTCTCCCTCAACACCTTATACAACGAATGAAGCAGGTCAAGGTCCAGCATGGAGTAATTCCTTATTTGAAGACAACGCAGAGTTTGGATTTGGGATGTATTTAGCTAATCAAACTAAGCGAGAACATGTGACTCATTTAATGGAAGAAGCTTTAGAAAAACAACTAGGCAGTCCTGAACTACAGGCTCTTATGTCTGATTGGTTAGAAAGTAGAGAGCAAGGTGAAGGTTCAAGACAACGATCAACGAAACTAGCGACTTTATTAGAAGTAGAGCAAAATTCAGACTCACTGCTTCAACGAATTTATGCTGAAAAAGATTTATTTGTTAAGCCAAGTCAGTGGATTATTGGCGGGGATGGTTGGGCCTACGACATCGGTTTTGGAGGCATTGATCATGTACTATCAAGTGGAGAAGACGTGAATATTTTTGTTATGGATAATGAAGTCTACTCAAATACAGGAGGTCAAACGTCAAAAGCAACGCCAACAGCTGCAATTGCTAAATTTTCTTCAACTGGAAAAAGAACAGCTAAAAAAGATTTGGGTATGATTGCCATGACTTATGGCAATGTGTATGTGGCGCAAGTGGCACTAAACGCGAATCCAACTCAAACCATAAAAGCTCTAGATGAAGCTGAAAAATTCCCTGGTCCATCTCTTGTGATTGGTTATGTACCTTGTATTAACCACGGTATTAAAGGTGGTATGAGTCAAGCAGTCCAAGTCACAAAAGAGGCAGTAGAATCAGGTTATTGGCCATTGTATCGTTATGACCCACGTCTACTTGAAAAAAATAAAGAACCACTTCGAATCGATTATAAAAAATCTGATTTTGATCGATTACCAGATTTCTTTGAGCAACAAACACGTTTTTCAGCACTTGAGAACGTGATTGAAAGCGAAGAAGCTCATCATTTATTAGAAAAATCAGCAGATGAAGTCATTGAAAAAGCTCAAACCTATAAAGAGTTATCAGGTAAATAAAGAACAAAAAGAAGAGAGAATGTGGTTTACGACTATCACATTCTCTCTTCTCTTATTTTTTCAGTGTATGAATAGGTAATTCTTTTTTGATTAATTGATTTTTACCACTTTTTTTTGCTTCATAAAGGGTTTCATCCACAAGATTAAACAAATCTTGTACCGTTTGATTAGATGGTTGACTCGAATCAGGTTGAAATTCAACTAATCCAACAGATAAAGTCACTTTTTTTTGACATGCGGATTCAGATATTAACTCATTAAGTTGCTCAAACACTCCTTGAAAGAAACTATCTGTATCATATTCACCATGTTTAAAGACAACAGCGAATTCATCCCCACCAATGCGGCAATTTCTCATAATGGATTCAGGCTTTAAATTGTTTTTTAAAATAGTAGAGATCTCAGACAATACCTTATCACCAACTAAATGACCATAGGTATCGTTGATTTGTTTAAAATCATCTACATCTATGATGGCAAGGGCAAAGGTCTTTTCTTCACGAATCGCCTGATTGTAGGCCAAATCAAGGAAAAAGTAAAAATATTCTTTGTTATAAAGGCCTGTTAAACTATCGAATACAGCAGAGGTTCGGTAAACATGAATACCCTCTGAAATGGAAATAGCTCGGTGGATTAGCCAACCAGTAAATAAAAAGAGGGCAGAAAAAATAGAAAAATTGATGCCCATCTTATAAAAGAACAAGAAATCAATATGAGGGAAAAAAGCAATCATTAACACAGTAGCTCGCACAACTAAAGTTAGTAGTAGACAAAGAAAGGTTCCTTTTCTAGGCGATAAGTTTTTTCGGTAAATTAGGATACTAATTCCTAAAATAAAATAAGTAATAATAATATTATGGAAAAATTCAGTGGGTGTCCCTTGATTAATCAGGTAATCAATACATTTAAACAAAGTTAAGGTAACTGTTGTGATTAATCCGATTAAAGGTGATCCGTAGTAGACTGAAAAGTAAACCGGCAAGTACCTTACATCAACAGGTCGGTAGTCGCCAACAGGAATCCCATTTTTTGAGATAATAAATGCCATAACACCAATAAAGACACCAGAAAAAATTTTTGCCACAGTCGACATTTCTAAATGTTTACTAACAAGTAAAAATTCGTCATCTAATTGTTTGTTTTTCAACGAATATTTCAAAGAGAAAAAGTACAAGCCTAGAGTCACAGAGACAATAATGGCTAAGTTAATTATAAAGGCATTAAAAAAGTTAAAAACCATATTATCTCCCTCTATTTGTGATTCAAGACATCTAACATATTCGGGTTAATTTTATTGATATTATTGATAGCTCTTCTTAGAATTCCCCAGTCACTACCAGAAGGGATATCATCAATCACAACTAATTTTTCTTTTGGTAAGTCATCTGTGTTAAAATTTGTGACTAAAATATCATAAGAATCTAAATCTTTTGGCTTATCCTCATCGAGTAGGATAATAGAACCTTGAAATGAATTAATTTCAACTTTTGAACCAAAGTTACTTCGAATCATTTTAACTAAAAATTCTGAGTGGTCTCGTCCCAAATCGCTTAAAACAAAAAGTTTTGCTTTTTCTTTCTTTTCTTTTAATAATTCAGGTAAATCACTCCAAGTAACCATTAACCAATAAAGAATAATATTATGATACACATTTTCCCAAGGGAAGTTCGTATGCTTCTCCATTTGATTCAAAGAATGCTCTACGACCATATTTAAGATAGGATAATCTTTTTTGATAGCTGTTCCATTATAAAAATAGCTATCATAAATTATATGATTCCTAAAAGGATAGACCCGATGATACAGGTAAAGTTGTTTCATAGTTCCTTCAATTTTGTGATAGATATCATCACTTAGAGTCAGGTCAAAAGAATCTCTAATAGTTTTAATAAATTGGTTGATTTCTTTTGTCACTAGTAGTTCTTCTTCAGTAGATTCCCAATTACTTTGATGTAGAAAAATAGCTGAAATTAAATCTTGAAGCATTTTTTCATCAACAGGTAATTTATACTGATAAGCAAGGCTTTCAAACTCAGCTTGATAAAGGGATAGTTTATTAAAAATATCATCTAAATGATTATTTTTAATTGTCGAATTAATGTAAAAACCCTGACTTTGTCTAATTAAACTAACGTTAAGGATATAGTTCATTTGAATTAATTGATTGTCATTTAGTTCAAAGTCAAAAATTTTAGCTAATTCACGAATTAATAAAACTGAATCTTTTTTGTTTACCGGAAAGGGCCATTCTGTAGCGTTATAGGCTTCTCTGAAATAACTCGTATAAAAGTATCTAACAAAATGTTCATTAGTTCCAATGATACGGCAAGGTTTTTTTTCTAACGTCAAGCCGTATTTCTTTAAAGAATCAGCCATGGCGCTAGTGATTCTATATAAAGAAGACTCACTGATAAATAGTTTCTCACCCCATTTTTCAATACTTAAAGAGGTATCAAAAAACATGGCTTCAAGTAATCTAAATGATTCTGATTGTTTCAGGACATATCGATAAACAAACTCTACATGACTACTAGGTTGGGTTCTTAAACGCACCCCATTTTTTTTAGATGTTTCTATTAATAGGTATGGGTACCAATTTTCTTTTAGGTAACTTACATCATTATTGATGGTTCTTAATGAAGCGTTGTTTTCTTGAGCAAGCTCATTTGAGCTAATCCAATCAGACATCTCATTTAAATGCTCTAAGATTTTTAAACGCCTTTGTGTAGGTGTATCTAGAAGTTCTCTCATCTACTTTCCTCCTTCTTAGAAAGTCTGTAAAAAGTCTTTTTAGGGGTATATAATAAAACATAGACTGATGATGTTCAAATATCCTCAATTATTAAGATACAACATTTAATCTAATAAATCTACCGAATAAAACAACAAGTTCTGTTTTATTGTGTATTTATTTTAAATAAAGAGAGTTTAATGAAAAAACAGTGAAAGTTCATAAAAGATTCAAAATAAAAAGCGTGCTTCTTCTTAATATTTTGTTACACTTATCTTATAATAATTTAGGAGGAATAAAGACTATGTTTATGCCATATATGTTTTTTAATAAAACTTATATATTAATCATTATTGGTGTGTTAATTTCAGCTTGGGCTTCAAGTTATATTAACAGCACGTACCGTAAATATGAGAAAGTTAGAAATAAAAATGGGTACAAAGCTTCAGACGTGGCTAGATTGATTTTAAGAGATGCAGATATACAAGATGTGGGGGTTACTCAAATTGCTGGGGATTTAACAGATAATTACAACTCACACACTAAAATGCTAAGTTTATCAGAGCGTGTGTCAGAATCTCATTCAGTATCAGCTATCGGAGTTGCTGCTCATGAGTGTGGTCATGCTATTCAGGATAAAGAAGGCTATGCACCTCTAAAATTAAGAGCAGCATTAGTCCCAGCTGTTAATTTTGGAGCAAAAATTTCAATTCCACTTATTTTAATCGGAGCCATCTTTTTCAGTGGCACACCGATGCTTGTTAACTTAGGAATTTTATGTTTTGGGTTAACATTTTTATTTCAAGTTGTCACGTTACCTGTTGAGTTCAATGCTTCAAGAAGAGCATTAGCTGTCTTAGCAGAAAACCAAGCATTAGATGACGAAGAACTAATTATGGCAAGAAAAGTGCTAACAGCAGCTGCCTTGACTTACGTTGCAGCCGCCGTAGCTTCTTTATTACAATTACTTCGTTTGGTTATTTTATACGGAAATCGTCGTGACTAATCAATCAATAAGTAACACAGAGTTAAATTTTTCATGTCTTTTAAAGAAATACCAAAGCGTTCATAAAATTTATCGAGTCGGTATTGCAAAGTATTTCGGTGAATATAGAGTTCTTTAGACGTTGAGGTAATATTACCTTGCTTCAACCAAAGCGTTTCTATAATACGCTTGATTTCATCATCTAAGACAAGGGTTTCTTTTAGAGATTGCATAATGGTGCTTTCTTGAATTTTATCTTTGGTTAGATAATCAAGGGCGATATCTTGAAATGAAAAAACATGTTGTTGCTCAGCGTAATAGGTAGAAAAAATAAGTTCTTCCTCAGCGAAAAAAGACGTGAAATTATGAGTTGCCTCGTTGAAAGAACCAATATAGGCTGTTGCTTGAATTAAAAAATCACTCTCAAGGGTCAGAAGCATCCCTTCAAGTTCTTCTTTTTGAAGAATTATATGTGTTTTTTCTTCAATCAACACAGCTGTTTGTCTATCAATAAAGAAAAAGTCTTCAACTTGATTAAATAATTCTGATAAATGAGTCAACCAATCTTTGGCATTGGTTGACTCTTTTTTTAGTTTTAATTGAATCACACGAAATGATTTTTCTGAATGAGGTAAAGGTTTATTTTGAAATAAATAGTGATACCATAAATGATGATCTAAGTGATGTGTATCAAGGTTATTTGGAAATAAAGTGGTTAATAACTGCTCCTCAGAAGGATTCAAAGTCTCTTTTTCTAAAATAAACCATTCTTGATTGATTGGTAGAGATAATTGACTAATGTCAGTAGATGGGACATCAGAAAAAAAGCCAGTTGGATAAATCGTAATAAGGTCTTGTTTATTCATGAGATAAATTCCTCTCTAAAGTAAAGGTACTTTTATTTTATCATAACTCAGATTTAAAAGATGAATTATGTTAAGATAGACAAAAGATTAAATATAGGTTGTAAGAGGGATTAGATGACGGAAGAAATAGTAGGGTATACAGAAGAACAAAAAGAATATTTTATGAGAGAAGCGCTTCTTGAAGCGAAAAAAGCAGAAATTATGCGAGAAGTTCCGATTGGAGCAGTAGTTGTTTTAGATGGAGAGATTATAGGTCGAGGGCATAATGTCCGTGAGTATTCTCAAGATGCAACAACTCATGCAGAGTTAATTGCGATTCGTGAAGCTAATCGACGTGTCGGTAGTTGGCGTTTAGAAAAAGCTCACTTGTTCGTAACTTTAGAACCTTGTCCTATGTGCTGTGGAGGAATTTTACTCTCCAGAGTGGAACAGGTTTATTATGGAGCAAACGATCCAAAAGGTGGCACAGCCGGCAGTCTACTTAATTTATTAGAAGACAATCGTTTTAATCACACGTGTGTAGTTGAAACAGGTATTTTGGAAGAAGAATGCGGAAGTATCTTAACGCAATTCTTCAGACAAATACGACAAAATAAAAAAACAAAAAAAGGGTAGCATTTTTTTGTTTTTTAAAGTATAATAATATTTGCCGCAAGGCTAGGACAATGACGAGCACACGAAGCGTGTCAGATCTGGAAGGAAGCAGCACTAAGTGCGCGTCGTCATGTGTCTGAATAATAATGAAGTATTAAGGCTTGGAGCCTTATTTTTTTTTGATTATTTTCACTTAAAAAAGATATTAAAGAGGCTAAAACCTAAGAGTCAATGATTAGGTTTTAGCCTCTTTTTGTTAAGATTGACGAATAGATGCTAGTGCTTCAACAACTAATGCAACAACTTCTTTTCCTGCCTCAGGATTTTCGATAAAATCATACCGATCTCCATCAATTTGAATTTTAGGGCTTTCATCGTAATCTTCATACCACTGATGATAGCGATTATTCAATTCTTTGTAATAGTCGTATAAACTTGGATCAAAGCTAATTTGTTCGAAAGGACGGTTTCTCTTTTTGATTCTTTTTAGCATAGTTTCAAAAGAGACGCTGATATGAACGAGTAAATCAGGATGCTTTTTCTTTGCTGCAAATGGCAGTTCTTCCATCATATTTTGAAGAAGTTCGTCATACACCTCAACTTCTAAAGCCGAGGCTCGACCTAAATCAGCATTTAAATGAAACAATAAAGAATCCTCGTAAATTGAGCGATCTAAGACATTATTTTCATTAGCTAGGGCTTGCTTGATACTTTTAAATCGTTTATTCAAAAAATAAATTTGTAATAAAAAAGAATATTTTTCAGGGTTCTCATAAAACAAAGGTAGTATGTCATTACCCTCAACACTTTCAAAAAACACATCACTAGATAGTTCATCAGCAATCATTTTAGATAGACTGGTTTTACCAGCACCAATAGTTCCAGACAAAACAATCACACTCATAACCTCCACTTCTTTCTATTTAATACTGACACATTATATTTTTATTATAAGGGATAATGTGTCGAGATAGAAATGAAACAAGTTGTTTAACTAGCAAGGCTTTAGTATAATCAACACAACTGTAACAAAGAGAGGAAGAGAGACGTTGAAAACAAAAGAAGAATGGATAAATGAGCTTCATCTTGAACCCCATCCTGAAGGTGGTTATTATTTAAGAACAGAAGAGGCAACCGAAAAAATCAACCGAAATAGTCTAATGAGACCTCTATATACTAGTATTTATTTTCTATTAACAAAGGATAATCCATCTCATTTGCATCAATTAACTGCAGACGAAATTTGGTATTATCACGACGGAGCTCCATTAACAGTTCATTGTTTGTATGAGGATGGTCGCTACGAGGCAATAAAGTTAGGAAAAGACATAGCTAATGGAGAAAGACTTCATTTCTGTGTACCAGCAGGGACGATTTTTGGATCCACTGTAGCACAAGAATACTCTTTAGTAAGTTGTGCCGTTGTTCCAGGTTTTGACTTTGCAGATTTTAAGCTGTTTACTCAAGAGGAATTATTAGTTAAATACCCACAACATGAAGGACTAATTAAGCACTTAGCATTTGAAACCATTGATTAAACTGGCCAAAGATGTTATTTAAAAGTAATAGCTAAAAAAGAATTGATAGTCGTTAGGAATTTCACGACGACTATCAATTCTTTTTTTAGTTATTTTGTTTAATTTCTTCAAATGATTTAAGACCAGTGTATACCTCATCTTTAAAGATATTTTTCTTCTGAGTTTTGATGCGGTAAATGTGATAGATGAATACTGCCACGTTAATCGCTAATGCTAAGAAACTCAATGTAAACAATGCCGTACTACTATGAGAGCTTTGAACAGCGAATTTAGATTCACCAACAAAAGCTGGGAAAGTCATAGTAAACATCATCCAAAAGGCAAGAGTTTGAGCTCTATGTTGTAACCATGCTCCTTTTTTAATTAAGAAAGCAGGAATCGTACATGACATTAACAAACCAAGACCTGCATAGAATGAATGGTCAGAAACACAGTTGTAAACATAAGCAAAGTTCCAAACATCATACGCAATAATCCAGAACCACATTTGATCAGCCCAGACCATATCTTTTTGTTTGTCTTTACTAATTTGAATGCCTACCCAACCTGAAATAGTAAGGATATTTAGAATACCTGCTACACCGTTCATAATATTCCAAACGCCACCATTCATATACACACCATCTACCATGCCATGTAGAGAATAGACTTGGAAATCACGAATAACAGCTTCTAAAATATTAAGAGCTAAAATAAAAGCCGGAAAAGCCATCATCCATTTTTTATCTTGAGCCCCCTTAACAAATCGCAATGCTAAGAATCCCAAACAACCTGCTAGAGCTGAGTAAACTTTAACCCAGTGGAACCATGTTCCTGTACTACTACCCGCACCTGCAGTTGTTGGCCAAACGAAGATGGTTAAAACAATTGGTAAAACGGTGAATAAAATAAGTGCAACCCATTTGTTAGCTCGAGCTAGTTCGTTCATTAACATTAAACCACCTACCACTACAAACCACATGATAATTGAATACCACGGCATGCTTTCAAAGAAAAACATAATAAAATCCTCCTAAAATTGATATGATTGTTACTTACTTATCATATAAATTTTAGAGAAAAATCCTATAAACAAAACTAAAAAAATGCCCAAAAATTGGGCAAAATAAGAACTTTGTCCAATTTTTAGTGATTCTTGATGATTAATTCAATGGTTCCTTTTGTGACACCTTCAATGCGATTGATTAAGTCGTCTTTTGGTTCTTCAAGTCTAGTTGTCAGCCAATGAGTGACTTGAGCGACAATACCACGACCATAAAAATCAGCAATTTCACTTTTGAGTGGCTGCTGTAATTGTTTATCACTATAAGATTGATCCATGATAGAAATAAGCATATGGTAGGTAATGTTATAGAGAAATATTTCAAGACGATCACGATTAATAGAATGGAAGGTATTTAAGCAAAACTTCCGATTCTCTTCTGTGTAGTTTAAAACGCTTAATAATCCTTCCTTCCAAGTATTTAAATCTTCATAAGATTCTAATCCCTTAACAATTTCATTATCAAAGGTCCATTCGAGTAATTCATTAATATCAGAAAAATGATAATAAAAGGTGTTTCTAGAAACACCAGCTTCCATAGTAATGTCATTAATTGTTATTTTTTCAAAGGCAATAGAGGTCATTAAAGTTTTTAATGCTTGCGAGAGAGCTTTTTTTGTTAAATTCATGTTTTAGTCTCCTATTATTAGTCATCCTCTATTATAATATAACTGAGCTAGAAACAAAGTGAAAAAAATAAAAGGAGAGGAAGAAAAATGGTTACCATTAAAGATATAGCCAATTACACAGGTGTAAGCCCGACGACTGTTTCAAATGTGATCCATGAAAGAGACAACAAGGTCTCTCCTGAAACTAGAGATAAAGTCAAAAAAGCCTTAAAGGAGTTAAACTATACTGCCAATATGGGAGGAAGATTATTAGCTAAACATGGCTCAAAAATTATCGGAATGATTATTCAAGATAATGCAGCCGAGAAAGAAAATGTTTATGACAATCCTTATTACGGAGAGTTGATACAATCTGTTGAGTCTTGTGTTAAACAATCAGGTTACTTTATGATGTTTCACCGTGTAGCAGATTTTGAAGAAGGTGCCAAATTAGCAGAAATGTGGCATTTAGAGAGCCTGATTGTTTCAGGTGCTTCTAGTCAAGAAGTCACGAAATGGCAAAATCGTGTATCTATCCCGATTGTTTTTGTGGATACTTACGCATCCTTTGATAGTTTGGAACCAAAACTCAATGTAGGGATTAAAGACCGCGAAGGCGCCTATGAATTAACCCGCTATTTATTAGAAAAAGGTCATAAAAAAATTATCTTTCTAGCAAAAGGAGAGAAGAGTGATCAGTGGGTAGGAGCTGATTATGAGCGTGCTGAAGGTGTCAAACAAGCTATGCTAGAACAAGGATTAACCCCTTTATTACAAGGGATGCCAACAACTTATAAGCACTATCACACATTTGTTCAGACTGAATTAGAAGAGAAAATAACTGATTACACTGCTATTTTTTGTGCTTCTGATTTATTAGGAGTTCAAATAATTTCAGAATTATATAAGAAAGGAATCCGTGTGCCAACTGACGTATCAGTTGTTAGTTTTGATGGGACCTTACTGTCAAGATATGCGACACCTCAATTGACTAGTATGTCTCAAGATGTTTCCCTCAAAGCCCAAAAAATCGTAGAGTTAGCGATTCAGGGAATTGAATCAAACAATACTTTAGCTAAAAAAGTTGTTTTAGAGACTGAATTAGTAGAAGGGGATTCGGTTCAGGAAATTGATTAACTTCTATTGACGATATACTAATAAAATGTTATATTCTAGGCGAGTGTTACGACACACTAAAATGTGACATTTTTATTTTTTAATTATAGGTGTTACGTAACACCTAATCGATAAATGGAGGGATAGGTATGTCAGTAAAACAAAATAAATGGTGGCAATCAGCAGTTCTTTATCAAATTTATCCAAGAAGTTTTCAAGATACAACAGGAAATGGCGTAGGCGACTTGAGAGGTATTATTAATCGTCTTGATTATTTAGAAAAGCTAGGGATTACTGGTATTTGGTTAAGCCCTGTTTATAAGTCACCAAATGATGACAATGGTTATGATATTAGTGATTATGAAGATATTATGGAAGAATTTGGAACCATGGATGATATGGATGAATTACTTGAAGAAGCTAAAAAGCGAGATATTCGTATTATTATGGATTTAGTAGTCAATCACACATCAGATGAACACGCTTGGTTTATTGAAGCTAAAAAAGGAAAAGATAATCCTTACCGTGACTTTTATGTCTGGCGTGATCCAGTTGAGGGGGATGTTCCTAACAAGTTACAATCAACCTTTAGTGGTAGCGCGTGGGAGTTTGACGAGGCAAGTGGTCAATACTACCTTCATTTATTTAGCAAAAAACAACCGGACTTAAATTGGGAAAACCCAACAGTTCGCCAGAAAGTTAATGATATGATGAATTTTTGGCTGGATAAAGGAGTTGGTGGCTTCCGTATGGACGTAATTGATTTGATTGGTAAACTACCAGATGAAGAAATTACGGGGAACGGACCAAAACTTCATGAGTACTTGAAAGAAATGAATCAAGCAACTTTTGGAAATTACGATGTGATGACAGTTGGAGAGACTTGGGGAGCAACCCCTGAAATTGCTAAACTCTATTCAAATCCTGATAGAGATGAATTATCTATGGTCTTTCAATTTGAACACATTGGTTTAGATGAACAGGCTGGTAAACAAAAATGGGATTTAAAACCTTTAGAAATGAAAGAACTAAAAACAGTCCTTTCTAAATGGCAAACATCTTTAGGCGATGAAGGTTGGAATAGTCTTTTTTGGAATAATCATGATTTACCACGTGTGGTCTCTCGTTGGGGAAATGATAAAGAGTACCGAGTAGAAAGTGCTAAAGCCTTCGCTATTTTACTTCACTTAATGAAAGGGACTCCTTATATTTATCAAGGTGAAGAGATTGGTATGACAAACTACCCAGTGGCTTCTATTGAAGAAGTAGAAGATATTGAAAGTGTTAATATGTATCACGAGCGAATCGCTAATGGTTATTCTAAAGAAGAGATTATCAAGTCAATCAATACAAAAGGGCGAGATAACGCTAGAACACCAATGCAATGGGATACAACAGAAAATGCTGGTTTCACAACAGGAACGCCTTGGCTACATGTCAATCCAAATTATCAAAATATTAATGTAGAAGCAGCTCTTCAGGATCAACAATCTATTTTTTACACGTACCAAACTTTGATTAGATTAAGAAAAGAAAACCCATTAGTAGTTTGGGGAGAGTATGAGTTACTAGAAACAACAGATTATGTCTTTTCTTATATTAGAAGTTTTGAGAAAGAACAGTGGTTAGTCGTTGTTAACTTATCTGACGAGGCACAACCATTTACAAGTGATAAGACTATCAAAGAAATAATGATTGAAAACATGGAAACACCAAAAGATATAAAGCAAATAACCTTAAATCCATGGCAAGCATTTGTGGCTAAAATTTAATCAATCTGACTAGTTTTTTTAGATTCAATCTAGAAAAACTAGTCTTTTTTTGTGAAAAAAATAAAATTAAAATAGATTTGATTGAAAATAAGAATCATTTAGCGTTGATATGTAAAGGTTTTCTTATCCTATTAAAAAAACTAATAGGATGGATAATTTTTGTTAAGTTGAGAAAACTGGATTTCAGTCATATGATGAACATGTAAATAAATTAGTTTTGAGGAGAGAGTAAAGATGGAAAGAACACAAGAATTGAAAGATTTTTACCCGTTAGACTTATTTGCCTATTCAAATGGCTTAACAGAAGGTGAACTAACAGTATTAAAAAACTTGCGTGAAGTTTTAGAGACTAAAGTAAAACCAGTTGTTAACGAACATTGGGTAAAAGGAGAATTTCCTTTCGAAGCATTTGGAGAAGTTGCTAAAGTTGGTATCATGAACAGCCCATTATTATTTGAAGGCCGTGAAGGAGCAACAAAGCCAAGTGAATTATACAACGCATTCCTTTATTTAGAATTAGCTAAATTAGATGCTTCTATTGCGACTTTCTATACAGTTCATGGTGGTTTATGTTACAACACTATTCTTATTGGTGGTAGCGAAGAACAAATCGCTAAATACGCACCAAAAATCGCTTCATTCGAATGGCAAGGTTGTTTTGGTTTAACTGAACCAGATCACGGTTCTGATATTGCTGGTGGTTTATCAACTACTGCTGAGAAAAAAGGCGACAAATGGATTCTTAATGGTGAAAAACGTTGGATCGGTGGCGCTGATTCTGCTGATGTTTTACCAATCTTTGCTCGTGACACTGCTGATGGAAAAATTAAATGTTTCATCGTTAAAGGTGGATCTGAAGGTCTTCATGTAGATGTTATTCAAGAAAAAATGTCATTACGTGCTATCCATAACGGACACATTACATTAACTAACGTTGAAGTTGCTGAGGAAGATCGTTTAGCAAATGTTAACGGATTTAAAGATGTTGCAAGAATTTTACGTTCAACAAGAGCTGATATTGCTCATTTAGCAATGGGTATGACTTATGGTTCATTAGAAGCAGCTGTTGCTTACGTGAAACAACGTGACCAATTCGGTAAAAAATTATCTTCATTCCAATTAGTACAAGAAAAATTAGCTCGTATGGAAGCAAACGTTGTTGCAACACTTTCATACTCAGTCCAATTAGCTAATCTTCAAGAAGGCGGAAGCTTCCAAGAAGAAAACTCTGCTTTAGCTAAAATGCATAACGCAATGAAAATGCGTGAAACAGTTGCATTAGGCCGTGAAGTTTGTGGGGGTAACGGTATTACTTTAGGTACTGATGTAGGTCGTTTCTTTGCTGATGGTGAAGCGATTTATTCTTATGAAGGAACTCATGAAATCAACGCATTAATCGTTGGTCGCTACTTAACTGGTGTAGGTGCCTTTGTATAAAATGATCGATTGAATAAGAGCTTACTTCCATAGAGAAGTAGGCTCTTGTTTTTATTTTTTTGGTCATTTAAAACCTTCCTATGATATGATAGTGAAGGATAAATAAACAGGAAGTGAGTGAAAATATGGATATTCAGCAGTTGTACTATTTTATGAATATTGTCGAATGTGGTTGTAATCTGTCTCTTGCTGCTAAAAAAATACATATTACCCAATCAGCGTTAAGTCAGCTTATTATAAATTTTGAAACTAATGAGGAATTAACGTTGTTTTACCGAAAAAATGGACGTTTGGACTCATTGACGTCAAGTGGTGAAAAACTATATGCGTACGCCCAAGAGATTACTAAACTTCATGAACAAATGAATGAAATGGTTAGAAAAGAAGCCGCTAAACAAAAAGGAACGATTCGTATAGGTTTACCATCTCTAATTTTACGTATCTTTTTCTCGTCTTTCTTCCCTAAATTTATGATGGATAACCCAAATATTCAAATTGAAATTGTTGAAGGAGGAAGTAATTACTTACGTAAAATGCTTTTCCAAAATGATTTAGATATGGCTATTTTGATTGAACCGACAAGTTTAGATACTAAAAGTTTTGAAGAGCATGTCATTCAAATCGATGAAATGACAGCCTTTGTTTACCATGATCACCCATTAAGCAAAAAGCGTATTTTAGATTGGCATGACATTGAGCCATATCCATTAGCGACGTTTAATGAAAGCTACACAACAAATGAATTAGTAAAAAATAAGCTAAAAGAAGTGGATACGACAGCTAAGATTAAGTTTCAATCTTCTTCTTGGGATTACTTAGTTGAAGCAACTCAGGAATCAAAAATTGTCACCATTCTACCTTCGCCTATTGAAAGAACTATGGATAAGACCTTATTTGTTGAAATACCCTTTAAAGACCCAATTCCATTTAACGTGTTACTGTGTCGCCCAATTAAATCAAAATATAGTGACATTGAAAGTCTTGTTTATGAATCAATATTGAGTTATTTTTATCAACCAATCATTTAAGACAACGTCAGGTTGTCTTTTTTTATATCCTCAATTTATGAAAAGAAACCGTTTCATTTGTTGTATTAACAAAGTTTAGGTATCTATTAGTTGAGCTAATAGATGAAATAACTATTACTTGTTAGATTTTTTTTACGTCAGAGCGTAAAATAATAGTGTAAAGAAAAGCGCTTTATATTAAATAGGAGGTTTTGTAAGTGAAAGAAGTAGTAATCGTATCTGCCAAAAGAAGTGCCATTGGTAGCTTTGGTGGAAGTTTAAAAGGTGTATCAGCTGTTGAATTAGGAACTAAAGTGGTGAGTGAATCACTAAAAGCTATTAACTTAGATCCAGCATTAGTGGACGAAGTTATTTTAGGAAATGTTTTATCAGCAGGTCTAGGACAAAACGTTTCTCGCCAAATTGCAATCAACGCTGGTATTCCTAAAGAGTCTTCAGCATTTACAATTAACAAAGTCTGTGGGTCAGGATTAAAATCTGTGATCTTAGCAGCTCAATCAATCATGCTTGGTGACAATGATATCGTTGTTGCTGGTGGATCAGAAAGCATGAGTCAATCAGCATTTGTTTTACCAGACTACCGCTTTGGTGGCAAAATGGGTAACGGTGTGATTGTTGATACAATGATGAAAGACGGCTTAAGTGACGCTTTTGATGATATCGCTATGGGTATTACAGCAGAAAACATTGCTGAATTATATAACTTCACTCGTGAAGAACAAGATGCTTTCTCAGCTAAAAGTCAAAACAAAGCTGAAGAAGCAGTTAAAGCGGGTAAATTCAAAGATGAAATTATTCCAATTGAAATCCCACAAAGAAGAGGCGAATCAGTAATCTTTGATACAGATGAATTCCCTCGTTTTGGAACAACACCAGATTCATTAGCTAAATTACGTCCAGCCTTCAAAAAAGGTGGAACAGTTACTGCAGGTAATGCTTCAGGAATCAATGATGGTGCAGCTGTTTTAGTTTTAATGTCACGTGAAAAAGCTGAAGAATTAGGTATGCCTATTTTAGGAAGCGTATCTGCTTATGCAACAGGCGGCGTGGACCCTAAAATCATGGGTACTGGACCAATCCCTTCAACTAAAAAAGCACTTAAAAAAGCAAACATCGAAGTAAAAGATTTAGATTTAATCGAAGCTAACGAAGCATTTGCTGCTCAAGCAATGAGTGTTATGAAAGACTTAGACTTAAACCCAGAAATCACTAACGTAAACGGTGGAGCAATTGCTTTAGGTCACCCAATTGGAGCTAGTGGTGCACGTGTATTAGTAACGTTAATTAACGAAATGCAAAAACGTGATGCTAAAAACGGTTTAGCAACCCTATGTATTGGTGGCGGTCAAGGTATTTCTGTTATAATTAAACGTGACTAATAGAGAATAGGTGGTATAAATAAATGAATGAGCCAAATGAGTTAATTGATTGGATTTCTAATTATTCTGATACAGAGTTAAGATCGGCGGCAGCATATTATGATCGAATGGAAAGCTTTCCAGAAAATCATGTTAAAACATTGTTTGGATTAGAGTTGTTTAAAAAACTTTACTCTAAAGAAGATCACTTACCGTACAAAGATTATTTAAGTATTATAAGAAAAATTAGTAAAAATTTTCCGGCATTAGGAAGTATTCTATTAACTCAGGAAAGCCATTCGATTTGGCCACTAGTTACATTTGGAACGGAAAAACAAAAAGAAAGCTACTTATCACAACTACTAAGTGGTGAGATTTATGGTTCATTTGCACTAAATGAACCAATAACCGGTAGCGAAATAGAAGACATGGATACCTTAACGATTGAAACAGAAGATGGTTGGGTGATGAACGGTAAAAAAGAGTATATCTCTAATTCACCTATCGCCTCTGTTTTTCTCGTGGCTTCCAAAATCCAAAAATTATCTGGAGAAGAAAGCCTTGGTATATTTATTATTGAAAAAGGAACAGTTGGTTTAAGTGTTGGAGACATTGAGAAGAAGATGGGGATTAAATCATTACCAGTTGCTGGTATTGAATTAAATCAAATCGAGCTACCTAAAGATGCTTTATTAGGTGGAAAAGAAGATGGTGCTACTCAAATTCAATCCATATTAAATCGCAACCGTTTATCAGTTGCTGCGCAATCTTTAGGAATTGCAGGAGGCGCTCTTGAAAGAGGCCTACAATACGTTTCTTATGATCGGAATTTAGGAAAACGCTTAATCGACATGCAATCGACTCAATTTAAATTAGCTGAGATTGAAACTAATATATATGCATCAAGAGCTCTCTTACTTCAAGTAATTGATGAAAATAGATATGACTCAAGATTTGTTGCCATGGCTAAACTAGCCGCCTCAGACCTTGCCATTGAAACAGCTGAAAGCATTATTCAGATGACAGGTGGTTATGGTTATATGAGGAATAACGATATTGAACGTTTCGTTAGAGATGCTAAAATCACTGCGATTTATGGTAGTTCTTCTAATCGATTGAAACGCGTTATAGCAGAACCTTGGGTAAAAAAAGAATAAGAGGGAAAAATAATGACAATTAAAAATATTATGATCGTTGGATCAGGACAAATGGGTGGCGGAATTGTACAAGTTCTTGCGACTGCAGGTTATACCGTTTATATGAACGACATCAAACAAGAATTTGTTGATAACGGCTTAGAAAAAATCAAAAAATTCTTAGCAAAAGATGTAGCTCGTCAAACAAAAACAGAAGAAGAAGTAGCAGAAATTGTTGCTCGTATTATTCCTTCAGTTAGCTATGAAGATGCTAAAGATGTTGACTTAGTGATTGAAGCAGCAACTGAAAATAAAAAAATCAAGTTATCTATTTTTGAACAACTAGATGCGATTGCACCAGAACATACTATTTTAGCGACAAACACTTCTTCTTTATCTATTACAGAAATCGCAACAGCGACTAATCGCCCTGATAAAGTAATCGGTATGCATTTCTTTAATCCAGTTCCATTAATGAAACTAGTTGAAATCAACCATGGTTTAGCAACTTCACAAGAAACAGCTGACAAAATTGTTGAAGTCTCTGAAAGTATCCGTAAAGTATCAATCGATATCAAAGACTCACCAGGATTTGCTGTAAACCGTATTTTGATTCCGATGATTAATGAAGCAATCTTTGTTTTAGACGAAGGTGTGGCAACAGCAGAAGAAATCGATCAATCAATGATGTTAGGTGCCAACCATCCAATGGGACCATTAGCATTAGCAGATTACATTGGTTTAGATACTGTTTTAGCGATTATGAACGTGTTATATGATGGCTTTAAAGATCCTAAATACCGTCCAGCATTACTACTTAAAAAATACGTTGAAGCAGGTTGGTTAGGAAACAAAACAGGTAGAGGGTTTTACATACACAATAAAAAATAATTGAATACCATTGGAGGAATAGAAATGTCTTATGAATTTTTAAGTCTGAACGTCCAAGATGGTATTGGAACAATTACCATTGAAAGACCTAAAATGCTAAACGCATTAAGCTCAGAAGTATTAGTTGAACTTGGTTCACTTGTATCAGAAATTGCTGTAAACAAAGAAATTGATGTAGTTATTGTTACTGGATCTGGCGAAAAAGCATTTGTTGCTGGTGCTGATATTTCAGAAATGAAAGACAAAAACGTTCTTGAAGGAAAAGAATTTTCAATTGAGGGCAATCAAGCATTCGCTAAACTTGCTAAATTACCACAACCAACGATTGCTTGTATTAATGGCTTTGCTTTAGGTGGAGGGTGTGAACTTGCTTTAGCTTGTGACATTCGTTTAGCTTCATTTAATGCTAAATTTGGTCAACCAGAAGTTGGTTTAGGCATTATCCCAGGTTTTGGTGGCACACAACGTTTACCAAGATTAGTTGGGACAGGTGTAGCTAAAGAACTTATCTTTACAGGTAAAGTGATTGGTGTTGAAGAAGCACATCGTATCGGATTAGTTAATCATATCTACGAACAAGCTGAGTTATTAGAAGAAGGAATGAAATTAGCTAAAAGCATTCAAAAAAATGCGTTTCTAGCTGTATCTGGTAGTAAATCAGTGATTGATAATGGATTAGATATGTCTTTAGAAAATGGATTGAACCTTGAAGCTCAAGTATTTGGTTCTTTGTTTGCAACAGCAGATCAAACAGAAGGTATGGAAGCTTTCGTTAATAAACGTAAACCTACATTTACTAAAAACTGATAATTCTGAAAATTCAGAATATTCAAAAATAATAAAGAAGAGAAGAGGCGTTATAAAATGAGTATTCAAACAATGTATCAAGATAAATTAACAACTGCTAATGAAGCTGTAAAAGTGATTCAACCAGGAGACGGTATTATTTTTCCGATTATGCCAGGGGAACCAGAGGCTTTATTAGATGGTATTCGTGTACTAGATACTTTAGAAGATAACCGTTTATATCGTATGTTACCAAGCTTTCCAATAGTTGATGCTCCAAAAGATAAATTAAAACAAATTTCAATCTTTTTATCTGGTATGGATCGTAAAGGAATGAACGCAGGGTTAGTTGATTTATTACCAAACAACTTCTCAGATATTCCAAGTATTTTAAAACAACGTGAAGAAGGTAAATACATTATTATGGCTACTGTTTCGCCAATGGATGAACAAGGGAACTTCTCATTAGGAACAAGTCCATCATATGTCGCATCATTAATTAAAGATGCTAAAGCAATCGTTTTAGAAGTAAACGAAAATATGCCAAGAACATTTGGTAAAAACAATCATATTCATATTGATCAAGTAGCAGCTATCATTGAAAATAATGTTGATTTGCCTGAATTAGGAAACCCAACGTTAAATGATAATGACTTAGCTATCGGAAAAGAAATTGCTGCTAAAGTCAAAGATGGAGATACGTTACAAATTGGTTTTGGCGCAATGCCAAACGCCGTTATGGAATACTTAGTTGACAAAAAAGATTTAGGCTTACATACTGAGATGTTACCAGAACGTTTAGTTGATTTATCAGAAAAAAATGTGATTACTAACAATAAAAAAGAAATTGATACAGGGAAATCAGTTGCGACATTTGCGATTGGTAGTAAACGTCTTTATGAGTTTATGAATAACAACAAAGATATTTTGATGGAGCCATGTGATTATACAAATAATTTTGAAGTGGTTAACAAACTGGATAATCTTGTTGCTATTAACTCAACTGTTGAAGTAGACTTTTTAGGTCAATGTAACTCTGAATCAGTTAAAGGAATGTATTACTCTTCAACTGGTGGTCAAGCAGACTTCATGAAAGGTGTTCGTTTGACTAAATCAGGTACAGGTATTATCTGTCTGTATTCAACTGCTAAAAAAGGCACTGTTTCTACTATTGTACCAAGTTTATTTTTAGGCGCTCCTGTGTCTACATCAAAAAATGATATTGATACGATTGTGACTGAATATGGTTCAGCAGTATTAAAGGGTGCTACTATTTCTGAAAGAACAGAACGTTTAATCAACATTGCTCATCCAGATTTCCGTGATGAGTTACTAAAAGCAGCAAAAGAAAAAAATTACTTGTAATTAGTTTTTAGGAGGAGTTCAAATGGATACGTTTCAGTTTAAAGAGATGACATTAACTTGGCTTGAAGGTGGTACAACATTCTTAGATGGTGGAGCTATGTTTGGAGTTGTTCCAAAGCCTGTTTGGCAAAGAAAATATCCTTTCAACGAAAAAAATCAAATTGAACTACCAACTGACCCAATTTTGATCCAATACCAAGGCATGAATCTATTGATTGATGCCGGTATTGGTAATAATAAATTCTCTGACAAACAAAAGAAAATTTTTGGTGTTGAAAGAGA
Organism: Candidatus Vagococcus giribetii; assembly: GCF_017316185.1. GTDB lineage: Bacteria > Bacillota > Bacilli > Lactobacillales > Vagococcaceae > Vagococcus > Vagococcus giribetii. Next base: position 1,362 of record NZ_JAFLVX010000034.1, on the reverse strand, counting down.
TTCTGAAATTGTGGAAAGTTTGGCAGAACTTGGTTTAACTGTTGAAGATATTGATATGGTACTAATGACACATATGCATTTTGATCATGCGACAGGTCTTACTGTACCTACAGAAGATGGCGGGTTTACGTCAGTCTTTAAAAACGCAACGATTTACGTTCAAGAAGTCGAGTGGAATGAAATGAGACATCCTAATATAAGATCTAAAAGTACGTATTGGGCTTATAATTGGGAGCCAATTGCAACTCAAGTAAAAACATATAAAGATCAAGTTGAAGTTATCCCAGGCATTCGAATGGTGCATACTGGTGGACATTCTGAAGGACACTCTGTTATTATATTAGAGCAAGAGGGGGATGTCATGATTCATATGGCAGATTTAATGCCAACTCACGCTCATCAAAACCCCTTATGGGTGCTTGCTTATGATGATTATCCAATGACGTCAATCTTTAAAAAAGAGGAGTTATTGAAGAAGGGGTATGAACAGAATTATAGCTTTTTCTTCTATCACGATGCTTATTATCGAGTGATTCAGTGGGATAACGAAGGAAAAGAAAAAGTTAAGGTCTTAGAAAGAGGCAGAGCGCCTTATCTTAGCTTAAATTAATTGGAGGATTTACATGCTTAAAAAAGGTTTAGCCGAAGTATTAGGAACATTTTTCCTTGTATTTATCGGGACAGGTACAGCAGTTTTAGTTGGAGACACAGTGGGTGTTTTAGGAATTGGTTTAGCATTTGGTTTAGCGATTATGGTAGCAGCAAACACTGTAGGTAGCGTATCAGGAGCTCATTTAAACCCAGCTGTCAGCTTAGCTATGTTTATTAACAAAAGAATGACATTAAACGAGATGTTAACATATGTTGTAGCTCAATTAGTAGGAGCTATTTTAGGTTCAGCTTTACTTAAAATGTTATTATCAATGACAGGATTAGGTACTGATAATTTAGCACAAACAACTTATTCAGAAATTAGTACAGCAGGTGCATTTATTGTAGAAGCATTATTAACATTTATTCTAGTGTTTGTTGTGTTATCAGTAACAAGTAAAAAAGGTGAAACTAGCTATAATGGTTTAGCTATTGGTTTAACTTTAACAATGTTACACTTTATTGGTGTTCCTTTAACAGGAATGTCAGTTAACCCTGTTCGTAGTATTTCTCCAGCAATTTTTGTTGGCGGAGACGCTATGAGTCAATTATGGTTATATATTTTAGCACCACTTGTTGGTGGTATTATTGCAGCATTTGTTGCTAAATACTTATTAGATTCAGAAGCAAATTAATTTTAAAAGACATCTAGAGACCCATCTAGATGCCTTTTTTTGGTGTGCCTTGCATTGGCTATAACTAGGTGGTGAA
>NZ_JAFLVX010000033.1 GCF_017316185.1 Candidatus Vagococcus giribetii | reverse complement strand
GGCTATAACTAGGTGGTGAAAGTCCGCTACAGGCTTGGCAATAGGAACTGTTAGCGAAAAGCAAGGTGTCTGCCGTGAGGCAGTGACTGAAGGAAGCTCGACGCAAATTTCCGAACTGACGAACAGAAACTAGATATAAGGCTGAATTAAGTTGGACGAGTTTGCCAAACAAAACAAAGTCCGATATTGCCCGAAACTTATACAGTAAATCTAGCAGTTACATGGAATGAAAGTTATAGCTCTTACCAGGGGAGATCTTACGAGGGTCAAGTGTAAGTTGAATGATAACGAACCAATAGACAATCTGAGTGGTGACATTTAGATGAATCGTAAGAAGTCAGCCGAGGTCATAGTAGTAGTCAGACTGATAGACTACGAAGGACTGAACAATAGTAATCTTGAAAATTTTAGGAGGTGTGAAAAGTGCGACAATCACAGAAAACAGTTAAAGAAAGCTACTATCAAAAGGATAATGTGGAACATGAAAGATATGACAGAGCGAGTAGTGCTTTTCATGGTGAACAAAACAATCAAGATGGTGTTAATTTGTTTAGGGAAATTTTGTCGAGAGATAATCTTAACCTAGCTTATAGGCAAGTAGTCAGAAATAAAGGAGCGGCAGGCGTAGATGGTATGAGCTATGATGAATTGCTTCCCTACTTGAAAGAAAACCAAGAGGTTTTATTAGAACAACTTTTAAGTGGTAAATATAAACCACAACCAGTACTTAGGGTTGAAATCCCTAAACCTAGTGGTGGAAAACGAAAGTTGGGAATACCTACGGTTATCGACCGAATGATTCAACAAGCGATTAATCAAGTATTGCAACCAATATTTGAATCTGAGTTTTCCGATAATAGCTTTGGGTTTCGTCCAAAGCGTAGTGCTCAAATGGCTATCATACGAGCGAAAGAGTTCTACGAACAAGGATACAAATATGTTGTAGATATTGATATGAAAGCTTATTTTGATACTGTCAATCATGATAAATTAATGTATTACATTGAAAAGAAAGTGAAAGATAAACATGTTTTA
>NZ_JAFLVX010000032.1 GCF_017316185.1 Candidatus Vagococcus giribetii | reverse complement strand
ATTTCGAAAAGCAACACAATCTGTAGCTTAGATATTAATTTTGAAACATCAAAAAGGAGTGGATTTCTCCACTCCTTAAAAGTCTAACTTTTAGGGGTCACTACATGTCACACTCTTCTTTATCGTCTTATTACGCACTAAAATGATGTTTCATGTCACTAAAGAATTCTTTTGGCATCTTCAAACCATCAGAAATGTACCCTTCAAATCCTCCAAACTCTTTATCTATTACACGGAAAGAGTGCTCTAAATAACGTTTGTCTACATTCATCATAACTAGCACTTCATTAAGTTGCTCATCTGTTAAGCCCTTTGTTTTTAAATCAGCAACGATTGCTGCATTGGCTTTTTTACGCATGTCGTTTGTTTTTAGATAATCGTCGTAAATTAAATTATCTGATACGCCTAAACTTTTTAAAATGATAGCAGCCGCAAAGCCTGTTCGGTCTTTTCCTGCAAAACAATGGAATAAAACAGGGGAAGCAGGATTAGAAATAATCATCTCTAAAAATTGTTGATAGCCTTTTCTAGCACCATCAGTTAAAACAAGCTCTTCATAAAGTTCTAACATACCCGTATCTGCTGTACCTGCTCCTTTTAGTAAATCTTCAAAGCTTGCACCTTGACCCTTCACATCTTTTAATATATCAATATTAACGTAGCCTACACCATTTAACGTGTCATCAGGTCGTTCACTGGTTTCTTTAATACCTCGGAAATCAATAATTGTTTTCAATTTATATTCGTTTAACAAACTATCAACAGTTGATTGATGAATATTTACCACTTCACCACTTCTTAAAAAGAAATTAGGTTTAACTAGTTTCCCATCACTGGTTGGGATATTCCCAATATCTCTAAAATTTACTAATGATTCCATTTCTATGACCTCCTAATATAAAATACGTATCTTAAAAAACAAGATTAGCACTATTATATCATTCTCAGGCACAAAAAAAAGGACAGATGTCCTTTTTAAATAGAAATATTTTTATAAATCTCTAATTGCTTCAACCATTTTTTACTCAACAGATAAGAAACTAGAGTGATTAAACAAAGAATAACTAATGGTATCACAATGGCAGGAACCATACTTTGCCCTGTTCCAAATAGAAAACCAAACACAATAATTGCTACACCAATCATTGATTTACTCCAGAATGGTAAACTAAACAAAATCCCAAAAACAATCAATGCCATCACAAGGATTAAAATGATTGCATTTCTGCGTTTCATTTTGTAAGTACTAATCAATACTAAATTAGTTAACTGCAATAATGTAAAAATAGCCAACATAATAAATACAATAGTTAGTAGTACTTGTAACCAAGGAATGGTTGTCAAATCACTGATGTAAATATTTCTAACCTGGCTTGCCGCTTGATCTTTAGATAAAGTTGGAAACAATCCCATTAAAAAAGTATGTCCCATTAACAGTAAACTAGCCAGTAAGCTTATTATTAGCTGAACCACCGATGACATATTAATAATACTTTGACGACTGTATGAATGATAACTAAATAGTTTCACACTGCTTCCTGTAATAATCCATGAAATAATCCCTAGATAGATAACAAAAATATAACTTAAATTATCAAAATCAAAAGATAGTTTTGTAAGTGGTGCGATAAAACTAAAAAGTCCTATACTAACTAAATAGACAACTAAAAATAAACTAATTCCTCTTAAATACCTAATTAATTGAAGCTTTAACATTGCTGTTTTATTCATTTTATTTATCCCCTCTTTCACCATAAACATCGCGGGTTAATTGAATAAACAATTCTTGTAAATTTAAGGATTTAATTTCTAAATGCTTGTCATCTATGATGTCATCTGCTTCTAATTGAACATAAGCTTTAATGATTCCTCTGCGGTATTCTTGGCCTAAAATTTCTTTTTTCTGTAGAAATTCTCTAACTTCTTTTTCAGGCCCTTTCACTGAATAAGCACGCTTAATTAAACTTTTAACCTCATCATTAATTAACACTTGACCATCTTCTAGAATAACCACACGTTCAATTAATTCTTCAATCTCATCTATACCATGAGTTGATAAAATAATTGTCTTAGGATATCTATCATAACTAGCCAACATATCTTGATACAAGGCATGACGATGATATGCATCTAAACCAAATACTGGTTCATCTAATAATAAATAGTCCACATCATTACTAAAAGCTAAACAGCTTTGGAATAATGTTTTCTTTTTTAAAGGTAGTTTTGAAAAAATTGCCTTTTCATTTAAATGATATTTCTCAAGTAGTAACAGACACTCTTCTGTTTGAAAATTAGGGTAAAACATGCCCATCCATTTCACAATATGTTTTAAACGGGCTCTTTTGGGATAGATGTGATCATGAGTTAAAAAATAAACCTGTTTTAACACATCTTGATCGTCTTCTATATCAATACCATCAATTTCGATATACCCTTCACTTGGAAATCTTAAGTGCGCTATTAAACGCATTAATGTCGTTTTACCAGAATCATTTTGGCCTAATAAACCATATATTTTCTTTTCTTGAAAAGTTAAATCTATGTCGTTTAAGACTAATAACTCATCTGCAGTTTTTGACATTCCACGAATTTCGATTGCCATAACTTATTTCCTTTCTTACTTCTCCTGCGTATTAAAAAATTAACCAATACTATCATAGTCTAGCAATGTTACAGTTTCATAACACTACTATAACAAAAGGGAACAAACGTAAAACATTTGTCATTGTTAGCGTTTTATGCAAAAAAAGAACAATCAAAAACACTTCGATTGTCCCTATTAACCTGGATTAATCTGATTTTCTACGTACTCTATTTTGATTCCTTTTGCTAGGGCTTTTAATTCTAAAACTTCTTCTTCTGTTAATTTTTTCTTACCAAACATAGTAACAGAAAAGATCAAATCTCCAGTCCTTGCTTTATACATTAATACCTTACCATCTTTTGAATATTGAAGAGCCTCTTCTTGTAGATTTAAATACTGAACAGCCTCTGCCTCATCCCATTTAACACCATCTAGTTCATAACCAGATAACTCTCCATAAACAGGTTGTTGATTATCAAAAGCATCAAGTTGAATATACGTATTTTTATTTCCTTCTGCTTCAAAGGTTCCCCATAACTCATGCTGCTTGAATTCTCCATCAGACATCATGTCATATTTGACGTTATTAAAACTGATCTTAGAATTACCAACTAAGATATTATTAATTACATCACTTCTTTTTTTAGTCGTTGTTTTAACTACCATGCCACTAGGCTCACTACTTGCTTTGGTTGTCTCTGAGGCATTTTTTTTACCACAACTGGTTAAAACAAATACAGGAATTAACAACAGTACTAACCATTTCTTCTTCATCTCATCACCTATTAGTCTTATCTTTATTTAAAGTTAAGTATACTATAAACGAAAGAAAAGTTAAATGTCTCACCATTTTTTGGGACTCCAGAGTGTCCCGTCTAGTTCTCCTTCAGCTTGTTCAATTCGTTTAATTTGTTCTTTAATGATGTTTTCTAACTCTTGAAAAAAAGCTTTTTCTTCGTATGATTGCCCAGATTCTTCTGCTTCTTTAACTTCTTTTAATAGCCAATCCATCTTAGTAGGCGTCCTCCCTCATCTCTTTAACTAAAACAAGTAAATCATCTAAAGTCTCACGATTTTCTTTCACTTGATTTAAAATTAAATTAATTCTTCCTTTTCTTTCATCTGAAAAACGTTCACGGTACTTTTCTAAATAAGTAATGAACCACTCTTCTTCACTCTTAAAGGTTCCTTCATTTGATTTCGTTAAGTACTGTTGATACTTAATCAAAAGTGTCTTTCGATTAACTTCTGGCATATAATGGAAAAGCGAAACTGAAAAAATCGGTAAATAAATCATTTGGCATTTACTGGCTAAGGCTTCAAAGGGGCGGAATAGTTCCGATAACGTAAATTTCTCTGCTTTGCCTGCTGCAAAAGACTCTTCAGCGACTCCTAGAGTAACGACTAAACCTAGCTCTTTGCCTTCGCCTTCCATTCTTCCTTTAATAAAAGAATCATCAAACACTTGATCTATCCATTTCTTTAATTCATAAGGAGCGCTATACCAATACATCGGAAATTGAAAAATGATTCGGTCATATTTTTCTAGCAGTTGTCTTTCTTTATGCCCATCGATCTCTTTATCATCAATAAAATGATAGTAAACTTCTTCTAAATGTTTACCACTTTCTAATAAAAATTGTTGGGTACTAGAATCTGAATAATCTGGGTGTGCTACAATTACTACTGTTTTCAACTTAATCCACTCCATTCTAAAACATCATAACAGGAAACTTATTTTTATGATAAAAACATGCTTAAAGAGGCTACGACACAAGTAACAAAGCTCATGTCGTAGCCTCTTTTTAATCATTTAATAGCTAATTATTATTGAATTGACGCATCAAAAATAGCATGAATACTTTCTTTTAACGTCATTTCGAATTCAAAGTCAGTTTCTTGATAAGTTAAGCCTTCTTCTAAAGCACGCGAAAAACTAGCAATAATGCCATGATTTTGGCTTAATTTTTTGTCAGCTTCCGCTTTTCGGTAACCACCTGATACAGCTAAGACACGAATCACATTTTTGTGAGCGACAAGGTCTTCGTAAAAGTCTGGGATGACAGGAAGAGATAATTGAATAATCACTTGAGAACCTTCATCTAAAGCATCTAATTGAGCTAATAATTCTTTTTTCAATAGTTTTTCTGCTTTTTCTTTATCAGTACTGTGAATGTCTACCTCTGGCTCGATAATTGGTATTAAATCATGCTCTAAGATGACTTTTGAAATATCAAATTGTTGTTTAACTAAGTCTTTAATGCCTACTTCATTAGCGTTAACAATTAGTGAACGCATTTTTGTTCCAAAAATTTGGTGTTCTTTTGCTTCTTTTAATCGCTCTTCAAAATTAATCATTGGTTTTAGTAAATGGACACCGTTAGCTGGTACATCTAGGCCCTCATCTATCTTTAAGAAGGAAATGATTTGTTTCTTCTCCCATAGATACTCACTTGTGTACATTCCTTGGATTTTACGTTTCATTGTGTCCTCAAATAAAATCGTTGCTAAAATATGAGCTGAAGAAAAATCAGTACTAACAATCATTCTACTTCTCATATCATGAATCAAATCAAGCATTTCTGCTTTTGTGTGATAAGTTTCATCTGGGATGCCGTATGCTCTTAAAGCAGCAGGTGTGCTATTTAAACTCTGATCAATCGCAGCAACAATTCCAGGCTTTTCTGACATTATTTGTAACTTAGTTTCATCAATCATACATCTCTCTCCCTTATTTTAACTAGACTTCATTATAATACAAATCCACGTGTTTTTTAAGCTTTTTTTAGCCGACCAAAACGTTTTCACTCACATAATTAAATTTCTGTTTTTTAGCATTTTTTCTTAATAATGCAAATACGACTGTGTAAAGTCCTACACGTCCAACAAACATTAAGGACATAATAAGTAATTTACCAAATACTGTTAAATCTGGTGTTAATCCCATTGTAAGGCCTACAGTAGCAAAGGCTGAAACAACTTCAAATAAGACATATTCAATTCCCGATTGGTAAGGAATACTTTCTGTCATAGAAAGAACAAGTGCACTCACAAAACAAATAGCTGTTGAGAAGAACACAAACATGAAAGCCTTCATGACAGTCTGCATTGGGATTTTACGTCCAAAACCTTCTGCATCTTCTCGACCTCTTAGTAAACTAATCAATTGGATCAGTAACACACCTAGTGTAGTTGTTTTTATCCCACCGGCAGTCGACCCTGACGTTCCACCAATGAACATTAAAACAATCGTCAATAATATTCCCGCATAACTCATCGTTGCATAATCAAGAGAAGCAAATCCTGCCGTTCTTGGCGTGACACTTAGGAAGAAACTATTCGCTAATTGATTGCCAACTGAACTGCCACGATTAGCATCTGTGATTAAAAAGATTAACGTACCGCCTGCAACTAGACAAAGCGAAACCACTAGGGCAATTTTAGTATGTAAGGATAATCTTTTTTGACTTCTATAATGAATCAAATCATACCATACAATAAAACCAAATCCACCTGATAAAATAAGTAGTGCTATGACCACTAATACAAACTCATTGCCTTGAAAACTCATCAAACTATCACCAAACAAATCAAACCCTGCGTTACAAAAGGCTGAAATCGAATGGAATATACTAAAGAAAACCCCTTTTTTAAGACCGTATTCTGGAATAAATTGAGTACTTAATAATAACGCCCCAATCAACTGAATACTTAGAGATAATCTCACCACAAATTTTAATAGCTTAACAGAACCACCTAATTGATCTAAATTCAATGTATCCTTAATCAATAAACGAGACTGAAAGGAAACTCTCTTTTTAAACATTAAAGCTAAAATCAATGCAACGGACATAAATCCAAGCCCACCAAGCTCAATTAATAACATCATAACAGTGTGTCCAATGGGATTAAGAACTTCTGAGATATTAATTGGAGTTAAACCTGTCACACATACAGCAGACGTAGCAACAAAAAGAGCGTCAATATATGGAAGTGTTTGGCCCTCTTGATGGGTAAAAGGTAACCATAACAAAACAGAACCAATAAAAATAATCATTAAAAACATTAATACAATAAACTGAACATTGCTGATTCTAAAATTTTTACTTGCTAATTTCTTCATTAAATAGTCCTCAATTTTTTTATAATATCTGATTCATTTTACCTTTGATAATTACTGAGTTCAACTCCCAAAATTGGTTCTTCTCATTATCAATCGTCAATTCACAGACTGTTTTACTTTTATCATGTTAAAAGGCTGGAACAAAACATACTACTCGTTTTGTTTCAGCCTCACTTATCTACGCAATGTCGTAAACGTTGAAGTATAGCTCTTTCATGTAATCAATTAAATATTGTGGATTCAAGCTCTCACCTGTTGCATCCATGATTAATTGATTTGGTTTTCTTGAGCTACCATATTGATGGATGTTCTCAGTTAACCAAGCAAGGATAGATGAATAGTCATCAGATGCTAATATTTCTTCTACATTCATTTCTTTATTCATAGCATGGTACAACTGTGCCGCATACATATAACCTAAAGCATATGAAGGGAAGTAACCAAAACTACCACCTGACCAATGAACATCTTGTAAAATACCTTCTAAATCATTTTCAGGTCGAATCCCTAGGTATTCTTCGTATTTATCATTCCAAATAGTTGGTAAATCTTCTAAATTAATGTCTTCGTTAAAAATCATTTTTTCAATTTCATAACGAATAATGATATGTAATGGATAAGTTAATGAATCTGACTCAATTCTGACTAAACTTGGTTTTGTTTCTTTTAAACCTTTATAAAAGACATCGTTGTCAATATCTTTAAAAGTATCTCCTGTTAGTGACTGTAGTAATGGGTATTGTCTACTCCAGAAAGCTTGGCTACCACCAACAATGATTTCATTAAATAGAGATTGAGATTCATGGATTCCCATTGATGTTCCACCAGCAAGAGGTGTGTAATCGTATTTAGCATCTACGTTTTGCTCATACATGCCGTGTCCTGCCTCATGAATAACACCTAACGTTGCCATGATGAAATCTGTTTCATCCCAACGAGTCGTAATTCTTGCGTCGTTTCTGTTTAGGTTCAACATAAATGGATGGACAGTATCATCTAAACGACCTCTTGAAAAATCATAACCTAATTGTTCAATGACTTTTGTCACGAATTCTTTTTGAGTTTCTTTTGCAACTGAACGGTGAATAAAATCAGTTCTAGGCGCAGTCCCTTTACTTTCAATTTCTTGACGAATCTCAATGATTCCTTTTTTCACTTGTTCAAATACATTATCAAGAATTTCAGTGGTCATACCAGGTTCGTATTGATTTAACAAAACATCGTAATTAGTTGCTTCTTCTTTTTTCCATAAAGGAATGAATTCTTTAGTCATTAGAATAATGTTTTCTAAAGACTCTTTAAATACACTGTAATCTTTATTCTCACGAGCTTTCACCCAAATGCTATGTGCATTTGATGTTAACTTCATAAATTCTTGGAATCGATCAACAGGAATATTATTGTTTAAGTCATAGTTTTCTTTTGTTTTTGCATAAACTTCTTTACCAAACGCTGATAATTCTTCTGGATGAGCTTCAAAGTAAGTCATATACTCTGTCATTGTTTGATTAGTTGATTTATCAAATGCCATACCTGATAAATAACTAGACATCTCAGCACGATAAGAAGCTCCTTCTTCTGGCATTCCTGTTTGAGAATCCCATTCAGCTAAACCAACTGCTTCTTGTAGTAGTGAAATTTCTTTCAAATAAGCTAAAAATTCTTGTTCTTTTGTCATTATTATTCCTCCACTCTTGGTTGTCTAGGTGGGCGTTTGCCCCAATATTGGAACAAATCAGTTCTGATTGCTCCATTATATAATTTACGTTTCTTAGTTGCTTTGCTGCCAAAGTGTGTTTCAAAAGTTAAATCACTTGTTAAAATGTATTTACTCCATGTGTCTAGTGGTTTGTAGACTTTTCCCATTACTTTATAAAGAGCTTGTACTTGAGCTTCGTCTCCTAAACGATCTCCATATGGTGGGTTGGCTACAATCACACCATACTCTTTTTGCGTCGTAAAGTCACTTAAATTCATTTGTTTAAAGGTAATATCTTCCCCTAAACCAATCTCTTCTGCATTTCTTTGAGCAATTTCAATCATACGTGGGTCAATATCTGTTCCTAAAATGTCTAATTCTGTTTCATAATCCACTTTTTCTTCAGCTTCATTACGAACTTTTTCAAGAATTGATTTATCTACCCATGGCCATGCTTCAAACATAAACTCACGGTTAAAACCAGGTGCCATATTTCTAGCGATTAAAGCTGCTTCAATACAAAATGTACCAGAACCACATGTTGGGTCATAGAACGGACGATCTTTACGCCAGTTTGTTAAAGTAATGATCGCTGCTGCCATGTTTTCTTTTAAAGGTGCTCCCCCTTTTTCAAGACGGTAACCACGTTTGAATAAACTTGGCCCAGTTGTATCCATCGTAATAGTTACTTTATCCTTTAAAAGAGCCACTTCGATTGGAAATTTTGCTCCCGTTTCAGGAAGACGACCATAACGAGAATAGTAATCACTTAAGCGATTAACAATCGCTTTTTTAGTGATTGCCTGACAATCTGACACACTAAACAGAGTCGATTTAATTGATTTACCAGATACAGGAAACTCAGCATCCATAGGTAATAAATCTTCCCATTTAATGGCTTTTGTTTGTTCGAATAAGTCCTCAAACGTTTTGGCTTCGAATTCAGCTACAATTATTTTGACACGATCTGCTGTTCTTAACCATAGATTGGCTGTGGCAATCGTTTCAATGTCACCATGAAAAATAGCTTTTCCATTTTCAACCTGGCACTCAATACCTAAATCCCTTAACTCTTTTCCTACTAGGGCTTCAATCCCACTAGCAGCTGTTGCAACTAATTTAAATTGTTTCATATTTTTTATCCATCCTTTACGATGTTTTTAATTTTTTATAAAAAAAAGCCTTCCAAATAAAGGAAGGCATCCTGATAACTGTAGTTTTCTATAAGCCATGTTCTGTATTAGTATTTGTCAGGACAACTACTAACGATAATCATCTGTCTACAGAATACTCTGTCCCTTTTCTAAGTTCAATTCCCTGAAAAAGGTGCCCCTACCATAAGTTTGGGTTGCTCGCTCGAGGGGTTTACCCGTTCCACTAATTTTATTTCTAAAATTACTTCGTCACTGTGGCACTTTCAAGAATACTCCAGCATAGTGAAGACACCTTAGCTGTTTTTTCTGCCGTTACTCTTATTAAAGAGTACCTTAACTTATTGTTTCATTAAGCACGAACACTACAAACATCTCAGTTTGTGCGAGCATGGACTTTCCTCAACTAGCGTTTGCTAGCTGCGATTATCCGAAAACTACAAATATAATCATGTCAATTGATTAAAAGCGTTTTGTTGCGTCTAAATCTTCATTTTCTTCAAACACACGTTGTGCAGCGCTATTTAATGTTGCTTTAGCGTGTTCTGAAATTTTACTGTTTTGAGCTTCTTCATCTAACTTGCTACCAAAAACATGTTTTTCTAAGTTTGATAAACGTTTTAAAATATCAAAATTAGTTACTGCTGTTGTTTTAGGTGCTTCTTGTTTCATTCTAGATAAAGTTGCTTGATTTTGTGTTAGTTGGTCAACTTTGTTAACCAAACGGTGATTCTCTTCTTTCAATGCTAAGATTTCTTGATTGTAAGCTTCGTAATCTTTAATCACGTTATCTAAAAACTCATCTACCTCAATTGAATCATAGCCTCTAACTTTTGTTTTAAATTCCTTTTGTAAAATATCTCTTGCTGAATATGTTAATTTAGCCACTTCATACACCTCATCTTTTATTACTGTCTAGGCAAATACTTGCGTTTTATAATGTGTTCATTGTATCTAATTCTATTTGATAAATCAAACCGAATTCATCCTATCCTTAACTACTATAATAACTTTTGCTAAAGAACACAACTATTTTATTAACTTTTTTCAAAATTTATCGTATTTTTTAATAGATACTTAGACTTTTCTTCTATTTCCTTTTCATTGTAATTAAAGATTTGTTATAATACGGACTAGGAGAGTGATATTTCTGAGGATAAAATACCCAAATGGACGTGAGTTTAATCAACCCACTCAGCCATCAAAAAAGAAACCAGTTAATTTTGCCAATCGTGGAATGACATTTGAAGCTGAAATCAATCAAACGAATCAATATTATCTGGATAGAAATATTGCTGTGATTCATAAAAAGCCTACACCAGTTCAAATTGTCAAAGTAGATTATCCTAAAAGAAGTGCTGCTGTGATTAAAGAAGCCTACTTTAAAGAAGCCTCTACTACTGACTACAATGGCATCTATAAAGGAAGATACATTGATTTTGAAGCCAAAGAAACAAAAAATAAGACTTCCTTTCCTTTAAGCAACTTCCATCAACACCAAATTACTCATATGGAAAATTGCTTAAATCAACAAGGAATTGTATTTGTTCTGATGAGCTTTTCAACAAACAAATCGTATTTTCTCGTTCCAGCAGAACTTATTATCGATTACTGGAACAAACAACAACAGAATGGTCGAAAATCCATTCCACTTGAAGCTATCAACACACATGGATACGAGATTATTCCAGGGTATGCCCCAAGGATTCCGTATCTTAGTATTCTAGATCAACATTTTTTAAAAGGAGATTAATCACATGATAAACGAGCCAACTGGACAACCACCCAGAAGAAAACGACGAAAAGGAAAAGGTTTATTAATTACCCTAATCGTTATTCTTTCTCTGATTTGCATTCCTTTAGTCATTGGAGGAGCTACTTTCTTCTATTACGTTAAAGACGCTCCAGAATTAGATTTTGCTAAATTAGAAGACACTCTTTCTTCTACTCTCTATGATTCAAAAGGAAATCCTTTTTTAACTTTAGGTGAGAAAAAGCGAGAAACTATTGAACCAAACGAGATTCCCCCAACCTTAAAGGACGCTATCATCTCAATTGAAGACAAGCGTTTTGAAAAACATATGGGGATTGATCCTATTCGTATTGCTGGTGCTGCTGTTTCCAACCTAAAAGGCAATAGCCGACAAGGAGGAAGTACCTTAACCCAACAGTTAATTAAGCTATCTTACTTCTCACATAAACAAGAAGATCAAACCTTAAAACGTAAGGCTCAAGAAGCTTGGCTATCTGTTGAATTAGAAAAGAAAAAATCCAAAGATGAAATTTTAACCTATTATATTAATCGCGTATTTATGTCAAATGGTGTCTACGGGATGAAAACTGCTGCCGAAACTTTTTATGGTAAAGATTTTAACGAGTTATCTCTAGCACAATATGCTTTACTTGCTGGTATGCCGCAATCACCAATGGATTACGACCCATATGTCCATCCTGATTATGCAAAAAAACGTCGCGATATGGTCTTAAAAGAAATGCTGAAAGACAAAAAAATCTCTGAAAAAGAATACAATGAAGCTGTAGCTGAGCCAATCGATGCAGGCCTTGTACCTCTTAAAGAAGATTCTACGATTCAAAGGGTAACAGATAATTACTATAATGAAGTTATTGCTGAAGTTCAAAAGAAAACCAAGAAAAATATCTATACTGATGGCTTAGATGTTTACACAAACATTGATTTAGAAGCTCAAACTTATTTATATAACTTGGTTAACAATGAAAACTCTTCTATTGATTTCCCTGATGATGACATGCAAGTCGCTGGAACTTTAATTGATGTTAAAACTGGACAAGTAAAAGCTCAAATTGGTGGTAGAAAAATGAAAGAAGAATCACAGCGTTCACTTAATAGAGCTGTTACCAACCAACGTGACTTTGGTTCAACTGTTAAACCTTTAGTGGCATATGGCCCTACAATTGAAAACTTAAATTATGGTTCAGGTGAGATTTATATTGACGAGCCTTATAACTATAAATCAAATGGTAAACCTGTTTACAACTATGATAAAGCGTATCGTGGACGTTTAACCATGAGAGAATCTCTAGTAGACTCTCGTAATATCCCTGCTCTTAAAGCTTTAGAAGAAGTTGGAACGGACAAATCTCAAGAGTTCATAAAAAAATTAGGCTTTGATAACGATGTTTACGAATCAACTGCCATTACGATGCAAGGTTCAGCAAATCAATTATCAGCGGCCTATGCAGCTTTTGCTAATGGTGGTGTGTATTATGAACCATCATACGTTAATAAAATTGTTTATTCTGATGGGACAGAAGAAAAATTCGAGCCTAAAGGCAACCGTGCTATGAAAGAATCAACTGCCTATATTATGACGGATATGTTAAAAGACGTTATCAAACGTGGGACAGCTGTTGATGCTCAAATACCAACCGTCATTCAAGCTGGTAAAACAGGAACATCTAACTATGCAGATGATGCCCTTGATAAAGTAAAAGGTGAAGGTGTTCCAGATATTACCTTTGCTGGTTACACACCAAAATACTCCTTTGCTGTTTGGACAGGTTACGATGATTATTTCACACCTATCCCGTATTATTCTCAGCATTTAGCAATGGATATTTATCGTAACTATATGACTTTCTTATATCAAAACTTAGAAGCCACTGACTGGAGTCAACCTGAAGATGTGGTTCGCGTTGGTAGCGAAGTTTACTTGAAAGATTTTGTCGGTAACCAAAGTAAAAATACTTATAGTACACTAAGCACTAGTAGCTCATCGACTGAATCAAGCTCTAGTACGTCTAAATCTAGTGAGAAAAAAGAAGAATCAAGTGAAGTGGCACCTCCTAGCTCAGAAGTTGTGCCACCAAGCTCAGAAGTTGTACCACCATCTTCTGAAACACCACCAAGTTCAGATGTCACACCACCAACATCTGAAGTACAACCACCAACATCTAGCTCAGAAGCACCAGGTGGAGGCGATGGTGGTGACGGTGGTAATAGTTAACTAACCAAAAAGAGAAGCGAGATTAAATCTCACTTCTCTTTTTTTATTAGATTTCGTTGCCCTTCAATACACATATCAAGTAAGGGACAACCCTCACATTTTGGTGCTCTAGCAGTGCAATGATACCTACCGAAAAGGATAATGGTATGGTGGGCTTGTACCCATCTTTCACGAGGAATTTTTTTCATTAAAACTTCCTCTACCTCTGTCACAGATACTGATTGCTTACAAATTCTTAGGCGTTTAGAGACTCTTTCTACATGAGTATCTACTGCAATCGCAGGAACATTAAACATGTCTCCTGCTACAACATTAGCCGTTTTTATGCCTACTCCTGGAAGTTTTACTAATTCCTTAATCGTTTGAGGAATTTCTCCGTCGTATTGTTCAACAAGCATTTGAGAGGTCTTAATAATATTTTTAGCTTTATTCTTATATAAGCCAATGGTTTTTATTTTTTCCATAACGTCTTCAAGAGGTGCTTTTGCTAAATCATGTGCTGTTGGGTAGCTAGCAAAAAGAGTCGGCGTTACCTTATTCACAGACACATCAGTTGCTTGAGCACTCATAATAACCGCAATTAAATACTGGAACGGTGTCTCGTGGTCTAATTCACCCTTAGCATCAGGATACATTAGCTCCATACGGTCCAACGCCTCTACTGTTTTTTTCCCAGATAACATGTTAACACCCCTTTATTTTTGATTTGGATTTAACCAATTATAAAGAGGGATATGTGGCAATTCCTCTTCAATTTCAGCCTCAGATTGGCTTTCAATTTTAGCTAAACGTTTCTTTTGATCAACTTGAACTTGTTGTTTAGATGTTAAATTTTTTCTTTCCCAAGACAGTAAAATGCGGTCGATGTATTTCAAACTATAGGCTTGATTTAATACTGCTTCTCTTAAAGCTAATTGGATAAGCTCGATATCATAGTGATCCGTTGTTAACCAACTTTGAATAGTCTCAAATTCAATCGGAGACAATGGACGACCAAATTCTGTTTCAAAGGTACGATACAGATTAACCACTTGATTTTCTTGTTGACGATCTTGTGTTTTTTTCTGTTGTTGTTCTAAATACATAGATAAACGCTCATACACCAAGGTTAAATTGTAGCTATCTTCTTTTTGACCTTGTTGATTCGTATTCGTTTCAATGGAAATAATTCCCTGATCAATTAAATGCTGAAGTAATTTAAATAATTCATCTACAGGGATATCCATAGTCTCAGCAATCACACTTAGATCTGGAAACGGATTTCCCATTTGATTATAGCTAAGTAGTTGTAAATAAAATAAAAACTCTTTATCTGACATACCAATTTTTTTATAGTATTTTAGCAGTAAATTAGAAACATTCGTCAAATCTGCTTTTAAAAATTCATTTATTGATAACATGTTTCCTCACTCTCTTTCCCCTTTAGTATATCAAACTTTCATCAAAAATTCCTATAGATCCTTATTCTTGCCACTCTTTCTTAAGTTGCTTCATCAACGTCTCTCTTGATTCATTATCAAGCTCACTTAAGATAGTCTTTATTTTTTCTAAAGATGTGGTTACAGCCTCTGTCTTTTCTTTTTTCTCTATGCAACTTAGTAAGCCGTCTCTCATAAAGGGATGAATTTCATTCAAGGTAACCTCATTTAAACCATTAGCCTCTACTCTTTCTAATAAATGAAGATAGACTTCTTTTTGAAGCCATTTTCCCATTCCTTTATTGGCAAACAACATTAACTCCTTTTCCCTGACAGGAGATTCTTTCTCTAAAATAGTTACAATTTCTTCAAAAAAATGATTAGGTAAACTAGGTTGTTCTTGATGCGTTTTTATCCTTTTTTGAATCTGACTTGACCAGATACTCGCCTGATGAAACAATGTTTCTTGTTGGATGTTAGCTACTAAATTAGTTTCAAAATGACGGAAATTTTCTTCGTTATATATAGGATGTGTTATTGGCTCATGAAATATTCTTAATTGTTCTATCTCCCGAAGAATCTCATGATAATCAGAAACATAAATAGGCATCTCTACTTCTTTAAAATCAGCAAAACGTCGCCCTAGCGACACATTAATATCATAAGGTACTTTTCTAAACTGGTTTTGATAAACAAAAAAAGCATAACTTTTCCAAAGTCCTTCTGGAAATTCGACCCCCCTTCTTTTCAACCAAAGTAACTCATCTAAAGCAAAATCAACATTGTTTAAACGATCAACTATTTCTTTTGCAACTTGAGAAGGGATATTAAGATGATCTTTAAAATGCTGAATCCCCAAACCCATGGTTTGATTAGTTGCCTTTGATCTAACAATATACTGATATTTTAAGCGCCTTCCACATTGGCAATAAAGCTTATTTTTTTCATCGATTGTATTTGGATAGTTCTCATCTATTTTTAAATCTAAAAACTCCCAATCTGAAGCTTTTAGGTAATTGTCCTTTAAAAATTCTGAACGAATCAAATATTTACGATGAGCATCTATTAATTCTCTTTGTTGCTTAGTTAATTTGACATAAATTTCTAACCGTTCTTTGATGGTTAAAGGTCGGCTATTATCTAACTTATAGTCATCCGATTCGACTGGCACATGCCATTCTTTTTCTTCATTCATGTTGTCACCCCTTTAAACATAATAGAAACTCCCATTATAGGAATAAGACTCACATCTTTCTTCACTATATTGGGAGTTTCTGACATATCCATTGAATGAGATATTACTTATTTAGTACCAAATAAACGGTCTCCAGCGTCACCTAAACCAGGAACGATGTAACCTTGTTCATTTAATTTTTCATCAAGACCTGCAGTGTAAATATCAACGTCTGGATGGGCTTCTTGAAGAGCTTTAACCCCTTCTGGAGCTGAAACTAGACAAACAAATTTAATATTTGTTGCGCCACGTTTTTTTAGTAAGTCGATAGCCATAATAGCTGATCCACCTGTTGCTAACATTGGGTCAACAACAAATAATTGACGTTCAGCAATGTCTGCTGGCAATTTAACAAAATATTCTACTGGTTCAAATGTTTCTTCATCACGATATAAACCAACGTGACCTACTTTAGCTGCTGGAATTAATTGTAACATTCCATCAACCATACCAATCCCTGCACGAAGTATTGGGACAATTGCAACTTTTTTCCCTGTTAATGTTTTTTGGACTGTTTTGCCCATTGGTGTTTCAATTTCTACATCTTCTAGAGGCATGTCTCTTGAAACCTCATAAGCCATTAACATAGCAATTTCATCAACTACTTCACGAAAAACTTTTGTTCCACAATTCTTGTCTCTAATAATTGTTAGTTTGTGTTGAATAAGTGGATGATCAATAACTTGAAATTTTCCCATATCATGATTCTCCTTTAATTTTTGTTCCAATCTATTGTAACGGAAAAAAAGGCAATTGACTAGCAATTACCTTAAAAAATTTACTTATAAAGCGGATTTTTTTGAATTAATTCTGCAACTGATTGACGAATTGATTCCAAAGCTTCTTCACTTTCATAGTGAACCAAAGCTTCAATGATTAATTCTGCAATTTTTTTACTATCATCTTCATCAAAACCACGGGATGTGATAGCTGGTGTGCCAATTCGAATACCACTAGTTTCAAAAGGACTACGACTTTCAAACGGAATTGTATTTTTATTCACAGTGATATGAACACTATCTAAAATCGCTTCTGCTTGTTTACCTGTTAAACCTAAATCAGTGACATCAATTAATAATAAATGATTGTCAGTATCTCCACTAATTAGACGAGGTCCAGGTGTTTGATTAATCACGCGAGCCATCGCTTTCGCATTTTTTATCACTTGCTCACTATATGTTGTAAATTCAGGTAATAAAGCTTCTCTAAATGCAACTGCTTTACCAGCAATCACGTGCTCTAAAGGACCACCTTGAATACCTGGGAAAATGTTACTATTCACTTTTTTAGCTAAATCTGCATCATTGGTTAAAATTAATCCTCCACGAGGTCCACGTAATGTTTTATGTGTTGTAGAAGTCACAATATCTGCATACAATACTGGATTTTGATGTAGACCACTTGCCACAAGACCAGCAATATGAGCCATATCAACCATTAGTTTTGCTCCAACGCTATCAGCAATCTCTCTAAAACGTTTAAAATCAATCTCACGTGAGTAAGCACTTGCACCTGCTACGATTAATTTTGGTTCGTGTTTTCTAGCTAAAATTTTAACCACTTCATAATCAATTACTTCTGTCACAGGGTCAACACCATATGAAACAAAGTTATATGTTTTACCACTAAAGTTAACAGGAGAACCATGAGTTAAATGCCCACCAGCAGTTAAATCCATTCCCATAATAGTATCTCCTGGTTCAACTAATGCTAAATAAGCTGCCGTATTAGCTTGAGAACCTGAGTGAGGTTGTACGTTGGCATAAGTGGCATTAAATAAATCACACGCGCGTTCAATGGCTAAATTTTCAACAACGTCAACAAATTCACAACCACCGTAATAACGTTTGCCTGGATACCCTTCAGCATACTTATTTGTTAACACGCTTCCTTGAGCTGCCATAACGCCTTCTGAAACAAAGTTTTCAGAAGCAATTAACTCAATGTTATTCTCTTGACGATTTTTTTCATTTTCAATAGCATCCCAAAGGACAGCATCTGCTTTTTTATAATCCATCATAATCCCACTCTTTCTCCTAAATTACATACATTGTATCATAAAACCAGTTATTTTAAATAAGTTTTTTGGTTAGATGCTTTCTTTAAACGATTCATATATGCTAAACCTTCGTCTTTTTCAGGATAAGTTTCTGAAAAAATAATGTCTAGCCCACGTTCGTCTAGATCTCTTAAACCAGCAAATAGAGATTTCATGGCTTCTTTAACATCTCGTTGGCTCGAAAGTAAAAAGACACCATCTAAGTTGGATAAATTTTTAGCATCTGCTTGATTGATAAGAACTCCCACTTTTTGCCCCTTTTCTTTAGCCTCGTTGATTGCTTCTTGCCAATTATTCATGTGATAGTCAATCATGACAACTGGTGTTTTAGGGGCATAGTGTTTGTACTTCATCCCTGGCGCTTTAGGTTTTTCCGTTTCGCTAACCAAATGTTGGTCAATCGATACTTCTCCAATAACAGCTTCCAGTTGTGCTTTTGTTACTGCTCCAGGACGTAAGATAACTGGGATATCTGTTTCAGATGACATATCTAAAACAGTGGACTCTAAACCAACCTGACACATACCACCATCAAGAACACCAAAGATTTTACCTGATAAATCATGAAAGACGTGCTCAGCTAACGTCGGACTAGGCAAGCCTGATGTATTAGCACTTGGACCAACTAACACACGTCCAGATTGTTTGATCAGCTCTAAAGTTAACTCATTGTTAGGCATTCTAAAGGCAGCTGTTGATAGACCACCTGTTACTGTTTTTGAGAGACCTGACTTTTCCTTTAATTGAAAGATTAACGTCAAAGGTCCAGGCCAAAAACGAGTCATTAATTCCTTGGCTTTTTCTGGTAATGTCTCAACAAATTGAAGCACTTGTTCTTTACTTGAGACATGGATAATTAAAGGATTGTCACTTGGTCGTCCCTTAGCTAAATAAACTTGTTTAACAGCTTCTTCGTTAGTTGCATCTGCTCCTAATCCATATACTGTTTCAGTAGGAAAAGCCACTAATTCTCCCTGTTGTATTCCTTTAATTGCTATGTTCAATTCACTTGGATGGATTATTTTTGTTTCCATCAATACACTTCCTTTACTTCACACGAATCATTCGATCTTGCCCATTCATATCTTGAATGACCTCTACTTCTTTTTCTGGGAATGCCTCTTTAAATAGTCTTGAAACACTCTCGCCTTGAAGATACCCGATTTCTAAATAGATACGCCCTGTACTTGCTAAGACTGCTTGGCTTTCTTTGGCAATTTTTTCATAGATAAATAACCCATTATTATCAGCAAACAAGGCTTGTTTGGGTTCAAATTTTCTAACCGATTCATCCATAACATCCCACTCATCAAGGCTAATATAAGGTGGATTAGAGACAATAACATCAACAGGTTGACTTGAAGCATACGTTTCTAGTACGTCACTTTCCACAAATGTCACTTGAGCTTGTAGTTCTTTACTATTGGCTTTTGCCACTTCTAGTGCTTCTCTTGAGATATCAATCCCCGTAACTTGCCAGTTTGGACGTTCTAAACTCAAACTTAAAGCAATTGCCCCTGTTCCTGTTCCAATATCGACTATATTTAAAGGTTCATTAGGTAAATCTTTTAATATCAAGTCAACTAATTCCTCAGTTTCTGGTCTAGGAATTAAAGTAGCCTCTGTAACTAAAAAACGTCTACCATAAAATTCTGTGGAACCAATTAAGTACTGAACTGGTACATCTTTTACTAATTGTTCTAAATCTTTTAGGTATTGCTCTTTTTCACTTTCAGGCATGGTTTCTTTAAAATGGAGCAATAAATCTGTTTTGCTCCAATCCTTTCTTTCTAGCAACAAATACTCAGCCATAAAGGATTCTTTTTGATTATTTTCTAAAAAAGAAGAAGCCCATTTAAGGACTTCAAAATAAGTTGTTTGATTAATCATTTAATTTAGCCAACTGCTCTGTTTGATCGTAGATAATCAACGCATCGATAATTTCGTCTACTTTTCCAGCTAAAATTTGATCTAATTTTTGAATCGTCAAACCAATACGGTGATCGGTCACACGGTTTTGTGGGAAGTTATACGTTCTAATACGTTCTGAACGGTCTCCAGTCCCAACGGCTGATTTACGTGTTGCATCGTATTCGCTACGACTTTCGGTTACCATTTGATCATAGACACGAGCTCTTAAAACTTTCATTGCTTTCTCTCTGTTTTTCAACTGAGAACGCTCATCTTGCATCGCTACAGCAATACCTGTTGGAATATGTGTTAAACGAACAGCTGAAGCTGTCTTATTAACGTGCTGACCACCGGCTCCACTTGCATGGTAAATATCTACACGAATGTCTTTATCCGCTAAGTCTAATTCTACTTCTTCTGCTTCTGGTAGTACCACAACTGTTGCAGTTGATGTATGTACACGACCTTGAGATTCAGTTGAGGGTACACGTTGAACGCGGTGAGCACCACTTTCATATTTCAATTTAGAAAAGACGCTATCTCCTGTAATCATGATTGTTACTTCTTTGTAACCGCCAATTCCTGTGATATTAGCATCCATAACTTCAAATTTCCAACCTTGAGCAGATGCATAGCTTTGATACATTTCAAATAAATCACCTGCAAAAAGGGCAGCTTCATCTCCACCAGCAGCTCCTCTAATTTCCATGATAATGTTTTTATCATCATTAGGGTCTTTTGGTAATAATAAAATTTTAATTTTATCTTCTAATTCTTCTTTTTCAGCTTTAAATTCAGCCAATTCTTCTTTAGCTAATTCTTGCAATTCATCGTCTAGTTTTTCACCTAAAAGTTCTTCTGAATCTTTAATCCCTTGAACAACTTCTTTGTAACGGCGATACACATCAACAGTTTCTCTTGTACTGGCTTCTTCTTTTGAAAGCGCCATGAACCTCTTCGTGTCACTAACAACTTCAGGGTCACTTAACAGTTCTCCTAATTCTTCATAACGATCCTCTAGGGATTGTAATTGATCAAACATCTCGATCTTCCTTTCTACTTCTTAACCTAATTATACATATTTTATGGTATTTTTCTATTTTGGTGGATTAAAATAATGCTTACGACAAACTGGGAAGTAAGACTCATTACCACCTATTTGAATTTGTTCACCTGTGTACACTGGTTGATTATTATTCATTCTCAAATTCATTGTTGCCTTTTTATGACAGAACCAACAAATCGTTTTTAACTCTTCGATTTTGTCTGCATAAAGTAATAAATATTTAGAGCCTTCAAACAACTCATTTCTAAAGTCATTTTTCAAACCAAATGCCATCACTGGAATGTTAAGTTCATCTACAACCTTGGCAAATTGAATCACATGTTGCTTTTCTAAAAATTGTGACTCATCAACTAAAACACAGTATGGCTTAAATGATAATGAGTTAATTGTATCAAACACATTGGTTTCATGAAAGATAGGAATTGCCTCACGCTTTAAACCAATTCGGCTAGAAACAATGCCCACAGCTTCTCGTGTATCTAGTCCACTTGTCATTAAAACAACTGGTTTTTCCTGTTCTTCATAGTTATGTGCTACTTTTAAAATTTCAATTGTCTTCCCACTATTCATTGCACCATGCTTAAAAAATAGTTGTGCCATCTACTTAACCCCCTTGTTTATCCTATGATAGTATACTTTAATTTCAAAAAAAAAGCATTATCTTCCTTATAAATTGTCCATTTTTACCTTAAGAAAATTTTACAATTATTTTCTTTACTTTTATGAAAACTATAGTTATAGTAATTAGCGAACTAACAATTAATAAGTAGGAGGAACATCATGGCAAATCTTTTAGTCGTAAAAGCACATCCTCAAAGTGCTGACAACTCTCGTTCTGTGGCAACACAAGACGTTTTTATTCAAGCATACAAAGAAAGTCATCCAACTGATACAGTGACTGTTCTTGATATTTTCGCAGAGGAAGTCCCTGAAATTGATGGACATTTATTAAATACGTGGGCTGATGCTGCTAGCCAAAAAGAATTAACAACCGAACAAGTAGCAACATTAACTCGTTTTAACGAATTAACTGAGCAATTTTTAGATGCAGATAAAATTGTTATTACTAATGCTTTATGGAACTTAAGCGTTCCTACTCGTTTAAAAGCGTGGATCGATACTATTGTTGTAAAAGGAAAAACATTTAGATACTCTGAAACAGGTCCAGTTGGTCTTGTTCCAGAAAAGAGATTAGTCCATATCCAATCAAATGGTGGTCTTTATTCAGGTGAAGAACCTGCTTCTAAATACATTGAAACAATCTTCAACTTCATGGGCTTAACTGATATTCAACACATCTTCATTGAAGGCGTTGATCATCAACCAGAACGAGCTGAAGAAATCATTGCTAAAGCAAAAGAAAAAGCTGTTCAAATCGCAACATCATTTTAAAAAAAAGGCTAACGCATTTAGTTGCGTTAGCCTTTTTCTATCAGGTCTTCTTCATATAAACCTGATTTTTCTTTGTACCATGTAAACAAATGAGTCACAATCACTTTGATGGTTGCGTAGACGGGGATTCCAATAATCACACCCATAAAACCAAAAATCTTTCCTGCTGAAAGTAACACAAAAATAATCGTAATCGGGTGAATATCCAACTGACTACCTAAAACTAAAGGTGAAATAAACTTGCCTTCAATGGTTTGTTCTAACACAAAAACGATAATCACGGCAATTAACATTTTTGGCCCATCGACCAAAGCTAAGATGACTGCTGGAATAGTCGCTAAAGCAGAACCCACATAAGGAATCAAGTTTAGAAAACCTGCTAACACACCTAAAGTGATACTATACTTCAGACCAATTACTGAAAAGCCAATCATAAACATAATGGCCACTGCGATGGCTACAGTTACTTGACCTCTTACATAAGAAGACAATTGTTTATTGATGTCTTTCAAAACCACGATTGTTTTATGTCTAATTTTTGTTGGTAAAAATTGAGTCACATAAGGCGTCAATTCTTTTCCATCTTTTAAGAGATAGAATAAGATAAAAGGTACCGTCACGATTGTCACCACAATATTAGCCACTGCTCCAACAACACTACCAATCCCAGTAAAAGCATTTTTAGAAATACTTTTAGCTATTTGATTAATAGAACTGAATAGCTCATTAATCGCATTTTCAATAGGTTCACTGAATTTTTCAAATAAAGGTGCATTGAAAAACTCTCCTGTTTTCTGTTCGATTGTCTGCCAATAAACTGGCCAATCCTCAATAAAACTCTTTGTTTGATGCTCGATTTTAGGGACCAAAATAATAACTCCCCAGACAATTAAGCCAATCACAATAACATAAAGTAGCATAATGCTAAAATTTCTTTTAATGCCTTTTTTCTCCATAAAATCAACTACTGGATTAAAAATGTAAAACAGCAATCCAGAAATAATAATAGGAAGACCCACTATCCCTACAAATTGCATGATAGGTTCGAATAAATGAGACACTTTAGTAAACAATAAGACGATTAGTAAACAAAGGACAATCGTCACTAAAGGCATTAAAATCTGATTATTGACTAATAGCTGATTGACCCAACTTTTTGATTTGTTTTCATTCAACTTTTTTTCTGACATGGCTACCACTCCTTTTATTTTAAGTGTAGCTTATAATGGTTCCTTTTTTTATTTCAGGAACAATGTAAGGTTCAACATAAACAGCATTTGCAGACATATCATCTTCTGTAATTTCTTTAAAGAATACTGTCACATGCCCCATGCTTTTAAAATTATCATTAGCAATTGGTCCTACTTGTTTAATGCTATATTCTTGTTCATCAAATAGAAGTTTACCTCCTACGATTAACTCTAACTCTTCTTTTGTTTCAAATTCTTGAATCACAGAGACAGCTTTTAGAGCTTCTGTTGCACTGTTATCAAATAAAATAATTAATGGATCCTTAACGCTAATTGCTTCTTCTCCAATATGAGTTACCACTGATTTTTTCATATAGTTACACCTCTTAATTTTTAATTACCTACAATTAGTATACCATAAGATCTTACAAAACTTGTTATGAAACAACAACCTTCAAGATGGTGTAGAGACTCTTGCTTTCTTTTCTGATAATTTCACGTATTTTTAATTATAGTGCTTTCATTTATGTTATAATCTGTTAAGAAATATATATGAAGGGGATGTAGCTTTGATGCAAAAAATGATTTTAGGTTCTTACACTAAAAAGGACAGCCAAGGGATTTATTCAATCGAATTAGATACAGAAAAAAAAGAATTAATTAACTTACAACCATTAATTAAAGAAGATAACCCAACTTTTTTAGCAATCTCAGATAAAGAAACAATCTATGCTGTTTCTAAAGATGGTAGTTTAGGTGGCGTGGCTGCTTATCAAAAAAATGATGACAACACTTATACTTTTTTAAACCGTATATCTGAAGAAGGAGCTCCACCTTGTTATGTAGCAGTTGATGAAGCAAGACAACTTGTTTATGGAGCTAATTACCATAAAGGTTTAATTACATCTTACAAAATAAACGAAGATGGTTCTTTAAGTTTAGCAGATCGCATTGAACACACTGGAAATGGTCCTCATGAAAATCAAGGAATTCCTCATGCTCACTACTCTGACTTAACACCAGATAACCGTTTAGTAGCTTGTGACTTAGGAAACGATACTGTTTATACATATGACGTTGACTCTGAAGGAAAGCTAACTGAAGTAGCTACTTTTAAAGCTAATCCAGGAACTGGACCTCGACATATTGTCTTCCATCCAAATAATCAAGTAGCTTATTTATTCGGTGAGCTATCAAGTGATGTTGTTGTTTTAGCTTACGACCAAGCAACAGGTGAATTCACTGAAAAACAAGTTATCTCAACTTTACCAGAAGGTTATGCTGAATTTAACGGTGGCGCAGCCATTCGTGTGTCAAAAGATGGTAGCACTCTGTATGCGTCAAACCGTGGACATAACTCTTTAGCTGTTTACCACATTGACGAAAACACTCAAGAACTTGAGTTAATCCAACTTATTTCAGTTGAAGGAGATTTCCCAAGAGATTTTGATATCACAC
The DNA here is from genome assembly GCF_017316185.1 of Candidatus Vagococcus giribetii. Taxonomy (GTDB): domain Bacteria; phylum Bacillota; class Bacilli; order Lactobacillales; family Vagococcaceae; genus Vagococcus; species Vagococcus giribetii. The sequence goes on along the minus strand of NZ_JAFLVX010000032.1, from coordinate 43,296 downwards.
CTGATCAACAATTTGTAGTCGTGGCAAATCAAAATACAGATAACTTAACTCTATTCGAACGTGACACAAATTCAGGAGAGCTTCATTTATTACAAAAAGACATCTATGCACCTGAAATTGTTTGCATTCAATTTAATTAAAAAAAGAAGTCCGACTTGGACTTCTTTTTTATTATGTTAGATTAATTTTATTCACTTCTATATCGCCTGTCTTTAAAAAGTGAGTGAAATTAGCCATAAAAATAGGATGTAAACGACGATAGTATTGATCTGACATACCTGATGAATGAGGAGTTATTAAACAATTTTCTAATTGCCATAGTGGACTTGTTTCTGGTAAAGGTTCTTCTTCAAAAACATCTAGTCCAGCAAATCCAATAGTCTGATTTTGACAATAGTCAATTAAGTCCGCTGTATTAACGGTTCCACCTCTGCCTGCATTAATAAACATGACACCAGGCTTCATAATTGAAAATAACTCTTTATTAAAGAAATGCTTTGTTTCCATTGAATCAGGTAATAAACTTATAATAATATCCATGTCGCCTATAACTGTTTGAATATTTTCTTGGCGAACAATGTGATCAAAATGAGGTACTTCCCGTCCTTTTCGATTAACACCTGTTACTTCTGTTTGAAAGACTTGTAAAATTTCTGCCAAACGCTCACCGATATGACCTGTTCCCACAATCATCACTTTCTTACCATTCAAATCACTTAGTCCTTCTGGTTTTAACCAGTTTTTTTTCTCTTGTTGAAGAATGGCCTCTTTTATTTTTCGTGTATGAGCAAAAATCATACCTAAAATGGATTCACTCATTTGATGTCCATGAATACCACTCGCATTACTTAATAATATATGTTGGTGACTCAAGCTTTCAGTATCAATATGATCATATCCTGCTGATTCTGCTTGAATCCATTTCAATTGATTGGAAGGAGTCGAAAGAATCCTTTGGCCTAGTGATTGATTCCAACCATACATAATGGCCACATCTTCTACACGATCGTCTTCTTCAAGAGTCTCTACTACTTTATATGTCGGGGCAAGTTCTATTAATTCCTTTAGTTCTTCTTCTGTTAAGGGCACATTGACAACTAAAATTGGTTTTACCATTTTGCATTCCTCCTATTATGTCTCTATTGTACCTAATTTTTTTAACTAGTGGGAAATTTACTCTTTTTTCTTCTCTTATGCTATAATTTCAATAGAAGAAAATAGGAGATGACCTCATATGTTAGATTTAAATCAAATAAAAAAAGACTTGATTACCATTACAGAAGATGTAATCGAAAAAGCCAACGTACAACCTGGTGATATTTTCGTTGTTGGTTGTAGTTCAAGTGAAGTTGTTGGTGGTGTTATTGGTAAAAACTCAAGCGAAGAAGTTGGTAAAGTGATTGCTGAAACACTTATCGATTACCTTTCAGAGCGACATATCCACTTAGCTGTTCAAGGCTGTGAACATATCAATCGTGCTCTAACAGTTGAACGAGAAGTAGCAAAACAATTTGGATTTGATTTAGTTTCTGTTGTGCCTAAACGCCATGCAGGCGGATCAACTGCGACGGCTGCTTATTTAGGAATGAAGGATCCTGTTGAAGTTGAACACATTATTGCAGATGCTGGTATTGATATTGGAGATACCTCAATTGGTATGCACATTAGACACGTCCAAGTCCCAATTAGACCATCACTAAACACATTAGGTAGTGCTCATGTTACAGCACTTGGTAACCGACCTAAACTAATCGGTGGCGAACGCGCAGAATACTGTTAACTATAAAAAAACAACCGACATTAAAAGTTTGTGTCGGTTGTTTTTTTGCCCTCTTCTCTATGAATAAAAAGACTCAATCACTTTTGCTATTCCCATTAATTCTTCTTGAACAACGTAATCTTTCTTTAAGAAATACAATGGTCGTTTGTAGGTCTCACCGAGAGTCTCATAGGAAAGCCCCTTAGGGACAGCTTTTCTTGAAATCATGCTCTTACCAATACCTTGTTCCAACATCTTAATAATGATTTCATTATTCTTAACATACAAACGCTCTGGTTTAATGTTTTGATTTAATAAATAGCGCTCCATATAGTGATAAACCCCTGATGTTTCTTCTCGGCTAATCCATAAATTACTAGATAAATTGCCGGCAAGAACTAACTCATCTCTCATCATTTCAATTCGATTCATCCCATCAGTCATTAAAGGCATTTCAATAAAACCAAAATCAATATGATGTTGATTCATCTCCTGCAATACTTCCTCTGAATTTTTCATATCTATTTCAAATCTAACTTCTGGGAATTCCTTTATCAATTCAATCAATAATTCTGGTAAATAGTACACCGAGATTGTATTAGACGCACTCATGCGACACACTATTTGCTTTTTATCGCTTTCTTTTACAAGTCTAACCGTTTCATCCCAATCATCTTTTAGATTTAAAACTCGGTGATATAAGACATCTGCTGAGGGGGTTGGATGCATCTCTTGCTTGCCCTTTCGTCTAAATAAGACACACTGGAACTCCTCTTCTAATTGTTTGATTTGGTTAGATACAGCTGGTTGCGAAATAAATAAAACCTCTGCTGCTTTAGAAAAATTTCTCGTCTCGTATGCCACACGAAAAGTCATTAATAATTTAAACATCTTCTCACCTACTATTTATTTTTCTTATAGTTACTATTCTAACTATATATTTCTCAAATGTAAAAAAGAAAGTTATACTTTTGTTATCAATTAAAAGAAAGTGTGATGTAAATGATTCAAACAACCAAAAAAATACTTCCAGGTTTACTCCTATCCTTTTTAGTAGCAGCTATTAGTAAGGTTATTGCCATTTGGCTCCCTACAATTGGCGCTGCCACTATTGCTATTTTATTAGGTATTCTGTTAGGTAATACATTCTTCAAACAATCCTTTTTAGGAGCAGGTACTAAATTAGCTGAAAGTAAATTACTAGAATTATCTATTGTACTTCTTGGAACAACAGTAACCTTCCAAACCATTGCCCAAATGGGACTTAACGGTATTGCTTTTGTTGTCATTCAAATGACTGTCACCATTATTGGTGTCTACTATATCGGGCGAAAAATGGGCTTTTCAAAAAAAATAGGCCTTCTAATGGCCGGGGGAAATGCTGTATGTGGTTCTTCCGCAATTGGAGCCATCGCCCCAGAAATCGAAGCAGATGAACATGAAAAAGGACAAGTCATTACCCTCGTTAATTTATTAGGAACCGTCTTAATGTTACTGCTTCCTTTTATCGCTACAGGACTTTATACTTCAGTAATGCCACAAAGTGCATTGATTGGTGGGACATTACAATCAGTTGGTCAAGTAGTAGCAAGTGCGAGTATGGTTAGTCCTGAAGTCGTTGAGTTCGCGACGCTATTCAAAATCATGCGAATCATTTTATTAGTTGTCGTTGTGTTTAGCTTTTCTAAATTTACTGAAAAGGATAGAGTCAAATCCGATACACACGTGATAGCAACTACTAAGAAAAAGTTACCACTTCCTTGGTACATTATTGGCTTCATCTTCTTTTGTACCTTAAATAGCTTAGTCCATCTGCCAGAAGGAATTAGCCAAAGTGCTCACTTTGTCAGTGGTTGGTTTGAAATTACAGCGCTAGCAGCTATTGGGTTGCGTCTTGATTTTGCTAAGTTCTTTAAAGAAGGATTACGTTACTTAATCTATGCGTTAGCTGTTGGTATGCTTCAAGTTGTTCTAGCTATTATTCTTATTTTTATCTTTCATATTTAAAAAAATCCCTCATTGAAAGAAATTAGTTTTCTTTCAGTGAAGGAGTTTATTTTTTTTAACGAATTTCTGCACCTAATGTGTTTTTAAAATGACGTAACGCCCATCGATGACCTTCTTCGTCAAAACTTTGAACACAGTTTTCATGAATGACAATGTCATAGCCTAAATTATAAGCATCAACTGCTGTGTGTAAGACACAAATATCCGTACAAACACCAGTCAAATGAACCTTCGTAATATGTCGTTCACGTAAGCGTATATCTAAGTCTGTACCACTAAATGCTGAGTAATGACGTTTATCAAGCCAATAGACATGAGCCTCGTCTTGATGAGCCTCATAAAGTGGTTTTAAAGAGCCGTATAAATCTCTACCACTCGTACCAATGACATTATGAGGTGGAAACAAACTGTTTTCCGGATGATAGTAATCTTCTGGATCATGACCATCAATTGCCATCACAACAAAATCACCAGACTCGATAAATTGTTTTGTTAGTGATACTAAAGCCTCTTCAATCTCTTGACCAACCTTACCTGTTGTCAGTTTCCCGTCATCTGCCACAAAATCATATGTGTAATCAATCGATAACAAAGCTTCCATTTTACAAGTCTCCTTCTTTGATCTCTGATAATAAAGCTAAGACCATCTTAGCCGATTTTTCTCCTGCTTCAATAATGAACTCATCAAAATTAACACTAGCATTTTCGTCACCCACATCACTCATCGCTCTAATAACCACAAAAGGAACGTTGTATTGATGGGCAACATGAGCAATAGCTGCTCCTTCCATTTCATTAGCTAAACAAGTTGGAAAATGACCCTTTATCTCATTAATTTGTTTTTGACTATGAACAAAAGTATCACCAGAAACAATCAAACCAACGCGACCATTTAACATATTATTACTTGAAGCTTCCATTGCTGCTTGTACTAATACATCATTCGCTTCATAAAAAAGAGGCATTTGAGCCATTTGACCGTATTCATAACCAAAAGCTGTCACATCTACATCAGAATAAGCTAATTTGTCAGAAATAACCACGTCTCCAATAGCTAATCCTTCACCAATACCACCAGCAGAACCTGTATTAATCACAACTTCTACTTTATAATGACTAATTAAAAGAGTCGTTGTAACAGCTGCTAAGGTTTTTCCAATACCTGATTGAGTGACGACAACATCATGCTCACCAATTGTTCCTTGATAAAATTTAGCCCCTGCTTCTTCCCAAGTAACACAATCAACTAACTTTTCTTTCAGTCTCTCAACTTCTTGACTCATTGCTCCAATAATACCGATTTTCAACACAAACACTCCTCAACATAAATTAAAGTTTTAATACAGCATAAATTGTAATAGCTAATAAAATAGCAACTATTATAATGGCTTTATTTAACCAAGTATTTCTTTTTTTATTCTTTTTAAATTCTCTAACACGACTTCTTGTTAGAATTTGCGGCTCTTCGTTTTTCATCGGAGGCTCTTCATTCGTTTCTTTTTCTTTTCTAAACATCTATATCCTCCTTACTTACGCTGATTTTCCCAATATAGCATAGCATAAATTGTTTTAGCATCACAAATTTCTCCACTTGCTATTTTTTCTTTTGCTTCATCTAAAGTTAACGCAACTACTTCTAAAAATTCATCCTCGTCTTGAGGAAGCGGATTATCTACTTTGACTAAACCTGTTGCTTCATAAATCGTTAACTCTTCATTACAAAAACCTGGTGAAGCAACAAATTGTGTCACTTTTTTCATTTCTTTTGCTTGGTATCCTGTTTCTTCTTCTAACTCACGCTTAGCAGTTTCTAAAGGATCTGTTTCGTCTTTTTCAATTTTTCCAGCGGGTATTTCTAAAATACTTTTCTCTAAAGCTTTACGAAATTGTCTTACTAAAAGAATTTTTTCTTCATTAGTTATCCCTATAATAGCAACTGCACCGTTATGAAAGACTAATTCTCTTTTCGCCATTTTTCCATTAGGTAACAAGACATCATCTAGGACAACCTCAATAATATGACCTTCATAAATAACTTGACGATTTGTTGTTTTCTCTTCAAATTTTTCTGTCATTTTTTTCTCCTTGTCTGTGATCCATATGATGCTTATGATACCTTTAAAGACCTTTCATTTCAATAATACTAGTAGTTTTTTTAGGTTTTTGTTAAATCAGATAGAAATCCATCCCTAGACTGATATGATTTCCTAACTACTGTGATAGAATGTTTTTAAGACAAAGAATATTGGATAAAACCATATAGGAGTGAAACCATATGAAACAAAATAAACAATCGAAATTAATCAAAATGCTTGGTGCTATTGTGATTTTAATACCGTTAACTATTATTTTTGACGGGCACTCACCCTTCATTCATACGATTTTATCAGTAGCACTCTTCTTTTCAATCTTTTTTGCAGTTCTATTGTTAATCAAAACAGTTTTCAGTCAGAACAAAGCGTCTGCTAAAAACGAAATGCCTGAGTTAACAAAAGAAAAAGAAGCTCATTATGCTGAGTTTGGTATGAACGATAAAGAAATTATTTTCTTTAGAGAAACAATGGCTGATGCCAGAAAACAAATCACAACTCTTGAAGACAACATGCAACAAGTTGCAAAACTTAAGGCCATTAATTTACGTTATGACACCTTAAAAGCAAGTCGCGCTATGTTTAAAGAAATCGTGAAAGAGCCAAACAAATTACATCAATCAGACCGTTTCCTTTACAATCATTTACCAAATCTTGTAGAGTTAACTTCTAAGTATATTGAGATCAACAATCACGAATTGAAAACTAAAGATACTTTTGACGCTTTAAACCAATGTGCAACTGCCATTGAAGAAGTCTCTCAACTAATCGTGAAAGATTATGCAGACTTTGTTAAAGATGATTTAGAAGACTTAGATGTAGAGCTTTCTATTGCAAAGCAAAACATTGATCGTGAAAAAGACATTGAAGAATACAAACAAGAAAAGGAGCATATCTAAATGACTGATGAATTAAAAGATGTTACTCCAGTAACTAATACATTAGATGATTTACTTAGCAACCCATTTGAAGCACCAGATGCGTCTAAACTAACTGTACAAGAAGAAAAATTACAAACAAATACGTCTGTAGCAACAAAAGTAATTGATAAATTGCCTGAAGAAAGACAAAAACAGGCCCGTGAATTAGCGGCTCAAATCGATACCAGTGATTCTCAAGCTGTTTTAAGTTACGGTGTCGCAGCGCAACAAAAATTAGGTGAGTTTTCTCATACAATGTTAAACCATGTTCAAGCACAAGATATTGGACCTATGGGAGATTCTTTAACAGAGTTAATGTACCGTCTTAATGAAGCAAGCCCTAGTGAATTAGAAGCTCGAGATGGTAATATCTTTAGAAAAATGTTTGGTAAAGTGAAGCAATCTGTCTATGAAGTGACTGCCAAATACCAAAAAATCGGTGCTCAAATTGATAAAATTGCTGTCAAATTAGATAAAGAAAAAAATGGTTTACTACAAGACAACTTAATGCTTGAGCAACTCTATAATAAAAACAAAGACTATTTTGATGCCTTAAACATTTATATTGCGGCCGGTGAATTAAAAATTGAAGAACTAGAAACTGTGACTATTCCTGAAGCTATGAAAGTCGCTGAACAAAGTGGTGACCAAATGGACGCTCAAATCGTAAATGACTTGAACCAGTTTGTCGATCGTTTGGAAAAACGAACTTATGATTTAAAACTAGGTCGTCAAATCACGATTCAACAAGCTCCACAAATTCGTTTAATTCAAAATACGAATCAAGCCCTTGCAGAAAAAATTCAAGCGTCAATTAACACAGCTATTCCTTTATGGAAAAACCAAGTTGCTATCGCTTTAACCTTATTACGTCAAAAAGATGCTGTGACAGCTCAACGTCAAGTTTCTCAAACAACAAATGATTTACTAACAAAAAATTCAGAAATGCTAAAAATCTCTGCTATTGAAACAGCAGAAGAAAATGAACGTGGCATTGTTGATATTGAAACCTTACAAAAAACACAAAATGATTTAATTGAAACAATTCAAGAAACATTACGTATCCAAAAAGAAGGTAAAGAAAAACGTCGTAATGCAGAAATTGAATTAACTGTTATGGAAGAAGATTTAAAAACAAAATTACTTGAAATCTCAAACCAACAATCAGTCAACTAACAAAAAAAAGAAGCTAAGCATAAAACGCTTAAGCTTCTTTTTTTACGTCAATTTTTTTCCCATAAAGGTAATTTTATTAATTCATAGTCTTTTGATTCAAGGTTGGTTACTGTAATACCTAATAAGCGAATCCCTTTTTCAAGTAAATCAAAACTATCCCATAGTTGTTTACTTTGAAAAAAAAGCGTTTCTTGGTCATCTACATAATCCGTTAGAGTGACTCTTCGAGTGTATGTTTCATACTCTTTATCTCGCACTTTTAATACAACGGTTTGTCCATGAAGTTGAGCCTTTTTTAATGACTTTTCCACGTCTTTTGCTAGTTCTCTTAATTGTATGACCACCTGCTCCTCTGTTACTAAAGGACGAGCAAACGTATTCTCTCTTCCAACAGATTTTCTCCCTCGATTTGGTTCCACAGGACTATCATGAATCCCCCGGACTTTCCGGTACAACGAATACCCCATCTTACCAAAATGACGAATCAATTCCATCTCACTTTTTGCTGCTAAATCTCGACCATAATAGATACCCATATCATGCATTTTAGGGACTGTTTTTTTCCCAATTCCATTAAAATCCTCAATTGGTATATCCATTAAAAAGGCTTCAGCTTCATCAGGTAAAATAGTTGTTAAGCCTCGAGGTTTTTCATAATCTGATGCCAATTTAGCAAGAAATTTATTGTAACTAACACCTGCAGAACAAGTTAATCGTAGCTTCTTCCATATGTCTAATTGAATCATGCGAGCTATTTTTATAGCACTCTTGATATTTTTTTTATTAGTTGTGACATCTAAATAAGCCTCATCTAGTGACAATGGCTCAATAACATCTGTGTACTCATGAAATATCCGATGAATTTCTTTTGAAATCTCGGCATAGTGTTGACGGTTTCCTTGGACAAAGTTGGCTTTCGGGCATAATTCATAGGCTTTTTGAGCACTCATAGCAGAGTGAATCCCGTATTTTCTAGCCTCGTAATTAGCTGTTGTGACAACACCCTTTCCCCCTGTGTCTCTTGGATGCCTTGCAATGACTAGAGGGTGTCCCTTAAGCTCTGGATGATCACGCTCTTCAACAGAGGCATAAAAAGCATCCATATCAATATGAATAATTTTTCTGGATGTATCCTTTTTTAAAGGAAACCTTAACTCATTCGTCATTTCTAACCTCCCTATACAAACATACATTCTCATTATAAATTAAAACATAAAAAAAAACCACTAAAGCCGTCGCTTTAGCGGAAATGAAGGTTGTTATTTCACTCTCTCGGTAAGAGTTAAGTATGAAAAACCAATTCGGGATAATTGGTATGAATGTATATTACTCTATCTACCTTAAATTCATTTGATTAAATGCTATCAAAACAATAAAAAAAGAATGAGAATCATCTCATTCTTTAAAAATTGGTCCATTCGTCGTCTTCTTCTACCTCTTCAACTTCAACCACTGTGTAGCGGTCTTTTGCTAAGTCATTATAGAAGGCTGCTTTTGTAGTTTGAACATATGGATTAATCCATAAGAAACCAATCCCAAAAGTAAAGAAACCAAGTAGGTACCAACCAATAAAACTAACATCTAACCAGAATAGTCTTCCTTTGTGACCAACCATTAACTCTTTACTTTCTGTAATAAAGCTAGTTGCTCCCATACTGCGAACATTTTTATGTGCCGCTAAATCCTTGTAGATAAAATAAGATTGTGAGTAGGCGTAAGACTTGATAATACCTGGAATAATAAAGAGCAATGTCCATAAATACTTAAAAATATACGTTAAAATATTGATAAGTAAGACTGGTACAAAGTCATTGCCATTAAAAATGCGGAAAGCATTTTTAAAGCCCATTTCTTGTTGTTCTCTCTTTCTAATCACATCTAAAAAGGTAAATGATATACCGATTGTTAAAAATGAGGTGACTAAGCCAATAATAGGCGCCATAAATGATGATGAGCTCGCTGAAGCTGCGGCACTTATAGCAGATGAGTTAGAATAATCTTCAGGGTTATAGTTGTCGTGAAGCCATTCTTCGTCATTTAAATCATCAAACTCTTCCTCAAAAATTCGTTCAAAATTAGTTTGCCCAACATGTGTACCCGATTCAAAACTAGACGATGTTGCAAATAATGAAACAAAAAAGATAACTGCTGCAATAGCCATTGCGACTAAAAACATAGAAATAATTTGGAGTAGTGATGGTACTAAGTTTAATAACACAGCATCCTTCCATCTTCCTCGTAAACTATCTCGTGCTTCTTGTTTCAATTGTCCAGATGTTTTATACATGATTATCCCCCCTTTTTATGATTAAATTGTACCACTTTTCTGACTACATAACTATATTTTTTTACATCTAGCCCATTTCTATCTGTTTGCCTGCTCTTAATAGGACTAACTTAACAGATGTCACTTTTTTTCCCTTTAGTTGCTCTAAGGCCTGTCTATATAAATTCAACTGCCCTGTGTATTTCTGCTTCACTGCTTGTATAGCAGTTTCTTCTGCTTCTTGCGGGATATAATCTGTTTTAAAATCATACAAAATTAACTCGTTTTCAATTTCAACAAACCCATCAATAATCCCGTGAATAAGTAAACGATCATCTCCTTTACCAATAAAATCAGTAAAAATATCACTGGCTTTAAGTAATAAAGAAAAAGGTTGTTCTCGTTTCACTGACTCATGATGACTAACAAGTAGTTGCCCTAGCTCTGTTTCAAAGAAATTAGCGATCATCTCTGTATCGATTTTTTTAGCGATGGCCTCTTCTAAAACTTGTTGGTCTGAAAGAGATGCCACTATTTGATCAATTTTTTCTTTCGTTGGTTGCTCAGTCAAATCAACTAACTGCAAGATTAAATGAGTCGCTGTTCCAATTTCTGCTGAGGTAATCACTTTACTTGTCTGTAAAAAGTTCGGTTTAGCCAGCTCTTCTCCTACGACACGATGTGCTTTAGTACTTAATTTGTTGGAAATATCAAGTACCTGTAGTTCTTTCATATCAGGATCTTCAAACAATCGTTTGATTTCTGAAACAGATTGGTAACTAGTCGTTCTTGTTGCAGATTCGTGGGAATAATTAAAATTAAGACGGTCTACTATCTCCTTCAATAATTGTGGATTAGCTTCTTTTGACACAGTCTGTATCATAGATTCAGTATCTTCTTCAGCTTGTTGAGACACTTTTAAATCTTCTAAACTCACAAAAGTTACTTTAAATTTGCCTGGCATAGTTGCTAACCCTTTTAATGCCTCAATTTCAATTTCTGGATAGTCTTTCATTAAATCAGGATGACGCACTAAACTTAAACCAACCCATCCAAGTAAACTACGTTGTCCTAATCTAGATGATGTTGGTAACACCAAATGATCAGAAGAAATATTTTCTTGCCAACTTTTAAAAGCAGCTTCCTTATTTTTATAAGAACCGACTAAAAAGAGCTTTTCTTCAGCTCGAGTCAGAGCCACATAAAGTTTTCTCATTTCTTCAGCTAATAATTTCCGACGTTTTTGTTCTCGAATTAAGACATAGGGCAGCGTTTCATACTTCACTCGTTCAGTTGAATCCAGTAACTTAATCCCTGCTCCTAAAGCCTCGTCAAAAATGTATGATTGATTGTTGATGTCCGTCATATTAAATTGCTTGTTCATGTCTAAAACAAACACCACAGGAAATTCTAATCCTTTACTAGCATGAATCGTCATCACTCGTACGGCGTTTTCTTCTTCATTCATGCTATTTGGTTCAGCTAAGTCTTTATTTTTTGCCTGCATTTTCTCAATAAAGCGAATAAATTGGAACAAACCTTTAAAACTCATTTCCTCATAAGAAGACGCTCGCTCATATAGGGCATGAAGATTTGCTTGACGTTGTTTTCCTGAAGGCATACCTGCCACGTATTCTAGTAATCCTGTGTCTTGATAAACTGTCCAAATCAACGTGACTAATTTTTCTTGTCGAGCTATTTCTCTCCAATAAATAAAGCGCTCATGAAAATCTGTCACTTTACGAAAAAGTGAATCCACTTGACTTTCTTTAGCTAAATAAGCTTTTAACGCATCATAAAAATAACCTTTTCTATCATATTCTCTAATTCTAACCAAATCATTTTCTTTCAAGCCAACAATTGGAGAACGTAAAATAGCTGCTAAAGGAATATCCTGATAGGGATTATCAATAATTTGAAGTAAAGCAATCATTATTTTGACTTCAGTTGCTTGGAAATAGTTCTGTGTGTCATTAATTAATAGGGGGATACCCAGTTCTTTAAAGACATCTAGAATGACTAAATTATTCTTTTTAGTAGGACTAAGTAAGACAATATCTTGATACGTGATAGGTCGACTTATTTGATTCTTTTTATCATAGATAGGAAATTCGCTTGCTATCAATTCTTGAATTTTTTGCCCAACAAGTAACAATTCACCTTCCGTTTTGTCTTCAACTTCAAAACTTAATTCAAGGCTATCCTCTGTTTCTTCACTATCTGACTCGCTTTCATAAATCAGAATTTCCGTATCATGTTGCGTACTTTCTGGATATCCAGTAAAACCTGTTATCAACTCAGCACTTCTATCGTACTCAATTTGGCCCAATTCCTTATCCATCAATTGTTTGAATACTAGATTCGTAAAATCTAAAACACTCCCTCTAGAACGAAAGTTTTCTGCTAAAATAATTCTACGTCCCTCTTCTTCAGTGGCAAACTGCTCGTATTTTTCAATAAACAGAGTTGGATCTGCTAGACGGAAAGCATAAATAGATTGCTTCACATCTCCTACCATAAACAGATTTCCTTGACTGGTGTCAGGTTGACGCAACCAGTAAAGAATACCTTCTTGAAGACGATTGACATCTTGATACTCATCTACTAATACTTCTTTAAACTTATGACGATAGTAAGTCGAGGCTTCAGAAGGCACAAACTGTCCTTCTTCTTCTTGTCTTAAAATAGCTAAGGTCAAATGTTCTAAGTCGTTAAAATCGACTAAATTCTTTTCCTCTTTTTGTTTAGAGAAAGCCTTTAAATACGTTTGACACACTGCTACCATTTCACTGACAATTGGTCGAGCTTCTTTCATCAAAGAAAGCATTTTTTCTGGTGAATAAGTAAAGTAGTTTTTCTTTAGTGTGGCTACTTGTTTTTTAATCACATCACGGTCTTTTTTCAATTCTTCATAATAAGTCATCACTTCTTCTGGACTTGTTTTTTTACTTGGTCCTTTTATTACAGGAAACTTAATCTTAAGAAGTAATTGATAACACCCTTCTAGATCATCTGATTCAATCAAGTTTAATAGACTAGTTAATAGCTGCTGATCCTCTTGAAACACAAGTATGGTTTTCTCAAAATCAGGTTCTCCAGTGACACTATTAATCAACTTCTCACTTTTTTCAACTAATTCTGTCACGTCTTTGATTAAACTAGGCTTCATTAATTCTTGATACAACTCGCTTGTCACAATGCTATCTTCAATTTGATAATGTTTTTCTAGGCCATTTAGCCAAGCATTTGGTTCTGTATTAGAAAGAGCAAAAGTTGCTAAAGAAAAAATCAAATTGGTTAGTCCGTTATCATTTCGGTCATTAGAGAAATTTTCTGTTAAGCGGTAAAAAGCTTCTTGATTCTCTCCGTATAACGTTTCTCTTACTTCATCCCACACATCTTCTTTCAACAAGTCAATTTCTGTCTCATCTGTCAATAAACGAAACACTGGATCAATATGAATCAAGTAATAATACTTTCTGATAACTGTTAAACAAAAAGCATGTAGAGTACTAATTGGAGCTGTAGGGAGTAGACTAAGCTGTTTAATGAGATGTTGTTTTCTCTCAAGATCAACCTCTTCATTAATCCCTTGCTGAACCGCTGCTTGAATCCGTTGTTTCATCTCTTTAGCAGCAGCTTCTGTATAGGTAACAATCAAAAGTTCATCTACATTAATACCTGATTTGATATGCTGAATCACGCGTTCAACAAGGACTGTTGTTTTCCCTGATCCTGCTGAGGCTGAAATCAGTAAATTATCACCGCCATCATAAATCGCTTGCCATTGTTTATCTGTGTATTGACTGTTTTCTGGCTTTAAGGGAATATTAGTCATCTTCATTTTTCTCTACCTCACAATGCGTCTTCATAATCTCTTCTTTACTTAACTCCTCAATACGATGGTAGTTATTTTCTTTTAACATCACATCGAATTGACAAACACTTCTAAATGGACAATACTCACAGGCTATTCTTCTTTGTTTTCTATAGGCTGGATTTAAGTCTACAGACCCTTCAAAAATACCTTTACCTGCTTCTTTGTATTTTTCTTGGTTGTTAGCTAATAAAAAGTCTAACTCTTCTTGAGACACAAACTGAGAGGATTTCATGGTTTCTTTTTTCAGTTGTTGATACGGGTAAACAGCTGACTTTACTCCAGGCTCCATAGTCTTATCCAACAACTCTAATACCCGTTCTTCATCTGTTAATAACCCTTCATACTGAAATGTCTTCAGTAATTCTTCTTCTATTGTTTCAGTGGTTATTTTCTCACTACCAGTTAAAATAGGATTTTTGACATGCATATAGAAAGCTCCAGCTGCTTTTGCCTCTTGTCCCACTAAAGCAACTGCATTGTTTAGAGTGACATTTAAATAGGTAATCATTTGAAGAGCAAGTCCATAATAAGCCTCCACAAAATCGAAATTATGCTTACTTGATTTGTAATCAATAACAGATAGATACACATCATCTTCTACAGTCATTTTGTCCACACGGTCAATTTTCCCACGAACTTTTAGTTTTTTCTTGTTTCCTAAATCAAAATCTAAACTGGCTAGCCCTTTCTCTTGAAGAATTTGACCAAATAAAACTTCTGTTTGAATCACATTCATGTTACTACGCTCACTTTGTTTTTTTAGAGACCAACCGACTCGTTGAATGGTTTGTGACAATTGATATTTAATATAATTCATCCGATTGGTTGTACTTAAAATACCAAACTTATCTTGACCTAATACTTCTTTTAACACTGCTTGCGTAACTAAATCAACTTCTTCTTTAGTCATTTGACTTAAAATATATTTGCCTTTAATAATCTCTTTGAAAAACTGATCTAGTGCTTCATGATAAAAATCACCAGTAGCAGCTGGAGAGAGCTCAAATTGATCTCTTTCTCTCAAACCTAAACCATACATTAAAAAGTATTTATACTGACATTTATGAAAGTTTTCAATTTTTGAAACAGAAGCATACACCGTATCTCCATATAGCTGTTCAACAGAGACGTTACTAAGTGTCTCAGGAATGTTTTTATGGATCAAACTAGCTAGTAATGTTTCTGTTTTTAATGGGTTATTTTTAAGAAGACGTTTTTCTAATTGATGGAACAACCAAGGAACTGCTTCGTGTTCTTCCATTAATTGGCGTTTAAAATCAATCCATTCTCTTAACAAGACACTATCTGTTGAAAAATCATCCAGTTGAATCTCTTTTCCAATTTTAAAGCCTTGAGATATGACTGCTTCCTTAATCCCTAGAGACGTTTTCAATTGCGTCACAAAGGGAGATATTTTTAATTCTTTACTGCTATCACTACTTGAAGGATAAGTAATGATAACTTCGTCTTCTGCAGAAAGTAAGGCTAAATAAAAAATAAAGGGTTCCTTAGCGGAGTCTTTTGTATGATTCTTTTTCAAATACTTTTCAAAAGGTAGCTCTTCTTTTAACAACAAACGCTCATCATCTGAAAGTAAGGTTTTGTTCTCAATTTTTCTTGGTAACTGCTGATCTGTAGCACCAATAATAAAGGTGACTTTGCTTTTTTTAGCTTGGACATAATCCATTGACGTTACTTCTAATTGATCTAATGTTGTGGGGACTTTATTGTATGTTAATCCTTCTAAACCTGTTTTGATAATTTGAATAAACTCTTCAAGCTCAAAAGGCATCTCACCCATTAACTCTGTGTACTCATCTAAAAGCATCACAAAAGCTTGCCATGTTTGTTCATGATTTCTAGCTTTAACTAAGTCTCCTCGTTCTAAGGCAATATCACGCATAAAAGTTAACTGTTTTTCAACACCAACACGAACCATGAATTCATATAGGGCTAAACTAGCTTCTTTACCTAGCTTCACTTCCTCTAATTCATCAAAAAAGCTCGCCACATAATCACGAATCAAATGTCTGACCTGATTCGACACTTGTTGGATTTCAACATCTTTATCTAGTGCTTGCTCTTCATCTTGGTATTGGTAGTACACATATCGCCAATCTCTTTCCTTAACCCAATCAATGCCGCTATACCCATAAGCTAAAACCACATTTTCTGTATAATCAATCGCTTCACGTAACTCTAACTGACGTTGTTGCCAATCAGATAACTCACTCATTTCTAAACTCATTGGGTCAAACAATTCGGAACGAAGAAATCTTAGGACATCTTTGTATTGATAAAAATGTTGCTTCATACTAAATAAAGCATTAATCAGTTCAATCAAAGGATGGTGCTTCATCTCTTCTTCTTGATTAAAGTAAAAAGGAATATCTTGTTCAGTCAGGACAGGAGATAACACTTGTTGGTATCTCTCAAGGTCTCTTGTAATGACTTTGATTTCTTGATAACGATACCCTTTTTCAGCTACTAAACGACGGATTTCCTTCGCTACAGCAACCATCTCACCATGAGCATCATCACAACGCCATACCCTTAGAGGCTGAGCTTCATGACTTACTTTTTTTGCAGACACTGGCAATAATCGTTGACTGTTTTGCCATACCTCATCTAATAAAGCCATTGATGTCTTTTCTTCTTCATCAGAAACCTTGCGATCAAACAATATAGGTAACTGTTTGCCTCTAGCTAATTGATACAATTCAAAATAAAGGCTACCAGTATTAAAAAATAAATCCATGGTTTCTGGTGGTTGTTGCGTATAAGCTTTATCAAGAACCAAGGATAATCTAAATTCTCCTGAGACAGCCATTAAACTTTCAATTAATTGCTTTTCAATTGCTGTAAAATTAGAAAAACCTGACACAATAAACATCATATTGGGCATTTCTTTTGTATCTAAAAATTCTTTCAAAGATAGTAATAACTCATGACCATCACTATTTAATTCCACCACTCGTTCTGAGTAAGCTTGATAGATAACTTGAATATCTTCTAATTTAACGCTCTCATCTACCCGTTGACCACTAACCTTTACCGCGTTCAAAGTCTCTAGTAAATCATCTGAGGTAATAAAGCCTTCTTGAAGCTCATCAAATAAATCAACTAATTGTTGAATAAATCCTGGTTTATTAATTTCAAATTGAAAAAGGTGTAAGCTTGGTCCTACTTCAATTAATACTTGTCTTAAAATCATATACTTAGCTGTTGGAGACAAGACTTGCTTTTGATAAGCCGATGTATTTTGTAAGAAATACCATGCTAACCGAGAGAAACTGAAGACTTGAAGTCGCATACTAACCATGTTTTGCCAATCTTGATACTTAGGTAATTTGGCTAGTTCTTTTAAGACATGGATTTCTGTTTCAAATTTAACGTGGTTAGGGACAAGGTAAAAAACTTCATGGTCACTAGATTGTTGCAACCATTCATCAGCAACTTTAACTAGTTCTTTACTATGGTCTTGACTAGCAGACCCTAAAACAAATTGAATACTCACAATAACGCCCCTTCTCTTATGACTAGATACTCCTTAGTTTATCATAATTTGTAATTAAAAAATAACTTCTAGAAATCAAAAAAGAGGTGACTTCAAAAAGTGAAGCACCTCTTTTGATATGAACTTAGTTGTTAAATGTTCCCCATTTTTCAGGTGGCCAAAAAACAAATTTTACATTTCCCATGACTTTATCTTCTTCAATAAAACCAATCATACGACTATCTTTTGAGTTTTGACGATTGTCCCCCATCACAAATAAATGACCTTCTGGAACAGTTTTTTCTCCTAGTAACTCTTCCATATTAAAATCTTGGGTTAAAGGTAAACCGTATCTTGCTGTACCTTCTGTTGGATTGTTTTTGTACTCGTCTAAATAAGGCTCTTCGTAAGCTTTTCCATTAATGAATAATGTGTCATTTTTATATTCCACTGTATCACCAGGTAAACCAATCACTCGTTTAATGTAGTTTTTACTTGGATTGTCAGGTGCTGGAAAAGTAATGACATCAAATCGTTCAATCTTAGATTGTTTTAAGGCGATGACACGTTCTCTATCCACCATTGTTGGATTCATCGAATCACCTGATACGTTAGTTGGGGTAAACACATACGCTCTTAATAAAAATAGCACAATAATTAAACCACCAAACCATAAAATATTCGTTAACATTTCTTTTCGATTCATTTTGTCACTTCTTTCTCTATCCAATTAATATCTTTAGTTTAACATATCCATTAATCCATGAATAGTAACTTATTCTATCTTACTTTTTAGTTAGAATATCCATTTTAAGGTCTTTTTTTTATTTCCTCTCCTAAAGAGATATGGTATATTTCCTTATAGAATATTATTTAGGAGGTCTTTTCTATTAAACAAGAAAAATCATATGGTTTATGGACAGCAACTGCCATGATTGTTGGGATCTGTATTGGATCTGGTATTTTTTACAAAGTTGATGACATTTTAATGTTTACTGGTGGAAATGTCTTTCTAGGTGCCCTAGTTTTTGTTATTGGTGCCTTTAGTATCATTTTCGGTAGTATTTCACTGACAAATTTAGCTTCTCGTAGTACTAAAAATGGTGGGATTGTTGGCTATTTTGAAGATTTTTATTCAGAAAGCATCGCAAGTGCCGTTGGTTGGTTCCAAACTTTTCTTTACTACCCAACGATTGCTGTTGTTGTTGCTTGGGCAGCAGGTATTTATACGTGCTTACTTCTAGGTTTACCAGATAACTTGGATTTACAAATGCTAATTGGGTTAGGCTATTTACTGCTATTTTATTTCATTAATATCCTATCTAGCTCATTAGGCGGTCACTTTCAAGTCATTTCGTCTCTCATTAAATTGATTCCTTTAATTGGTGTTGGTATTATCGCTCTTTTCTTTAATCAAGGACAACCAGACATTCCTAGTAATGTTAATCCTGTTCCACTTACCAATGTAGGTATGGGTTGGTTAGCAGCTTTAGCACCAACAGCCTTTTCTTATGACGGTTGGGCCATTTCTCTTAGCATCTCAGGAGAAGTTAAAAACCCTAAAAAAACAATGCCTATTGCTTTAGTTATTGCCCCTATTATTGTTTTAATCGTCTATCTATCTTATTTCTTAGGTATGACTCATATTCTTGGACCTGAATACATCTTAGCAACAGGAAACAGTGCAGTCACTCAAGTTGGACAAATGTTATTAGGTAAAAGTGGTGAAGTAATCATTCTTTTATTTATTTTAATTTCTATGTTAGGTGTAGTTAATGGCGTTATTTTGGGACATATTCGTATGCCTTACGCTCTAGCAACTAAAAATATGATTCCAGCATCAGAACAAGTGGTGAAAAATAACCGTGGCTTATCTAAAAATTACTCTGCTTTAATTAGTATGGCTTGTTCTTTATTCTGGTTTTTCATTCATTATTTATCACAAAAATTTAGTCTAATGACAACTGGTGATATTAGTGAAATAGCTATTGTTTTTGGTTACCTATTCTACATGGCTCTCTATATTAAAGTACTGATGCTTTACAAACAAAAAATAGTAACAAATGTATTCACTGGCTTAATTTCACCTATCTTAGCACTTATTGGTGGTTCTATTATTATTATTGGTGGGTTCTCTTCTAACCCATTATCAATGATTGCCTTTTTCGTGATTTGTTCTATTTTCTCTATTTCTGGTTACACATATTGTAAAAAACAACTTTCTCTTTCTTAAGAGTGAGTTGTTTTTTTGTTAGTATTGTTTTTGAGGTTTTAGTATACTAACATTAAGATAAAAGAAAGCGAGGGATTCAAGATGAAAGAAAAAAATACATTTCATATTAATGGTTATCTAGGTCTTTTAATTTTATTGTTTATGGTCATTGGTGGAGGTTGGCTTTTCTATCTCACTATTCTTAATGAAACAGTTGTCACTGGTATCTTCGGTGTCTTACTTTGGTTAATTTCTGGTTTATTTATTAGCTCTTTAACCATTGTTGGTCCAAACCAAGCAAAAGCTATTCTTTTCTTTGGTAAGTACCTTGGAACAATCAAGGATAATGGACTTTTCGTTACCACTCCATTAACTCAAAAAACGTTAATTTCACTTAAAGTGAAAAATTTTAATACAGCTTTACTAAAGGTTAATGATTTTGATGGTAACCCTATTGAAATTTCAGCTGTCGTTGTTTTTAGAGTTGTGGACACAGCAAAAGCTTTATTCTCAGTAGATAATTATTTAAATTTTGTGGCGATTCAAAGTGAAACAGCCCTTAGACACATTGCCTCTCAATACCCTTATGATACTTTTGAAGATGAGGATATTACTTTACGAGGAAATACAACAGAAGTGTCAGAAAAACTTAAAATAGAATTAGAAGAGCGCCTAGCTATTGCTGGTGTGGAAGTGATTGAAACACGATTAAATCATTTAGCCTATGCCACAGAAATCGCTAGTGCTATGCTTCAACGTCAGCAAGCTCGTGCCATTCTTTCTGCCCGCCAAACAATTGTTGAAGGAGCCGTATCAATGACTCAAATGGCACTGGAACAAATTGAACAAGGACAAGATATCGAATTCAACGATGATCGACGTGTCCAACTAATTAATAATTTACTTGTTTCAATTATCACTGATAAAGGCACACAACCAGTGATTAATACAGGAGATGTCAAAGATTAATGAGTACAGAAAACAACCAACTTTTAAGCGATCAAGTCGGCAATGAGTTGCGCTTAATTCGAAAAAAAGAACAATTAACAATTGAAGAATTAGCTAGTCTTTCTGGAGTTAGCGCCATTACTATTAGTAATATAGAGAACGGACGCTCCAATCCAACTCTAAATAGCCTATGGAAACTTGCGAATTCTTTACAGATTCCTTTAAGTAAATTACTTGGTTTTAGTCAAAATGAGACAACTATTTCTTCTGCTAATGAAAAAACACCATCATTCATTAATGATTTGGAAAATGGTTGGGTAGTCCAACCTGTTTTCCAAGAAGATAACGTTGAAGTTTACAGAGTTTGTTTAAAAGGCAAGTCTCATATAAAAAGAACTCATCAAACACAGAATTCAACGGAGATTGTCACTGTCATGACTGGGGAGTTAGAGTTAGTCGTAGGAACTAAGCACTATACCTTAAATACTTATGATAGCATTAATTTTGATTCAACCCTCTCTCATGAATACATCAATAACTCCACAAACGATATTTATTTAACTATTGTTGTAAAATACTAAAACATATAATATAATATGCAAAGCCATATTATATTATATGTTTTTTATTTTGGAAAGGAAGTTGTCAGTTGAAACAAAAAATTAATTACGCCTTACTTTTAGGCATTATACTAGTTGCTACTAATTTGCGAGCACCCATTACATCAGTAGGTCCATTAGTAGGAACCATTACAGAAGAGTTAAATTTAACAGGAGCACAAGCTGGGTTAATCACAACTCTTCCTCTCATTGCTTTTGCTTTAATCTCACCTATTGCACCTAAGTTAGCACGACGATTCGGCACTGAAAAAACGATTTTTATTGCCCTTGTCTTATTACTAATAGGCTTAAGCATTCGTTATATCCCTAGTATAGCTACACTATTTCTTGGAACTATTGTTTTAGGTTGTGGTATTGCCATTGGAAATGTCTTAATTCCAAGTATTGTCAAAAAAGAATTTCATCAACAAAGTGGCTTAGTTACAGGAGTTTACTCCGTTAGCATGAATTTAACAGGAGCGATTGCTTCTGGAGTTAGTATTCCACTTATTCAAAAGCTAGGCTGGACGTGGAATCAAGCACTTACTTTATGGTTAGCTCTTGTTTTAATCGCCTTAATTAGTTGGTTGCCTCAAATGAAACATAATCACATAGCAGAAACAACTGAAACAAACACTTCAGAATCTTCTATTTGGCAATCTCCATTAGCTTGGTCTATTTCTCTTTTTATGGGGATTCAATCCTTTATTTTTTATGTACTAGTTGCTTGGTTACCTCAAATGTTAATCAGTCAAGGCATACCTAGTGCTAAGTCAGGCGGTATGTTGTCATTACTACAGTTAACTCTCTTACCGACGACGTTTATTATTCCAATCGTAGCTGAGAAAAAAGAAAATCAAAAATCTCTTGTTATTGCTTCTTTTACTCTATTTACATTAGGAATTAGTGGTCTAATGTTTTCTAACTCTTTAGTTATTACAACTGCCATTATTTTTATCGGTATTGCTGGAGGTATTGCCTTTAGTTTAGCCATGATGTTTTTCAATTTAAGAACTACTACACCTAAAGAAGCGGCAGACTTATCTGGAATGGCTCAATCAATTGGTTATATCTTGGCAGCTATTGGTCCCTTTTTATTTGGGTTTTTACATGACCTAACAGGTAATTGGCAACCTTCTTTATTCTTATTGATTGGTATGACTTTTGTGTTACTCATTGTAGGACTACAAGCTGGTCAAAACAAAAAAATTAACTAAAAAAAAGAGTGATGTAAGACGTGTCTTACATCACTCTTTGTATATGCTATAAACTCTTGAATGTCTTAACAACATTTTCAACAGTAAAGCCGTAGTTTTCAATCACAGTGTTTCCTGGAGCACTTGCTCCAAAGCGATCGATTCCCATTACTTTACCATCTAAGCCAACATAACGTTCCCAACCAAATGTTGCTCCCATTTCGATTGATACACGTTTTGTGACAGCTTTTGGTAAAACTGATTCTTTATATGACGCTTCTTGAGCATCAAAGACCGCTGTTGATGGCATTGAAACAACTGATACATCAATACCTTCTTTAGCTAATTCTTTTTGAGCTTCCATTGCTAAGTTCACTTCAGAACCTGTTGCAATTAAGATACCTGCTGGTGTGCTCTCTTTAGATGGAGATAAAACGTAAGCTCCGCGAGCTACACCTTCATATGCTTTTTCTTTTGTTCCTTCTAAAACTGGTAAGTTTTGACGAGATAAAGCTAAAACAGTTGGTGTTTCTTTTGATGTCACGGCTACTTTCCAAGCAGCAGACACTTCATTACCATCTGCAGGACGGATTAAGTTCACATTTGGCATACTGCGTAGACTTGATAATTGTTCAATTGGCTCATGTGTTGGACCATCTTCCCCAACAGCAATTGAATCATGCGTTAACACATAAGTAACCGGTGCTTTTTGGATTGCTGATAATCTAACAGCTGGACGTAAGTAATCCACAAAGACAAAGAATGTTCCGCCATAAACGTGTGTTCCACCATGTAGCATAATACCATTCATTGCTGCTGCCATTCCAAATTCACGAACACCAAACCAAATGTTACGGCCTTCGTATTGTCCAGGTTCAAAGTCTTTTTCTCCAGCAATCATTGTATTATTTGAAGATGAAAGGTCAGCTGAACCACCCCAGAAATTAGGTAATACTTTCGCTAATTCTTGAATGGCTTCTTTACTAGTAATACGACTAGCAGATGAATCCCCTACTTCATAAACAGGTAGTGCTTTTTCTAAATCAACTTTAATGTCCCCTTCAAAAGCAGCTTCAAATTGCTCTGCTAATTCTGGGTAAGCTTTTTTATATGAAGCAAATAGTGCTTGCCATTCTTGCTCAGCTTTCTCACCTTTAACAATCATGTCTTCGTTAAAACGAGTTGCTACTTCTTCTGGAACTGTAAATGATGGGTAATCCCAGCCATAAGATTCTTTAGCAAATGCCAAACCGTCTGCTCCTAATGGGGCACCGTGAACTTTATTAGTTCCTTGATTTTTAGCACCAAAACCAATAATTGTTTTCACTTCGATAATAGTTGGTTTAGTTGTTTCTTCTTTAGCAGCTTCAATAGCAGATGAAATAGCTTCTAAATCGTTACCATCTTCTACTAAAATATGTTGCCAACCAGTCGCTTCAAAACGACCTTTCACGCTTTCACTAAATGATTTATCTAATGGACCATCTAATGAAATATCATTTGAATCATATAAAACGATTAATTTATCTAATTTTAAATGTCCTGCTAAGCTGATTGCTTCTTGAGAGACACCTTCCATTAAGTCGCCATCTCCACATAAAGCATAAGTGTAGTGATCAACAATCTTAAAGTTTTCTTTATTGTAAGTCGCTGCCAAATGAGCTTCTGCCATTGCAAAACCAACACTCATTGCAATCCCTTGACCAAGGGGACCTGTTGTTGCTTCAATCCCATCAGTATGCAGAACTTCTGGATGTCCTGGTGTTAAACTATCCCATTGACGGAAATTTTTAAGTTCTGACATTGGCAAGTTGTAACCAGATAAATGAAGTAAACTATATAACATAGAGGAACCATGTCCTGCTGATAAAATAAAACGGTCACGATCTACCCAATTTCTTGATGTGCTTGGGTTAACTTTTAGATGTTTAGTCCATAATGTATAAGCCATCGGTGCTGCTCCCATTGGTAAACCAGGGTGACCTGAGTTAGCTTGTTGAATCATGTCTAAACTAAGTGTACGAATCGTATTAACCCCTAATTGATCTATTGTATCGAACTTCATAAAACGAATCCTCCTATTTAGGTTTGTTTTACCTTTATTGTATTTTAACCCTAAACCTTGTTTTTAGCAAGTGTTTTGAAAATTAGTTCACTTCTATTGTCTTCCATGAAGCCCTTTATCTTTTTGAATTTCTTTTAATTTATCCGGTGTGACATCGTTTCCTTCTTGATCCACGACTTTCATTCCTTCAATATGATTTCTCATACCGCCTCTAAATCTTTGAAGATACTCTTGTCTTAAATCTGCTTGTTCTACCTTTTCCTCAGATGTTAAACCAGCTTCTGTTTTACTTTTTTTAGCTAATTCATTTATACGTGCTAATTTTTCTTTACTTAACATAATATTACCTCCCTTAATTCATCTATAATTTTAACTTAATTGGCACAAAAGCACAATATTTCGCCTCTCAAAAAAGCGAACACCCGTTTGATTTATTATCTAAATTATGTTACACTCAAAAAAAAGAAATGGAGAAAGCTTATGACAAAAAAACAATCTTCAAGACAAGTTGATGTCTTAAGGTATATTTATGAACAAGTCGAAGAAAGAGGCTATCCACCAACAGTTAGAGAGATTGGAGAAGCCGTCAATTTATCTTCAACATCAACTGTTCATGGACATCTGTCTCGTTTAGAAAAAAAAGGCTTAATTTTAAGAGACCCGACAAAACCACGAGCAATTGAGTTAACAGCTGAAGGTTTAGATGTTATAGGTGTTCGTCCAACAACCATTCCAATGTTAGGCGTTGTTACAGCTGGTGAACCTATTTTAGCAGTTGAAGAAGCATCAGACTTCTTCCCTCTTCCTCCAGATTTAAAATACGAAGAAAATAGTTTATTCATGTTAACCATTAGAGGCGAAAGTATGATTAATGCTGGAATCTTTGATGGAGATCATGTCATCGTAAGAAAACAAGCCAATGCTTCAAATGGTGATGTCGTTATTGCTATGACAGACGAAAATGAAGCCACTTGTAAGAGATTCTTTAAAGAAGCCACACATATTCGCTTACAACCAGAAAATGATAGTCTCGAACCTATCATTTTAAATGACGTTTCTATTCTTGGGAAAGTCGTTGGGTTGTACCGAAATCATATCTAAAAAAAATAAAGCGAAAAGCTTTATTTTTTTCTTTACAATAAGAACGTTTGTTTGTATAATAAAGATACGAACAAACGTTCTTGATATTTTAAGGAGTGATCAAAGATGGAAGCAATTAGAAGATATGCATTATTATTAATCGTTTTAGTTTTAGGTATTATTTTAGGAACACTAGGTTGGCAAGCGGCTTTGATTGTATTAACTCCCCTTGTCATGATTTGGCTAATGCTTTGGGATGAAAAAAGTTATAAAGTAAAACAATATAAACAATACCAAAAATACGCAAAAGATAATCCACATTATAGTTACCGTAACAGTCGCTAAACACAGTGACTGTTTTTTTATTGTTCAAAGAGTATAATGTAAAAGAAAACTAAATTTAGAAAGAAGGCTTTTTATGACTCAATCAACGATCGAATTAGTTCAAACTTTAACTAATATTCCCTCACCAACTGGTAGCACTAAAAAAATTATCCAACATATTGCTACTCTATTAGAAAAAACTGGTTATAAGATGACCATTAACCGTAAAGGAAGTTTAATCGTAACAGTTCCTGGTAAAGATAAAGACAATCATCGCTTTATAACAGCTCATATTGATACATTAGGGGCTATGGTTAAAGGGATTAAATCTGATGGTAGACTAAAATTAGATTTAATCGGTGGATTTAACTACAACTCTATTGAAGGTGAATACTGTACCATTCATACTCAATCAGGAAAAGAACTATCTGGAACTATTTTAATGCATCAAACAAGTGTCCATGTTTATAAAGATGCTGGATCTGCTAAAAGAAATCAAGACAACATGGAAGTTCGTCTTGATGAAAAAACATTTTCTAAAGAAGATACGGAAAAACTAGGGATTGCTGTTGGGGATTTCATTAGTTTTGATCCTCGTACGCAGATTACTGATTCTGGTTTTATTAAATCTCGTCATTTAGACGATAAAGTGAGTGCAGCTATTTTAATTCAATTTTTACTTAAGTTACAACAATCAGAAAACCTATTACCTTATACTACTCACTTCTTCTTTTCAAACAATGAAGAAATTGGATACGGTGGTAATTCAAATATTAATGATCGTGTCGTTGAGTACTTAGCCGTTGATATGGGAGCTATGGGAGATGACCAACAAACAGATGAGTACACTGTCTCTATTTGTGTGAAAGATAGTAGCGGTCCTTATCATCTTGATTTAAGAAATCATTTTGTTAAATTGTGCCAAGAACATAATATTCCTTATCAATTAGATATTTACCCATTCTACGGCAGTGACGCTTCTGCTGCTATGAAAGCTGGAGCAGATGTTAAGCACGGTTTAATTGGTGCTGGTATCGAAGCAAGTCATGCCTTTGAGCGAACACATATTGATTCTATTAACGCTACTGAACAATTAATAGAAAAATATTTATTTAGTAATTTATGTTAATTTTAAAAAAGACACCTGATATTAATAATAAAAAATAAACTCTTTCCTTGACCTTTTATCAGATAAGAAGTATGGTTAATACATAAGCTTATATTATAGTGTGGTTTTTTGAACCACGATGAGCAAGCAGAAAACAGAATGCTTAAGTCTTATGTCTGTTGTTTAATTCAGAATAGCTTCTTCTATTCGATTAAAATCTGCGATATCTCTATTTGTAAGTTTATGGTTCGTCACTTAAAAAATGCTGACATTCATTTTTTAAGCGCATGATAATCGACAGGCTCAATTCTCGATTAACACTGCAGAACTAAATAACGAACCGAATTAAGATTTTATTCTAAAGGAGGAAGATTATTTATGTCAGTAGTATTAAAAGCAGAAGAAAGAGCGGTTAGACCACGATCTATCCGTAAAAAGTTAAGAGAAGAAGGAAGAGTACCTAGCTCAGTTCATGGTAACAAAATGGGAAATATTTCATTTTCAGTAGATGCCCACGAACTTGACAAGGCCATTCGTGAAAACGGCTTAAACGCTGTTTATACTCTAGATTTAAACGGTAAAAAGATTAGTACATTACTACACACTTACCAACTAGACACTTTTTCAAGAGCATGGATTCACGCTGAATTCTTAGCAGTAGACATGAACGAAGAAGTTGAAGTTGAAGCTGAATTAACTTTAGTTGGAACGTCTAAAGGCGTTAAAGCTGGTGGTGTTCTTGAGCAAAACTTGTACGCTGTTATGGTATCAGCAACTCCTGATAAATTACCTGAACGTGTCGAAGTTGACATTACTGAAATGGCAATCGGAGACGCATTAGTGATTGGTGATTTACCAGCACAAGATGGCTTTGTTATTGTTAACGACTCAGAAGAACAAATCTGTGCGGTTACAGAAGTAAGTGCTGCTGAAGAAGAAGCAACTGCAACTGCTGGTGAACCTGAAGTTATCACTGAAAAACCAGCTGAATAAAAGACTTTTTAGACTACTCTTTAAGGAGTAGTCTTTTTTTGATTATAAAGAATCATTAAAGTATTTATAAAATTAATAGGATTACTATAGTCTTATCTGAATATATGATAAAATGACGTAGATTTAATAAACTTACTAGGAGTGTTAATTTTGATCGGAATAGATAAAATGAACTTTTTTACGCCAAATACTTATATTGATTTAGTTAAATTGGCAGAACACCGAGGAATTGATCCTAACAAATTCACAGTTGGAATCGGACAATCTAAAATGGCAGTCCCAACGATTACCCAAGATACTGTTTCAATGGGAGCTAATGCTGCTCTTCCTATTTTAGATGCTACAGACTTAGGTAAAATTGACTTAATTGTAGTCGGAACAGAAACAGGTATTGATGAATCAAAATCTTCAGCAGCCTTTATCCACCAACTACTTAATATCCATCCCTTCGCTAAGTCAGTCGAAGTGAAACAAGCATGCTACGGAGCAACAGCTGGATTAATGATGGCAAAAGATTTTATTACCACTCACCCTGGCAGAAAAGCTTTAGTTATCGCATCAGATATTTCAAGATATGGCTTAGCTACTTCTGGTGAAGTAACTCAAGGTGCTGGTGCAGTGGCGATGTTAATTAGTGAAAATCCTAGAATTTTAGAACTTGAAGATGTTTCTGTTTCTATGACTGAAAGTATTTTTGATTTCTGGCGTCCAAACTATACAGATACTGCTATTGTTAATGGCAAGTTTTCAAATGAAGCTTATGTTAACTTTTTCTCAACTATTTGGGAGGAATTCTCTAAAAGAACTAGCTATTCATTAGCAGATTTCAATGCTTTTTGTTTCCATTTACCTTATAGTAAAATGGGGAAAAAAGCACTCTTACCTGCTTTAGAAAATGAATCTGAAGACGTTCAAAAGCGTTTAATGTCTCACTATGATTTATCGACTACCTATACAAAAAACATTGGTAACATCTATACAGGTTCGTTATACCTTAGCTTGATGTCTTTATTAGACAGTGACGAAAACTCTTTAAAATCTGGAGATTTAATTGGTTTCTTTAGTTACGGATCAGGCGCTGTAGGTGAAATTTTCTCTGGTAGATTAGTTGAAGATTATGACAAACATCTCTTAAAAGAAGCTCACCAAGATATGTTAAATAATCGTTATGATTTATCTATTGAAGAATACGAAACTATCTTTACTAAAGAATTACCTAAAACAGATGGCACTCACCCACTTAGTGAAGCTAAGTATGATAAGAGCCACTTCTACTTATCAAGTATTACGGATCACCAAAGACATTATAACGAACGCCAATAAGGAGAGTTACCAGTGACGAAGCAAACCAAAAAATTCTATCAACAAACACGATTGGAACGCTTAACAACTTTAACAAGTGAAGGCCACCTATCAGAAAATAATCAAGCACTCTTTATTGATAGTCCTCTTTTAAAAGAAGATGTTGCTAATTCACTGATAGAAAATCAAATTAGTCAATTTCACTTACCACAAGGTGTTGCGCTTAATTTCACTATTGATGGTGAGAACAAAATAATTCCTATGGTGGTTGAGGAACCTTCTGTGATTGCAGCATGTAGTAACGCAGCCAAAATAGCGAGTCGAAATGGTTTTACAACCATACTTGAAAAAAGAGAATTGATTGGTCAAGTTATTCTCAAGCAAGTCCCTTGTATTGAAGAAGCCAAACAATTAATTGAAACTCATGTAGATACTTTATTGGTCTTAGCTAAAGAAGCCCACCCTTCTATTCATCAACGAGGTGGTGGTTTGAAAGAAGTAAGAGTATCTATTTTAGAAGATCACACTCTCACCTCTGAACAATTTTTAACAGTTTACTTAATGATTGAAACAAAAGACGCTATGGGAGCTAATATCATTAATACTATTTTAGAAGGTGTTACCCCTTTTCTAGTTGATTTAACAAAAGGAACGGCTCTTATGTCTATTTTAAGTAATTTCAATACAGATGCTCTTGTTAAAGCGACTTGTCAAATTCCTTTTGACGATTTAACAACGTCTACTTACTCAGGGAAAGAGTTAGCTCAAAAAATTGTCGAAGCTTCGATTTATGCCAAGTTAGACCCTTACCGAGCAGCAACTCATAATAAAGGTATTATGAACGGGATAGACTCTGTTGTGATTGCTACAGGAAATGACCCTCGTGCAGTCGAAGCCGGTGCTCATGCCTATGCTAGCCGTAATGGGCGCTATGAAGGTATGACAACATGGTCTATTGACAAGAAGTGCTTAATAGGTGAATTAACATTACCTATGGCTGTTGGAACAGTTGGTGGTGCCATTTCTGTTTTACCAATGGCAAAAGCAAATCTCGAACTACTCAATGTCTCTACTTCAGAGGAATTAGCTCGTGTCATTATTTGTGTTGGACTAGCTCAAAACTTTGCTGCTCTAAGAGCTCTTGTATCTGAAGGGATTCAAAAAGGACATATGAGTTTACACGCAAACTCATTAGCTATTCAAGTTGGTGCTGAAAATGAAGAGATTGAAGAAGTCGCTCGACTTCTGCGCGAGTCTCCTATTATGAATTCAGCTTTAGCGACAAACTTATTAGAACAAATCAGAAAATAAATCATTACAAAGACCAATTATCACTATTTCGTGGTAATTGGTCTTTTTTTCTAGGACTTACGTCTGATTTACTTAGTTCTTTTTTAAGATAAAATGAAAGGGTATAACAAAAAACAAAGGAGTTTTTTACTTATGTCAAAGAAAAAGAAAATTATTTTAGGAATTGTTTTAGGTATTATCGTTTTGGCCATTGGCGTAAAACTATTATTCGGAGGAAAAGCAAGCGACAAACCTGTTGCTGAATCTAACATCGAATACTATACAGTCGAAGATGTGGAACAGGTTTTTATCAATGGAATAGTCACACCAACTGAATCAAAAGAATTTATCAAAGATGCAACACTGGGTAAATTAGGTGATTTAAATGTCAAGAATGGTGACAACATTGAAAAAGACACTGTTTTATATCAATATGTTGATGAAACAAGTGATAATCAAATTACTGAATTAAAATTCCAAATTGAGTCAACTCAAGCAGAAAAAGAAAAAGCTGCTAGACAAATGCAATTAGAATTAAATGAATTAGGGCAAAATAAAGAAGCCACTAATAATGCAAGCACACAAGAAAGTATTTCTTTGAAATATGATTTAAATAGCTACGATATCAAAATGGGACAATTACAAAGTCAAATTGATGAACTTTATAACAAACAAGTTAATCAAGTAACTGCCCCATTTAGTGGACAAATCACTATTGCACAAGAACAAAACAGAGATAGTGCTATCATGACTTTAACATCTAATGATTTTTACGTTGAAGGTGAAGTCAATGAGCGTGATTTAAGTAAAATCAAAGTGAAACAACCAGCTGAAGTTAGAACAATTGCTGACAACAAAGTATATCAAGGGGAAATTACTTACATCTCTACCTCTCCAACAACTGCTCAAACGAACCAAGCAGGAGCAAATCAGGGTGGTTCAACTGGTGCTTTATCAACATACACCGTTAAATTAACTTTAAAAGACGGTCAAGATGTTAGAACAGGTTTTCACGTTCAGTCTTCTATTAAGCTAGATGACAAAAAAATTCAAATTCCAGAAAAGGCTGTTCATACTGATGAGTCTAATAAGCAAAAATACGTGTTTGTTGATGACTTTGGTACTGTGCTAAGAAAAGATATTAAAGTCTCTGAAGCAGCCGGTGAAAAGGGAATGGTTATCGTTGATAGTGGACTAGAAGGTCTTGATAAAATTATTGTCAAATCCGATAAAGAACTTAAAAATGGTGAAATTTTAGATAATGCAGGAGCAGAAATGTCTGGGGAGATGAATTAATATGACTGAAGAATTGAGACAAGAAGAAACCCTTGCTGCTTCTTCCCCACTCATTGAAATGACAGGCATCAATAAATACTATCCTGTAGGTAAAAATCAATTACATGTGCTTAAAAATCTGAATCTGACAATTGAGCGCGGTGAGTTTTTAATGATTATGGGAAAATCAGGAAGCGGTAAAACGACTTTAATGAATATTATTGGTTTTTTAGACCAAACATCTGATGGTTCTTACATTTTTGATGAACAAGATGTATCACAATTAACGGAAAATCAAAAATCTGAATTAAGAAATAAATACATTGGCTTTATCTTTCAACAATTTTTCCTCATTCAATCACTTAATGTATCACAGAATGTGGAACTTCCAATGGTTTATGAAGGTCAGAAAAAAGAAAGCAAACGGAAAAAAATTGCCGAACACTATTTACAATTAGTCGGACTTGAAGGAAAAGAATCGTCTAAAACAACAGAACTATCTGGTGGTCAACAACAACGTGTAGCAATTGCTCGTGCCTTAGTGAACGAACCCCTACTTATTATGGCTGATGAACCTACTGGTGCCCTTGATAGTGAAACTAGTGCTGACATTATGAATATTCTTAGCGACTTAAATAAAGAAGGTAAAACAATCGTTATGGTTACTCATGATAACGATATGAAAAAATATGCCTCTCGAGTTGTCTACATGAAAGATGGTCTCTTTTTAACAGAGGAGGAATTTAATCATGCTTAAAAACCTACTCCTAAGTACTTTCTTAAGTCTTAAAGCTCATAAACTAAGAGTTTTCCTGACAATGGTTGGAATTATTATCGGAATCAGTGCTGTTGTAACTGTTTCGGCTATTGGTGAAGGAATGAAACAAAGTAGTTTAGAGCTTCTTGAATCCTCTAATGCCGATACAATTCGATTAATCTATAAAGTAGATGCTGAAGATGAATCTGCTGTCGCAAGCCAAGAATTTGATAACTTTGCCTTTAACATGTCTGATTTAAAAATGTTAAGAAAAATTGATGGTATCGATAACATCAGTGCTGATTATAGTTATGGATTTGGTGGTCCTGAAGGCATTCAAGGAAACTTTTCATTTTTTGAAACTCAAACAGGTGGAGAGATTCAAGCTTACAAAAAACCAGACCCAAATGTTGTTTTTGGTTCTGACTTTTCAGAAAATGACTTAGATAAAAATAATATTGTTCTTTCTTATGATGCGATGCTTTATGGGTTAAACATTAAGGACCCTAAAGATATTATTGGAAAAGCCATCGACGTGGATGGACAAAAATTTCAAGTCATTGGTGTGAAGAAAAAAGTTAATATGGACGAAATGATTACTGATGGATCTATTTTTAGTAACACGGTTCCTAAAAAAGCCTACAATGATTTGGCAAAGAACAAACCAATTAATGCTATTAAATTAAAAACCAAAAAAGATGCTGATCGTATGATGATTATCGATGAAGCTAATGCGCTACTAAAAGATTATCATCCCGAATTAGTCGGTAATTTTGAAGAAGATCGAAGCAACGAAACATTCCGTAAACAAATGGAAGATATGATGCAAGCAATCATCACTGGATTACTCTTTATTACAGCTATTTCCTTATTAGTTGGTGGTATCGGAGTAATGAATATCATGTATGTCTCTGTGTCTGAAAGAAAACGTGAGATTGGTATTCGTCGTGCTATTGGAGCAAAACCTTCGAATATCTTACTTCAATTTTTACTTGAAGCTGCTTTTATCACTCTGATTGGTGGAGTGATTGGCGTACTCCTTGGCTCTGGTATTGCTAGTTTAATTTCTGTTGTCGTTCCAGATGTCAAAGCTATTGTGAGTCCGCAAATGGCTCTTATCTCTGCTGGCATTTCTGCTGGTATTGGTTTAATTTTCGGGGTTATCCCCGCTGTCAATGCAGCTAAAATGGATCCAATTAAAGCTATTTATCAGTAAATATCAAAAAACCTTAAACAGTTCATCCTGCTTAAGGTTTTTTTGTTATAAGTTTAAAGTAAACACATTCTAAAATAGTTTCATCACTTAACACTCTATCGTATTTGTTAAGTAATTGTTGATAGTAATGAGAATGAATATTATACCAATTTTCATAACTTCCATCACCTTCATCAATGGCAAATCTTTCAGTAACCTCTCCAAATGGTATAAGCTCTACAGTTGTCACATCAACTTGACATACTTCTTCTGCCCATCCGTTTTGAATAATCCACCGATCATTGAGACTTGTTTTGGGTTTAGTCATCAATTCCTGTAATTCTTTTAAAGAGGAGGTGGCTATCTTGACTCCGTCTAAAACTAAATGAGCTAAATATGTTTGTTCATCACGTTCTGAACCAAATCTAACAACCTTTTTCATCTTAATGCTCTCCTTAAATAAAAAGACTAGAACTTTTTTGTTCTAATCTTTTTTGTCTTTTTCTAAATATAGAATAAATTCTCTGACGGGAAGATTGGATCACTTGTAATATCCATTCCCAATCGTTTTAAAATTTGTTCGTCATCTTTATTTAACATGACTGTTGAATGTGCCTGGGTACCTTCTAATGAAGATAATTTCTCATAAGCAATTTGTGCAGTTGGATTAGTTACTGCACTAATTGATAAAGCAATTAAGACTTCATTCGCATTTAAAGCTGTGATTTTACTATGTAAATCAACCACTTTTGTTTTTTGAATAGTTTCTAATATAACTGGTGATAATAGTAAAATTTCATCACCAATGTTAGCTAAATACTTAATTGAATTCAAAATAGCAGCTGCTGATGAATCCATTAGGCCAGTTGAGCGGCCTGTAATTATTTTGCCATCAGGTAACTCAAAAGCCATAACAGACACAGGCGTAATTCCTAGTTCATTGTTGCCATGTTTTAGCTTTTCAGCGTACTCTCTGGCTGGCAAAACGGGGTTTCTGTCTTCTTTTTTAAGTTCCATCTCTTCCATGATAACTTGAATACGACTAACCACATCGTCATCAACCATTCCACGTTTGTAGAAACATTCCGTATCGAAGCAACGACGAATAATTTCCTCTTTAGAAGCTTCTTTAATCACCTCATCATCAATGATGCCAAATCCAACACGGTTAACTCCCATATCGGTTGGGGACTTAAATACTGATTCTTTTTTAGTAATTCTTTCAATAATTCGCTTAATCACTGGGAATGTTTCAATATCACGGTTGTAGTTTACTGCCACTTCACCGTAAGCATCAAAATGATACGAATCAATCATGTTAACATCTTTTAAATCAACTGTTGCAGCTTCATAAGCAATGTTTAACGGATGTTTTAATGGCACATTCCAGACTGGGAATGTTTCAAATTTAGAATACCCTGCCACACGTCCCAATTTACTTTCATGATAAATTTGGCTTAAACTTGTCGCTAACTTACCGCTTCCTGCTCCAGGTGCTGTCACAACGACGATTGGTTTTGTTGTTGGGATGTATGGATTTTTACCAAAACCTTCATCGCTAACAATTTGATCGATATTATACGGATATCCCTCAATAGCTTCATGAGTATACACTTTAATATCTCTTTTTTCTAGTTTATTAATAAATACTTTTGTCGCAGGCTGGCCACTGTAACGCGTGATTAATACACTGTTAACTTTTAACCCATACTCTGTAAATTCATCAATTGATTTCAGAATATCCATGTCATAAGTAATCCCATAATCACCACGGATCTTATTACGTTCGATATCTCCTGCATAAGCACAAATAATCACTTCTGCTTTGTCTTTTAACTTTTGAAGGATCTTAATTTTTGAATCTTCATCAAATCCAGGTAAAACGCGCTTGGCATGCTTATCTCCAATCAACTTGCCACCAAACTCTAAATATAGCTTATCGTAATCATTTACTCTTTCTAAAATATATTTTGATTGTTCTTCAATATATTTTTTAGAATCAAATCCAATTTTCTTCATGTTGATCCCTCCATTAATTATTCAAGAAACTATTATATGTCATATTAGCTCCTCTGCCAACTTATAACTACCGTTTTTTTAATTCTTTAAAAACTCCTTGTGTATAACAAGCAACACAAAAGAGATGGACTCTCTAGGAGCCATCTCTTTTATCAACTAATTTTCTTTGGCTAATTTAATAGATAGTTTCTCTAACATATCTACAGTCATTTTATCCAAATCATAGATTGGTGAAAATTGCCACTCATCTTTTGCAACATGACAATCTAAAGTATCTGGCCAAGAATCAGCAATACCTTGTAATTTTGGATTAACGTCATAAGTCATTGTAAAATCAGGCATTACTTTTTGAATACTTTCTTTTATTTCTTCAGGATCAAATGACATCGCTGAAATATTAAAAGCATTACGGTGAATCAATTGCTCTTCAGGAGCTTCCATTAAGTCTACAATCGCATTGATAGCGTCAGGCATATACATCATATCCATCACTGTCCCTTTACCGATAGGACACACGTAGCTGCCATTTTTAAGAGCTTCATAATAAATTTCTACAGCATAGTCCGTTGTTCCCCCACCTGGTAATGTATCATATGAAATAAGTCCAGGGAAGCGAACACCACGCGTATCTACACCAAATTTAGTATGATAGTAGTCACACAATAATTCACCAGCCACTTTTGTAATACCATACATAGTTTTAGGACGTTGTAACGTGTCCTGTGGTGTATTGATTTTAGGTGTTTCTGGTCCAAAGGCACCAATTGAGCTTGGTGTAAAGAATTGTAAATTTAATTTTCTAGACACTTCAAGAGCATTCATTAAACCACTCATGTTAATATGCCAAGCTATTTGCGGTTTATCCTCTGCTACAGATGACAGTAGTGATGCTAAATGGATCATTGTATCTGCTTCAAATTCTGTAGCTAATGCTAACATTTTTTCTTCATCAAGAACGTCTAATACTTCAAATAATCCTTCTTCAACAACTGGATGGCCTTCTGGCTTTCTAATATCTGTTGCTAAAACATTATCTAATCCTTTTTCTTGTCTTAGTCGATACACTAATTCAGAACCAATTTGACCTAAACAACCTGTTACAATAATTCTTTTCATGATTTTCCACCTTTATGGTTAACTAGATTATTCCCATTTCTTTTCCGACTTTTTCGTAAATCTTCACAGCTTTATCTAACATCTCTTTTGTATGTGCTGCTGTTGGCATATTTCTCACACGACCTGTTCCAAGAGGTACTGTTGGGAAAACGATTGGCTTCACATAAACGCCTTCTTCAATCATGCGTTTAGCAAATGATTGAGCTAACTTTTCGTCTCCTAAAATAACTGGAGTGATTGGTGTTTCAGATTGACCAATATCATAACCAATCTCTTTTAATTTCCCTTTGAAATAATTGGCATTATCCCATAATTTTTCCACATGACTTGGGTCTGTTTCCATTAAATCAATAGCTTTAATCACAGCAGCAGAAGCTCCAGGTGTTAAAGAAGTTGAGAATAGGAATGGACGAGCTTGTGATTTCAACCAATCAATCAATTTTTGTGACCCAGCCACATAACCACCAACAACACCAATGGCTTTAGAAAGTGTTCCCATTTGGAAATCAACTTTATCAGATAAACCAAATTCTTTAACCGTTCCAGCTCCGCCACCTAAGACACCAGAACCATGAGCGTCATCTACATACACAATTAAATTGTATTTTTCAGCAATTTCCATAATTTCAGGCATTTTAGCAACATCGCCATCCATTGAGAAAACACCATCAGTAATATACATTACTTTTTTATATAAACCACTTTCTACAGCGGCTT
This sequence comes from Candidatus Vagococcus giribetii, assembly GCF_017316185.1. Lineage (GTDB taxonomy): Bacteria > Bacillota > Bacilli > Lactobacillales > Vagococcaceae > Vagococcus > Vagococcus giribetii. Next base: position 5,506 of record NZ_JAFLVX010000032.1, on the reverse strand, counting down.
TTGCTTTTTCTTCTAAATCTGCCATATCAGAATGTTCTACACGAATGATCTTAGCACGTGACAAACGACATCCATCAATGATTGAGGCGTGATTTAAGCTATCTGACAAAATAGCGTCTTCTTTGTTCATTACTGCAGAAATAGCCCCCATGTTACAGTTAAAACCAGATTGGAAAGCAATAGCTGCTTCTGTTCCTTTAAACTTAGCAATTCTTTCTTCTAACTCACGATGAATTGCTAACGTTCCATTAATCGTTCTAACAGCACCTGCTCCAACACCATATGTTTCAGTTGCTTCATTTGCTGCCTGAATCAAATCAGGACGTGTAGCAAAACCTAAATAGTTATTAGAAGCAAGATTGATTTTCTTCTCACCATTGATCATAATTTCTGGGCCATTAGCACCTTCTAAGACATCAATTGTTGAATACAATCCTTTTGTTTTTAAATCTTCTAATCCCTCATCTAAGAACTTTTCAAGACTTGGACTCATAAAACTCATATACGAAAACCCCCTGATTTTTTATAAATCTAGTATAACATTTTTTCCTAAATCAACTACCAATTAAGTGAGTTTTCTACAAAATAGGCCGATTATTCAGACGCCTCATTGACACAAGCATTGATAAAACCGCTAAATAATAACTGGGGTCGATTCGGGCGAGAGATAAGCTCTGGATGGAACTGACTAGCAACAAAGTATTTTTTATCGCTTAACTCCACAATCTCAACTAATTTACCATCTGGTGACACACCAGAGAACGTCATACCATGTTCTTCAAACATCGGGCGATACGTATTATTAAATTCATAACGATGACGATGTCTTTCTTCTACGACTTCTTGATTATGATAAGCTTTTGCTGTCGTAGTACCTTCTTTAATCACACATGGGTATAAACCTAAGCGAAGAGTTCCTCCAAGGTTTTCTACATCTTCTTGATCTTGCATTAAATCAATGATTTTATTAGACGTTGTTGGATTTGTTTCACCAGAATCGGCATCTTCAATCCCAATAACATTTCGAGCAAACTCCACACAAGCCATTTGCATTCCCAGACAAATTCCTAAAAACGGCACATCATTAACTCTGGCATAACGAATAGCTTCGATTTTCCCTTCTAAACCACGATCGCCAAAACCTCCAGGAACTAATATACCTGAAACATCTTTTAATAACTCATCACTATTGTCTTTTGTTAATTCTTCTGCTTGAATCCACTTAATATCAATATCACTATCATGCTCAAATCCTGCATGTTTCAATGCTTCTACAACAGATAAATAGGCATCAGGCAACTCCACATATTTACCAACTAAAGCAATCTTCACTTGTTTTTTGAGACTTAGTACTTTTTGTTCTAAAGCCTTCCACTCTGTCATATCTGCAACTGGTGCATCAATTTTTAAATGATCACACACTAACTGATCCATACCTTGAGCTTGTAAATTAAGCGGGATAGAGTATAGTGTGTCCACGTCTAAAGATTCAATAACTGATTCTTTTGATACATCACAGAACTGAGCTAATTTGTCTTTAGTTCCCTCACTAATAGGTTGCTCTGTTCTTAGGACTAAAATATTAGGTTGAATACCTAAGCTTCTTAGTTCTTTCACACTATGTTGTGTCGGTTTTGTTTTCATTTCACCAGCAGCTTTTAAATAAGGGATTAAGGTTGTATGAATATACATGACATTATCAGACCCAACTTCTGCCTTCATTTGACGCAATGCTTCTAAAAATGGTAGTGACTCAATGTCTCCAACCGTTCCACCTACTTCAGTAATAATAATATCTGAATCAGTTGTTTCAGCCGCACGCATCATTTTCTCTTTAATCTCATTAGTAATATGTGGAATAACTTGAACAGTTGCTCCTAAGTAATCACCTTTACGTTCTTTCTTAATGACCTCTGAGTATATTTTTCCTGTAGTGACATTTGAGTATTGATTTAAATTAATATCAATAAAACGTTCATAATGGCCCAAATCCAAGTCCGTTTCTGCTCCATCATCTGTCACAAAAACTTCTCCATGTTGGTAAGGACTCATGGTCCCTGGATCAATATTAATATAAGGATCAAATTTTTGAATTGTTACTTTCAACCCTCTATTTTTTAGTAGTCGCCCTAAAGATGCAGCTACAATCCCTTTTCCAATCGATGATACGACGCCACCTGTTACGAAAATATACTTTGTCATACGTTTTCCCTCTTTCTTTCGTTGTTTGGAAAAGCCATAGAAAAAACAAAAAAAGCTCCCCTATTCATTTAAGAATAAGGGAGCAACTATGTTCTCGTTCTATTCTGACCCTATTAAAAGGGTGCCCATTGAACATAATACCGATTCAAAAGGCATTTGTCAATTTATTTTTTTAACTAAGAGAAATAATTTTAGCCATGATAGTTTCATCAATAACATGTAAATTTTCATTATTGTTTAGCTTGATGTGTTTGATAGCTGGATTTTCCTTTGCCCATATATCATAATCCAATGTCTCTTCGCATTTTTCATCATAATGAGGACACATACTACCTTCAAGAAGACCTAATCCATCTGTTGTCTTCTTCTCTGACCTCATCTTTTCAAACCAACACATGGCACCAGCACTAATACCTATAACAAGAATGCCCATAGCCACACACTTGATGATTATTTTATCAAATCCTGTTGTTTTCCAGGTCTCAACTAAGTAATGAGGATCACCACCACCAATATAAATAATATCCATCTCTTCAATACCAACTGATTGTTCCAAATCTTCTGCTTTCAACACATAGGTCTCATGCTCACTAAAAGCCTCTTTAAACTTGTCGATATAACCTTGAGCATCATGACTAGCTGTTGGTACAAAAACTATTCTTTTCTTACCTTTGTTCTGACACAAATTTAAAGCAACTTGATCAATATAAGAATTGGTTTCAGTAGAAAAACCACCACCAGATAATAGCATTAATTGTCCTTGAGTCATTCAATCACCTCAGTCTGTTTATCAATTTTTTATTCTTGTGGAGTCACATGATCAATTTGAATGTCATCAAGTGTCACAAGTACATCGTCTTCTTTAGTCGCTGCTTCAAAACTCACTTGATCGCCCTCAGCTAGAAACATACTATAAATATTATTTTCTGTACTGATTCTAAAGACTTGGTTTTGTCCTTCTAACATGAAAGAAATCGTTTCACTACCATCTGTTGTCGTGTGGTTAACTCGAGTAACTTTTCCTTTAAAGGACGTTAATGAGCCTTTTTCTGTGTTTTTATTGTTACTACCTTTAAGGTTTAGTTTCATTTTGTAGGCTTGTAGTGTTTTTTCAGCGTCAGTTCCATCAACTAACACATCACTATCTGTAGCTGAAATATACACATAGCCTTTAAAAATCCCATTCGTATCTAGTAACGAAATAATCCACGTTGGCACGCCTTCTACATTATAAAGAATCGGCATTTTGGCTTCCCATTTTTTCTCAGGATAAATCTTTTCAGAAATAGCGATAGCACCATCACTATCCATCATACCCTTATTATCTCGGTAAAATTCCATGGTACCAGTTCTAGCATTAATCAAACTGTAGCCTAGGGCACTATCTTGTTTTTCATCATCACTAGTAAAATCTGTAAAGTAGAATAATTCTCCTGATTTTGAGACTAAAGGTGTCACTGCTCCTGATGAGTAAATTCCATTAGTTGTCGGTTCTTTCACGTCATCTTTTGAAAACAGACTATTCAACCAACCCTTACCATATTTACCATAGTAATTATTCATACTACTTGCAACAGCACTTGTTAATGGAGCATCAATTTCTTTAGGCACATCTTTTAAATCATAAACCTTCGTTTCCCCCGTCACACTATTTAGCACTGCTGTTTTAAAATCATCGTATCGTTTTTTACCACTTAAGCCATATTCTTTGTATAAAGATTGGACATAATAAGGAGTTCCGTCATCTCCAATTTCCAAGTTAACAGCACCAGTTCTCGTTAAATTAGATGATTTCCCATAAATCTTTCTTTCAGCATCTTGCCATAAATAACTACTTGGTACGTAATACATTTCTTTTTCTACAAATTCAGGTTGTGCATTGATATCTGTAGCACTTATTTTAAAGTAACCAGGAATTTTTTTGTATTTATTCCACTTCCAAAAGCTGCGATACTCTAAACCAGAAATATAAACATACTCTCCGTCGATTAGTTGAGCTGTTGTTGTTCCAAGTTGGTACCCACTATAATTAGGTACACTACTCATCATTTTTTGCATTTTATTGCGGGCACTTTTTATAGACATAGCAATCGGTGTTTCTTTTGTAGATTTCAATTCTTCAGTTTGTTCTACCTTTTTAACTGGTATGGTTTCATAAATTTCATCAATACTTAAAATCTTAATCACAGGTACACTCACTAGAAAAAGCACCATCAAAAGAATGGAACCAATAAACAAGCGACTCATTTTTGATTTTACTATCACTACTTTTGCTTTTTTACTCTTCGTATCTTTAATTACAGATTGCTTAGATAAAGAACTAAGTAAGCTAACCCCATTTCCCAAAATAAAACCTAACAGATTATAAAATAATAACTGATTTAGGGATTGGGATGGTAAAGCAAAATATATAAAGATAAATAGCCCTATCAGATAGACAAGACTCACCTTAATACTTCTACTTACAACCTTTTTCATTTCACTTCCATTCGGTCTAAAGAATACACCTAAACCAATTCCTAGTAGAAATCCAATACTAAATTTTAAGGTTATGACGATTAAATCTAAACTCATTTTATTCACTCCTCCATCATTGATAACACATACTATTTTATCAATTATAACATTGATACACATCAGTCCAAAGTCTCTAACTATCTAACAACATATTATTGATTTAACTCATTAATTATCAGTATAATTATACTAACCTTAACACTCTACTTTAATAGGAGGAAAAGAGATGTCTTTATCAACAAGTCGATTACTATTACGCCCCGTACAAGAAGAAGATTTATCTGATTTTTTGAATTTTACTCTCAAGAGAAAGTTTGTCAGTATCTACCTAACGCCCCTTGGACTAAAGAAAATAAACATAATGCCTTTGACAAAAAGAAAAAACATCAAAATTCAACAAGCTTTTCCGTTGTTTACCAGGATAAAGTCATTGGCGAAGTCTTATTAATGACAGCAGATATGAAAGACACCTTTGAAATAGGTTATGTGTTCCATCCCCAGTATGCTCGTCAAGGATTCGCTTTTGAAGCTATTTCAGCTATCATTGAAGAAGTCTTCACTCATTTTAATGCACATAGAGTTTACGCTAATTTAGATACTAGAAATATAGCATCAAAAAAACTTTGCGAGAAACTAGGTATGAGACAAGAAGCCTATTTTATTGAGGATTATTGGAGTAAAAATGAGTGGACTAATAGTTATATTTACGGCATTCTAAAAAAAGAATGGTTAAAAAAAAAGAAACTGTAGAATAAATTATTCTACAGTCAGATTGAAGACAAACTAG
>NZ_JAFLVX010000031.1 GCF_017316185.1 Candidatus Vagococcus giribetii | reverse complement strand
AGTTTGTCTTCAATCTGAGATCAGGAAATATTTTATTTCCTGATCTTTTTTATTTGATTTTAGATAAGTAACGATAAACACTTGGTTCTGACATTTCAATGCGATGAGCCACCTCAGCGACCCCACCTTTAAGTAAGAAGACACCTTTTTCATTGAGTTCAGTAATAATAGATACTTTATTATCAATTGAGAGTTCTTTTGAAAAATCATACTTTATCAAGACACTGTCTATTAAAGAAGTTAATAACTCTTCTATACTTTGACCTAAATTTTCATGATCTTCACCTAATTTCGCATCATGATTCTCCTCGTGTTGCTCTTTAGGCAGACCAATCAATTGATTAAGTGTTTCTTGAATATCGATTAAATCAGATACAAGAATATTGATACAAAGCATACCTAATAATTTATTATTATCATCTTTGATAAAATAACTAGAAGAACGACAGGCTTTGCCATCTATTGTAAAAGATTTGTAGGTACCAGAGTTATCCTGAATTAAATATTTTTTTTCTTGAATTTGTTTTAAAGCCATATTTGTTAACGGGCCACCAATTTTTCGATTGCTTAGATTACCTGCTACAGCCACAATAGAACTATCAGGTGAACTCACGTCATGTAGCAATACTTCACTATTTGGTCCTAGAATATTATGAAGAAAGGGTACTAGATTTTCATAATAAGTAAGGATTGATTTATCTGTCATTTCTATCACCTCCTTTATTATTATATCAAAAATATATTTTTTTTAAATAGTGTTGACTTCTAAACTGAGACCGTTTACAATGATAATAAATTATTATTAGAATTCGATAACAATTTATTATCAAGTGATTTAGGGGGCTTCGTCATGAAAAAAGATTTTAAAAAATGGGGAACATTTGGTGTATTAGTATTAGCAGGTGGTACAATTTATAAGCTATCTTCACTAAAAGATGCATTCTATGTACCTATGCAAGAATATTTTGGTTTGACCCATACACAAATTGGTATGGCAATGTCAGTTTATGCAATTGTACAAACATTAGGTTATTTTGTATCAATGTATGTGGCTGACCGTTTTTCAAGAAGAGTGTTAATGCCTTTAGGTTTAATTGGTACTGGAGCTGTAGGTCTTTACTTAGCAACGTTTCCAAGTTATGTGGGGATTTTAGCCTCATGGGCAGCTATGGCATTTTTTGCGGATTTACTTTTCTGGCCGGTGTTAGTCAAGTCGGTACGACTTTTAGGCGATTCTAGTGAACAAGGTCGTTTGTTTGGTTTCTTAGAAGCAGGTCGTGGTGTAGTTGATACGATAGTTGCTTTCACAGCTTTAGGATTGTTTATTAATTTAGGTAGTAATGCGGCAAGTTTTAGAATTGCGATTTTATTCTTTGCAATTGTCACTATTGTTACTGGTATTATTGTGTTCTTTACTGTTGGTGATGATGAAAAAGAAGAAAAAGCAGAAGAATCTAGTCAAGAAAAAAACAAAAAAGCAATGGCTGGTGCGAAACAAGTACTTAAAATGCCAGAACTTTGGATTGCTTCATTTATGATTTTCTGTGTGTACGGTACTTATGCAGGGTTAACTTATTTTATTCCATTCCTAAAAGATATTTATGGTATGCCAGTAGCTCTTGTTGGAGCGTATGGAATTATTAATCAATACGGACTTAAAATGGTCGGAGGTCCAGTTGGTGGGATTGTAACAGATAAAGTGTTTAAATCGCCAACGAAATATTTAAGATTTACGTTCCTTTTATCAGCTATTATGATTGCTATTTTTGCCTTTTTACCTCATACATCAATGAACATTTATTTAGGAATGGCTTGTACCTTATTAATTGGTAGTATTGTGTTTACACAAAGAGCTATTTTCTTTGCGCCAATTGATGAAATCAACATTCCAAAAGAAGTCAGTGGTGCTGCGATTTCTCTAGCTTGTTTAATTGGTTATGCACCTTCGATCTTCTCTTTTGCCTTATACGGAGCAGTGATTGATGCTTTTGGTGGTATGGCTGGTTACCGCGTTGTCTTTTTAATCATGAGTGGGTTTGCCGTAGTTGGATTTATTATCAGTAACTACTTAACACACCGTTTGAACAAACAAAAAGGAGCTAATTAAGATGAAACTTGGATTAGAAACAGAAACATTTCATATGTATTTTCAAAATGGTCGCATGGATGCTTTTGGTTTTATTGATCAAGTCGTGGCTTATGGGTTAGATGGGGCGCAATTTAATATTGTGGAGTATTCAGAAGAAGAGGTTTCAACAGAAAAATGCAAGGAATATCAGATTGATCCTGTATGGGGAAGTTTGTGTTCAAATGACAAAGCTCATTTACAAGCGATTCGAGAAAAATTAGATGAACACGGCTTGTATTGTGAGTTAGACATGAAGGGTGTGGAGACAAAACGCCTAGAAGAAGTGATTGAAGTAGCAGAAATCTTAGGTGCTGATGTAATCCGTACTTATATTAATAAAGGAAATTATGATCCTGAAAAAGTAAAAGCTGGGATTGAGAAAATCAGAATAATTGAACCTTTATTAAAAGAAAAAAATATTCAATTGGCTATTGAAAATCATGAAGAAGAAGTCGCAACAGAAGTTGTAAAATTAATTAAGGAAATTGGCTCTACTCATGTGGGCTGTCTGTGTGATATTGGAAATGGCATGATGGCTTGGGAAGATCCTAAAACTACAGTTGATACGTTAGCGCCGTACGCTAAATCAACTCACTTTAAAGACCATATTGTGATTCGAGATGGGAAGTATTTACGTGTTAGCGGTTGTCCAGTTGGATATGGTAATATAGATACTGACTATTGTTATAAAACGTTAGTTATGAATTCTTCTTTAGAAAGAATCAATATTGAGATGTGTCATCCTTATGTGTCTACGTTTAAACGTCCGCTAGGCACAGGTGGTGTTGAATACTTAGGAGAAGGAGCTTTTCAAATTGAAAATCCTTATATTGATCCTGAGATTGCTGCACCATTACATACTTATAAACCGAGTCCTGAAAATTTGGAATACTTGTTAGAGGTACAAAAAAGAGATGCTGATGCAAGTGTTGCTTATGTTAAAGGACTTAGAGAAAAATACAAAGATTTAGAAAGAGGTAACAAGTAAAATGAAAAAACAAATTAACACAACAAAAGCACCCCAAGCGATTGGACCATACTCACAAGGAGTTGCTACTGAAGGATTAGTATTTGTTTCAGGTCAATTACCAATTAACGGAGAAACAGGAGTTATGCCAGAAGATGTAGCTGAGCAAGCGAAAGAAAGCTTAAATAACATTAAATCAATCTTAGCTGAATCAGGCCTAACAATGGATGATGTTGTTAAAACAACTATCTTTTTAGCCGATATGAATGATTTTGCTATTGCTAATGAGGTTTACGGGAGCTACTTTAGCGAGCCGTTCCCAAGCCGTAGCACAGTAGAAATTTCTAAGCTACCAAAGGATGCAAAAATTGAAATTGAAGCAATCGCTGTTAAATAATAATTAAGGACAAGATACTGAGGATAACACCTTAGTATCTTGTCCTTTTCTTATGAAGAATATGCTATCATAAGAAAAAAGGGGTGGTGTGATGGAGTCGCAAACAGGAGCTGTATTAATGCGTCAACGATTGTCCATGGAAGTTATTTCCATAGTAGATAAAGCGTTGGAAGCTAATTTATCAACAACGATTTTTTTTGTTTTATCTGGAAATTTTGAGGTGTTACACAATGGTCGTGTGATTTATTTGAAAGAAGGAGACATCTACTTAATCAATCGTTATGATTTATTTGGCTTTGTTGGAGATGGAAGTAATCATGTTTTAGTGACCCAAGTGAACTCCACTGCACGCTATCAATTAAGAAATCCTTTATCACCTAGCTACATGAAAGAAGCTTATGATAAAATATCCCATGCCTTAGCAACTATTTTTATTGAGACGCAAACGAAACAACAAGGTTTTGAAGATATAATAGAAGGATATGTCTATCGGTTGAGAGGACTATTTCAACGCTATTTGCCTCATTCTAATCGAAATCGAACAGATAATAAGTTAAAAGAATTGAGTCAAAAATCAAGAGAGATAATCGATTACATTAACTTAAATTATGCTGAAGATATTTCCCTAGATAGCCTATCTGAAACTTTTTTCTTAAGTAAGTATTACCTAGCTCATAGTTTTAAAGAGCAAGTAGGGCTTACTGTAGGAAACTACATAAAAGAAATTCGTTTGATTCATAGTCATGCTTTAGTAGAAAAGACAACTCGGTCTATGATCGATATTGCTAATGAGACAGGTTTTCCAAACGTCAGATCTTTTAGTGAGGGCTTTAAACAAAAATATGGTCTAACACCTTTAGCCTATAGGCAAGAAAGACAATTAATCGAGGTTGACCTAAAAGAAGATGTCCTGATTAAAGAGCTAGCGGCCATTCAAATTTTAAATGATTATGCTGGAATAGACGGTGTGTCTCAATTAAATAAGAAGCATACAAAAGAAATAGAAGTTAATATTTACCCAAATACAGATAATAAACCAATGCCTCAGTCTAATTTGTTTGTTAGAGTTAATGAGGAAAACTTTGTTGAACAACTGGATAAGATTCAAAAGATGTCCCTGACTCGTTATGTATCTGTGACTAACTTATTAGGGCTGATTAAGCTAAAAGTCAATCGAGGTAAATTCTCCTATGATGAAACCTGTTTATTTAATCATCTTCATGCTTTGTTAGATAGAGGGCTGCTTCCATATTTTCAAATTAGTTTTCTTGACTATGACTATTTAGAAGAATTAGGAGGTTCTGGTGACACGTTTTCTGACATCTATCGTTGTCTTGTCAATGATTTACATCGTGAATTTAGGTGCATGTTGGAGTGGCGAGTCGAATTTCGTTGTTTCTATGAATTTGAGAATTCTGGTAAATTATGTCATCCTGTAAAAAACGTCATTTCTCATTTTAGAGGTATCGGATGCACACTTATTCATTTGCCTGTGCAACCAGATTTGGAAGTGGAACAAGTAGGTGAAGATGTTGCGTATATTATAGATGATTTAGCACGAGTAAAGGGCTATTCTTATGAAGCGATTATTGAATTACTAACAGAAACGAAGTATCTAGATATTATTAGTGAGAATAAAAATATTGAGTTACAGAGTGATTTAGTTAAAAGAATGAGTCGATTAGAAGAAGATACCTACTATCAAGGATTTATGGATTTAGTCTATGCTAATCAAATGCTTTGGCCTTTTATGCACCGCTTAAATCAATCATACACCTCGTTTGAGCCACTTTCTTTAAAAGGAAAACCATTGTTTACCTATTTTCCAAAAAGTATGGCAAGTAGTTTGTCACTTCTAAATGAAAACAATATTAGACGTGATATGTGGTACGCGTATCAGTTTAGAAGTAAATTATTTAGTGGCATTATTTTTAATAATGAATTCTGCGTGATAACTAAGCAAGGCGATAATTACCGGCTACTGGCTATCTATCCAGAAAATGAAGTCCTTGAAAACCTTTTTGGTAACACAGTGTCTGACGAGCAAGAAGCGACAATGAGTTTGAAAATCAAACTCCAAGAGTTAAAAGGGACCTATCAAATTGTCGAACAAAAAATAACACCTGATCAAAAAATGAGTCAAAAAGATTACTATAATATAGCCAATAGTGAAAAATTGTCATCAGATTTAATTCGTTATATTGATGAAGTGACACAACCTACTCTTAAAATGAAGGTAGAAAAGATTAGTAACGGCATAGATATTGTTCTTAAATTACCAATTTTTGGTATTTCTTATTGTGAGATTAGTAAAATAGATTGACTGTAAAATATTGCTATTAGAGTTATTTTAATAACTAACTAATAGCAATATTTTTTTATAATAATAACAATTTTTTTCACGAACAAATGGAAACGTTTTACTAAAATGAATGTATAAAGAACAAGGGGGAATTGTGTTGAAAGAGTGGAACAATAAACGTTCAGTTAGGAAAAAGAGAATTGTTGAGCAAGTTAAACAAGATAAAAATGAGATGAAGCAAAGAAAAGAAGCTATCAATCAGCTGCCTGAAGGAGAGCGAAAAGAAGCTAAAGCGCAATTAAAAGCAACTGAAAAAGAAAAGAAACAAGCGCGAAAAAAAGAAATTGCTTCCTTAGATAAAACAGAGAAAAAAATGGCTAAAAAAGAGCAAAAAATCTATAAAAAAATTAAAAGACGTCCTCAAAGAGCCATTGGTTGGTCAATTGCTGCCCTTTTAGTTGGGACAGTGGTTGTGAAATTTGGTCCAACTGTTATGGATATGGCAGATACTATGTCAGGAAAAGGAATTGAGCTAAAAACTGGAACTAAAGAAGGAAAATTAGCTCGAGAAGAAGGAGAAGCTTTATCAGAAAAAATTGCTGATGAAGGAATTGTTCTCTTAAAAAATGAAGGAGACTCTTTGCCATTAAAAGATAAGAAAACAAATGTCTTTGGTGTGTCATCATTTAACTTCCGTTATGGTGGCGGTGGTTCAGGTGGTTCAGATACTTCAAGAGCAATTAATTTATACCAAGGATTAGAAGATGCAGGTATTTCTTATAACAAAGAACTTAAGAGTTTTTATGAAGGGTTACCAGAAGTCAAAGAACAAGATACAGGTGCTTTTGGTTTAATGCAAATTGTTAAATCAATGACATCAAAAGGGGATCATGATGAGCCTGAAGTAGCTTATTTAACAGATGAAGCAATGAAACAAGCAAAAGATTACTCTGACAATGCTTTGATTGTGATTGCCAGCTCAGGAGTTGAAAGTAGTGATATGTCTTCTGAAGATTTAAAAATCACTAAAAATATGGAAGCATTGATTAAAAAAGTAACTAAGGAATTTGAGAATGTTACTGTAGTGGTTAATGCTGGTAATACATTAGAATTAGGTCTTTTAGAAGAATACCCACAAATCAAGTCAATTGTTTGGACAGGGACACCTGGTCCTTATGGGGCTCGTTCATTAGGAAATGTCTTAGCAGGTAAAACAAATCCGTCGGGTCGTTTAGTGGATACCTATGCTTATGATGTTGATTCAGCGCCAGCAACAGAAAACTTTGGTAGCTATGCTTATGATAACTTGGATAAAAACTTTATTAACTATGAAGAGGGGATTTATATCGGTTATCGCTTCTATGAAACTTATTACGAAGGTCAAGAAGAGGCGTATCAAAAAGCCGTTCAATACCCATATGGTTATGGTCTAAGTTACACTGATTTTGATTGGAAAATAGTGAAAAAAGATTTTAATCAAGAAACGATTTCTATGGATGTCGAAGTAACTAATACAGGTAATGTTGAAGGGAAAGATGTGGTTCAACTTTACTACTCAGCTCCTTATTACCCAGGAGAAATTGAGAAAGCAGCGATTGAATTAGGCGCTTACCAAAAAACAAAATCTCTTAAACCAGGTGAAAAAGAAGTTGTTACCTTGACTTATAGTACAAACGATATGTCTTCTTATGACATGAATAAAGAGCAGGCTTTTGTGTTAGATCAAGGAGATTATCAAATTAAGTTAGGTAAAAATGTCCATGATATTGTCGCAACAGAAACGTTTAATCAAAAAGAAAAATTAGTCATTAAACAAGATAGTGCAACAGGAACTGAGATTAAGAACCTATTTGAAAATAGTGACACAGAAGATATGACATATTTATCACGTCAAGATTGGGATAAGACTTATCCAAGCGATAAAGACATCAATCATACCGCGCCAGACTTTGTTTTAGAAGAGTCTAATAAGAAGACGACTGATTCAAAATTAGATATGCCAGAAGTGGGTGTAGATAAAGAAATTAAGTTAGCTGATTTAAAAGGTGTTGCTTATGACGATCCTAAGTGGCAAACGTTTATGTCTCAATTTACTATCGAAGAATTAATGAATTTCTATACACAAGGAGCATATAAAACAAATCCTGTTGACCGTTTAGGTGTTCCTTCAACAGTCCTTTTAGATGGCCCAGCAGGCATTAACTTCTTCTTCAAACCAGTAGAGGCTGCTTCTTATCCAACAGAAGTTGTCTTATCTTCTACTTGGAATGATGAGTTAGCTTACGACATGGGAGCAGCTGTAGGTAAAGAAGCAAAAGCCATGGGAGTAAACGGTTGGTACGCACCAGCGATGAATATTCACCGAACTGCTAAAGGCGGAAGAAACTTCGAGTACTTCTCAGAGGATCCTTTACTATCAGGTAAAATGGCTTCAGCTGTTACAAGAGGAACACAAGATCAAGGTGTCATGGTCTTCATGAAACATTTTGCGATGAATGATCAAGAAACACATGCACGAAGTGGTCTTTATGTCTGGTCAAACGAACAAGCGATGCGTGAAGTTCACTTAAGACCTTTTGAAATTAGTGTAAAAGAAGGTCAAAACATTGCAACTATGTCTAGTTTTAGTTACATCAATGGTCAGTGGGCTGGAGCTAACTCAATTCTTTTAAATGACTTATTGAGAGATGAGTGGGGATTTGAAGGAATGGTTTCAAGTGATGCGGTCTTTGGTTTCATGCATGCCGATAAAGCCGTTGTCTCTGGTAATGACTTAATGCTTGATATTATGTCAAAATCAGCTAATAAAAAACGTTTAGAAAAAGCCTATAAAGTGGATCCATCAGGTATTACAGTAGGTCTACAAACAAGTGTTAAAAATGTGATGTATTCAATTTTACAAACGTATTTATTTGACTAATTAAGAATAGAAACAAGGTTGGCTAAAGCAGTCAACCTTGTTTCTGACTAGAATAAGAGGTGGAAAGATGAAGCATATAAAATTAATTAACCAAATGACCTTAGAGGAAAAAGCGTCTCTTATGTCGGGTGAGAATTTTTGGAACACAAAAGCTATAGAGCGTTTAGGTATTCCATCTATTATGATGACAGATGGTCCTCATGGGGTAAGGAAGCAAGCGGGAAAAGCAGACCATTTAGGACTGAATAAAAGTATTCCTGCAACGTGTTTTCCAACTGCCGCAACAATTGCAAATAGTTGGGATAGAGAGCTTATTTACTCTATGGGAGAAGCTCTAGGTCAAGAATGTGTCAAAGAAAATGTGAGTGTGTTACTTGGACCAGGTATCAATATCAAGCGTAATCCTTTATGTGGACGTAACTTTGAGTATTTTTCAGAAGATCCTTATTTAACGGGTGAACTGGGAGTTGCCATGGTGAAAGGTATGCAGTCTCAAGGTATATCAGCTTGTCCCAAGCACTATGCTGTGAACAGTCAAGAACATATGCGTATGACAATAGATGAAATTGTAGATGAAAGAAGTCTACGAGAAATTTATTTACCAGCTTTTGAAAAGGTTGTTAAAGAAGGCCATACAAAGACATTGATGTCCTCTTATAATCAAGTAAACGGAGAATTTGCCAACGAGCATACTCATTTAATGAATGAGATTTTATTTGATGAATGGGGATATGAGGGAGTAGTGGTTACAGACTGGGGTGGCAATAATGACCGAGTAGCTGGACTTAAAGCTCATAATCAATTAGAAATGCCAGCCACAAATGGTATTACAGATTTGGAAATTGTTAAGGCTGTTAAAGAAGGTTTCTTAGAAGAAAGAGTGTTAGATGAAGCGGTGTCTCAATTGTTAACACTTATTTTTGATACCTCACAAGTTGTAGAGAAACAAATAGAAGTTGATTTAGAAGAGCAACATCAAAAGGCTGTGGCAGTTGCTAGTGAGTCATTGGTATTACTAAAAAATGGCAACAAGCTACTACCAATCAAAGATAAGCAATCTATTGGAATTATAGGTGACTTTGCCAAAGAACCAAGATATCAAGGAGCGGGTAGCTCATTAATTAACCCAACGAAATTACCTAATGCTTTAGAGGTATTGTCTAATTCAGAGTTAGCTATTTCAGGTTATGCCAAAGGATTTTTAAGAAGAGGGAAAACAAAAGAAAAATTAGTGAAGGAAGCAGTCGAATTAAGTCAACAGGTTGAAACAGTTCTATTATTCGTTGGATTAGATGAAAGTGCTGAGGCAGAAGGGATAGACCGAGCTCATCTGTCCTTACCAGAAAATCAACTACATTTGATTGATGCGATTAGTCAAGTTAATCCAAATATTGTTTTGATCATTGCTGGTGGTGGCGTGATTGAGATGCCATTTATTAACCAGGTGCGAAGTGTACTTCACACGTATTTAGCAGGACAAGGTGGAGCTGAGGCTATTTGCAACGTCTTACTAGGTAAAACAAACCCAAGTGGTAAATTGTCAGAAACTTATCCTATCACTTATGAAGATACACCGTCTGCTCCATTCTATCCTGGAAAAGAAGTTACCGCAGAGCATCGAGAAGGTTTATTTATTGGTTATCGTTACTTTGATACCTTTAAGAAAGAAGTTCTCTTTCCTTTTGGTTTTGGCTTATCTTACACAACTTTTGCTTATGAAAACTTAATGATTTCTGGTCAGTCCGTTTCTTTAACTGTGACAAATACAGGAGAGGTTGCTGGAAGTGAAATTGTTCAATTATATGTTGAAAAAGAGGACTCTCAGATTTTTAGAGCAAAACGAGAATTAAAAGGCTTTGAGAAAATTCATCTAGAAGTAGGTGAAAGCAAACGTGTCCAGTTTGATTTATCTGAAAGAGATTTTAGTTTCTATAGTATCCATGAGAAAAAATGGTTAGTTGAAGCTGGTACTTACGGCATTCATATCGGAGCTTCACTTCTTGATACGCGTTTATTTGGAACGATTGAGATTGAAGGCGAAGAAAAACTGTATGAGTACTCAGAAAAACAATTTCCACATTACTATTCTGGTGAATTAGAGAAAATTTCAGATGTTGAGTACACGCGTTTACTTGGCCACAAGCCGCCTGCTCCTCTTTGGGATAGAGATAAGTCTTTAGGAATGAATGATACGATTGCTCAAGCACGTTCGAAACACTGGCTAGGTAAGACAACTTATGGTGTTGTAGCAGGTGTTAAAAATGGCTTTATGTTAATAGACAACCCGATTTGGTCGAATAATATGTATTTTGTTATTAACATGCCATTTAGACAAATTGAACGGTTTACAGGTGGTAAAATTAGTAACAAGATGGTAAAAGGTTATTTAAATGTGTTAAACAAAAATAAAAAGAAAAAAGGTTAATCTAACTTGCTTCGTAACAGTCACTTATAAAGTGTTTGTTGCTAAGCAAGTTTTTTTGTTTTTGTTTAATAAAGTTAAAATGAATTTCTTTTGATCTTAATTCAGTCATTAAATAACTATGTAAGAGACAACCTATTCTTTTAGTTTGTGTTATGTATCACTAAAAAAAGAGCTTTCAATTCGAAATTTGAACTAGTATCAATTAAAGAGTGTTGTGATGGGGTTTAAACAGTAACGAGCGCTATTTATTTAATTATAATTAAAATTAATAACATTATATTGTACCTTTTATGAACAAATGGTATCATTTGTGAGGTTTTTAATAAACAGTAGATTAAAAGTAAATGGAAAATAAAAATAATGGGGGAAAAGAGATGAAAAACAAAAAACCGGTTTTTATGCTAACTGTTATGTTAATGGGGATTTTAACTCAGTTTATGACTTCAGTTAGCACGATTCAAGCCTTTGCAGCAACAGGAGAGAGTATCATTGAAAAGCCAAGTGCTTATCTTCTTGAGAAAGACAAATATGGTAACCCAACTATTTTTACAAGTGTGAAGATGGTTGTAAAGGATAAGGATGGAAATAATGAGGATATCACTGAATCAAGACCTTTAAAAGTCGGTGAAGCCTTTAATATTGAATACGTATTTCGAATTCCAGATCAATTAGGAAAAGAAGTTGAAGCAGGTGATTACTTTGAATTTGATCTACCTGATTCTGAAGACATTCAATTAACAAGTGTTCAAACTGGTCCTTTAGTTGACCCAGATAACGGTGCAATTTATGGTGATTTTATCGCTGAAAAAAATGGACACGTGATTATGACGTTTAATGAAAATGTTAAGACTCATGATGACGTCGATGGTAAACTTGCTTTTACAGTTAAATTTGAAGAAAAAACGATTCATATTCCAGGTGGTTATGAGATTGATTTTCCTTATGTAGTTGATGGTGGAGACACGATTATTTATGTGAAAGGGGAACATGATTCCTATATCCAAAAAGAGTACTTAGGAAATGAAGGGTTTACCTATCGATGGAAAGCATTGATTAATCCTAAGTATCAGAAAATGAGACAACTTGAATTATGGGAAGAAACGAAAGAAATCGGTGGTGGAACTGCCATCGCTGAAAGTATTAATATTGAAAAGATGGTTAAAGCTGATGTGAAATTAAATGGTGATGTTTTTGAGCACGATGAAGAAGTGTCATTAAAAAATAAAACCTTTGACTCAAATGGAAATATTGATTTAGGTTTTGATTCAATCGATGAGCCTTATGTGATTTACTTGAATACCCCTTTTGAATTTGGTATTTCAAATACAGTTAGAAATACCATTCGCTTAAAAGCCACAATTGATGGGCAAGATATTGGTGAAAGTGCTTCTGCTGAAACCAATAGTGGAAGTCATTCAATAATTGATAAAAAAGTAGAACACTATGATCGTGACAATCAAACTATTTCTTGGTTAGTTACTTATAATCCAGGTGGTTTTCATATTAAAGAGGAAGATGCTTATTTCCATGATGAGATTACAAATGGGACCCTAGTGGATAACTCGATGACAGTAGAACCAAGTTTAAAACACCGTGTAGATGTTGCTACTAATAAGCAGTCTTTTGATTTTCAATTTGAAACTGATGTAAAAGAACCTGTTTATATTAGATATGAAACAAAAGTTATTGATACAACACCTATTCCAAATCCTCCAAATGCACCAATCAAAAACTCTGTTAAAAATAAAGTCATTGCTAAAGAGCAAGAAAAAGAAGTGATTCAACCAGTCACACCAGGTGGTGACGGAGAAGATGGAGAAGGTGGCGAAGGTGGTGGAGATGAGACAAGTAGTATCATTAAAAAAGTTAGAGAAGCCGATCAAAATGGTGCTATTTGGACCCTACATATTAACCCAGAAAACAAGAGCTTAGATAGATGGTGGGTCACTGATAGAGTTGACTCTGGTTCGATTAGACAAAGTACATTAAATGTTAAGAATAAATACACAGGAGCAACAGTCCATCCTTCTGAGTATGAACTTGACTGGGACAAAAATGAAAAAGGAGAAGTTGTTGGATTTACGCTTGAGTACAATCACAAAACAAGTGATGATTTTGAAATCACGTATCAAACAAATGTCGACCGAAACACAACTCAACGTAATAAAGCTGTTTATCACTACACAATTAAAGGTAGCGAAAAAGAAGACGAAGCGAGCACTTCTTATGACCCAATACAAGTTGGAGAAATTGGTTTATCTAAATCAGGTAGATACATTCCTGAATCAAAAGAAATTGAATGGACTGTTTTAATTAACAACTCAACTAAGGTACCTGTTGCACCAAATAATTTATTAAGAGATCCCATTTTAGATAATCAAACCTTTGTTGAAGGTTCTGTTAAGTATGACTTTATGGATGGGGCATGGCAAAGTCATTACAAACCAGAGATTACATTTAATGAAGAAGAGAATCAATTAGAAGTCAGAAAACTAAAAGAAGCAAACAATAAACAAAGAATTATTTTTAGAACGCAGTTAAAAGATAAGATGGAAATACTAGAGCAACCTATTTACAATACGGCGTACTATAGTGATGATTACACAGATGAAAAAGAAGCAACAGCCAGTCTAACAATTGATAATGCTAATGACTATGTGTTGAGAAAACAAGGAAAGCAAAATGAGCAAAATGATAAATTAATCGATTGGACGATTGATATTAATCCGTATGGTCACAAACTAGATAATTTAGTTATTTATGATGAAAGCTGGGAAAATCAGAAAGTTATTAAAGAAACAATTGAAATAAAAGATGCCTTTACACAGACTCCTTTACTTGAAGGCGTGGATTATGATTTAGAGTATACAGAACGTTCATTTACCATAAGGATGCGTGATCGAGTAGATCAACATCTAATTTTAACGTATCAAGGATTCCTATTTTTCCCAGACGGAACAGCTTTAGGAAGTGATCAAACTGTTAGTAATAGCGTGAGAATTACAGCGGACCGTGTAATAAAGACAGACAAGCCAATTACTAAAACAGTAAAAGTAAAGGTTTCTGAGAGTTCAGGGATTATTGAGGGTAAAGTGAGAGACTTAAATGTCATTAAAGTTTCAGAAGAAGACAACAGTCGTGTTTTACCAGGTGCTGAATTTACTCTTTATAGAGGAACTGAAAAAGATGAGAGTAAAATAGTTGATAAACAAGTCACATCTCATGAAGGTGAAGCTTTATTTACTAGATTGACTAAAGGCGATTATTTACTAGTTGAAACAAAAGCGCCTGAAGGATATGACATTAGTAGTGAGATGGCTAATGGTCGCGTGATTACAGTGACGACAGAAGAAACAACAACTATTGAAGAGTTAGTTAGTAATCCTAAAGTAGGATCTGAAAATTTTGTTGAATTCCCTGTTGAGAAAAAATGGAAAAATGTTCCAAATTATATGGAAACACCAGAAATCACTGTATGGTTATTAGCTAATGGTGATCGAAAAGAATCAATGGTATTAAATGAAGCTAATCACTACCAAGGAACTTTTAGGCAGTTACCTGAAAAAGAAAATGGCACCACTATTGACTATTCTATTGAGGAAGTAGCCGTTGAAGGTTATGAGTCTCATATCAGTGGTGGAACAATTACCAATACCTTTATAACTAAAACAACTCATCTAACGGGTAAAAAAATCTGGCGAAATGATGAAGCTAGTGATCGACCAGAAAAAGTTGAGATTCAATTACTTCAAGATGGCAATGACTTTGGAGAGTCGATTACAGTAACAAAAGGCGATTCTTGGGAGTATGAGTTTAACGATTTACCTAAAGTGAATGACCAAACAGGAATTGACTATGAGTATAGTGTGAAAGAACTTAATGTTTCGGATAAGTATGAGTCTATTGTTGAGGGAACTGATGTCATTAATACAAAGATTGATGAACCAGTAGACTTTGAAAAAATCAATATTAAGGGTCAGAAGAGATGGGTTGGAGATAATGAATATCTTCGTCCTGAAAGTATCACAATTGAATTAAAACAAAATGGTGCCTACTATGACCATCAAATAATTACAGCTGATGATTCTTGGGCCTATGAGTTTAATGATTTAGATAAACAAGATGAGTTTGGCAATGACTACACATATACAGTAGAAGAAAAAAATGTACCATCAGTTTATGACGTAAGTTATTCCGAGTTTGATATAACGAATACTTATAAAAAAGAAGAGCTAGTTAGTGTTTCGGGAGAGAAGAAATGGATTGGTGACAATAACGAAGTTCGCCCTGATAGTATTCGCGTTAGATTAATCAAAAATAGTGAGGAAACAGAATTAACACAAGAAGTAAAGGGTCCAAATTGGACTTATTCATTTACAGAATTACCAAAGTATCAAGAAAATTCTTCTGAGGAAAATGTGTATACCGTAAAAGAAGAAAATGTCCCAGAAGGCTATGTACCCGAAGTAGATGCAGAAAATAACATTATCAATACATGGACAGAAGAACCTCTTGTCAATATTCCTGTTGTTAAATTGTGGGATGACTCGCAAAATATATTTGATACGCGACCAGAGTACATTTATGTGTTCCTTTATCGTGTTAATTATGAAAATGTTGAAAATCCAATTTTAGTTGATGAAGCAGATATCAGTGGAGATGCTCATGCTGATGAGTGGGAGTACGTTTTTGAAGACCTACCTAAATTTGATGAAAAGGGCAGAGAAAATCATTACTATGTTAAAGAAATCTTAATGTCAGATAGCCTATATGAACAAACATCAAAGGGAACAACAATCACTAATACTTTACCTAAACTTAAAACAGAAATTAAAGGTAAAAAGACGTGGAAAAAAGATACCGAGTATGATCGTCCAGATGAAATCACAGTGGAACTGTATGGAACAGATAAAAATAAAGTACTACAATCCGTTACGACATCGGCAAGAAACGATTGGGAGTATGAATTTGTTGACTTAGATAAGTATGACGATCAAAATAACGAGATTGATTACACTGTTAAAGAAGTAAATGTTCCAGGTTATGAGTCTGAAGTTGATAGCAACAATAACATCACTAATACGAAAAAAGAACCTGATAAAACAACGATTAGTGGAGAGAAGAGATGGGAGAACGACACAGAAGGTGTTCGTCCAGAAAAAATTGAAGTCACTTTATTACAAAACAGTGCAGTAAAAGAAACAATCACAGTGACACCAGATAATAACGGTCATTGGAAGTATGAGTTTACAGACTTACCTGTAACAGATAGTAAAGGCGACGACTATATCTATGAAGTAAAAGAAAAAACAGCTATACCAGGATATGAATCCATTGTTGATGGTTATGATATTACTAATATATATGATTCAAGTTTACTAGTTACTATTAAAGGAAAGAAACATTGGAAAGATCAAACAGAAAGTACAAGACCAGATGCAATTTATGTCATCTTAGAGCAAGCTATTCAAGAAAGTGGTGTTAACGAATCTGATCTTGATTGGAAACAACTAGGCGACAAACAAAAAGTAACTAAAGATGAAAATTGGTCTTATGAATTTACTGATTTACCTGTTCAAGATGAAAATGGGGAATCTTTTGTTTATCGTGTTATTGAAGATCGAGAGTCGATTGATTGGAAGGCTGATTACGAAACAGTATCTGTTGGCTATGATTTATACAATGTTCTCCAAACAGGAACAATTGATTTAGAAGGTGAGAAAACCTGGGTTGAACCTGAAGGAAATGCTCAATTCAGACCAGAATCTATTCGCATTCATTTATATCAAGACAACGTAGAACTAAAAGATAAAGCACAAACAGTTAAGTCAGATAAAGATCAACCCGTGTGGACGTATCGTTTTGAGGAGTTAGAAAAGACGAATCCTGAAACGATGAAAGATTATGTCTACACAGTGAGAGAAGAACCCGTTCCTAATTACGATACAAGTTATGATGGTATGAATATTACAAATACGCTGAATCAAACTGAAACAGTAGCTATTAAAGGTGAAAAAATGTGGGACGATTTAGGTTTTGAGAGCCATCGACCAGATAAAGTAACTATTGAACTGTACAGAAAAACAGCAACAAAACCATTAGAAAAAGTAACTAGTGTTGAAACAAGCGAGTTGAAAAATTGGGAATACGAGTTTTTAAATCAACCTAAATATGACGAAGAAACCCTTGAAGAGTATACTTATTCTGTTAAAGAAGTTCCTGTTCCGGGCTATAACTCAGTTGTTCTAGGTTATGATATTTCAAATGAGTATATTAATGACTCAAAAATAAATGTTAGTGGTAAAAAGATTTGGAAAGATAATGATTTTCCGGGTCGTCCTAAATCTGTAGAAGTTGTTTTATATCAAGGAACAAAAGAATACGATAGAAAAGGGATTTCAGGAGACACAGACGAGTGGCATTATAGCTTTAAGGAGTTGCCTGAATTTGATAACAAAGGGAATGCCTATGTCTATACGGTGAAAGAGATTAATGTACCGAGTGGTTATACATCTAAGGTAGAAGGAACAACGATTACTAATACGTATGAAAATAAAGATACAGTAGATGTTTCGGGTGAAAAAATTTGGATTGATTACAACGATAAGTTTGAAACAAGACCTGAAACAATTACAGTAAAACTACTACAAAACAATAAAGAATATACGGAACAGGAAGTTTCTGAAGGGTCAGACAAACGTTGGCAGTATGCTTTCAATGATTTACCAAAATATGATAGTGATCATAAAGAGTATGACTATACTATTAAAGAAGTCCCTGTGGAAAATTACACCACTAAAATAAAAGGTCATACAATTGAAAATACGTATGTCAATGATAAGAGAATCAAGTTCTCTGGTAAAAAAACATGGCAAGACTACGATGATAAGTTTGATACTCGTCCTGATGAAGTAACGATCTATCTCCTTAGAGGAAATGAAAAAATCGAAGAAACCACAGCAAAAAAAGAAACTGGTTGGACTTATTCATTTACTAATGAAGGTAAAGGATACCCGGTTTATGATGATGAGGGTGAAGTGATTGATTACCGTGTTCTAGAAAAAGATGTTCAAGGATACGAAACAACTATCACAAAGCCAACTGAGAGTATTGAAGATGTGGCAGAAATTACAGGGTATGATATTAATAACACCTATGTAAATACTGAAAAAACACAACTCTCTGGAAGCAAAGAGTGGGATGATTTTGATAATAAATACGACTCACGTCCAGAAAAAATTAAAGTGACCCTTTACAAAGGCTCTGAAAAAACAGATATGACTCAAGAAATGTCTGAAAAAACTGGTTGGACATATGCGTTTAAAGAGTTACCTGTCTACGATAAAGATGGCAACCCGATTGAGTACAGTGTAAAAGAAGAAGTCGTTAAAGACTATGAAGAAGTTCAAGGTGAGCCGAACTTTATCAATAAATGGATTCATAAAGATGATACAACTTTTATTGAAGGTATCAAAGATTGGGAAGATGAACAAAATAAATTAGGTAAGCGTCCAAATGAAGTAACGATTATTCTTTATCAAAATGGGCAACCAATGCTTGATGAAAATGATCAAATCGTGACGCAAGAAGTGAGTGTTACTACTTTCTGGAAATATCGTTTTGATAACTTACCAAAATACGATGAAAACGGAGATGAGTTTGTTTACTCAGTTAAAGAGGAACAAGTCCCAGGTTATGTGACAGAAATTGTTAATAATGATGTGGTAAACACGTATAACAATTCTAAGACGACTTGGGTGTCAGGCAAAAAAGTGTGGAATGACCAAGGTAACAAAGTTAACTCACGACCTGAAAGTATCACTGTTGAACTGTATCAAAATGAAGGTAAAAAACCTTATAAGACTAAAGTTGTTAAACCTGACATTAGAGGAAATTGGAACTACTTGTTTACTAATTTACCAAAATATGATGAACATTTAAATGAATATCAATATACAGTTAAAGAAGTAAACGTCCCTCATTATGACTCAACTGTTAATGGATTTGTTATTGAAAATACCTATAAAAATGATGAAGTAACAGAGATTAGTGGAGATAAAGAGTGGCTTGACCAAAATAACAAATTAAACACTCGCCCTGACTCAATTGATGTTGAATTGTATCAAAACGAGAACGAGAAACCATTCAAGACAGAAACATTTAAAGCTGACGAAAATGGCAACTGGAGTTATGCCTTTACTAATCTACCAAAATATGATGAGAACTTAGATGAGTACCATTATTCAGTTAAAGAAGTTCCTGTAAAAGATTATGATTCCAAAGTGCTTGATAATCATACAATTGTTAACACGTACCAAAACAAAAGTATGGTGAATGTTCAAGGGGATAAGATTTGGGATGATCACCAAGATATTCTTCACTCTAGACCTGAGAGTATTGTAGTAAATCTACATCGTAACAATAAATTGATTCCAATTAAGTATCAAAAAGTAATGTCTGATGAAAATGGTCAATGGCATTATGAGTTTAATGAGTTACCTAAATACGATAAAAACTTAAATGAATATGATTACAAAGTAAAAGAGATGAAGGTTCCTCATTATAATTCTCAAGTAGAGATTGATCCTATTACTGGTCAGATGAATATTACTAATACATATGACAATACGGATTTGACAGAAGTGATTGGTCAAAAAATTTGGAAGAATGATGTTAATGATAAATTAAACACACGCCCAGAAAGTATTAGACTTGATTTGTATCAGATTGACCCAAGCGATGCTAGCAGAGAAGAAATTTTTGTAGCAAGTCAGATAGTAACACCTGATGCTGAAGGCGATTGGCACTATTCATTTGAAGACTTGCCAAAGTTCAATGATGAGTTAATCGCTTATGAATACGTTGTTAAAGAGCAACCTGTTGAGCATTATGAAACGACTGTTGATGGTACAACGGTAACTAATACTTATCAAAATTTAACTCTGATTGATTTAAGTGGCGTTAAATTTTGGGATGATGAAAATAATAAGCTAGAGACTCGTCCAAATGAGCTATTCATAGAGTTGTATCAAACAACAAAAAAAGCTCCTGAAGTTATTGAAGGTCAAAGTCCTTATCGCATCACCAAAGTAGAAGCCAATCATGAAGGTAATTGGTTCTATGAATTTAAGGATTTACCAAAATACGATGATAATCTAGATGATTATGTATACACTATTCGTGAGCAGGAAGTAATTGATTACGATAATAGCATTAACGGCATGAACGTTCATAATAAGTACCGAAATGAAGAGTTAACTCAACTAACAGGTAAGAAGATCTGGGTTGATTTTGATAACAAATTAAACACACGTCCTAAATCTATTGAAGTTGAGTTGTATCAAAACGGTCAATTGATGCATGGAAAAAAACAAATAGTAGAGCCGGATGCTAAAGGTGACTGGTCGTACGAATTTAAAGAGTTACCAAAATACGATGATAAATTAGAGAAGTATCAATACACTGTTAAGGAAAAAGAAGTTGCTCATTATACAAGTGAAGTGATAGATCATAATATTGTAAACACGTATGAAAATACAGAGTTGACTCAGTTAACAGGTAAGAAAATCTGGGTCGATGAAAAGAATAAATTAGACACCCGCCCAGAATCTATTACTGTGGAACTTTATCAAAATGGCAACTTAATGGCAGATAAGACACAAATTGTTAAACCAAATAAATTAGGTCAATGGTCGTATGAATTTAAAGAGTTACCAAAATACGATAGTGAACTCAATTTATATGACTATACGGTCAAAGAGCAAACTGTACCTCATTACACGAGTGAGGTAACGGATCAAGGAATTACAAATACCTATAACAACACAGAAGTCACTCAAGTTATTGGTAAGAAAACTTGGGTAGATCATGATAACAAGCTCAAAACAAGACCAAAAGAAATCAAAGTAGACTTGTATCAAAATGACAAGTTAATGGAAGAAAAAACACAAACGGTTAAGCCAACTAAAGAAGGCGATTGGTCATATGAGTTTACTGATTTACCGAAATATGATAAAGAATTAAATGAATACAGCTACTCAGTAAAAGAACAACCAGTATCAGATTATACTAGTAGTGTAGACGGCTTTGATATTACGAATACGTACCAAAATAAAGAAGTGGTCAAACGTCATGTGAAGAAAAAATGGGTTGATGAAGATAACAAAATCGAATCAAGGCCAGAAAAAATCAAAGTGAATCTTTATCAAAATCAAGGGAAAAAACCTTATAAAACTAAAATAATTAAACCAGATGCTGAAGGTAACTGGGAACATACTTTTGAAACTCTACCTAAATATGATGATAATTATGATGAGTATACTTACACAGTAGAGGAAGAAGCTGTTGCTCATTATAAAGGGAAAGTCGAGATATCTGAAGGTAACGTTGTCATCACCAATACTTATAACAACACAGATGTTGTTACGGTAAATGGAGAAAAACAATGGAATGATTTAGATGATAAATTAGGTAAACGTCCTGAAAAAATCATAGTAGATTTATATCAAAACAAAGCTAAAGAGCCGTTTGCTACTCAGGAAGTAACGCCCGATAAAGAAGGAAACTGGTCTTATGAATTTAAGGATTTACCTAAATATGATAAAGAACTAAATGAATATGACTACACGGTAAAAGAGCATCAAGTAGCTGATTATGATACTTATGTCGAAGGAACAACGATTGTTAACACGTATAAAAACGTTGAAACAACAAAAGTTAAAGGCAAAAAGAAATGGGACGACTTTGGTAATAAACTATCTAGTCGACCTGAATCAATTAAAGTTGATTTGTATCAAAATGGTGGAGACAAACCATTTAGAACGCAAGAAGTAACACCAAATAAATTCGGTAATTGGAAATACACATTTAAAAACCTTCCAAAACATGATAAAGATCTTAATGAATATACCTATACGGTGAAAGAACAACCTGTTTCTCATTATGAAAGTCATGTAGAAGGAACAACTATTACAAATACATATCAAAATACGGATATCACGCAAGTTGAAGGTGTTAAAACGTGGGATGATGAGAATGACAAATTAGGTAAACGTCCTGATTTCATTTTAGTCGAATTGTATCAATTAGCTCCTAATGACAATGTGATTCAAGCAGACCAAAAACCATTTAAGATTCAAAAGGTTGAAGCTGATGAAACAGGCGCTTGGAGTTATGCCTTTGAGGACTTACCGAAATATGATGAGAAATTGAATGAATTTAACTACGTGATACAAGAACATCAAGTGATTGATTATCAGGGAGAAGTAACGGATAATAACATTCATAATACGTACCAAAACACTGAAAAAACCAACATTAAGGGAGAAAAAATCTGGGTTGATGAAGATGATAAGTATCATACACGTCCAAAGTCAATTCAAATTGAGTTATACCAAAATGGTGAATTATTGAAAGATCACACACAGAAAATCAAGGCTGATAAAGAAGGTGACTGGTCTTATGAGTTTACAGATTTACCAAAATACGATGACGAGTTAACAGAATATACGTATACTGTAAATGAAGTGCCTGTTAAAGGTTATACAACTAGTGTACAAGGCACAACTATTACGAATACTTTAGAGAAAGACCCAACAGATCCAGATAAGCCAGAACCAGGAAAACCTGGACCTAATACGCCAGTAAATCCATCTACTACTGGGAAAGGTCAATTTTTACCGAAAACTGGAGAAGAAGTGACAACTCATTTCATGACTTCTCTTATAGGATTAGCAGTTATTACCTTAGTTGGTTTCTTAGGATACCGTAGAAGAGAGCAGTAAAACAAAAGCTAGATTGAAGACACTAACTGTCTCAATCTAGCTTTTTTTTACAATCTAAAGCCGAATAAATCAGCAGGAGTACTAATAGATATAGACTCGCGAGGAATCCCTAAAAATTCACTAATGTCCGTTTTGACTTCTTCTCGTCCTAAACTAGTCTTGAGTTTAAAAAAGTATTCCTGTTTGTTTTGATTGTCATTCACAAAGCTCCAGTTGCCTAAGTACGATAGCTTAGTTATATCTGGTTTTTTAGGTATGTTTCTAATGGCAATATTTAAGGTAAGGAAGATCATTTCTGTCGGTTTACCTAATTTTATTTCCAATTGGTCTTTCTTTTTTGACAAATAGATATTATTAGCCAAGTTAATAAACCATAAGAGAATCAGACCAAGCATTGTAAATGTAAAGGCGTTGCCAGACCAATCCTTAAGAAGCCACTCAATAAAAAACCAAGCCAAGATACCTAAAAGGATGATGCTTAAACCTATTTTTTTCGATTGATTGTCTCGATAGTTGAGATAATCAAGTTGAATATCATCAGAAACCTCATTGGAGTAGTTTGCAAAATTTTCACCTTGTAAGTAAGTATAGCAGACGAAAAAAGGCGCTAAAAATAATTTTTTATAGCTAGTAGTCTGATTTTCAAAAGAAGATCGTAAGTCACTATCTCGTATAAAACTCTCTTTATCAATAAACTCAATGACTAAATCTTTAGAAGAACTACTATCCTGTATGAAGGAATAAACACACCCAGTTTTCTTTGTTAGCAAAAAGTGTTGATTTAACATGTTTTTTAAAAAATGAGCTTCTTTGTCACTTCCAGTTCTAAACAATCTAATGGCTTTCATCAAAATTACCTCCTTCTAAAGCAAGTTGATTGATGAGTTGTATGAAAGCAATTTGCTCCTTTAGTAGTTGGCTTCCTTTTTCAGTAATAATATATTCTTTTTTGGACTCTTGGTCAGAAACTAGCTCGATATAGTCCTTGTTTAAAAAATCGGCAATGGTTCGATACATTGTAGCTGGTCCAATTGTAATGAGTCCCTTTGTTGCGTTGTTAACGTATTTCATGATTTCATACCCATGGGATTTTGTTCTTAAGGAAAGTAAAATTAAAAAAGCGGAGTAATTCATGGGAGAATCTAGTAATGGTGTGGCTGGTTTCATGTCAACTACCTCCTTTTCTTTATATTGTATCCAAATTGGATATATGTCAATTGGATATATACCCGTTTCGGATATAAAAAACCTGAGGCATCAATTTGTGAGTTGAGCCTCAGGTTTTTCAGTGTTTAGTAATAACAGGATCGCTTAATTTACTGGCATATGAGAGAGAAACAAGTAAAAAGAGGATAGAGAAGTCACCAAAGAGAAGCCAACTTAAGGAATCATTAAACACATTAGCAGTTCCTAAAAAGATGAATTGACCAATTGGTGTGCCAGCCATGACTAAAATACTAAAAATACCACTTGTGAGTCCAAGCTTTTCTTGAGGGACTTCACTAATAATATAAGCCGAAATCCGAGGATTAATTTTACCTAGTAAGTAACCTAAAGTGAATAGTGAGAGGATTAAGAGTAGCTTGGATTGAATGACCAACAAAATAATAGGTAAGAGAGTGGTATTAAGCAATATAAGACTGATAATTCGTAGGCTCGACACTTTTTTGAAAAAATCTTTAGTTAGTAAAGAACCAAGGAGTAAGCCTAATGAGGTACTGATTCCAACTAAAGCGATGGTATTAGGTAGATTAGTGAACCATAAGTTCTCACGATTCAATAAGGAAACATTGAGTAACCCATCAGAAGAAGAGCCTAAGAGATTAATCAACACAGCAAAAATGATAATCATTTTTAAGAATGGGTTATTTAGGAAAAGATGCATGGTTTCTTTGAAATCATTCTTAAAGGAATTACCTTCTTTAAGAGGTGGAACAGGAGTGAGAGTTAATTGGTTTAAGAATTTATAATGGCTAAGGATAACAAAGGCTGCTGCTAAAAAAGTTGCGGCGTTGATAATAGCAAATAAGGAAAAATTATAGTTGAGTTGAACAATTAAGAATGCTCCAAATCCTTGGAAAATAAGTTGCATCAATGTAGCACAGGCATTTTGAAATCCCATTGCCTCCATTAAATTCTCTTCAGGGACAACATGCTTGATGTAGGGAAGCTGCAGAGCACTACTATAAAATCCAAAACAATCTGAGATCACGTTAATAAGTAGTAGGGCTAGAAAAAGAGGAAAGCTTGGTTCAAGAAGGATTAATCCTGCTAGTAAGAGAAATAAAGAAAATTGAATGAGTCGTGATAGGATATTCCACTTAAGCTTTTGTTTAGTTCTATCAGCAATGTGTCCAACGAAAGGTTGAAAGAAACTAGGGATAAAAATAGCCACAGAAGCTAATGAAACGGCTAAAGTATTGAATGATAATGTGCTAGCGTAAACGATAAAAACGATGTTATAAAGACTATTACCAATCCCATTTAGTAAAGAAGCATTTGTTAAGGTACGGTAGCCCTTATTTTTTTAATAGATATGCATGTTAATCACCTCGTCAATTTATTTTGTATCTTTAGTATAGTTGAGGTACACTGTCTATAATAAGAAATTCTACTATAGTGGAAAAAAGGTGAGAATAAATGGATGAGGGCCAATTATTTAGAAAATTAAGGAAAGATCGTGGTTTAAGTTTAGAACAAGTGTCTGATGAACTAAACAGTGTCTCTTTTATTAGTAAATTTGAAAAAGGAAACTCCAATATAAGTATGCATCGTTTGGAGAGACTTCTTGAAAATGTGAACGTCTCTTTTGAAGAATTCTTGTATTTAAGACAGCTAAATCAGAACCCAAATTTAAATGAGGAGTTAAAAGTATTACGAGGTTACTTAACGAGTGATTTTTATTTCTTGTTAGCAGATTTAATGCGAGTTGTTAGTGACATTAATAAAAGTGGTTTTAAGAAAGGCATTGAGGAGATGACTGAAATCAGAGAAAAACTGAATCCTAAAGTCAGTTGGCAAAACTATTTAATCATCTACTGTGATGTCTGTCTATTCACCTATGAATCTAACCTAGATGAGAGTAAGAGAAAAACAGTTGAAAGCATTATGGAGAACATTAATTTGATTACAAAACCTATTGTTTCCTATTTATATAAAGTAGAAGACTGGGGACTTTTTGAAGTGTTATTATTTAGACTGTTTTTATTTTCTTTTAAAGAAAGTCAAATTAAGCAATTACTTACAATTGCCTTGTCTCGAACTAAAAAAGAGAGCCAATTACCTGTGATGGCAACTTATAAATTAGATATTGTTTTTTCAAGTTTTTCTCATTTTGTTAATTTTAGAAATAAAGAGTGGGCGAAAGAAACGCTTATTCTAGCAAGAAACTTATTAAAAGACGAAAAAGATTTGATGAATAGTACCTTTTTATTATTTTATGAAGGTTGGTATACGATTATTTTTGAAGAGAAAGAAAAAGGACTTCAGTCATGCCATCAGGCCCTATCTATTTTTCGTATTTTAGATCAGCCTTCACTAGAAAATAAGTTTCAAACAATTCTAAAAAGTGTACTCAAAAATAAAGAAGAACCAAGCCAATACTTGCTGTTTGTGTGATTTTAGTGATAGTTAGGGGTTTAAGGTGTCTTATTTAGGCAAGGCATGTTAAACTATGAAAGCCAAAAATAAACAATTAATGGAGACAAGTTTGCTTTTCTTCATTGAAGTAAGGATGTCGATTATGAGTCAAACTAATTTTGAAGACTTTCATTTAGATAAACATATTATTAAAGCTTTATCCGTATTAAACTACACGTCACCAACTAAGGTACAAAAAGAAGTTATTCCTTTGTTACTTAACAAGAAAGATTGTTTGGTGAAATCTCAAACAGGGAGTGGTAAAACCGCTGCTTTTGGGATTCCGTTATGTCAACGATTAACTTGGGAAGAACGTGCCCCTCAAGCTCTTGTACTAACACCTACAAGAGAGTTAGCTACTCAAATTAAAGAAGAAATTTTTAATATAGGTCGTTACAAGCGAATCAAGGTAGAAGCTGTCTTTGGTAAGAGTTCTTATCAATCACAAGTCAAAACATTAAAACAGCGTACACATATTGTTGTGGCGACACCAGGACGTCTTTTGGACCATATTGAACGAGGGACTATAGATTTAAGTAAGATTAGAACTGTCATTATTGATGAAGCAGATGAAATGCTTGCGATGGGATTCATTGAACAAGTAGAACAAATATTAACTGTCTTACCATCAAGTAGAACAACAGCCCTTTTCTCTGCAACAATGCCAAAAGAGATTATGAAATTGCAACACAAGATGTTGAAAAAACCTCATTATATTGAGATTGAAACGACAGAAGCTTCAAAAAGAAAAATTGCTCAAGAGTATATTCGAGTAAGTGATGACGAAAAATCTGGTGCTTTAAAGGATTTATTTGTAGTGAAAAATCCTGATAGTAGTATTATTTTCTGTAACACTAAACTGATGGTAGATCGTTTAACAGAAACGCTAAAACACTTAGGCGTTCATGTGAATTGCCTTCATGGTGGTATGGAACAAAAGGATAGAAGTCAAACAATCCAAGATTTTAAGCGAGGTTACTTTAGACATTTAGTCGCAACAGATGTGGCTGCTAGAGGAATTGATGTATCGGATATTTCTTTAGTGGTTAACTATGATATTCCAGATAAAGTAGAAACTTATACGCACCGAATCGGAAGAACCGCTCGTTTTGAAAATAGTGGTCAGGCGTTAAGTTTAGTAAATGCTAAAGATAGTCATTTATTTGAAACTATTTATGAAGCTAAAGAAGGACAAATTAAAGAAATAGCAAGACCTGATAGTAAAGAAGTTAAAGGACATTTAGAAGCTTTTTACGATAAACAAAATCAAAAAGCTGAACTTAAAAAAGACAAAGGTTATGAATTTAAAGATGATATTATGAAAATTCATATCAATGCTGGTAAGAAAACAAAAATGCGACCAGGGGATGTAGTGGGAGCATTGTGTAATATTGAAGGCATGACAGCCGATGATATTGGTGTGATTAATTTAATGGATATTTCTACTTTTGTTGAGATTTTAAATGGTAAAGGTGAAATGGTCTTAAAACAATTACAACGTATGCCTATTAAAGGACGCGTTAGACGAGTGAGCCGTTCAAATGAAACAACCTATGATAGAGATATAAAACGAATGAATCATTACAAAGGGTAGACGAAAAGTCTTCCCTTTTTTTATTGAAACTATTAGAGATAACGCTTACAATAAAGGCAGGTAATATTAAGGAGGAAGATACATGGAAGAAACATTAGTTATCATCAAACCAGATGGCGTCAAAAAACAGTTAGTGGGAGAGATTATTACTCGCTTTGAAAAACGAGGCTTTAAAATTAAAAAGCTTAAAATGGAGCAACTACGAGAACAGACCGTTAAAGAACACTATGCTCATTTAAAGGAGCAAGTCTTTTTCATGGATGTTGTTAATTTTATGACATCGGGTCCTGTTGTGGTATTAATTTTAGAAGGTCCAAACGGAGTGGCATCTGTCAGACAGATGGTTGGAGCGACTAACCCCCAAGACGCTTTGCCTGGAACGATTCGAGCAGATTATGCTTTTGTTTCAGGATCAAATATTATTCATGCATCAGATTCCTTAGAGTCAGCTAAAATAGAAATTGAACGCTTCTTTGGAGAATAATAAATTAAAAGGTTGAAAGAGGCTGTGAACTAAGTCTTTTTCAATCTTTTTTAGTTAAAAAATGAAGAAATCTTCATCTTAATTTTCTTTTTATAAGTAGTTCTATAGAGTTCTTTTTAGTAAACTAATAATAAAAGATAAGGGGGAGTTATCATGAGTAAACCTCGAATACTATTAGTAGAAGATGAAGAAAGTTTAGCTAACTTTATTCAATTAGAACTTGAGTTTGAAGGATATGACTGCTTATGGGCAAAGGATGGCGAAGAAGCCTTAAGATTATTTGAAGAACAAGGAGATCATTTACTGTTAATTCTATTAGATTGGATGCTGCCGATTTATGATGGTATTACAGTGGCTAGGAGAATTAGAAAGAAAAGTGATATACCTATTATTATGATGACAGCAAGAAATCAAACAACTGATATTGTGATTGGACTGGATACAGGTCTAGATGATTATATGACCAAGCCTTTTGAAATCGAAGAGCTTTTTGCAAGAATTCGTGTGATTGAAAGACGTCTTGAAAAAGAAAATAAAAACCTTGAGATGATGTCTTATGGTGGAATCAACATAGATGTCAGCAAACACCAAGTTTATATTGGCGAAGAAAAGATATCTCTAACACCAAAGGAATTCGGTATTCTTTATGAGTTGATGAAAGAACCAGAAGTCGTCAAAACACGTGATGAACTACTTAATGAAGTTTGGGATTATAGTTACTTTGGACAAACCAATGTGGTTGATGTGTACATGAGAACCTTGCGAAACAAGTTGGGTGCTGATACTTATGGGAAGTTGATTCAAACGATTCGAGGTATAGGTTATGTTCTTCGAAAAGATTAAATCAGTCAATCAAACTGCCCAGTATCAACTGACTAAAAAATTTATTGGTATTTTTTTAGGTATCTTATTAGTGATGAATGTTTTTTATTTAATAGCTGCATCTGGTTTTGTCTACGAATACGTAGCAAGACGTGGAAACGACGTGTTATACGCTTTAGCAAATGAAAAAGGAAAAGACCTTAATTGGCCTGTTAGAATTGATTCCTTTGTTTCTGAAAAAGAAGAAGATGCGTTGATTATTGAAACGACTCAGGGAGATGTCTATTACTCTGAAGAAAGTAAAGATGTGTTTGAGGCTCTTTATACAGGAAAAACACTTCCTTTTATTGATAACTTGATTTTTAGTCATGAAGGTCTTTATTATGTTACAACAAAAGACTATGGTGATTTTAAAGCTCAACTAGCCATTAATACAGAAACGGCAGCGGAGCTTGTTTCTGGTATGTTTGTCATTAGTATTGTATTAAATCTAGTCGCTATCATTCTAGGAAGCTGGGTTATACATAAGAGTGTCGGCAAATGGAGCCGAAAACTGACTGAAATGGCAAAAGAAATTACAGAAGTTGACGTGTTAGAAGATACAAGTATTACAGTGCCAACAGATCCAATCGAAATAACTAAAGTAGCTCAGGCTTTTAATGAATTGTTAGAGAAACAACAAAACATTATCAAAAGAGAGAGACAGTTTATTACAGATGCCTCTCATGATTTGAAAACACCTGTTGCAGGCATTAGAGGTCATGTAAATCTAATTAAACGAAGAGGAGAAAGTCATCCGGAAATTATTCCTACTTCTCTTGATTTTATTGATAAAGAATCTGCTCGTTTAGAACGACTAACCCATCAACTCCTTGATCTAGATCAAGAAAGAGCAAGTCAGTCTAAGATGCAGC
This sequence comes from Candidatus Vagococcus giribetii, assembly GCF_017316185.1. Classification (GTDB taxonomy): domain Bacteria; phylum Bacillota; class Bacilli; order Lactobacillales; family Vagococcaceae; genus Vagococcus; species Vagococcus giribetii. The sequence goes on along the minus strand of NZ_JAFLVX010000031.1, from coordinate 23,892 downwards.
TTGATATATCTAGTTTAATCATTGAAGTAGTGGAGAGTAGTCATGTGTTGGCGACTCATGAATTAGCTATAAATGTTCCAGATAACCTTGAGTACTATGGAAGAAAAAGTGATATGGAGCAGATTATTCAAAATGTATTACAAAACGCCATGAAGTATTCGGATGATAAATCCTTAATTGAGGTAACTCTAGAAGAAACTAATAAGTCACTACTTCTGAAGGTTTCAGACCAAGGAATCGGGATAAATAAGGAAGAGAAACAACATATTTTTGAGCGTTTTTACCGAGTAGATAATTCAAGAACTAGTACAGTTGAAGGATCTGGGATAGGGTTAGCCATTGTTAAAAAAATCGTTGATTCATATGGTGGTAGTATCAAGATTGAAGATAATCATCCTAAAGGAACTATTTTTTCTATTAGTTTGCCCAAAAAAAGATGAAGAAATCTTCATGTAGTCTTTAAGGAAAGTTGATTTTATTAGACCTATCTCTTGCTACAATAAAGGTACAAACAAAGATGAATGGGAGAGAAAAAATCATGAAAAAAACAATGATAATTGGAATTAGTAGTCTAGCATTAGCTTTAATGGCGGGCTGTACGCAAAAAACAATCGAAACACCAAAAACAGAAAGTAGTAGTTCAAGCAGTGTTACAACACAGTCTTCAGTGACAAAAACAACAGATTCAAAAGAAAAACTGAATGATGCCAAGATTGCCTCAGTAGATGAAGTGATTGCTATGTATCAAAAAGAATACCCGGACACAGATATTACCTCTATTGAACTTGAAAATGAGAACAATTCATTTATCTACAAAGTTGAAGGTGTAGATGATCAAAATGAGTACAAGGTAAAAATTGATGGTAATAAAAAAGAAGTGACAAAAAGTAAACAGGAAAAATTAGATCGAGATGAAAAAGATGGTAAAAAAAGAGAAGCTGAAAAACTTAATTTAGAAGGTGTTATCTCGGTTGATAAAGCGACTGAAATTGCTGAAAAAGAAGCTGGAGCTGGACAAGCAGTTGAGTGGGATCTTGACCGCGAGTTAAATGTGACTTATTGGAAAGTCAAAGTGAAAGACGGTCACAAGAAAGTTCAAGTTAAACTAGATTCAAAAACAGGAGACGTTTTACAAACAGAGCAAGATGATTAATTAGTAAGGATCAACATACATGAAAATCTCGTTTAGAAACTAAAATTATTAGTTTTCTAAACGAGATTTTTTATGTGCGTTAAATCACTATTTAGAGTTTTTTTATGAGTATGTATTATTTAAAAAGGTGTTTTAATTGTAAAAAATATCACAATGTATTGCTAAAAGTTATATAAACCGTTATAGTAGTTACTGTAGTAGCTACTAATTAATTAAGGGACTGAAGTGAATGGAAACGATTGTACAAATAATGAAGAAATATGATTTTTCTGAAATGGAAACACTGGTGTATACGACCCTTTTAGAAAAAGGTGTTATGACAGGATATGAAGTAAGTAAACAATCTGGTGTCGCGCGCTCTAAAGTGTATAACGTGTTAGAAAAACTAATCAAAAAACATTTGGTTGTCGTTAATAAATCAGAACCTAAACTTTATTATGCCGTCTCTGCTGAAGAATTTTTAGAGAGATTGGAAAAAAGTGTTAAACAAGACTTAAACGTCTTAGAAAATCAATTAGGGAATATAAAAGTTCAAGAAGAAGAAGAGCTTTTATGGAAACTAGAGAGTTATGCCAATGTAATGGATAAAACAGAGCATCTCATTAGACATGCGAAAACAAGTTTGTTGATTCAAATTTGGGAAAATGATCTATCAAAAGAACTAGTTGATTTATTGCAACAGATGGAGAAAAAAGTTGAACACTTTGTTTTAATTTTATTTAGCAATGAGCATCACTATGATATGCCATTAGCAAATTATTACATTCATGGATTTGAAGAAGAGAAATTAAAAGATTTTGGTTCTAGATGGATTAATGTAGTCGCTGATGAAAATGAAGTTGTCTTTGGAACAATGGATGAAAAAAATCAGTTGATAGATGTTACTTGGACTCAAAATCGTGCAATGGTTAACTTGTCGAAAGAGTATATTAAACATGATGCTTATACATTAAAAATTATTCAAGAAAATCCTGACACGCTACAAAAAGTGTATGGAAAGGAATTTGAGAAGATACGCTTAATTTATAAGGAGGACTAGACAATGGTCACAAAAATATTATTGGGTTTAATTATTATTGTAAATGGTTATTTTTTAGTTATATTTGTGAAAGATTTATTAAGTCATAAAGAAGAGTTTAAAGCTGAAAAAGGAGATAGTCGTTTCTTACCTTTTACGTCATTTATTATGTTTTTCCTATCAGCTTTTGGGATTTCTGATTTCGCAATAGGAACAGTTCTTTATCCTAAGCTTGGTTGGACTTCAATGAAAAAATTACCAGGAACCTTAAACACTCAGTGTGTAATTCCTGTTGCAGTAATGGCATTATCTTATATATCTTCTGTTAATGTAGGGATAAAAACCTTATCTGTTTGTATTGTAGCTCAAGTTATTGGAGCTTATATTGGCCCTAAATTTGTGGTGAAACTTCCTGAAAAAACCATTAAAAAATTTGTTGGAGTTGGATTAATTATTGCGGCATTTCTGATTTTTGCAGGTCAAGTTAACTGGATTCCTTCAAATGGAACTGCAACAGAACTTTACGGAGCAAAATTAGTTTTAGCAGCAGCGTTACTGTTTTTATATGGCGCATTAAACAACATTGGAATTGGTTCTTATGCTCTAACAATGGTAACAGTTTACTTATTAGGTATGGATCCAATTGCAGCTTTCCCAATTATGATGGGAGCTTGTACGTTCTCAGTTCCAGTTGGAAGTGTTCAATTTATCAAACTAGATGAGTATAGCCGTAAAATCACATTCTATGCAGCAACATGTGGTGTTCTAGGTGTGTTGGTAGCTGTATTCTTTGTTAAATCATTGGATACCTATATGTTGAAATGGCTAGTAATTTTTGTTTTACTATATAGTTCATACACTATGCTAAGTGGTGAACTAAAAAGAGTAAGACAACAAGCATAATAAGAGAGGATTGATAGATATGTTATTTTTAACTAAAAATCATATTGTTGATAGTTTTTCAATGAGAGAAGCAATGGATGCCTGTAAAGAGGCATTGAGACTATATTCTGAAAATAAAGCGAGTGTTCCTTTGAGAACAAATATTGATGTTCCAAAACAAGAAGGACAAAGTTTATATATGCCCGCTTATGTCGAATCAGATGAAGATGCTCTAGGGGTAAAAATTGTATCTGTTTATCCAAATAACATAAAAAAAGATATACCTAGTGTACCAGCTACTATGATTACCTTGGATCCAGAAACTGGTATGGTAGATGCTATTTTAGATGGCACTTATTTGACTCAATTAAGAACTGGAGCTGTCCAAGGGGCTGCGACTGAATTACTAGCTAGAAAAGACGCTAAAATCGGTGCATTAATTGGAACTGGTGGACAAGCAGAGTGTCAATTATGGGCAATGCTAACGGCTAGGGAATTAGAAGAAATTAGAATTTTTGATATTGATTTTGAGCGAGCGACTGAGTTTGCTAAACACATGGAAACTGTATACAACGTAAAAATGATTCCATGTGAAACCGCTCAAAAATGTGTTGAAGGAGCGGATGTGATTACTAGTGTCACAACATCTAAACAGCCAACTTTCTCAGCTGAATGGGTAAAAGAAGGTGCTCATATAAACGGAGTGGGTGCGTATACACCGGAGATGTGCGAGATTCCAAAAGAAATCATTAAAGAAGCTGAAACAGTTATTTTTGACACAATGGATGGTGTGATGCAAGAAGCTGGAGATTTTATCCAACCAGTTGAATCAGGTTATTTAACAGCAAATCACTATAGAGGTGAATTAGGACAACTTGTTTTAGGTGATATTAAGGGACGAGCTTCTGAAGAAGAAATAACTATATTTAAAACAGTTGGGTCTGCAGTTCTTGATGTATTTGTGGCAAGTCAAATCGTCAAAAAAGCAAAAGCCAAAGATTTAGGACAAAAAATATAAGCAAACGAATCAAAAATAAACTCTTGAAATTTAGTTGATAAGACTAGGTTTTAAGAGCTTTTTTGTGAAATAATCAAAAGAGAAAACATGTTTTTTAAAAGTAAGTGTTTACATTTTTTTGAAATGATGCTATTATCCAATTAGACATTTAAGGATTGTGACTGTTCGGCAGGCAAAACCTAGATTGAAAGAAAATATATTAAAGATTAACAGCCCATGCTGTAGCCTTTTTAGTATATTTCTCTCAGTTTAGGTTTTTTTTGTTGTTACAAAACATGCAAATAAAACTAAGGAGGAATAGCAAATGTCAAAACAATCAAATCAAGAGTTAGCCAAAGATGTCTTAGGACTAGTTGGTGGGAAGAAAAATGTAAACAGTGTTGTTCACTGTGCGACTCGTTTAAGATTTAAATTAAAAGATGAGTCAGTAGCAAAAACAGAAGAAATTCAAAAACATCCAGGTGTGATTCAAGTCGTTCAAAGTGGTGGCCAATACCAAGTGGTTATCGGAAGTCACGTAAAAGATGTCTATGCCGAATTATTAGAGATTTCAGGTTTAGGAGACGCTTCATCTGAAGAAAGTGGACCAAAAGGAAATTTATTTAATCAGTTTATTGATATTATTTCAGGTATTTTTACTCCTTTCTTAGGTGCCATGGCAGGTGTTGGGGTTCTTAAAGGACTTTTAACTCTATTAGTTGTTGGTGGTTTGTTATCTGATAAATCAGGAACGTACCAAATTTTATTTGCTGCTTCTGATGGTTTCATGCAATTTTTACCATTTGCAATCAGTTTTACTGCAGCTAAGAAATTCAAAACAGATCCATTTATTGCTTTAGCTATTACAGCTGCTTTACTTCACCCAAGTATTTCAGCTATTGCGGGAGCTCAATCTGGATTAGACTTCTTAGGTATTCCTGCAATTATGGGACCTACAGGTTATATGCAAACAGTTATTCCAATTATTATGTTTATTTGGTTACAAAAATACATTGAAAAATTCGCTAAAAAAATCTCACCAGATTTTCTACAAATCATTTTAGTTCCATTGATTACAGTAGTGGTAATGGTTCCATTAACATTTGTAGCTATTGGACCATTAGGAACAATTATTGGTGCTCTTTTAGGTAAAGGTTATAGTGCGGTATTTGGATTCAGTCCAATCGTAGCGGGAGCTGTGATGGGTGGTTTATGGCAAGTATTTGTTATGTTCGGTATGCATTGGGGATTCATTCCAATTATCATGTTAAACTTAACAACAAATGGTTACGATACAATGGCACCAATGTTACTTGGAGCAGTTATCGCTCAAGCTGGTGCGGCATTAGCAGTTGCTATTAAAACAAAGAGTCAAAAGAGAAAAGCATTGGCTATTTCTGGTACATTAACAGCCGTTTTTGGTATTACAGAACCAACAGTATACGGGGTAACGTTACCTCTTAAAAAACCATTTTACGCAGCATGTATTGGTGGAGCTGTAGGTGGAGCAATCATTGGTGCAGCAGGTGTTAAAACATTTGCAATGGGCTTAATTAGTTTATTAAGTATTCCAGGATTCATTAGTACAATTGATGGTGTTGAATCAAATGTTGTTATGGCAATCATCGGTGTTATCGCTTCATTTGTCATTGCATTTGCTTTAACATTAGTTTTAGGATTTGATACAGAAGCAGAAGCTTCAACAGATGTAGAAGGTACAAAAGAAGTAAAAGATAGAGAAACATTACAATCACCATTAACAGGTAAAGTTGTTCCAATGACTGACGTTCAAGATGAAGTATTTGCTTCAGGAGCTTTAGGTAAAGGGATTGCTATTGAACCAACTATTGGTGAATTAAGAGCACCAGCATCAGGTGTGATTTCAACTATTTTCCCTACAGGACATGCAGTAGGTTTAACAACAGACAATGGGGCAGAAATTTTAATGCATATCGGTATGGATACAGTGGAATTAAATGGCGAAGGATTTGAAAAATTAGTCGCTCAAGGGGATAAAGTAAAAGCTGGAGACTTATTAGTTAAGTTTGATATTGAAGCAATCAAAGCAGCAGGAAAACCTGTTATTACACCGATTGTTGTCACAAACTCAGTGGATTACCTAGACGTGTTAGATTTAAATCAAGATGAGTTGATTGAAGGGGAAGACTTTTTAACCTTAGTTAAATAATTTATCGTTACATTAAGATTGATTTGGGTTACTATTGTAATAAGTAGTAACCCAAATTAGTCATTTTTAAAGGGTTATTTAACAGTTGGGAGAGGAAGAATAACACGTGATTATTAAGAAAATATTGAATAATAATGTTGTTATCTCTGAAAATGAACAGTTGGAAGAGATTGTTGTCATGGGGAAGGGATTAGCTTTTCAACAAAAGATAGGGGATGAGCTTGAAGCTGAAAGAATCGATAAGATTTTTGTATCAAGTTCGCCGACTGATGTTCGTGAAATTGAAAAGTTAATGATGACAGTTGATCCTGCTGTGATTGATGTAGCTAAAGAAATCATTCTTTACGCTGAAAAAACCACCAATCAAGAGTACTCTGATGAAGCTTATTTAACGTTAACGGACCATTTGAATTATGCGGTTGAACGTGGTAGAAAAGGAATTTTTATCCCAAATCCATTGTTATTTGAGATTAAAAAATTCTTTCCAGAAGAGTATAGTGTAGCAACAAAAGGGATTGAAGCGATTAACAAAAAATTACACACTGATTTTCCAGTAGATGAGGCAGGATTTATTGCCCTTCATCTTGCAAATAGCCGAAAAAACGCAAGTGAATTACCTGTTACAATGGAAAGTACAGAAATGGTTAGAGATATATTAAATATTATTAGTCGCTATTTTGGTATTATGTTTGATGAATCATCACTTAGTTACAATCGAATGGTGACTCATATACAATACTTCGTTAAACGAATTTTGGAAAAAGAAATGCTAGAAGAAACTGATGAATTTTTATATGCTTTAGTTCAAAGTAAGTACCCAGAAGCTTTTAATTGTAGTCAACGTATCAAAGACTATTTATTAAAAGTAAAACACATAAAAATACAAGAGCCTGAGATGATCTACTTAGTGATTCACATCAATCGTGTGGTTGAGGATGCTAAGAAAGCTTAAATTAGGTGAAAACCCGTAGAAACAGTGAGTTTCTACGGGTTTTTTATTAAATAGATAGAAGGAACGTAATCGTGTTATAGAAACGGTTCTATAATAAAAGTCGAAAAAACATAAAAAAACATGTTGAAAACGGTTTATTATTGTGATAATATCTGTTTATCGAAACGTTTCACCAAAACTGAAGGGAGGATTTACATTGATGAAATCAAAGTTTCATCGATTTTTATCTCAAAAGCAATTGCAATGGATGGTACTTCCGGGTATTGCTTTTATGATTGTTTTTAACTATATACCGATTTATGGTATTGTCATCGCATTTAAAAACTATACTGTTGTCGACAACATCTCAACAGCAGATTGGGTAGGTCTTGAAAATTTCCGTATTATTTTTGAAGACTCTTTTTTTTGGGAGGCAGTAAGGAATACATTAGCTATTAGTTTATTAAAGTTAGCTTTAGGTTTCTTTATCCCGATTGCGTTAGCTATTATGATTTTTGAGATGAAAGACGGCAAGCTGAAAAAAACAATTCAAACGATATCTTATATTCCTCATTTCTTTTCTTGGATTGTCCTTGGTGGGATGTTAATTAGTTGGCTCTCAACATCTGGTTTTTTAAATCAGATTTTAATGTCTTTAGGGTTAATGGATACAGGAGTCAATCATTTATTAGAAGCCGATAAGTATTGGTGGATTGCTGTATTCTCAGATTTATGGAAAGAAGTCGGTTGGGGAACCATTCTTTATTTAGCAGGAATGTCCAAAATTGACCCGACCTATTATGAAGCAGCTCGAATGGACGGAGCTAGCAAGTTAACCCAAATTCGAAAAATCACACTACCCTTACTAACACCTATTATCTCGTTAAACTTGATCTTGGCAGTAAGTGGTATCTTAGGCTCCAATTTAGATCAGACATTGGTATTAATGAATACTCAAAACCAAAATCGTTCAGAAGTAATCAACTCATTTGTTTACCGTATGGGTATTACCCAAGGGGACTTCTCTTATGCAACAGCAGTTGGTTTAGGTGTTTCTATTATCTCAATCATTCTTCTTTTAATTACAAACCAAGTAACGAAAAAAATGAATGATGGTAAATCAGTGATTCTGTAAAAAAATGGAGGTGAAAGTCGTGAAAAAAAGAAATAGTGAAAACAGAGTATTTAACATTGTAAATACCATTTTATTAGTTCTATTTGCTTTAATTATTGTGGTTCCGATTTGGAACATTTTAGTTTCTTCAGTGAGTGGCTCATCAGCAGGAAGTTCTGGTTTGGTATTGATTCCTCAAGACTTCACCTTAGAAAACTATAAAAAAGTATTATCTGATGAAAGTATTCCAAGAGCATTACTTATTTCTATTTTAAAAACTGTGATTGGTGCATTTACCCACGTAGCTTTTTGTTCGGTAGTAGCTTACGGTTTAAGTAAAACCAATCTTATGGGACGAAGTGTTTACACGATGATGGGTGTTATCACTATGTACTTTAGTGGTGGTATGATTCCAACTTACCTATTAATTAAATCATTAGGTTTACTTGATACGTTTTGGGTCTACATTATCCCAGCATTATTTAGCTATTATGATGTGGTTATCCTGATGAACTTCTTTAGAGATGTGCCTGTTTCTTTAGAAGAATCTGCAAAAATTGACGGAGCATCAGAATTTACCATCTTTAGAAAAATATATGTTCCTTTATCTAAGCCAGCCCTTGCAACCATTCTTCTATTTAATGGAGTTGCACAATGGAATGACTTTATGACAACTAAGTTATACATAACAAACGAGAAATTGTATCCACTTCAAATGAAAATCTATGAAATCATTGTTCAATCGAATATGAATTCAATGGCTAATAGCGGAAGTACTGACGTGATTGTTGAATCAAGTACGAAAGGGATTCAATTAGCGACAATCGTTATTACAACGATTCCGATTCTAATGATTTACCCATTGTTACAAAAACATTTTATTGGTGGCATGATGGCGGGAGCCGTAAAAGAGTAGTTTAAAAAAGAAAGGTGAAAAAGTAAATGAAAAAAGTAGTTTTAGGTCTTTTAACAGCAAGTTTAGCGTTTGGTTTAGCAGCATGTGGTAATGGAGACAAAAAAGATGATAACAAAGATTTTAGTATTAAAGGTCGTTACGAGCTAGATGAAAAAACACCAGCTTGGAAGTTAGATAAGAAAAAAGAAACAACTGAGTTAACTTGGTACATCAATGCAGATTGGAAAATGAATCCATTTGGTGATGACGTAACAACTAAAAAAATCAAAGAAGATTTGAACATCGATGTTAAATTCATTACAGGTGATGATGCCAAATTAAATGCGTTAATTTCTAGTGGAGATATGCCTGATATTGTAACGTTAATGCAAAAAGATACTCCTGCAGGTAACAAAGCAGATAAATGGGCATATTCATTAAATGACTTAGCAGAAAAATATGATCCTTATTTAAATAGTGTGGTAACAAAAGATACGTTTAACTGGTTTGCTTTAGCAGACGGTAAAACATATGGTTACCCAAACTACTCTAATACACAAAAAGATTACGACAACAATGTGATTCCAGCGAATGATGCGTTTATTATTCGTGAAGATGTTTACAACAAATTAGGTAAACCATCTATTTCATCACCAGAAGATTTTGAAAAAGTGATGAATGATATTAAGAAAGAGTTTCCTGAGTTGACACCATTTGGCTTCCCACCAGTAAAAGACGATAGCACTTCTTTCCAACGTATTTTACAAGACTTTATTGGTGTTCCTTTAGCAAATGAAAAAGGTGAATTCAATGATCGTAATTTAGATCCAGAATATAAAGCATGGTTAAAAACACTTAACAATGTTTATCAAGATGGCAACATCAACGATGATAGCTTTACTGATGATGGCGATACTTACAAAGGTAAACTTAAAAAAGGTGACTTTGGTGTAATATTTGCTAGTGGATTCAATGGATCTGTTGGAGAATTACAAGAGTTCAAAAACAATAGTGGCACACAATACATCGCTATTGATGGACCTCAAAGTCAATCAGGTAGAGAGATTATGTTAAATCAAACAGGAATCTCAGGTTGGTTAGTTAACTACATTTCAAAAGATGCTAAAGACCCTGCAAAAGCAACTCAATTATTCACTTACTTAATTAGTGAAGAAGGTCAAATGTTAACTAAGTTTGGTGTTGAAGGTGAAACATACAAATTCAACGAGAACAAAAAAGTTGAAATCTTACCAGAAGTAAAAGAATTAGAAAAAACAAATCCTGAAGAATACCGTAAAAAATATGGTTTAAGTGCCTTTAACTTCTTTAACAATGACCGTATGAACCTTTACAAACAACCAGAAGAAAGTTCTGTGACTCAATTACAAGCTTGGGGTAAAGGCAAATTAGTGCCACACTTTGTGATTGAAAACATTGCTCCTGAAACAGGAACAAAAGAAGCTCGTTCTGAAGAAGCAATGAAAACTAAGTTTGATACTGCAGTTATCTCATTAATCCGTGCAAAATCTGATAATGAGTTTGAAAAAACATATACAGAATATGTTGACTTTACTAAGAAAAATAACGCAGAAGATGTTTACAAAATCAAAACTGAAAAAATGAAAGAAAACAAAGAAAAATTAGGCATAAAAGACTAGAAAGGAGAGGTGGGAAAGTCTAAGCTTTCCCACCTTTTATCATATTATGAAAAATATATTATCAATTGATGGCTGGTACTTTAGAGTATTCTCAAGATTAGCCAATTTAATCATTTTAAATTTATTATTTATTGTTTCTATTTTACCAATTGTAACGATTGGTATTGGTGGAGTGGCGCTTATCAAGTCTCTTAATGAGTTAAAGAGTGATGGAACGTTATCAGCATTTAAAGTGTATACCAACTATTTTAGACTTAATTTTAAAAAAGGCATGATTTTATTAGGGGTTGAATTGATTGGTTGGTTAGTCCCAACGAGTTTGATTTATGTCAGCTTAAAGTATATTCCGCTACTAAGTACATTATTGATGATTTTATTTTCATTTTTCTTACTATTACTAATTGTATTTCCTCTTGTATTTGCTTTAAATGACTTAAGAGTAAAAGAAGCTATAAGAGGAACGCTTGAATTTGTAACGATTCGTTTACCATATGCGATTGCTATGTTTTTAGTACTAATTGGTATTAGTTTTTTAAGTTTAAAGTATTCGATTATTTTTATGTTTTTAGTAGGAGTTGCTTTAGTAGTTAACCTACAAATTAGCTTGATGAAAAAGGGGCTAGCGTCTTATGGAAGTTAAAGCGTATTGGGAAAAAGAGCGAGAGGTCTCTAATCAACTACCTCTGAATCTGACAATGACACAAAAAGAATTTCCAAGTCAACTAGCAACTGTTTATGAGATTAGTTATGAAAGTTTGTATGAAGAAAGAATCTATGGTTGGTTCATTGAACCTAAAAATCAAACCAATTATCCATTAGTCATTGAATATATTGGCTACATGAATCACTTAGTGTCACCTCTTCAATTTATGGAATGGCTAAGTGTAGGGTGTGGTGTCTTGGTTACTGACTCAAGAGGTCAAGGTGGAAAAACTTTAGACAGTCATCCTTATAACTCTTACGAGGGTAACTCTTTAATGGCGAAAGGTTTTTTAGAGCGAGATGATTTTTATTTAAGACGCTTGTACTGGGATGCCTTGCGTTTGATTGATGTGGCCCAAGAGCTGTCTTTAGTTGATAAGAAGCGTGTGTTTATTCACGGGACAAGTCAAGGTGGGGGAGTCGGGTTGTTTGCTAATAGTTGGACAACACACGACATTAGGTATTCATTTTTTGATGTACCAAGTCACAGTGATTTAAAGAGTCGAATAGCAGCTGGTACAGGCTCTTATAAAGAGATTCATGAGTACTTATTAGCCAATAAAGATCAAGTAGAGCAAGTTCATGAAGTGATGTCCTACTTTGATGTGAAGGACATGGTTGATCAAATTAGTAATCCAGTCCTAGCTTCTGTAGGTGAGAGTGACCCAATTTGTCCAAAAGAAGATTTTTACAAAGCTTATGACAAGTTAACGGGATTTAAAGAATTAGATTGTTATAAAGAGCCAGGTCACGGTGGTGGCGGGCTAAAACATACAGAGAAACTATTAAGATATGTGTTGAAAGAGATGGATGGTGACTAAGATGAGACAATTAGAGGTTGCAACTTATAACGTACGTGTTGATACCGAAGCTGATAAAGAGTGGGCTTGGGATTACCGAAAAGAACAAGTGATTGATTTGATTAAGTATCATGACTGGGATGTGTTTGGCGTTCAAGAAATTAGACCTAATCAAGTTGAAGATTTAAGTGTCTTAACCGCCTATGAGGGTTTTACTCAGGAACGTGAAGGAGACCAAACAGGTGAGGGGCTAGGTATTTACTACAAAAAGGACCTCTTTACTTGTGTGGAAAAAGGGTATTTCTGGTTATCTGACACACCTGATATTCCTAGTATTCATGAAGAGGCAGGTTGCAAACGACTTTGTTTGTGGCAAGTTCTACACTGTCCCACAAGTAATCACACTTTTTTAGTGATTAATACTCATTTAGACCATATCTCAGACGTTGCAAGAAAAGAAGGAATGTTGGTTTTACTTAATCGTTTGAAAGAAAAAATCTCACTGTATCCAACTTTATTATTAGGGGATTTTAATTGTGAACGAGAAGAAGTTATTCACAAAGAATTAGAAAAAACATTTCTATATCCAGAAGATCAAACAGATGTGTTTCTTTACGGACCTAAAGGAACGTTTCAAGACTTTGAATATTTCAGGGAATGGAAAGACTTAGAACATATTGATTATATTTTATACAAGGAAATGTCTTGTTTGAAACAAGGGGTGTTAACAGATTCTTGTAATCTAAAATACCCGTCAGATCATTTTCCAGTTGTTGCCACATTTAATTTTTTATCATAAGGGAGAACTTAACCATGCAAAAAGCCGAATTATTAACGATTATTGAAAAAATGTCACCAAAAGAAAAAGTAGATCAGTTATTACAATTGTCAGCTGATTTTTACACAGATGATGCAGAAGATAGAACAGGACCTATGGAAACATTAGATATTAATGAAACAACGATTGCCAATGCTGGAACTATTTTAGGCGTTTCTGGTGCTGAAAAAGCTATGGGAATTCAAAAAAATTATATTGAGAATAACTCTCATAAGATTCCAACAATGTTTATGGCAGATATTATCCACGGGTTTAGAACCATCTTCCCAATTCCATTAGCATTAGGTTGTACATGGAGTAAAGAAGCTGTCGAAGAAATGGCATCTATCTCAGCTCTTGAATCATCTGTATCAGGACTACATTTAACTTTTTCACCTATGCTTGATTTAGTAAGAGACCCAAGATGGGGACGTGTGATGGAGTCAACAGGGGAGGATCCTTATTTAAATAGTGAATTCGCTAAAGCGATGGTAACTGGTTATCAAGGAGATGACTTAAAAGAAGATATGAGTAAAGTAGCAGCATGTGTGAAGCATTTTGCCGCTTATGGTGGAGCGATTGGTGGTCGTGATTATAACACAGTAGATGTTTCTGAAACGACTCTTCGTGAAAAATATTTACCAAGTTATCAAGCTGCTATTGATGCTGGAGCTAAATTAGTGATGACTGCTTTTAATACCATTGAAGGTATTCCAGCTAGTGGTAATAAAAAATTATTTAGAGATGTGTTAAGAGATGAATTTAACTTTAAAGGTCCTGTTATTTCTGACTGGGCAGCTATTAAAGAAATGATCAATCACGGAGTAGCAGCTGATGAAAAAGAAGCTGCTCGCTTAGCTATTGAAGCAGGTGTTGACATTGAAATGATGACAACTTGCTATGATAAACATTTACTAGAATTAATCGATGAAGATCCAAAATACATGGACTTACTAGATGAAGCTGTTTTAAGAATCTTAGAATTAAAAAATGATCTAGGCCTATTTGAAAATCCTTATCGTGGTGCTGATCCAGTTAAAGAAAAAGAAGTTATTTTATCAGCAAGTCACCGCGAATCAGCACGGAAAATTGCTGAAAAATCAATGGTACTTTTAGAGAACAATGGTATTTTACCTTTAAGTCAAGAAACAGCAATTGCCTTAGTTGGACCAAAAGCCACAACTGGAGATTTAATGGGTGCTTGGTCATGGCAAGGTAAATTTGATGAAGTAGTTACAATTGCTAAAGGATTGTCAGCAAAAGGTAAAAACGTAACAGTTGCTTCTGTAGAAAGTGATTTGTTTGAAAATACGACTGAAAGTCTAGAAGAAGCCAAACAATTAGCTAAAGAAAACGAAGTAGTTGTCTTAGCTTTAGGAGAAGCAGATTGGATGAGTGGTGAAGCGGCAAGTCGTAGCGATATTAGACTACCTCAAAGCCAAATTGACTTATTTAATGAAGTAAGAGCAATTGCTAAAAAAGTCATTGTTGTTTTAATCAATGGTCGACCTTTAGATTTAACAGCTATCTCAGAAGCTGATGGTATTTTAGAAGCTTGGTTCCCAGGAACTGAAGGTGGTAATGCTGTTGCTAATATTCTTTTTGGAGACGTGAATCCAAGTGGCCGCTTAAGTATGTCATTCCCTGAAAATGTAGGACAAGTGCCAGTTTATTACAACACAGAAAATACAGGACGTCCTTATGAATCAGCACCAGATGAAAAATATGTTTCTAAATACTTAGATGTATCAAATTACGCTAAATACCCATTTGGTTACGGATTATCTTTTGCTAAAGTGGCATACGAAGGAATAGCTTTAAATAAAGAAACAATTGATTCGTCTGATGAAACAGTTGAAGTAACTGTGACACTACACAATCAATCTGAAGAAACAACTATTGAGACAGTTCAACTTTATGTAAGAGATTTAGTTGGAAAAACAGCTCGTCCACTAAAAGAATTAAAAGGCTTTACACAAGTAGCATTAGCTGGAAATGAACGAAAAGAAATAACTTTAAGTTTAGCAGTGAAAGACTTAGCTTATGTTCATCCAGATTTAACATGGTCTGTTGATCCAGGGGAATTCCACATTATGGTTGGACCAAATAGTCGCGAATTAGATCTAGTTAAGACATTAGTTCTTAAATAATGGAGTGAGATAATGAAAAAAAATAATTTTAATAGTAAACAAGTAACGTTTTCTTTTTTACCTCATGGAGATATCAAAGAAGTATCAACAACTAATATCTTAATTAATCAATTCATTGGCAATGAATTTAATGGTAGCTTAAATAATCTTTTCCTTCGTGTCTTTAAAGAAAAGTCTTGTCAGGTTTATCCTTTAATTGGAAAAGCGTCAAATAGTATTTGTGAAACCTTTGAGGAAGGTATTACTTGGTCAGGAGAAGTTGAAGGCATTACTTATCAAGTGAGCTTTAGATTATCTGATCAAGATATGTGGTTCTGGCAAGTGAATTTAACAGGTAACTCTGAACAAGTTGATGTGATCTATGGTCAGGATTTAGGACTAGCTGCAAGAGGGGTTATCTTATCAAATGAGGCCTATAATTCTCAATATGTGGATCACTTTATTGATTCTGTAGATGGTGATTTTGTGGTTTGTTCAAGACAAAATATGCCTCAAGGTAGCGACTTTCCGTATTTACAACAAGGTAGCTTAACACCTAATACCCATTATTCAACAGATGGCTATCAATTCTTTGAAAAAAATAACGCTAATAGTATGTTTTCTAAATTAGCTAATACAAGAGATTTAGAAAGTCAGGTTTACCAGTATGAGATGGCTTATACTGGTCTACAATCTGAAACAATAACTCTATCAGGTGAAAGCCAACAAGTTATTTTTTACGGTGCATTTTTACCGTCTCATAGCGAGGCAATTGCTAAGGCAAAAATAGACAAGAAAGATATTATGGTGTGTTTCAATAACCTTCCAAGTTTAGGTGCTTCTCTTGGAAAAGAATTACCTGTAGCTGAATTAATCAGCGACGTGTCAGGTGAGGTGTTAACACCAGCTGAAGTTGATAGTTTATTCCCAAGTAGACGTGTGGAAGAGACGAGCAAAGAGGGAGAGTTATTATCATTCTTTGACGAAAATGACTACCATGTCGTTCTGAAAGAAAAAGAATTATTAATGGAAAGATCTCATGGTCATATTATTATTAGTGGTGAAGAGAGTACGATAGAAAATCCTGTATTAGCTAGTACTTTGTACATGAATGGACTATTCAACTCGCAAATTGTTTTAGGGAATACGACTGTTAATAAATTTATTAGTAACTCTCGAAATGCCTTGAATCTACTTAAAAAATCAGGTCAACGCTTATTTGTAAAACAGGAAGGAAAATGGCAACGATTAGGTTTACCTTCAGCCTTTAAAATGGGCTTTAACTTTGGTACTTGGTATTATAAATTGAATGACGATTTAATTGAAATTTCTAGTTATACAGTTAGTGATTCTAGAAGTGTTCAGTTTGAAATTATCAGTCACAGTCAAAAACAATACGAATGGTTAACAAGTTTTGATGTGGTAATGAACGATAACGAAAGTAGCCATGATTATGAGATGGTTAGACAAGAACAACAGCTACTCTTTACACCAACAGCAGAGTCAAGTATTTTCCCTAAATACCCTGATTTAAGATACGGTATTGAAGTAAAACAAGCATTTGACTTAGTTTCAGCAGTTGACTATTTCCAAATGTCAACTAATGAAAATCTAGTTATGATTCACTTACCAGCTACTGAACAAGTGTCATTAACTATTCAAGGTACGCTTTCAGCTGAGCCTTTTAAGGAAGTGAGTTCAACTCTTGAAGAAGCTAGTCAAAGCTATAATGATTACTTAGCTAATTTAAGCAATCATTTCCATTTAAATCATACAGCCCAAGAACGTGTTGATAAAATGAATGTCTTGGTAAAATGGTATAGCCACAACATGCTGGTGCATTATTTATCACCACATGGTTTAGAGCAATACGGTGGAGCTGCTTGGGGAACGCGTGACGTTTGTCAGGGACCTGTTGAGTACTTCTTTGCAATGAATAAACCAGAAATGGTGCGCTCAATCATTCTAACAATTTATGCTAATCAGTTTAGTGATGATGGTAACTGGCCACAATGGTTTATGTTTGATAAATTTGAAGAGATTAAAGCTGATGAGAGTCATGGAGATATTATTGTTTGGCCGCTTAAAGTAGTTAGTGATTACTTACATGTAACAAAAGACTACTCAGTGTTAGACGAGATGATTCCTTATTCTAGTCGAGTTGATTTCAAGAAAACAACAGAAGAAGAAACGCTTATACAACACATTAACAAACAAATTACTTACATTGAAGATAACTTTTTAGAGGATACTTTCTTGTCTTGTTATGGTGATGGTGACTGGGATGATACACTTCAACCAGCTGATCAAACCTTGAAGAAAAACATGGCAAGTAGTTGGACAGTTGCCTTAACGTATCAAACATTCAAATTATTCTCAGAAGTGATGAGTGAGTACAATGAGGCCTTTAGTGTAAGAGCTAAAGACTTATCAGTGGGTATCTACAAAGATTTCCATACTTATATGTTATCAGATGAGGTTATTCCAGGTTTCTTGTATATGGACGAAGCGGGAAAATCAGAGCTCATTATTCATCCAAGTGATAAAAAGACAGGGATTACGTACCGTTTATTACCGATGACAAGAAGTATGATTTCTGAGTTAATTGACGAAGAAGAAGTGGCTAAGCATGTTGAGATTATTGAAAAGAACCTTGTCTTCCCAGATGCAGTTCGTTTAATGAATCAACCAGCTCATTACAAGGGTGGCGTTAGTCAAATCTTTAAACGTGCTGAGCAAGCAGCTAACTTAGGTCGAGAAGTTGGGTTAGCCTATATTCATGCCCACATTCGTTATGTCGAGGCCATGGCTAAGATTGGTAAACGAAATGAAACGTGGTCAAACTTAGAAAAAATTAATCCGATTGGTATCCAAGAAGTTGTTTCTAATAGTGAGTTGCGACAAGCTAATGCTTATTTCAGTAGTTCAGATGGTGACTTTAAAACACGTTATGACGCACAAGACAACTTTAACGAGTTAAAAACAAAAGACCGTGGTGTGAAAGGCGGTTGGAGAATTTACTCAAGTGGTCCTGGTATTTATATAAACCAATTAATCAGTAATGTTTTAGGAATCAGAAAAAACAGTGAGCAGTTATTGTTTGACCCTGTTTTACCAGAAGAATTGACTGATTTGGTGCTGACATACCAATTTGAAGACCGATTATTAAAAATTAAATTCAATTTAACTGAACCCGTGAAAGGGCTAAAAATTAATGGTAAACTAATAGAGACTGAAGACAAACAAAATAGGTATCGAAATGAAGGATTAGTCATTTCGTTAGATACATTTTATTCAAATACCATGAATGAAGGGGTTAACGAAATAGAATTATTTATTGGAGAGATGTAGAGTGGTTGGAATAAGAGATATCGCTAAAGTAGCAGGAGTTTCTATCTCAACGGTTTCATACGCACTAAACGGAAGTGATAAAGTAACAGAAGAAACACGTCAAAGAATAGAAAAAATAGCCAGTGAGATGAATTATGTTCCTAATATGGCAGCTAAAGCTTTAAAAAGACAAGAAACAAAAATTATTGCTGTTTATTTATCTGATTACATGGGTAGTTTTTATGGCGAGTTGTTAGATGGTATTAAGCACGGCTTACAATCATATGATTATGAAATGATTGTTTGTAGTGGTAAAAGATCTCATTTATTTATTCCAGAGCGAATGGTAGATGGGGTGATTATTTTAGATTGGACCTTTGAAACAGAGGAAATCGAAAAATATGGCAAGCTTGGTTATAAGTTGGTGACCTTAGATCGTGAAGTTGAAGGGGACAATTTGTGTCATGTGTTGTTAGATAACATTGGTGGTGCTACTTTAGCCATCGAAAAAATTGTTGAGCAACCTACAGCAGAAATACATGTTGTGACAGGACCAGAAAATTCATTTGATAGCATGCGCCGACTAGAAGCAACTGAAAGAGAGTTAAAACGCTATGGTAAGGAGTATCATCTCCATCAAGGGTCATTTGACGCTAAGTCAGGAAAGCGAATAGCTGAGGAAATTTATTTGAGAATGACTTCAAAACCTATTTCCATTTTTTCTTTCAATGATGAGATGGTAATTGGGATGTATGACTTCTTTAGACGCACCGAATTAAAAATAGGGAAAGATATTCAAATTATTGGATTTGATAACACTTATTACGGCAATATTATTTCACCAACTATTGCAACGATTGGTTTTTCAAAAAAACGTTGGGGAATGGTAGCTGTTGAGAAGTTAATGCAACTAATCAAAAATGAGCCTACCTCTAATGGCTTGATTTACACAAGTTTTATTCCAGGAGAATCATTTGGAGAACAATAAAGAAAAGATTGTCACTTAGGTGGCAGTCTTTTTTTATGACGTCAAAGAAAAAATAGTTCTGACTTAATACAACGACGGTTATGTTTTTTTTATTTAGTAAAAGCATGTTAGAATATTAGGTAAGGATGGTTTCTTTCATCAGTCCTAGGTCTGATGAAAGTTATGGTTGATAACCATATAATGAATTTATTAACAAAAATCGTCAAATATTAGGAGGAAAAAGAAATGAAAAAAAATACACCCTTATTAGTTATTGTAGGAATTATTGCTGTATTAGTTATTTATGTGTTTACAGCGTATAACAGCCTAGTGTCAAAAGAAGCAGAGGTTGATAGTCAGTGGGCGACAGTGGAGTCTAAATTGCAACGACGTTATGATTTAATTCCTAACTTAGTTAATTCAGTAGAAGGAAGTATGAAACAAGAAAAAGAAGTATTTGGTAACATTGCTGATGCGAGAAGTAAAATGGCTGGTGCCAATACAGTAAAAGAAACATCAGAAGCTTCAGCTCAAATGGAAACAGCTTTATCTCGTTTATTAGTTGTAATGGAAAACTATCCAGAGCTTAAATCAAATGAAAACGTGAATACTTTAATGACTCAATTAGAAGGAACTGAAAATAGAATCTCAGTTGAACGTGACCGTTATAACAAAGCTGTTAAAGAATATAACGTGTCAATCAAGAAATTCCCTAAATCTTTAGTAGCTAATATGACTGGATTTAATCAAAAAGATTACTTTGAAGCAGCAGATGGTGCTGAAAAAGCACCTGAGGTAAAATTTAACAATTAAGAGATGAGTTGTTGTAGGAGGTGGAAGAAATGAAAAAGAGAGTAAGTCAGGGAGTTAAAACATTTCTTGCTGTAGCTTTTGTCACCTTATTTGGTATAATCATTGCCTTTCCCCAAGTTGCTGCAGCAGATGCTAATAATATCTTTGTTGAAGATAACGCAGGGATTTTAACGGCTCAGGATAAAGAGTCTATTAAGCAAATGAATGAAGAGAGATTTGCTAATTTACCCGGTAAGCCTCAATATGCTGTTGTTACCTTAAAAAACTTAGATGGTTATGATTCAATAGAAGACTATGCAACAAAAAAGTTTGAACAAATGGGAATAGGTGACAAAGAGTTAGATAATGGTTTTTTATTTGTTATTGCTGTTGATGATCATAAATATCGGTTAGAAACAGGTTATGGTGTGGAAGATGTCATAACAGATAGCATGAAAGAAAAAATTGTAACAGATAAAGCGACTGAGTTACTTCAAGATGATCAATATGGTCAGGCTGTTATGCTAGTTTCTAAAAATATTGAATCACTTGTCACTGAAAAATACAGTGACATAGATGCGGCTAAAGAAATTGTTACTAAGGAAAAAGAACGAGAAGCCAAAATGATGAAAACCATCTTTAATATTATTTTAGGTGCTATCGGGCTTGTAGTGTTACTTTTCTTGATTTACCGTGCAGGTCTTTCTAAGATGAGAGCAACGATTAGTAAAAAATATCTTAATAGAAACGTAGATGGTTATGTCTATGTGGACAATACGTCAAGTCTTATCAATTTCGGAAATGTTCAAGGCATTAGACAAGTCAACCTATCAAAATATTTAGCGAAGACTTTGTATTATTCACCTAGCAAAAAACGTATTTTATCTAGTGATGAACAGATGATTAATTGGCTAAGTCAATACCTACTAGAAGATAGCTTAATCCAGTATTGGCGAAATTCAAAAGAAGAGGCACCCTATGATATTTCTGTATATTTAGAAGATAAATATTTTAAAGACTTGAAACAGGAATTGTTACCTAGAGCAAGTAGTTTCTCATATCCACTCTCATCTAATCCATACTTAGAGAGTGATGCGATGTTTGAAATAACTCAATATGTTGTAACAACTCGTGAGAAACATAAAGAGAATTTGAGAATTTCTAAAGAAAATAAACGCTATGTAGAAACACTAAGTGAACGCTATTTAGAGGAAAACAACGTTCGTTTGAGAAAACTTGATTATGAACTTGAAGTAGCTCTAATGGTGTATTACTTCTTACAAGAGCAAGATTTATCAGATCCGCTGTTACTCCAAAAAATTCAAATCACACCCCAGTCTTTAAGAAGCGCGTATCGTTTTGCTGAAAAACGCCGAAGACAGATGGCGAATGAACAAAAACGTCAAGCTTTGAATGATCTAACTAATATGACTTTAGGTAGTTACTATATGCAAGCGATGATTTGGTCTAGCTACCACAATAATAACAACAGTGGTTCAGGCTTTGGTGGCGGTGGAGGTTCTTCCTTTGGCGGAGGCTCATCAGGCGGAGGCGGTTTTTCTGGTGGTTGGTAGTTAGGTAAAAAGGAGTGGTGAGGAATGGAAGTATTTGAAACATCTTCAGGTTTTAGTTCACTTTTTTCAATTGCTTTTTGGCTTATTGTGGGCGGATTTGTCCTCGTTTTAGGTTATCATTTAGTCAATTTGATTCTAAACCTAACAGCTGATCAAGTCACAGTAGAAGCCAAACTCATTAGTAAAGACGCAAGCACTCAACAACATGGAAATAGTGATGGAACAAGATCTAGTAGCACCAGACACAGTTTTACTTTTGAAACAGAGTATGGTGGGAGAGTCATTCTAGATGTGTCTTACAAAAAGTTTAGACAATATGCTGTTGGTGATACAGGAGAATTAGTCTATCAACGAAAATGGTTAAAAGAATTTCGTTTAAATCAACTCTAATTAAAAGCGTTGTGATACAGGTTTCATACTTGTATCACAACCTTTTTTTATTGTTATAGGATAGACAGATAGAGGTTTCTTTCTTATAATCATGTCAAGACAAAAAAATGAAAGTTGGGGTTGTATGAAAGTTATTGAAGGCTATATGCCTTTTCGGGAATATCAAACTTACTACCGAATAGTAGGAGAACCATCAGAGAAAGCACCTTTATTATTACTTCACGGAGGACCAGGTTCAACTCATAATTATTTTGAACTTTTTGAGGAATGGGATTTAGACGGACGCCAACTGATTATGTATGATCAGCTAGGCTGTGGTTTATCTTCTATACCAAATGATCCCGACTTGTGGCAAGCAGATACGTGGTTAGAAGAACTAACGACTCTTAGAGATTACTTGGAACTAGATGAACTACACTTACTAGGGCAATCTTGGGGTGGGATGCTTCTTATAATGTATATGTGTGATAAACAACCAAAAGGAATCAAAAGTCTTATTTTATCAAGCACGTTATCTTCAGCTAATCTATGGAAAGAGGAACAACATCGCCTGATTAAATTAATGAGTTTAGAGGATCAACAGAGTATTCTAGCTGCTGAAACCAGTCATGATTTTACTCAACCAGATTATTTAGCGGCAAATGAACGGTTTATGAAGCGACATGCAGCAGATATGCCAACTGATGATTCAAAAGAACCTCTTAGACGTAAGAAGAACCAAGGAAAGCAGTCTTATGAAGTGGCTTGGGGACCAAATGAATTCTTCCCATTAGGTACACTAAAAGAATTTGATTACACGGACCAGTTAGGAACAATAACAACCTCAACGCTAATTACAAGCGGTGCAGATGATTTAAGTACTCCTGTGATTGCTAAAACCATGTATGACCGACTTCCAAATGCTACGTGGGAATTATTTGCAAATAGTCGCCATATGCCTTTTGTAGATGAAGAAAAAGCCTATCAATGTGTCCTAAAAACTTGGTTAAATCAACATGATTAGGAGGCGAGTAAAATGATTTTAAGAGAAATGACATTTTCTGATAACAAACAAGTCAAAGATTTAATCCAAACCTCCTTAAAGTCTTTAGGTTTAGATAAACCAGGAACTGCTTATTTTGATCCTGAACTCAATAATTTGTTTGCCTATTATGAAAAAAGGGGTTCTAATTATTGGGTGATTGAAGAATCTCGTATTATTGTTGGAGGCGTGGGAATCGCTCCTTTCAAGGATGGAGTTTGCGAGTTGCAAAAGCTTTATTTAGATCAAAGCTTTCAAGGAAAAGGGTTAAGCAGACAATTAATGGATGCAGCACTTGATTTTGCGGGGCTTCATTATGAGTATTGCTACTTAGAAACTCATAGTGACTTAGAGTCTGCTTGTTATTTATATGACAAATATGGCTTCGAGTTACTGGATAAGCCACTAGAAGGTTCACCTCATTCAGCAATGGATCGATGGTATTTAAAGGCATTAAAGTAAGGATTGTTTAAACTAAAAAAGACTGTGGCATAAACTTAATGAAGCGACCCCAAAAAGTTAGACCAAAAATCT
>NZ_JAFLVX010000030.1 GCF_017316185.1 Candidatus Vagococcus giribetii | reverse complement strand
GGTTTTCCATAAAATATCCCTCCTAATAATTTGTATATGTCTATCATATTATATTATATTTCTAAAATCAATAAATATAAACGAAAATGTCAGATTAAACATATTTGCTTTTTCATTGATAAGTGGTAGAATTAATTTATCAAAGATTCCCTTAGATTTTTTACTAAGGGCGCACTTACACCCACTAACTTACGTTTGTGGTTAATGTGCTATAAAACGTAACATTCGTTTAGTTTTATCGTCAGGCGTGTTTGTTAAAATTCGCTACGCTCATGTTTGAAAAGAAAGAGAGGTGATACAATTGGCAATCTTCCATTTATCTATGACAATAGCAAAAAGAGAAGGCGGAAAAAGAAGTTTAATTGCAATGGCTTCTTATCGAAGCGGTGAAAAATTATATAGTGAACTATACGAAAAAACTAATCTATACAACCATAGAACTGTTAAACCAGAAGCTTTTATTTTAAAACCTGATTATGTTCCTAATGAGTATTTAGATAGACAGACATTGTGGAATAAAATGGAATTATCTGAAAAGCAACCTAATGCTAGACTGTGTAGAGAATTAAATGTAGCATTGCCAATTGAATTAAATAATTCAGACCAAAGAATGTTGATTGAAGATTTTGTAAAAGATAACTTTGTCAGTGAAGGAATGATTGCAGACGTAGCCATTCATAGAGATGATGAAAACAATCCTCATGCTCATATCATGTTAACAATGAGAGAAGTAGATAGTGAAGGTAATATTCTAAATAAAAGAAAAAGAATACCTAAACTAGATGAAAATGGCAATCAGATTTTTAACGAAAAAGGGCAAAGAGTAACCGTTTCAATTAAAACAAATGATTGGGATAGAAAATCTCTTGTTTCCGAAATTCGTAAAGATTGGGCTGATAAAGTCAACCAATATTTAAAAGATAGAAATATCGATCAACAAATAACAGAAAAATCGCATGCGGAACTTGGAAAAAAAGAACTACCAACAATTCACGAAGGATTTTACTCAAAAAAATTAGAAGATAAAGGAGTTATAAGCGAGTTAAAAAGAAAAAATTTAGAAATTCAAAGTTACAATGATGTTTTAAGCGAACTTAATAAACTTGAAAATCAAGAAAAAGTGTTTAAACAAGACCAAAACTTCACTTTAAAATTTGAAAAAACTTTCTCACCTTTAGAAAAAGGAGAACTGAAAAATCTTTCAAAAGAATTGAAATTATTTATTAATGATGAAAATATTGATAAACGAATAGGTGAATTAAAACGATGGGAAAATTCACTTATCTTTAATAATAAAATGGAAATTCAAAAACAACGTTTGATGTTAAGTAAAATTAGTAGTGAACGAGATATGCTTACAAAGGCAAATGAAATTTTAGACAAACAAGCAGAAAGATTCTTCAAAAAATCTTATCCAAGTTTGAATATTGACAAATTTTCAAATCACGAAGTTAGAGCAATGGTTAATGAAACCATATTTAGAAAACAGTTATTGAATAAAGACCAGTTAGCAGAGGTCATTTACAATGAAAGAGTAATAGAAAAAGAAGAAAGTAAAAAGATTTTTAAAGAAAAACCATTTCAAACTAGCCGTTATCTTGATTCAAAAATTAAACAAGTTGAAGATAGTATAACAAAAGAAAATAACCCTGAAAGAAAAGAAATTTTATCAATTAAAAAAGAAAAACTGATAGGAATAAAACAAGGATTGATAGAATATGTTCAATCAGAAGTTGAAAGAAAATTTGATAAAAATGTTTCAATAGATTCAGTCATAGAAGGCGAAATGTTACTTGCAAAAGCTGACTATTACAAAACAACTGATTTTTCTAAAGTCGAAGGAGTTGCTAGATTCAGCAGTGAGGAAATTAATTCCATGTTGGAACAATCAAAAGGCTTCTTAACTAACATTCAGACAGTGAAAATTCCTAATGATTGTCAAGGTGTATTTTTTGTTCAAGATAGCATGAAACATATTGATGAACTAAGCCCGTTAGCAAAACACAATCTGAAAAAGGTCGTTAATCGCAATGCTTATTTACCTGATTCTGATAAAATAGAATTAAGTAAAGAAATTGAAAATACCAACAAAGATCAATCCCAAGAATTGGATAAAGACGTACCAGAAAAAAATGAAGTGACTGTAAAAATGTTCCAATTTGCGAAGTCAATTAATCGTTTGTTGAGTGGTAACCAACCACAGAAAAAACGAAACCTAGACAAATTGATTAAGCAAACAAAACCAAAAGAAAATCAATCATTACAAAGGAATATTCCTTTGCGATAAAATAAAAACAAGAGGTGTATAAAATGAAAAAATTTATCAAAGATACAAAGTTTAAGCTTGAAAGTGCGGTTGTTGCGTTGGGTACATTGTTTATTACCGATCCAGTATTTGCAGCTACTGATCCACAAGCAAAATTAGTTCAAGCAGGTAACACTATGATGCTAGCGGTGACCTGTTAAGTTTAGCAACCGAGGATATTGACACAGGCAAATTGGTTACTAACAGATTGAGTACTAAAAAACAAGAAATGTATTTAGCAAAATACAAAGGGCAAATGAATGATTCTGCGAAATCATATTACAAAACATTGTTTCAAGGGATTAACAAGAATGCAAAATTAGAGTTTAATTTTGAGTGATAAAATCATTATTCTATCAACGGAGAAATTAGTCAAGTCCACAATCTTGTGTAATTGACTCGATTTGATAGTTGATTTAGATAAAAAGTGACTTCGAGAAATTATAATAAAATTATTTAAAAGTAAATTAAAATTAAGGAGGATTAATAAATGAGTAATTTAAAATGGTTTTCTGGCGGAGATGATCGAAGCAAAAGAGCAGAAATAATTATTACTGAATTATTAGATGATTTAGAGACAGATTCAGGAAATGATTCCCTTCGAATGGTATTGCACACCTACCTTGGAAATCTGAAAAATGAAGGAACTTCAGTACCTTTAATTTTAAGTCGTATGAATTTAGAAATATCAAATGCAATAAAAAAAGACGGTGTATCTTTAAATGCAAAGCAATCAAAAAAATTAAAAGAATTGATGTCTATATCTAATATAAAATATGGTTATTAGTAATTTCGGTTGCGTCAAGAATTATGTGTAAATGGAAAAAATCATTCTGTCGGTTAAGTTAAAACATTGATTCTAATGTATCTTGTATTTCTTTAAAACCTTTATGAATCCGACACAAAAACTTCTGATTATAGTTGTTGAATTGAGAAACTAAGAATCACTAGAGCATTTCCTAGTATTCATCTTTGATACATACAATCAAAAATTCTTAAATAGAAGCCATAAAGGCTTCCAACAAGTGACGGATACATTAGCTTCAATGTTTACTGAGTAACCCATTATTTTGCAGAAGGACGAGTTATTTACACAAAATTATTGACGCTCCCTATCTACTTTATTGGATCCATAACATGACAAAATTCTGAATACTTTTTAAAGCTTATCATTTGGTAAAACTGAATATAAGTTAATTATATAGACTGAAAATTTTGAATTTTCAGAATAGAATAACTTAAAAGTACTGACAAAATTTTTTAAAGGGGCAATATTAATGTTCTGAGATAATCAAATCTTACCGAAAATATCAAAAGTCCAATGTGACACAATCAGATTCTGTCACATTCATTAAAATCGCTCCATCCTTAGAGGCTCTAAGAGGAAATCACTTTTCTTTTAGGGCCTTTTTTCTATAGCTTGTTTAAATGTGACTTATTATCTGTTATAATCATATTAAGTAACATTTGAAAGGGGACTAAAAATGAAGAGCGTGGAACCGATTCGCGATAAAAAAAAGATCGATGCCATGAAGGCAATTTTGGCTTCCGGAAAATATGGGCAACGAAATTTGGTGCTTTTTTCGATCGGGATCAATACGGCGTATCGAATCTCCGATTTAAGACAGTTGAAATTAAGTGACGTGTTAGAAATTTCCCGTGGCCGGGTGATCGTCAAAGAACGTCTGGCCATGAAGGAACAAAAAACAGCTAAACACAATTCGGTTTTCATTTCGAACAAATTACGAAAAGTGATTCTTGATTATGTTCAATCAGAATTTCTTGAGCAGCTGCAAGTACAAGACTTCAGCAAATATTTGTTTCCAAGTCGCAAAGGAGCAGATACGCCTTTGACCCGACAAAGCCTTTGGCGGATCATTCATGAAGCAGGAACAGCGGTTGGTTTAAAAGAAATTGGCCCCCATTCGATGCGCAAGACCTTCGGCTATTTTTTGTACAAGCAAGGGACCAAAACAGAGATCATTCAGTCGCTGCTCAACCATTCTTCGCAACGGGAGACCTTACGCTATATTGGGATCACCCAGGAAGATAAAGATACCGCAGTAAAGAGTTTGGATCTATGACAGAATAACGCCCTATATATATAGAAGGAAAAATTCAAGAGGTGAGAAAATGAACGAAGAAAAGCGACCTAACTTTCCTGATAAATACCACTTATCTCGCAAAGAGTCTGTGTATTTATTGAAGAAAAACATTGTAGAACTGGTTTATAATGCGGGAAAATTTGAAGGACTGAATACAACGCTATTACAAACAGAAGAGATTATCAAGTATAATCGAGCTAATAATGTGGCTGTAGATGATGTCCTGACCGTCGTTAACTTAAAAAGAGGCTTTGAAATGCTTTTAAACGACTTACAGGAGCCCCTAATAGAGACAAGTAATCGGATTAATCGGATCGTTGCAGCAGAGGATGCGCTTTTTCCCGGTGAAATACGAACCGGTGGGGTAGAAGTATCGACGATTCAAGGAAGATATGTGCCACCAATGTTAACTGAAGACGAGGTAAACAATCAATATGGTGAGATAATGAATCAAGAGATATCAGATACGGAAAAAGCCCTGCGACTGTTTCTATTCATTTCGAAAAATCAAATATTCTGGAATGGTAATGTGGGTACAGCCTTGTTGATTGCGAATAAGATTATGTTTAGCAACGGTTTAGGACTATTATCAATACCCGAAAATGTATTTATGAAATTTAACGAACTTTTATCAAAGTATTGCAACAGTAATCTATTAGTCAATGAGTCAAATATTATATCATTTTTATATGAACAGTGTATCTTTGGTATTAATTATTTGAAAATAATCCAACATACAATTTAAGAGGTATAAGTAAATGATGACTATAGACGAAGCAAAACAATTAGCAACTTATTTTTCAGTTGGTTCAGCGGGATATATTTTAGACTTTACTAATGTAACGTGGAACATATTTACAAAGAAAATCGTAGGGATTGAAATACAAAATCATTATGGGGGCTCAAAGGGAGTATCCTTTCAAAAGTTTCTGCTTGACGATCAATTTGATGATTCGTTAAAGAATCGGTTAATCCAATCTTTAAAAGGTATTATGGATCGAGATAAAAAATATGAATCTACTGAAATGAATCCCATAGTTCAGTTGCTTTTTGAGGAAGTATTTAAAGAAGATACTTCAACTGCATTAAGAAAAATGAAATTTTCAAGCGAGATTGATTTACTTTATATTCGGCAGCTACCCATTAGGATTCAAACAGATATTAAAAACAAGGATTTTGACTCTGTTTTGACAAAAGCAAATACTTTAATAGATGAAGTTCTAAAATTTATTATTGAAAATACCGAAGGACCGAGTGTTAATATTAATTTATTTAAGTCAAAAGAATTAAGAAAAGAAGCATTTGGCCGCCTCAATATTAAAACTGAAAAAGATATGGATAATAGAATCAAAGCCCTTGTTGGAGCACTCAATACATTATCAGATAAAATACTCGAAATGAGAAATAGTCAAGGAGATGCTCATGCACATGGCTCAAATAGAATAGTAATTAAGGAAGAAGAAGCAATTCTTGTTGCAAATTCTTCTATGGTTTTGTGCGAGTATTTGTTTACTAAGTATAAAGGATTAAATAGATAATAAAATGCATATTTTATAGTATACAATTCGAATTTTTATGTTATATACTATAATATAAAATCAATATATGATATAATTGGGTATGGAAAAAATATCTTTTGAAACATTTAAAAGACCTAATGGTCATGATGAATTTTTAGAATGGTTGGAAACATTACCAAAAAAAGATAGTGCGAAGCTTTTACGTACAATAGAAGAAACAGAAAAGAATGGGATGCTAGTAGCTCAACGGTTGAAATGGGTGAAAAAATTAGACACTAATTTGTACGAATTAAGAAGTAAGGTGGGATCAAACATCCAAAGAGCCATCTATTTCCATGTGGACAATGGAAGGTATGTCATTACTCACGGATTTACTAAAAAAACGGAGAAAACACCAATAACTGAACTCAAGCATGCAAAAGAACTTAGAGAGGAGTGGTTCACAAATGATGATTAAAAAATTGATTGAAGAAAAGAAAAAAGATAAAGATTTTGCAGAAGCATATGACCGTGAAGGAAGAAAACTCGAAACTGCGGTTGCTCTTTATCATGCTCGGGAGGAAGCAGGGCTAACTCAAGCGGAGCTTGCACAAAAAGCACATACAACTCAATCTACTATTGCTCGAATTGAGAGAGGGGATAACGTATCTTTCGATAAACTTGATGATATCGCCAGGGCATTAGGTAAAAAGCTAGTAGTAGAATTTGCTTAAAAGCGAGTTGAAAATATATCTATAATAGGCTCCTAACTAATCAATTAGTTTAGTGGGCCTTTTTTTACTAGATAGATAAAGGTTGTACTATAGTGTAAAAGACAATAAATTTTATACTAAAATTACTTTAAAGAGAACTAGAGAGAAAGGTACAATAAATGAAAACCATAAATCTTATAAAAGTATTTATAGCATCACCAGGTGATATAGCAGCAAAAAGGAATGAAGTAGAAGAAACCATATATAGATGGAATATAGAAAATACAGATAATACAAAAGTGATTTTGATGCCTATACGATGGGAAACTAATGCGATTCCTACTTATGTAAATAATAGCTCTGGGCAAAGTGTTATTAATAAACAAATTGTAGAAAATAGCGATATTTTATTAGCGATTTTTGGCCATAAGTTGGGCTCTCCAGTTGATAATTATAGATCGGGAACTATAGCAGAAATTGATTACTTCTATAAAAATAGCAAAGGCGAAGTAGGAATTTTTTTCTTAGACGAACCAGTTCCACAAATTTTGGCTGAAGAGTATATAGAAGTTAAGAAGTACAGGGATTCTCTTGAAGATAAAGGTTTTTACGGAACATATAGCAAAGACAATATCAGAAGGTTTCTCACAAAAAAAGTTGGATCAGTAATTGAAAAAGCACAAAATAATTTAGAATCAAAACGTTTTGATTTAGATTCTATTTCTTATAAGACATCTTCAGCAATTAACAAAAAAGTTACAGGAACTGATGAAGATTTTGAAGATAATTTAGACATTTTTGATCCAATAGAATTTGACAATGATGAAAGATTGTTGCTAATATATGCGTTTATGGATGAAAATTCTATCTTTTCAACTGATAATTCAACTTATAGAAAAGTAGTTCAATGGGAAAGTGATAACAATTTAAGGAGTTACTTGAGTGATAGAGTATTTGATGTACTAGAAAAATTAAGTAAATCGGGAATTGTAAAGGAAGAATACGATTCTTCTTTTGATGAGTATCCATCACGCTATATTTTGATTTCAGAGGACTATAAGAAATTTAAAAGTTATTTTTTAAAAAATGAAAAAAAGATATCTGTTATTATGGAGAAATACAAAGCTCCAATACAGGCTGATCCATTTTCCAATTTGGATGAATCAGATTTACCGTTTTAAATTTTAAATAGATAATTTCATTTTTTAGTAGCAGAGGTATAAACTTTTTTAATGTTTGAATTGAAAAGAAATGCTAATAGGTCGACTTTATGTTTCTCTTGTGCAATCGTAAATGCGGGGAACCATAAAATTGATCTATTATCGAGTGTGTATAAAATAAAATTCAAATCTTATTAGTTTACATAAGATAAGTTATATACAGTTAAAATAACAAATAAACGTTGACTTAATTATTATTATGTCAACGTTTATTCTGTTTAATATAACATGTTTTTTAGAAAAACTCAAAAAAGTAGATAGCTGTAAGTATAATTATAATATTTTTAACAGTATCTCTTGCTATTATTCATGAACTTAAAGATATTTGAGCTACTAAATTTTTATTTTCAATTGATGTTTCATTCATTTGCATTATTCGCTAAAATTGAGAGAGGCTTAATTCTAGAAATATCTGTGGCTGGCAGAGAAGTCACTAACGCACAAGGACATTTTTGCGGTCGACCAAAAAACTAACTTCAAAAGATGTTGAAATCCCTAAAATTTAAGTCAGAATATTACCAAACAAAATAATAGAAGGAATTAATAGTATTAACTAAGAATAGTAGGAAATCTTTAATAATTTATATCATAAATAAATTGCAAATGAAAAACATCTATGACACCCCCCTAGAGAATTAGGATTCTCTAGGGGGGATTTTGTATACTAATGTCGCGTTAAATTGTTTTATTTGATTGGTTTAGCAAATAATCAAATAAACCTTCTAATAAGCCTACAAGAAGGGACGAATGAAAAATTCGAATACCTGCATTTCCTAATTCCAATGCAGAAACTGTAAGGTAAACAACACGTTATATAGGAGGAAACTGATTCTAAATCTATTTAGAATATGATTACACATCTGAAAATTTTAAAGCCATTTAATACATACCTCTCAGCATCACGATAACTTAAAAAATTTATAAAAAATAAATTTTCAGGATAGCTATATTTCATAAGCTATCCTGAACTCAATTGAACAAGAAATATATAATATAAAATCTTCACAGAGCCAGATACATATTTTAGAATACACAACACACAAAAAAATCTTTTCTATTCTAAAATACATTTAACAAACCTTTTATGTATAAATTTAAATAAAAAAGGCTTTCTTTTTGACTTTAATATTTATATACAATAAAGTGTTACTATAGACAGTTAGAAAGGAGATTTTATATGTACCGTTCTAAAAAAGTGTTTATTTTAATAACGATAGTATTACTACTTCCGCTCTTATTTGCTAACATTGTACAAAATCAATACTTAGCAAATCTTTCCTTTAAGTTTATCAAAATGGAAAATTATCCTTTTATAGGTTCCTATCTTCCATTTTATCTATTTTGGGGAAGTATCTTGATAATTACACTCTTAATCATCTTATTCTTTTTTATTCTCTTATATCCAAGAAATAAAACAGAAATTCGTCATCCTAAATCTAACGGTAGTCTTTCCATTAAGAAAACTGCCGTCGAACAATTTGTATTTGCTGTCCTATTTCAAGAACCTTGGTTAAAAAAGCCTAAAGTATCGATTACAATGAAAAAAAATAGAATTAAAATTTTTATCTCAGGTAGTTGTTCTAATAATGAAACTAATTTACTTGATAAAACAACTGAATTATCTCTTCGAATAAAACAAGAATTATCAACCTTTCTTGGAATAAACGATTCCAAACAGATAACAGTTGAAATAAAACAAGTTTCAAATAAAAAAGCTAGTAACTCACGTGTTATTTAAGGAGGATAAGAAAATGGAAGATTTCATAAAAAAATATAGGTTTCCTATTTTGGGAGCTCTCATTGGCCTCGTTTTAGCTATATCATTTTTTAGTTTAGGATTTTTTAAAACAATTATCCTTATCATTTTAACGTTACTAGGTGCTTTTATCGGTTATTACCTTCAAAAAAATAATTTTTTGAAGAAATAAAAAAATAACAATAAATAAATTGGAGGAATCAATCATGGAGAACAAAGGAACACAAACAGATGTAAAGAAAACAGAGTTAAAAGGTGAATTAACATTTGATGACAAAGTTATTCAAAAAATTATTGGTATTTCCTTAGAGACTATTCCTGGTCTGTTAACAATTAATGGTGGATTTTTTTCAAATTTAGCAGATAAGATTGTTAATAATAATGATGTAACTTCAGGAATTGATGTTGAAGTAGGAAAAAAAGAAGTTGCTGTTGATTTAGATATCGTTGCAGAATATGGTGTAGATATTTCAAAAATATACGAAGACATCAAACGAGTGATTGAAAAAGAAGTAAAGCATATGACTAGTCTAGAAGTTATAGAAGTAAATGTTAATGTCGTAGATATTAAAACAAAAGAACAATACGAAGAAGATAGTGTTACTGTTCAGGACAAGTTGAGTGACGCTACAAGTGAAGTTTCAGACTTTGTTTCTGATCAAACTGACAAAGTCAAAAAAGTGTCTTCTAAAGGAGCAACAAAAGTAAAAGAAGTCGCTGAACCTAGAGTAGAATAATAATATTTTTAGATGAGGAGTGATATATATGGGATTCATTTGGTCATTAATAGTAGGTGGAGTTATCGGAGCTATAGCGGGTGCTATAACAAGTAAAGGAAAATCTATGGGATGGATTGCTAATATTATTGCTGGTTTAATTGGTTCTTCAATTGGCCAATCTTTATTTGGTTCCTTTGGACCGTCTTTAGCTGGAATGGCTCTTATTCCATCAATCATTGGAGCAGTCATTGTTGTGGCCGTGGTATCATTATTTACTGGCAAAAAAACTAAATAAATAAATACAGAGAAGGAGAATCTTTATGACAGATAAAGGATATACAGATAAAATTAAAGGTAAAACAAAAGAAACTATTGGAGATTTACGTGGTGATGATAAACAAAAAGCTGAAGGTATCTTAGATCAAGCGATTGGTAAAACAAAAGAAGTGACTTCAGATATTAAAGAAAAAGCCGAAGATTTTATTGATGAAACAAAAGATAAATTAAATAAATAATAAATCTAATTAAAATATCCCACAATTTTTATACTACATAAATAAAAAATGTTCTCTTAAGTAAAATTTAGCTTAAGAGGACATTTTTTTGTATACACATAAGCATATATCTTAATTATTCTTATATATTTCTCTCTCATTAGCATAAAATTTATCAAATTATTTGATGGTGAGAATACAGAATATATGGATTATATAGTTTTTTTATACTGTATTGAGAAATCTTCAAAATTACTCAATTAGTAGATGCTTTTTTTGAATAGGTTACACTTAGTTGAACAAAAAAGATAAGGTGTCTATACTTAATAAAAAACAGATTAGGAGCTTATCTCATGACAACTAACAGAAAACCAAGACGGACCTTTAAAGAATCATTTAAGAAACAAATGGTGGAACTCCATAAATCAGGAAAACCTAGAAAAGATATTTTAAGAGAATATGATTTAACGCCATCAACTTTTGACAAATGGGTCAAACAATACAATCAGTCAGGATCATTCAAAGAGAAAGATAATTTGACGCCAGAAGAAAAAGAGTTGCGTGAATTACGTAAACTAAATAAAGAATTGATGATGGAGAATGATATTTTAAAGCAAGCAGCGCTGATATTCGGACGAAAGTAGAAGTTGTTAGAAAAAATAAAAAGAAGTACAGTGTATCAGCGATGTGTCGAAGATTAGAAATTTCTCGTGGGGCTTATTACTATGAAGTTAAAAGAAAAAAATCAGAAGCTATTGTTGAAAAAGCAGTCATTGAGTCCTTTACAAATAGCCGTAACTCCTACGGAGCAAGAAGAATTAAAGATGATTTAAACGATCAAGAATTAATTGTTTCAAGAAGAAGGATACGACGAATCATGAATAAGTTCAATTTCATTTCAAGCTACACAACACTGAAATTTAAGCCTCAGGCAACGAGTAAAAATGAACAGAAAATCGCTAATGTTTTATCACGTCAATTCGATAGAATGCAACCTATGGAAGCTTTAGTGACAGATTTAACCTATGCTAAAGTAGGTCAAAAGTGGCATTATGTCTGCTTTATTCTTGATTTATTCAATCGAGAAATAGTTGGCTATTCTAGTGGTCCTAACAAATCTGTGGACCTTGTGTTACAGGCAATCGGAACGATTGAACAGCCATTAGATGACGTTGAAATTTTTCATACAGACCGAGGAAAAGAATTTGATAATCAAAGTATTGATGAATTATTAGCTGCATTTCAGATACAGCGTTCTTTATCACGCCCTGGTTGTCCCTATGACAACGCCGTGGCAGAAGCAACTTATCGAGCGTTTAAGATTGAGTTTATTTACCAACAATCTTTTGAATCATTGTTCGAACTGCAATATGAGTTAATGGATTATGTCAATTGGTGGAACAAGTTTAGAAAACATGGCAAGCTTGGGTATCAATCTCCGATTAATTACCGTTTAGATTGGGAGTTGAAACAGGCTATTTAGCGGGACATAATATAACTATCAAAAGAAAATAAAGACCTTATAATTTTTGTACAGAAAAGTGTTGCCAATTCACACGATATCATTATTCTTCTTAAAAAATTTAAATGTTGTGTATGTCGTTAAATCATATCTATTATTTTACGTTACATTTAAACTTTCATTATTCGATTAACTACTTTAAAATATACTAATGAAAGGATGAAATCATGAATACATACAATAAAAAAGATAATCCATTTCTAGTGAAAATTAATAGTGAATTACATTTTAACATCGAGGATATTATTATTCTGATTTGTTCTATTTTTATTGCATCTATTGGTTTGAATATGAATTCGACACCAATTGTTATAGGAGCCATGCTTATTTCTCCTCTAATGACTTCTGTGATAGGGATAGGAATTAGTTTGGCTTTTCAAGACACTTCCATTTT
The DNA here is from genome assembly GCF_017316185.1 of Candidatus Vagococcus giribetii. Lineage (GTDB taxonomy): Bacteria > Bacillota > Bacilli > Lactobacillales > Vagococcaceae > Vagococcus > Vagococcus giribetii. The sequence goes on along the minus strand of NZ_JAFLVX010000030.1, from coordinate 2,078 downwards.
AAGAAAATCACTAACCTTACTAGCGCTACAAGTAGTTGTCAGTCTAGTTGTTTCAACGCTATATTTTTCTTTTTCACCACTAACTTATGCGAGTAGTGAAATAATAGCCAGAACAAATCCTACTATCTGGGATGTTGTGATTGCTTTTACAGGAGGAGTAGCTGGTGTAATAGGGTTTAAGAAAAAAACTGCTAACAATATTGTTCCTGGAGTTGCTATTGCTACAGCACTTATGCCGCCTCTTTGTACATTGGGATATGCTATTTCAATTCAGAATATGACTTATATTTTTGGTACGTTCTATTTGTTTGTTATTAATATCTTTTTCATCAGTCTTTCGACATTTATAACTGTTTATATTTTTGAAGCAAAAAATGATAAGCAGATTGATTCAAAAAAAAAGAAATCAACAAATGCAATGTTTATTATCTTGACAATTATTATCATTATACCTAGTATTTATACGGCTTCGTCAATGGTCAAAGATTCATTAAATGAAAATAATTTAAATCGATTTATTGAAAGTGAATTAAAAGACTCACTGATTTTAGAAAAGAAAATCTCAAAAGAAAAAAAGACAATTCATTTAACATTATCAGATACAAGTATCAATGATACTAAATTACAAAGTTTACAGAATAAATTACCAGAATATTATCTAGGTAATATGGATTTAAATATTAAACAAATTACTGAAACAGATAGTTTATCTGGAAAAGAATTAGAACATTTAATTCGACAGCTCATTGATTCAGAAACTTCTGTGAGACCGTCCACCAAGGAAGAACCCCAGGCTCTAGAGGACTTTATTATTGAAAAAAACAAAATAATAAAAACAAACTTTCCAATTGATATTGAAAAATTATATATGAATTCGGAAGTAGCTAGTAATGAAAAACAAATCAAAAACGTACTAACCATAGAACTTAAATCCAATCTTACGAAGAGTTTGGAAAGTGACATAGAAAGCTATGTTTTAGATACTTACGATAATAAGATAGACAATTTATCAATAGTATTTAAGGAATATGGGAATTAGATAAAGCGAGGATTGAAAATGGCTACTTATAATTATCAGACTAATTAAAAAAATAGAAGACTTGGAAAACTTTATCAAACATTGAACTGGAACCAAGTAGGTTTATCTGTAGATGAACTAAAAAATATGGCAATGGGAAGTTGGTATAGCCTCTATGTTTATGATGACCTAACTTTAATTGGAACTGGTCGGATTATTTCTGACGGCATTATCACTGGTTTAATATGTGGTGTTGGAGTGTATCCTTCTTATCAAAATCAAGGGATTGGAAAGGAAATCATTAAAAATCTAATAATTGAATGTGAAAAAAATAAAGTTTTCCCTCAGTTAATGTGTACTAAATCTTTGATACCGTTCTATAAATCTATAGGATTTGAAGAGTTCTAAACAGGAATGACTTATCCTATAGAAAGAGTGGGAAAATAATAATCTGTTATTTAATCCTTAGGTAGATATAATCTGATGTTATTGTTAGTTAAAAATTCAAATAAAAGGGGTAAAATAATGAGTTTGTATGATAAATATTATAAAGAAGTAAACTATTTTGGAAATCCATATCCTGAATTAATAAAATATATGAAACAATTACCTAAGGGAACGTTGATTGACTTAGGAGCTGGGCAAGGTCGAGACAGTGTACCTTTATCTCGTATGGGATTTTTAGTTACTTCAGTAGATACTTCGTTAGTGGGATTAGAACAAATAAAATTGGAAGAACCTAAGATAAAAATATTACATAAAAGTTTTAATGATATCAATGTTAAAGAATTTTACGCTATCTAATAATGAAGTCAGAATTGAGTGTAATCGTATATTTTATTAATACATATATAATTATAACAGAGTGTCTTTCATAATGTCATTCGTAAATCAATTTTTGCAGTTAAAAAATTTGGTTCTGTTGCAAAGTTTAAAGTGACATAAAATTTTTTGCTTATTATTTCAATATTACGATGTAACAGAGAGTGTAATATAAACCGTGTAAGTAACCTACCATCCTAGGTAGTGGGTTGCTTCGCGGTTTTTCTTTTTTTACAAA
>NZ_JAFLVX010000003.1 GCF_017316185.1 Candidatus Vagococcus giribetii | reverse complement strand
AAAAAAAGACAAAGTATCAAAAATATGATACTTTGTCTACAGTCTGAAATATTCCAAATCCTCAAATTTTGTTAGACTTTTCACCTATCTGGCTTTATAATAAAATACGATTGTGTATTTTATTTCACGTAATCAATTCGTTATTATTATCATTATTTTTATTTTTTTATGAAAAGGGGAGACTTAAAATTATGGCTAAAACAGAGATTGTTGTAGTCGGTGCTGGGTATTCAGGTATAGCAGCTACTAAAATGCTGTCTAAAAAACTTAAAAAGAATACAGACATCCACATTACTTTAATCGATCGTCATTCTTACCAAACAATGATGACCGAACTTCACGAAGTTGCCGGAGGACGTGTTCATCCTGAAGCTATTCAATATGATTTACAAAGATTATTTTGTAAGAGAAAAAATGTTAGTGTTATAACAGATTCTGTTGTTAACGTTGATAAAGAAGGTAAAGTAGTTAAAACAGCGCAAGGTACATACGCTTTTGATTACTTAGTCTTAGCAATGGGTGGAGAACCTAATGACTTTGGTACTCCAGGCGTTAAAGAAAACGGCTTTACTTTATGGTCAATGGATGATGCGATTAAAATCAACAACCATATCGAAAAAACTGTTACTTTAGCTGCAATGGAACCTGATGCTGAAAAACGTAAAGCAATGTTAAACTTTGTAGTCTGTGGTTCTGGATTTACAGGAATCGAAATGGTCGGAGAATTAATCGAATGGAAAGAAGTTGTTGCTAAGAAAAACAAACTTGATCCAAGCGAAATCAACTTAATGGTAGTTGAAGCAGCTCCTACTATCTTAAACATGTTAGATCGTAACGATGCTGGTAAAGCTGAGAAATATTTACTTAAAAAAGGCGTAACTATCTTAAAAGATACACCTATCGTTGAAGTTGCAGCAGATCATATTGTTCTTAAATCTGGTGAAACTATTCCAACTCATACTTTAATCTGGACTGCTGGTGTTAAAGCTAACAGTGACGCAGAAGAATTTGAAATGGAATCTGCTCGTGCAGCTCGTTTAGTAGCTAATGAATTCATGCAAGCTAAGGGTTATGAAGATAAAGGAATCTACGTTATCGGAGACTTAGTTTACTTTGAAGAAAAAGAAAATATGCCAACACCTCAAATCGTTCAAGCAGCTGAGCAAACAGGTCATTGTGCCGCTAAAAACATTTTAGCTGAAATCAATGGAACTGAAAAAGAAGCTTACAAAGGTAAATACGATGGTTTCATGGTATCTATCGGTTCTAAATATGCAGTAGCTTGTGTCTTTGACAAAATTCATATGAGCGGCTTCTTCGCAATGTTAATGAAACATATCATTAACTTACGCTACTTCTTTGATATTCGTTCTGGTTACTATGCATTCCAATATATCTTACACGAATTCTTCCGAATTGGTGATGAGCGTAACATTATGCGTGGTCATACATCACGTAACAGTAACGTTTTATGGTCAGTGCCATTACGTGTCTTCTACGGTTCAGTTTGGTTAGTTGAAGCGATGAAGAAAATCGTTGGTACTGGTAAATTGACTCAACCAGGCACTTGGTTTGGTGAAGGTTCATGGTTTACTGATACAGTTGCTTTCCCATTCCCATGGTTACAAGCTGCTGATGCAACAAGTGGTGCTAGTGCGGCAGAAGGTGCCGGCGAAGCTGTTGCTGCTGTTGCTGATCCTGTCTTTGGTTTAAGCTATGCTTATGGTGAAGAACCTATGACAGTTTTCAAAGAAATGCCAAATTGGTTCTCTAAAATCATGGAATTCATGATGCCTAATACAGAAGTTGCTTTATTCATGCAAAAATTCATGACAATTTTTGAAGTTGCTTTAGCATTAGCAATTATTGTTGGTTTATTTACATGGTTAGCAAGTGCAACAACTATTGTCCTAGTTATCATGTTCTGTTTATCAGGTATGTTCTACTGGGTTAATATTTGGTTCTTATTCGTTGCCTTTGCTCTTATGAACGGTTCAGGTCGTGCATTTGGTTTAGATAAATGGGTAATGCCTTGGTTGCAAGGTAAACTCGGTAAATGGTGGTATGGAGACGTCAAGTCCCGCTACGGTGAGAGTGCTTAACCAATAACTTTTAAAGAGGTTGACCCTTAAGTGTCAACCTCTTTTCATTTCACAAAAAGTGTTATTTCCAGTTGATTTACTTTTTAGTTAATAGTATTCTCACTATGATAGGAGAATTTTACCATGAATAAAAATAAAAGATTAATATACATCTCATTACTTGTTGCTCAAGGTGTCATTATTGGTTTACTCGAAAATATGATTCCTTTTCCCTTCGCCTTTGCCCCTGGTGCTAAGTTAGGCTTAGCTAATTTAATCACCATTATCGCAATCTTTACCATGCCTGTGAAAGACAGTTTCTTTTTAGTCATTCTTAGATTATTTTTAACGACTTTACTTGGCGGAACGCCTTCCACTCTTCTTTACAGTGCAGGTGGTGCCCTTTTAAGTTATTTTGGTATGTTAGGCTTAAAACAACTTGGTCCAAAACGTATTAGTACGATTGGGATTAGTGCCTGTGGGGGATTTTTACATAATGTGGGGCAACTACTAGTGGCTAGTTGGATTGCCAATTCATGGAATGTCCTCTTATATTTACCAGTCCTGTCCTGGATTGGGATTTTAGCAGGGATTGCGATTGGCATTGCTGCTAACTACGTTATGACTCATGTTAAAACAATTCAAGAGTTTAAACTCAATTATGAATAAGGATTCAACCTTTAAAAAGGAGCTTACCTATGAACATTCATCCAATGTGGGACAACTACCCCACTCTAAAAAAAGACTTAAATAAAACATTAGAGTTAATGTCTTCTGCTATTTCTTTACCTAATAAAGAAGTGGAGCAAACCATTTTAGATTTGTTTCATTCAGGTGGAAAATTACTACGTCCTGCTTACTTACTACTTTTTTCTGAACTAGGAAAAGACGTAGATAAAAAGAAAAGCATTGCTCTTGCTGCTGCCATGGAGACTCTTCATACAGCAACACTCATTCATGATGATATCGTGGATGAAGCTGACGTACGACGTGGTGTACCAACTCTTCAAACAAAATTCGATAAAGATGTTGCTGTTTACTCTGGTGATTATTTGTTTATCGTCTGTTTCAAACTACTAGTTCAATACACAGATTCTCTTAAAAGCGTGAAACTTAATACATCAAGTATGGAGAAAGTCTTACTTGGCGAATTAGGTCAAATGAATACCCGTTACAACACAGACATCACTGTGGATGAATACCTTCAAAACGTTTCAGGAAAAACAGCTGAATTATTCGCCTTAAGTTGTTTCTTAGGTTGCTTTGAAAATGGCGGTTCTTCAAAACTTGCTTCAACTTGTCGCGATATCGGAAAATCAATTGGGATAGCTTTTCAAATTGTAGATGATATTTTAGATTACTCTCAATCAGAAGTTTCAATTGGTAAACCTGTCTTAGAAGATGTGAAACAAGGGGTTTATAGCTTACCTTTAATCTGTGCTATGGAAGAGAATAAAGCCTTTTTTGAACCTCTACTAGCAAAGAAAGAAACCTTAACAAATGAAGAAGCAGAGCGTGTTCACCAAGGTGTTATTGAATACGGTGGCGTTAAAAAAGCTTATGCGTTAGCAGATAGCTATACAGAAAAAGCTTTAGATCTTATTAACAAATTACCAAACAACAAGCAACAAACAAAAGAAATTATTTATGACATTACTCAAGCTATTTTAACTAGAGAAAATTAATGAAAAAAACATCAATTCTTTTTTAAGGATTGATGTTTTTCATTGTCTTAGTCATCCATTGGGTAACCTGCGTCTTTTGCATAAGCCATAAGCTCTTTGACTTCCTTATCTGATATGGGAAAAGCAAAATAAGCTTCTAGTCTCTTTTTACTCTCTTCTTCTCTTTTAGATAACTTAATCACTTCAGGTAGGTTGTTTTTTCCTGTTGAGATGCCAACAGAAACACCGTCTTCTTGTCTGTATTCAATGTTTGTCAAAGGAAATGTATAGGGACGCAACTGTTTAAAACCATAGCCTGAACTATACGTAATTTCACAATTCTTAATGTCTTGAATCACTTTATCTACTTGTTCTGCTGGAATGTCTTCCCCATTTAACAAACGATTATTTTGTTTAACTTGTTTCTGCCAAAAGGCAAAATCTTTTTTTGTGGTAATTTCTAAATTCATGCCTTTTTTTATTCGAGAATCCATTGGCTCAATAACTAAGATCTCACTTTTGGGTATGTGATAGACAGACTCAAATAAAGCATAGCTCTCTTTTGTTAGTTGTGATTGAAACAAACGATACCCCATTTCTTGCATTCCAATAACTAGTATTGGAAGTGCTGTTAGAATGAATAAACTGATATTTTTCTTGCGTTCTTCTTTATTCTTTATACTCATATATAAAAAATAGCTAGGAATCAGTATCATTAGTATCAATAGAACGATTAGTGATTTCACCCTTTTTCCCCTCCTTTTTGAGTATTGTATCACAATCCTTCATACTTTCTTGCATTCCCCTCACAAGCCCTATATAATCGAAAGCGACACACTAAAAAGTGACTACAATAAAAGTGAGGGATTACATGATTACCGTATCAAATGTTAGTCTGCAATTTCCAGATAGAAAATTATTTGAAAATGTAGATATTAAATTTACTCCAGGAAACTGTTATGGCCTAATCGGTGCTAATGGTGCTGGAAAATCAACTTTCTTGAAAATATTATCAGGAGAAATTGAACCATCAACTGGAAATGTAACTTTAGGTCCAGATGAACGCTTAGCAACCTTAAAACAAAATCATTTCGACTATGAAGATGAAACAGTTCTACATACTGTTATGATGGGACACAAACGTCTTTATGAAGTGATGCAAGAAAAAGATGCTATTTACATGAAAGCTGATTTTTCAGATGAAGATGGCATCCGTGCTGCTGAACTTGAAGGTGAGTTTGCTGAATTAAATGGTTGGGAAGCTGAGCCAGAAGCATCTAGCTTACTACAAGGATTAAACATTCCTGAAAGTCTACATGACTTAAAGATGGCTGAATTAACAGCAGGACAAAAAGTTAAAGTGTTATTAGCACAAGCTCTTTTTGGTCAACCTGATGTATTACTTCTAGATGAGCCGACAAACGGTTTAGATCGTGATTCAATTGCTTGGTTAGAAGAATTTTTAATCAACTCAGAAAACACAATCATTACTGTTTCCCATGACCGTCATTTCTTAAACAAAGTTTGTACTCACATGGCTGACTTAGACTTTGGTAAAATCAAATTATTCGTTGGTAACTACGATTTCTGGTTAGAATCAAGTCAATTAGCAGCTAGACTTCAATCTGATCAAAATGCGAAAAAAGAAGAAAAAGTTAAAGAATTACAAGAATTTATCGCTAGATTTAGTGCTAACGCTTCTAAATCAAAACAAGCAACTTCTCGTAAAAAAATGTTAGATAAAATTGAATTAGATGACATTCAACCTTCATCACGCCGCTACCCATTCGTTGGATTTAAAGCAGAACGTGAGATTGGTAATGACTTACTTCAAGTTGAAAATATCTCTAAGACAATTGAAGGCAAGAAAATTTTAGATAATGTGTCATTTACGCTTAGAAAAGATGACAAAGCTGCCTTCATCGCGAAAGATGATATTACAACAACTATCCTATTCAAAATTATTATGGGTGAGATGGAACCTGATTCTGGTAGCGTTCGTTGGGGTGTTACAACTAGCCAAGCCTACCTACCAAAAGATACTTCTCATGAATTTGATAACGACTTAACTATTGTTGATTGGTTACGCCAATACGCTTCAAAAGAAGAATCTGATAATACTTTCCTACGTAGTTTCTTAGGTCGTATGCTTTTCTCAGGAGAGGACGTATTAAAATCAGTTAACGTTCTTTCAGGGGGCGAAAAAGTTCGTTGTATGTTATCTAAATTAATGCTTTCTAAAGCAAACGTTCTTGTTTTAGATGACCCAACAAATCACTTAGATTTAGAATCAATTACAGCTCTTAACGACGGGTTAATTGCTTTTAATGGCTCTATTCTATTTGCTTCACATGACCATCAATTTATCCAAACAACAGCTAATCGTATTATTGCTGTATCTGATAAAGGTGTTGTGGATCGTGCAGAAACAACTTATGACGAATTCTTAGATAATAAAACAGTTCAAGAACAATTGAACCAAATTTACGGTAAATAAAAAAGAAAGGCTAACCCAAATTGGTTAGCCTTTCTTTTTGTACATAGTCCAGTAATGAAGACTCTCTTTTTGTATTTCTTCTTCTGTAAAGGCTCTGCCTGTATCCCCTTTTTCTTTTGTATCACTAGGGTTATTAAGCCAGAACGTATTTTCTTTTTCATTATAGCCTGTTAGGACCATAACATGACCAACATCAGTAAAGTAACCTGGTTTGACTGAAACGATAACAGGATGATTTTGCTTCAACTGCTCTTTTACTAGAGGCAACTGATCTCCCAAATCTTCAAACTCATACTTATTGGCTGCCGCAAAGTCATTAAAAATATGCCATGCAGTCCCTGTTTCTTTACTAAAGTAACGATTACCTGACCAAGATAAAATATCCATTGGTGTCTTATACTCATTTTCTAAATAAGAATATACCATGGCTAGCGACACTATAGCACACCCGTTAATCGCTAACGTGTTTTGAAGAGGCTCATCACCTTCCACTCCGTAAAACTGATCTTTCCATAAACCATCTGTTTGTAAGATCAACGGCACTTTCATGCGATTAGGGAAGTCTCCTGCTTCAATCTTATCATTGACTGTCTCTTCATAAGTCTTCTTAGGAACTTCTTTTTTCTTTTTTTTAAGAGCTGTCTCTTCAGCAATTCGAGCAGCTTCTACTTGTTGATTGTTAAAAAAACGTGCTAAATAAATAGAAAAACAAATAGAAATAATAGCTAAAATGCTTAACATCAATAAAAGTTCTGGGTAATGTTTTTTCAAATTATCACACCTTTTGTTCATTAATTATCTATATTATGCCACAAATAATAAATAATACCAAAAAAGTGAGAAAATTTTCTTTATCTTGCTACTCCATAAGAGAAGATAGCAATCGCTCCGTAGCCTGTATGACTAGCTATAGTTGGACCCATTGGTAATAATTCTACAGATTTTACTGGGATCATTTCTTGAATCAACTCTTTAACATGCTCAGCTGCTTCTAAATCCCCTGCATAGGCAACTAATAAATTTTGTTCTTCGCTATTTAAAATAGTTCTCTTTGTTTCTGATACTATTTTTTCTAATGACTTGTTACGACCACGGGTTTTTCCAACATTCACTAATTTACCAGTTGCATCTACATGAATGATTGGTTTAATTTTAACCAAACTACCGATAGCGGCACTGGTTTTAGAAATTCGACCGCCACGCTCTAAATGGTTTAAGTCATTAACTGTCACCCATGAGTGAACTTTACTAATGTTCTCCTCTAACCACTCTAAAACCTCTTCTAAGCTCTTCCCAGCGTTTCGTTGATTGATTATATCTTTAATCAGTAAACCTTCTCCTAGAGATGCTGCTTTTGAATCTACGATACTCACGTTAACTGACTCATGGTCTTCTTCCAATAAACGTAGTGCTGAAAAAGCATTTCTCTGAGAACCACTTAATTCAGATGAAAAAGCTAAATATAAAAGAGGCTTCTCTGAACCCACATATTGTTTAAACACTTCACTGTACGTCCCAATATTAATTTGTGAGGTACTTGGCATTTCTTCTAATTTTAATTGTTCCATAAACCAGTTGTAATCAAATGTTTTTCCTAAATCATCTACATATTCTTTATGGTTTAAATTAATCACCATACTTACTACCTGAACATCATTTGATTCTAAGTAATCAAATGGTAAGTCGCAACATGAATCAACCAATAAATCAAATTTTTTTGTCATTTATACAACCCCCTCCACACATATTACTATCTTTTTAATCAAAAAAGAAGAAGTAATTACACTTCTTCTTTTGTCTCATCTTTTAAATTTGTGCCCAAACACTTTCTAAAACATTTGTTTGTGTTCTATCTGGTCCTACTGAGAAAGTAGAAATTCTAACTCCTACTAAATCAGAAATACGATGCACATAATTTCTTGCATTTTCAGGTAACTCAGCTAGTGTTTTACAACCAGTGATATCTTCTGACCAACCAGGTAGTTCTTCATAAATTGGTTTACAACGAGATAACTCTTTCAAGCTTGCTGGGTAATGATAGATTTTCTCGCCATCTAATTCGTACGCTGTACAGATTTTAACAGTTGGTAAACCTGTCAATACATCAATAGAGTTAAGTGATAAGTTAGTAATACCTGATACACGTTTTGAGTGACGCATTACAACTGTATCAAACCAACCCACACGTCTTGGACGACCTGTTGTTGTTCCGTATTCACGTCCAACTTCACGGATTTGGTTTCCTGTTTCATCAAATAATTCTGTTGGGAATGGGCCGTCTCCTACACGAGAAGTATAAGCTTTACACACACCAACTACTTTATTGATTTTTGAAGGACCAACACCACTACCAATAGTTACACCACCAGCAACTGGGTTAGATGATGTCACAAATGGATAAGTTCCTTGATCAATATCAAGCATAACTCCTTGTGCCCCTTCAAATAAAACGCGTTTGCCTTCATCAAGTGCATCATTTAAGATCACTGAAGTATCTGTAACGTATTTCTTGATTTCTTGACCATAGTTATAATACTCTTCAAAAATATCATCAAATGCTAATGGTTCAGAATCAAATAATTTAACGAATAAACGATTTTTTTCTTCTAAATTACTTTTTAGACGTTCTGCAAAAATCTCTTTATCTAAAAGGTCTGCAATTCTAATTCCCACACGAGCGGCTTTATCCATGTAGGCAGGTCCAATCCCTTTAATGGTTGTCCCTATTTTTTGATCCCCTTTAGCATCTTCTTGCAATTGATCTAATTTAATGTGATAAGGTAAAATCACATGAGCACGATCTGAAATTCTTAAATTTTCAGTCGTAATACCATGATCTGCTAAATATTTAAGTTCTTTAGTAATAGACTTAGGGTTAACAACTACCCCATTACCAATAACACTAATTTTTTCTGGATAAAAGATCCCTGAAGGAATCAAATGTAGCTTATATGTGGTCCCATCAAATTGAATAGTGTGTCCTGCATTGTCTCCACCTTGATAACGTGCAATTACTTCAGCATTTTCACTTAAAAAGTCTGTGATCTTTCCTTTTCCTTCATCGCCCCACTGTGTTCCTACTACTACAACTGATGACATATAAACACTCCATTCTTCTTATGTTATTACCTAACTATATTAACAAAAAAAACAAGTTTTTTCAATAAAACCGAATGTTATTTAATTATTAATGTTATTTATCATTAATAAACGAACTTAAAACTCTTCTCTCATGGATACAGAAGAAAACTTATTATACTCTTTAATGAAGAGTAGCTCTACTGTTCCACGAGCCCCACTTCTGTTTTTTTCGATGATAACTTCAATCACATTATTACTCTCTTGTGGTTCCTCATCTTCGCCCTCTTCACTGCGATAGTAGTCATCACGGTAAAGAAAGGCTACAATATCCGCATCCTGCTCAATCGATCCAGATTCACGGATATCACTTAATACTGGACGTTTGTCTTGTCTCTGCTCAACTCCACGAGATAACTGAGATAAGGCAATAACTGGTACTTTTAATTCTTTAGCTAATTTTTTTAATTGTCTAGAAATCTCAGAAACTTCTTGTTGACGGTTTTCTCGACCAGTTCCCTCGATCAACTGTAAGTAGTCAATTAATACTAAACCTAATCCACCTTGTTCTTGATGGAGCTTACGACACTTAGCACGTATTTCAGAAATCTTAATCCCTGGAGTATCATCAATGAAGATATTAGCTTTGGATAAACTTCCCATAGCCACAATAATATTATCCCACTCTTCATCTGATAATTGACCTGTTTTTAAGTGCCCTGCCTCTACAAGGCCTTCTGAACATAGCATACGATTCACAAGTGATTCAGCACTCATCTCCAAACTAAAGATGGCTACTGATTCGTTTGTTTTAGTTCCTACGTTTTGCGCAATATTTAAAGCAAAGGCTGTCTTCCCTACGGCTGGACGAGCAGCTAAAATAATTAGCTCTTCTGCTTGAAGACCTGCTGTCATTTTATCTAAGGCATGATAGCCTGTTGGTAATCCCGTAATAGCTTCACCTTGTTGAGATAACTTTTCAATATTATTAATAGAATCTCCCAATACATCTGCAATTGATAAGAAACCACTTCGATTTCTTTTTTCAGATACTTCAAGAATTCTTCTCTCAGCTTCATCAAGAATACTTTCAACATCTTCTTCTTGTTCAAAACCACTGGTCACAATTTCTGTGGCTGTTTGAATCAAGTTTCTTAGAAGTGCTTTTTGTTCTACAATCTTAGCGTAGTAACCAACGTTAGCAGCAGTTGGTACGCTTAACGTTAATTCTGATAAATAACTCACACCACCAATATCTTCCAGCATATTCTTTTGTTCCAATTGTTCTTTCACAATGATTGCATCAATGGCTTCACTACGATTGTTTAAATCCACCATGATTTGGAAAATAGTTTGATGACTTCGACGATAAAAATCTTTTGCTTCAATGTATTCCATTGCTTCTACAATTGACTCTGAGTCTAAAAAAACAGAACCTAAAACTGCTTGTTCTGCTTCAACACTTTGTGGCGGTATCCTATCTTGTTGGATAAGTTCCATCTCTTACTCACCTATCCTTATTTCTTATTCTGCAATAACGTGAACACGTAATTTAGCCACAACATCTTTATGTAGTTTAGTTGGTACATTTGTATAACCTAATGCTTTAATAGGTTGTTTCAAATCCATTTTACGTTTATCAACTTTGATGTTATGTTGTTTTTCTAAAGCTTCTGCAATTTGTTTCGAAGGAATTGAACCGAACAAGCGACTATCGTCTCCTGCTTTTGATTTAATAACTACCTCAAATTCTTCTGCTTCAATAACTGCTTTTAATGCTTCCGCTTCTTTTAATACTTCTGCATCTTCTTTTTCTTTAGCTTTTGTTTTCCCTTTTAATTCACTTAAGGCTTGTGGAGTTGCTTCGACAGCTAATCCTTTTTTTAGTAAAAAGTTTTGTGCATATCCCACTGCAACTTCTTTAACTTCACCTTTATTTCCCTTACCTTTAACATCTTGTAAAAAAATTACTTTCATGAAGAAACACTCCCTATCTATAATTAAATATTATTCATTGATTACTTTACTATTCTAACATATTTATGATGTTTCATAAAACAATAAAAAATTGTTTCACGTGAAACAAAAAAGACATTCATTAATTAAAATGAATGTCTTAATCTATTATTGCTCTTCACCAACGAATGGTAATAAGCCCATAATTCTTGCACGTTTAATTGCAATAGTTAATTTTCTTTGATGTTTTGCACAAGTACCAGTCACACGACGTGGTAAAATTTTACCTCTTTCAGAGATAAATCTTGATAATAATTCAACATCTTTGTAATCGATATTATCAATATGGTTAGCTGTAAAGTAACATACTTTACGACGTTTTCTTCCGCCTCTTCTTTGTTGAGCTGCCATGTTTTGCTCCTCCTATTCTATTTTAGAATGGTAAATCGTCATCCGAAATATCTATTTGTGATGAGCTTCCAAACGGATCACTGTCACGGTCGAAATTCGGCATTTCGTTTTTACTTGAAGATTGGCCGCCAAATGATTGACTGTTTTGATTTTGAGAAAAATTGTTAAAATTATTCCCAGCATCTTGATTACCAAAGCCACCTACTTGTTGTCTTTGCTCAGATGCATTACGTGATTCTAATAATTGGAAATTATCACAAACTACTTCTGTTACATATACTCTTTGACCTTGTTGATTTTCGTAATTACGTGTTTGAATACGTCCAACAACACCTAGCAACGTACCTTTTTTGGCATAGTTAGCTAAAGTTTCTGCTGGTTTTCTCCAAATAACACAATTAACAAAATCAGCTTCTCGTTCTCCACTTTGGTTAGTAAAGTTACGATTAACTGCCAAGTTAAAAGTTGCTACAGCTGACCCATTTGCTGTAAAACGAAGCTCAGGATCTCTAGTTAGTCTTCCTACTAGCACAACGTTGTTAATCATTTGTCGTTCTCCCCTCGTTTTGTTAATGTTTCACGTGAAACATTGATTAGTTTTCTTCTTTAACGATCATATGACGTAAGATATCGCCATTGATTTTAGCTAAACGATCAAACTCACTGATTGCTGCTGCGTCTGTTGCTGAAGAAACTTTAACGATATGGTAGATTCCTTCACGGAAATCTTGGATTTCGTAAGCTAGACGGCGTTTGCCCCATAACTTAGATTCCAATACTTCTGCACCGTTATCTTTCAAGATTGAATCGAAACGATTTACAAGAGCAGTTTTTGCTTCCTCATCAATGTTTGGACGGATGATATACATAATTTCGTATGTGTTTGCCTGTTTCATTGATTTTCACCTCCTTATGGACTAAAGGTTCCTATTATTTAATAGGAACAAGGAAAGTAAACGACTTGTTTACTCACATTTCAATATTTTACTACACTTTGAGTAATAAATCAATCAAATTTAGTACTAAATATCCAATGAACTTGTCTTTTTTACATTCTTTTTGTTTTGTGACAAAAAAAGATGGTCACAGAAACTACTTCTGAGACCATCTTTTAAAATTATTCTGCTGTTTCTTCAGAGGCTTCTGTTAATTCTTCCTCTTCTTCTTTGGTTACTTTAGCCATTGTAGAAACAAGAGCATCTTCTTCTAAACGAATGAGACGCACACCTTGTGTGGCGCGACCTGTTTGAGAAACAGATTCAACGTCAAAACGAATGATGACGCCTTTATTCGTGATTAACATGATATCTTCTTCACCAGTGACAGTTGTTAATCCAGCTAAATTACCGTTTTTCTCTGTAATATTCACTGTTTTAATCCCTTTACCACCACGGCCTTTAATTGCATATTCAACAGCCTCAGTACGCTTACCATATCCTTTTTCAGTAATCACCAATACTTCTGATTCAGGATGTAGAACGTCCATACCAATCACATAGTCATCTCCACGCAATTTGATACCACGAACACCTGCTGCACTACGTCCCATTGAACGAACATCTTCTTCGTTAAATGACACAGAGTAACCTTGATGTGTTCCGATAATAATGTTTTGATGGCCATCTGTTAAAGTCACATTGATTAATTGGTCATTTTCTTTTAACCCAATTGCTTTCAATCCATTTGTACGAATGTTTGAAAATTCAGAAACAGAAGTTTTCTTCACTGTTCCCAATCGAGTTGAGAAGAATAAGTATTGATCTTCTTCGGCTTTTCCTTCAACACTTATAATAGCTTCAATATTTTCTGATGAATCAATGCCTAATAAGTTAATAACTGGGATTCCTTTAGCTGTACGACCATATTCTGGAATCTCATAGCCTTTTGCTTTATAGACCTTACCAGTATCAGTAAAGAATAAAAGACTATCATGAGTTGAACATGACACTAAGTTTTCAACAAAGTCATCATCATGTACTCCCATTCCTTGAACACCACGACCACCACGGTTTTGTGTTCTAAACTCAGTACTTGGCAAGCGTTTAATGTAGCCGTTATGAGTTAAAGTAATAACAATATCTTCTTCCTCGATTAAATCTTCATCTTCTAAGCTTAAGACTTCACCCACTAATAATTCTGTACGTCTGTCGTCTCCATACTTACGTTGGATTTCATCTAATTCTGTACTAATAATCTCAAGAACACGGTCATGGTTAGCTAAAATATCTTTCAAATCAGCAATCAATTTCAATAATTCTTGATATTCATTCTCGATTTTATCTCTTTCTAAGCCTGTTAAACGACGTAAACGCATGTCTAAAATCGCTTGAGCTTGACGGTCAGATAAACTGTAGTTATCGATTAAAGCTTGCTTAGCAATGTCATCTGATGCTGATGAACGAATCGTTTTAATAATCGCATCAATATGATCTAAAGCAATTCGTAACCCTTCTAAAATATGAGCTCTTGCTTCAGCTTTGTTTTTATCAAACTCTGTACGTCTAACAATAACTTCTTCTTGATGGGCTAAGTAATGCTCTAAAATTGATTTTAAGCTAAGAACTTTTGGCACACCTTTAACAATTGCTAACATGTTAAAACCAAAACTTGTTTGAAGTGACGTTAATTTGTATAAGTTATTCAAGACAACTGAAGCACTTACGTCACGACGAACCTCAATAGAAATACGCATTCCTTCACGAGAAGACTCATCTCTTAAATCAGTAATACCTTCCACACGTTTTTCACGGTGTAATTCAGCGATACGTTCAACTAACTTAGCTTTATTAACCATGTAAGGAATTTCAGTTACAACAATACGTTCCTTACCATTTTTCATCTCTTCAATATGCACTTTAGCACGAACGATAATTTTTCCTTTACCAGTTTCGTAGGCACGACGAATACCTGATTTTCCCATAACAAGACCACCTGTAGGGAAATCTGGTCCAGGTAAAGCTTCCATTAAGTCAGCAGTTGTTGCTTCACTGTTATCCATAAGAACTTTCAATGCATCAATAACTTCTGTTAAGTTGTGAGGTGGAATATTCGTTGCCATCCCCACGGCAATACCTGTTGTTCCGTTAACTAATAGGTTTGGAAAACGTGCTGGTAAAACTTCTGGTTCACGTTCTGTTTCATCATAGTTATTTTGAAAATTAACTGTATTTTTGTTAATATCACGTAGCATCTCAACGGCAATTTTACTCATACGAGCTTCTGTATAACGCATCGCAGCCGCTCCGTCACCATCGACAGAACCAAAGTTACCATGACCATCTACTAACATGTTACGGTAACTAAATGGTTGCGCCATACGAACCATAGACTCATAAATCGCACTGTCCCCATGCGGATGGTATTTACCCATAACATCCCCAACAATACGAGCTGATTTTTTATGCGCTTTATCAGGTGTCACACCCATCTCATTCATTCCATACAAAATACGGCGATGAACAGGTTTTAACCCATCTCTAACATCTGGTAAGGCACGAGACACAATAACACTCATGGCATAATCAATAAACGACTCTTCCATTTCATCTGTTAGATTTATATCTTTAATATTTTCAATTATTTCCTCAGACATGAACAATCCTCCTTATCTCTTTTTAGATATCTAAATTTTTAACGTAGTGAGCATTGGCTTCAATGAATTCACGTCTAGGTTCTACTTTGTCACCCATTAACATTTCAAAAACAGCATCTGCTTTAATAGCATCCTCCACACTGACACGTAACATCGTTCTTTTTTCTGGATCCATTGTTGTATCCCATAATTGATGGTCATCCATTTCTCCAAGACCTTTATACCGTTGAACACTTGGCTTAGGTGTTGCTGGCAATGAGTCAACTACCTCAGCTAATCTATCATCAGCATCTTTACCTGGTTGTACGTAAGTAATGTTTTTTCCTTGCTTCACACCGTATAAAGGTGGTTGAGCGATATAAACATACCCTGCTTCTACAACAGGTCTCATATAGCGATAAAATAGGGTTAAAAGAAGGGTTCTAATATGAGCCCCATCCACATCGGCATCGGTCATAATGACTAATTTATGATAACGAGCTTTCGAAATATCAAAGTCTCCACCAAAACCTGTTCCCATCGCTGTAAATAATGAACGAATCTCTTCGTTAGCTAAAATACGATCCATGGTTGCTTTTTCAACGTTTAAAATCTTACCTCGAATTGGTAAAATCGCTTGGGTACGACGATCACGACCTGTTTTAGCAGATCCACCGGCAGAGTCCCCTTCGACGACAAATAGTTCACACTCTTCAGGTACACGACTTGAACAGTCAGCTAGTTTACCAGGTAAACTACTGATTTCAAGAGCACCCTTACGACGTGTTACTTCACGAGCACGTTTCGCTGCTAGACGTGCCTTAGACGCTAAAATCCCTTTTTCAACGATTTTTTTCGCTGTGTCTGGGTTTTCTAATAAGAATTTGTTAAACGCTTCAGAGAATAGACGATCTGTTACTGTACGAACTTCTGAATTCCCTAATTTTGTTTTCGTTTGTCCCTCAAACTGAGGTTCTGGATGTTTAATTGAGATAATGGCAGTCAGTCCTTCACGAACATCATCTCCACTTAAATTCTCTTCGTTTTCTTTGATTAATTTTTGACGTCTTGCATAGTCATTAATCACACGTGTTAAGGCTGTACGGAAACCAAATTCATGAGTTCCTCCCTCATAAGTATGAATATTATTCGCAAAACTCAATAAGTTAGTATGATAACCATCTGTGTATTGAATTGCTACCTCAACAGTAATTCCTTGTTGATCACCATCTGTGTAGATAGGCTCATCAAAAAGAACTGTTTTATTCGTATTTAAGAAAGAAACGTAACTTTGAATCCCACCTTCATAGTGGAATGCTTCAAATTTTGATTCCTCTCCACGTAAATCTTCAATCGTAATTTTAAGCCCACGATTTAAGAAAGCTAATTCACGTATACGTGTTGCTAATTTATCGTATTCAAAGACAGTAGTCTCAGTAAATATTTCGCCGTCTGGTTTAAAGTTAATAGTTGTTCCTCTACGATCAGTTTCACCTATTACTTTTAGATCATCACAAATTTTACCACGTTTAAATTCTTGGTAATGGATTTTTCCATCTACATGAACTTTTACCGTTAATTGCTCTGACAAGGCATTTACAACAGATGAACCTACACCATGAAGACCTCCAGATACTTTATAACCGCCTCCGCCAAATTTACCACCAGCATGAAGAACAGTTAAAACAGTCTCAACAGCTGGGCGTCCCGTTTTAGCTTGAATCCCTACTGGAATCCCACGACCATTATCGACAACTGTAATACTATTATCTTTTTCAATCGACACATTAATTTCTGTACAGTATCCTGCTAAGGCCTCATCAATAGAGTTATCAACGATTTCCCAAACTAAATGGTGTAAGCCTTGAGGTCCTGTAGACCCGATATACATCCCTGGTCTTTTACGTACTGCTTCTAATCCTTCTAAAACTTGAATCTGACTGGCATCATATGCGTGAGATTCTGCGTTGTTGTTTATTTCTTCTGTCAAAATTAGTCACGATTCCTTTCTACTACTCCTTGAAAAATATAGAATATTTCTGGAGTAATACTTAATTTATTTTCCAAATGGGTCAAACTAGTTGTTGTTAAAAATGTTTGAAGCTTGGTTTCAATGTACTCCATCAAATGAACTTGACGATCATCATCTAGCTCACTCAACACATCATCTAATAATAAAATAGGGTATTCCCCGATTTCGTCATTAATCAATTCTATCTCTGCTAATTTTAAACTCAAAGCTGTGGTTCTTTGTTGACCTTGGGAACCAAAATTTTGTACATTTTTGTCATTAACAAAAAATAACAAATCATCACGATGTGGACCAACGGATGTTGTTAATAGTTTTAAATCTTTATTAGTAGAATTTTTTAGCTCTTCTAAGAGTATGTCAAATAACTCTTTTTCAGACATGTCGCTAGTAACATCAAGTTGACATTTGTAGCGAATCTTTAGTACTTCTTTACCATGAGTTATTTTTTGATGAATGGTATTAGCCCACTCTTCTAACTTTTGGATAAATTGCAGACGGTGGAACAAAACAGAACTGCCAGCCTCTGCCAATTGTTCTGACAAAACCTCTAAATAAACCAAATCTTTTTTATCACTAAAGGCTATTTTTTTGAGGTATTGATTTCTTTGCTTTAAGACTGTTTGATACTTACTCAAATTAAACAAGTAATTGGCATTGATTTGACCAATTTCCATATCTAAAAAACGACGTCTATTTTGAGGTGCTCCTTTAACAAGAAGTAAATCTTCTGGTGCAAATAAAATAACGTTTAAATGACCAATATAGTGACTTAACTTAGTTTGTTCTAAGCCATTTACTTTGGTTTTCTTTCCTTTGTTAGAAATAATCATCGTCAAATCAAGAGAACCATTCATTTTTTGAATCTTGCCTTCTAAACGAGCAAATTCTTGCTCCCACTGAATCATTTCTTTTTCATTGTTACTTCGATGACTCCTAGCAAAAGAAAGAACATAAATGCTTTCTAATAAATTGGTTTTTCCTTGAGCATTCTCTCCTAAAAATACGTTTAATCTAGGAGAAAATGCTAAATCAAGAGACTCGTAGTTACGATAAGAACGTAACGATATGTTTTCAATAATCATGTTGTTAATCCCTATCTGATGGCATTTTAGCCATAAAAAAAGTACCTAAATCAGGTATTTCAATCATCATCTCTGCATATAATTTACGACCACGGCGATTTTCCAATTCACCATCAACGTAGACTGCATGTTCCTGCAAATACCATTTAGCCATCCCGCCACTAGAAATCACATCGACTTCTTTTAAGAATTGACCAAGTGTAATGTAGTCAGCAGTTAATAAAAAACTTTTTTTCACAAATTTTCACCTTCTTTTTCAAGGTTTTCATATTAACTATTATACCTGTTTTAACAGTTAAAAACAAATTTTCTTTACGTTTAAGAACATTTATATGAAATAGACATTTTTTTCATTTTAAAGGAGAACTTGCTTAAAACGTAAAATAGAGCTTTTTTTTATCATCAATAAAAAAAACTATCATAAAGATAGTTTTCAAAGGTAACTAGTTTGTTCTGACAGGTGTAATTAACTGAATAAAGTTAACTTCGTCATTGTTTGGCTCTAAAGTAAATGGTCTGATTGGTGAGATAAACTTAATGATTACATCAATGTTCCCAAATGATTTTAGGGACGCCTTCATATAGTCTGGGTTGAATGAAATATCAAGAGGTTCCCCAGTCACTGAGATATAGTTTAAAGATTCTTCTACATTACCAATCTCTGGTGAATTACCATAAATAAAGACTTGCTCAGAATTAATTGATAATTTAACAATGTTGTTACGACCTTCATGAGAAAGTAATGACGCACGATCAATAGCTGCTAATAATTCAGGTACGTTAAATTCAATCTCTGTTGTAAATGTTGTTGGAATTAAGCGGTTTGTATCTGGGTAATTTCCTTCTAATAGACGAGAATAAAAATGCATTCCTTCTGTTTTAAAGAGAACTTGGTTTTCCATAATAGAAATTTCAACTATTTCTTCTTCATCTTTAAATGAACGAGATAGCTCTTGTAGACTTTTTCCTGGAACCACAATATCAAAAGCATTGTTTGATTCAGATAAAGTAATGACACGTTGGCTTAGTCGATGACTATCTGTTGCTACGGCTAATAAATCATTATTTTCTAAAACAAAATGAACCCCAGTTAAAATAGGACGACTTTCGTGTTGAGAAACAGCAAATACAGTTTCGCTAATCAATTTATTTAAAACTCTAGCGGATAATTTAAAGGTATTTTGATTATCAATAATAGGTAAATGTGGATAATTTTCTGAGTTTAAGCCATTAACGTTGAATAAGGCTTTACCTGAAGAAATAATTACTTGGTTATTTTCAATTAATTCTAAGGTTAATGTACTCTCAGGTAATTTACGAATAATTTCATTGAAGAAACGTGCTTGTAATACAATTGAACCAGTTTTTTCAATTAACATATTGGCTTTTTCATCTTCAACGCTTAAAAAAGTTTCAATTGAAATATCCGCATTACTTCCTGTCAAAGTTAGTCCTTGTTCTGTTAACGTTAATTTAACTCCTGTCAAAATAGGAATAGTTGTTTTTCCAGAAATAGCTCTTTGAACAGTTGCTAACTCATCTAAAAAAGCATTTCGATTTAATGTAACTTTCATTAGTTTCTCCTTTTAAATAATAATAATAAATATAGTAATAGTAGTAGGGCCTGTTAGTACTGTGGATAACATATTTAACCCTACGAAATGCATAAAAATTCCCTTGTTAATAACATGTGGATAACTTGAGTGTTATCTTTTTAGATATCCACAACTAGTTTATCAACAGATTTTTAAGTTCATTGACTTCTTTTTGAATAGTAGGATCTGTTTCTAATAATTGCTGAATTTTTTCATGAGCATGAATAACTGTTGTGTGATCTTTTCCTCCAAACTCAGCACCAATTTTTGGTAAAGAATTATCAGTCATCTCTCTAGATAAATACATGGCAATTTGACGTGGAACCACAATTGTCTTCACACGCTTCTTCCCTTTTAAATCCTTCAATTGTAAATGATAGTATTTACAAACTTCTTCTTGAATTAAAAGAATGGATAATTCACTTTTTTGCTTCATTGGTTTTAAGCTTTTTAGCGCATCTGCTGCCAAACTTGTTGTAATATCGTTGCCATTCATAGTGGCATAAGCTTGAACACGAACCAAAGCGCCTTCTAACTCACGAATATTTGAATCAATTTGACCAGCAATATAAGAAAGAGCATCATCAGGAATTTCTAAGCCTTCAGCGTTAGCTCGTTTTCTTAAAATAGCGATTCTCGTTTCCAAATCTGGTGGTGTAATATCCACAGATAAGCCCCAAGCAAAGCGTGAAACAAGCCTTTCTTGAAGTTTAGGAATTTCATTTGGTAAGCGATCACTGGTTAAGACAATTTGTCTACCTTCATTATAAAGTGTGTTAAATGTATGGAAAAATTCTTCTTGAGTACCTTCTTTGTCGGCAAAAAATTGAATATCATCTACTAAAAGCAAATCAACGCTACGGTATTCTTGTCTAAAAGCTTCAGACGTTCTATTTTGAATAGAATTAATAAAGTCATTAGCAAAAGACTCACTCGTTACGTATTTAATTTTAGCATCAGGCTGGTTAGTCAACATTTGATGGCCAATAGCATGCATCAAATGGGTTTTACCAAGACCAACTCCCCCATAAAAGAAAAGAGGGTTATAAGTGGCACCAGGGTCTTCAGCAACCACTAATGCCGCAGCATGAGCCATTTGATTTCCTTTACCAATGACAAATGTATCAAAAGTGTACTTAGAATTAAGTAAGGCTTTTTTACTACTTTGTTTTACGATATCAGGTAGCTCAGTTGGGATAATTTCTTTATTTTTTTCAGGTTCTT
Organism: Candidatus Vagococcus giribetii; assembly: GCF_017316185.1. Taxonomy (GTDB): domain Bacteria; phylum Bacillota; class Bacilli; order Lactobacillales; family Vagococcaceae; genus Vagococcus; species Vagococcus giribetii. The sequence continues at coordinate 39,366 of NZ_JAFLVX010000003.1, read as the reverse complement.
TTTTATCATCTTCAATAATAAAAACAGGAGTAACTTCTTCTCCTGTTAATTTAAAACCTGTTTCGACAATTTTAGCAGCAAGATTTTTTTCCCAATATTCTCGGTGAAGTTCGGAAGGGACTTCGATAGTTAATAAGTTATCCACTAAACTGATTGGTTTAGCTTGTTCAATCCAAGCATTAAAACTTGGAGGTGTTAATATCTTTCGATAATCATCTTCCAATTCTTTCCATATATAGTCAATATTGGGCATAACGATCCCCCTAAAAAATTAGTTTCTAGTCCATTCTAGCATTTTTAAAAAAAGTTTTCCACTGATTTTTACAATTGTGGATAGTAAATTAACAAGGTGAGAATAAAGTTTTCCACAAGAGAAAAAAACGTGTGCACAACTTTTTAGAAGTATTAGTTATTAACTAAGTTATACACAAGTGAGAACAGTATGATGTAGAAGTTTAAACAACTTATTAACACATTTTTTTACAACTGTTGATAAGTTTGTAACATGTTGTTAACCTGTTGATAACTGACTAACAACTAAAAAATAACTTTTGAGTAAAAAATGTGAACTAACAGATTTGTGGAAACAACTTATTCACTTGTGTATAAGTTGTTTGGAAGAAAAATAAATAAAAGCTTAGAAGGGGAGTTGACAAAATTAGTGTTTTCTATGTATAATGTCATAGTCTGTCTAAGTGATTTAGAAAGCATATTTAGTTTTAGGAGGTGGATTGAATGAAAAGAACATATCAACCAAAAAAACGTAAACGTCAAAAAGTTCATGGTTTCCGTAAACGTATGAGCACTAAAAACGGTCGTCGTGTATTAGCAAGTAGACGTCGTAAAGGAAGAAAAGCATTAGCAGCATAAATCACTGAATCTTTGAATCAGTGATTTTTTTTTATAAAAAAATGAAAAAAGACAGTGCTGTATGCTATGATAATGATGTTCTTGTTATCATAAATATTATAGAATTTAAAGGTATGTCAGCGATGAAAAAATCTTACCGTATCAAGAAAGAGAAAGAATTTCAAACCATTATTTATAAAAAAGATTCTTATGCTAATCGCAATTTTGTGGTATATATTTACCCAGCAGAGGAGAATGTTCATTTTCGAGTGGGTTTATCCGTGGGTAAAAAAGTTGGGAACGCTGTTACGAGAAATAGAGTGAAGCGTTTAATGAGACAATCCTTGTTTGAATTAAAAGAAGAGATCAAACCTAACTATAATATTGTCTTAATTGCTAGACCTAAAATTGTTGGTTTATCATTAGAAGAAGTAAAAAATAATATAGAGCATGTGTTTAAATTAGCAAATATAATAGAATAAGCGAGGGTTAAGTGAGTGAAGAAGATGAAAAAATGGCTGCTCATCCTGAGTATGTTTGGACTTGTTTTCCTATTAACAGGTTGTGGAACAGGAGATGTTAGCACTGCTAGTACAGGATTGTGGGATCGCTACATAGTTTATTACTTTGGAGAAGCGATTAAATTCTTGTCATTTGGTAATTACGGGGTAGGTATTATCCTATTTACTATTATTATCCGAATAATTTTAATGCCTCTTATGCATTACCAAACAAAAAGTATGCGTAAAACTCAAGATTTACAACCGAAGTTAAAAGAGTTACAAGAAAAATATGCATCAAAAGATGCAGAAACTGCTAGAAAATTACAAGAAGAGCAACAACGTCTATATAGTGAGAGTGGTGTTAACCCATTATCTGGTTGTTTACCTCTATTAGTTCAAATGCCGATTATGATGGCAGTGTGGCAAGCTATTTCCCGCACACCTGAATTAAGAACTGGTTCTTTCCTTTGGTTAGAATTAGGTAAAATTGATCCTTACTATATATTACCTATATTAGCGGCAATCTTTACTTTCATTAGTACAAAATTAACTTCCATGGGTCAAGTAGAAGTACAGGGTTCAATGAAGGCAATGAATTACATGATGCCAGTCATGATTCTTTTCATGGGTGTTAACTTAGCCAGTGGTTTGTCATTATATTGGGTAATTTCAAACGGGTTCCAAGTGATTCAAACTTTAATCATTAATAACCCATTTAAAATTAGAAATGAACGAGAAGCAGTTGAAAAGAAAAAACGTGATTTAGAAAAAGCATTGCGTAAAGCAAATCAACCGAAGAAAAAACGCTAATAATTAATTAATTTACTATACTAGGGGGTTCTTATCATGCCAAAATTTACAGGTGAAACTGTAGACCAGGCCATAGAAATGGGCTTATCTGCACTTCAAATAACAAAAGATGATGCTAAAATCAATGTTATTCAAGAAGGTAAAAAAGGATTTTTAGGATTTGGTAAACAAGAAGCAGTTGTTGTTGTCGAAGTTGTTGAATCAACTGAAGTGATAAAAGAAGAAGTAATCGAAACAGTTGTTGAAGAACACGTACCAGAAGTTGAAGAAGCAGTTGTCATAGAGTCTTCTGAATATGTTGAGTTAGTTAATTTAACAGATGACGAAGCAGTAACAGCCTTAGCAGTTTATCTAACAGATATTACTAGAGATTTAGGTGCCCCTGCTATGGTAAAAGTATTACGTAATAAAAATTACATTATGTTTAGTCTAGAAACAGAGAAAAAAGGCTTACTCATTGGTAAACACGGTAAGCTATTAAACGCTATTCAGTATTTGGCTCAAGTGTATATCCATCGAATTGCTAAAAACCGTTTATCAATTGTGGTGAATGTAGGAGACTACAGAGAACGACGTGAGGCAATTATTGAGAGGTTAGCTCATCAAGCACTTAGAAAAGTAAATGAAACAGGCCAACCAGTCTTTTTAGAACCAATGCCAGCTTTCGAGCGTAAACAAGTGCATTCTATTCTATCAGGCGAATCAAATATAGCTACTCATTCTGAAGGTAATGAGCCTCATCGTTACCTAGTGATTGAATTAAAAAAATAAAGACTAAAGAGAGTATATGCGAATTTGCATGTACTCTTTTTTTTGTGTTCGAACAAGTGATTGCTAGATTCTTTTTGAATATTATTAACAATTTATGATAAACGATAGATTATGCATGCATATTATTGATTTTATGAATGGAATATTGTTAAATTAATGTATAAAGTTTATAAAAAGGGGTATTTAATTATGGAGAAAAGAAGACGACAAGCAATCATCAAAAGAATTCTCACTGAAAACAATATAGGTACTCAAGAAGAACTGATGCAACGGCTAGAAAGAGAAGATATTTATGTGACACAATCAACTATTTCAAGAGATATCAGAGAATTAAACATCGTTAAAAGTCAGACAAATACAGGAGAAATTTTCTACCGCGTATTAAATAACTCAGTTATCGGCAAAAAAAAACGTACAGACGAAGAGCGATTGATCCAAGTAATAGAAGATACTGGGGTGTCATTAACCCAGGTAGAGTTTACCAATCTATTAACGGTATTACCTGGCAATGGTCAAGTTGTGGGTGTATTAATTGATAGTATCAGAAGTACTTATGTAGATATAGTAGGTTGTATAGCAGGGGATGACTCCATTCTAATTATTTCAAGAGACAAAAAAAGAGCAGAACAAGTGAATCAATTCTTAAGACAATTTCTTTATCACCCTAAAAATCATTGATATTTTCATGTTCCCTAAAAATGTGTTGAATAATAATAAAAAATAGCGAATAATTATTAGTGAAATAACGCACAATAATTGATGGAACACTGACGTGTACGAAAATCCTATTCATATAAATGAATAATGATGGATATTCGACAAATAGAATGATAGATTAAATAGTTGGAAACGTTTTCTGAATGGTAGTATTGATTTGTAAACAACTTATTAATTACTTATTAGGAGGAATGATTACATGAGTCGCCCGATTAATGTTTATTCAGAAATTGGAAAATTGAAGTCAGTATTGGTCCATCGTCCAGGAGGAGAATTAGAGAATTTAATGCCGGATTACCTAGAAAGGCTATTATTTGATGATATTCCTTATTTAGAAAAAGCTCAAGAAGAGCATGATCAATTTGTCGAGATTCTGGAATCAAAAGGTATCGAAGTTCTTTATTTAGAAAACTTAGCAGCAGAGTCATTACTTAATGACAAAATCAAAATGGATTTCATCGATCAATACTTAGATGAAGCAAATATTAAAAGTAAAACAGCTAAAGTAAAAGCAAAAGAATTACTATTATCTTTACCAACCAACAAAGAGTTGATTGATAAAACAATGGCAGGTATGCAAAAAGTAGAATTGCCTCAATTCGAAAAATCTAGTTTAACAGATATGGTTGAATCAGAATATCCATTCGTTATTGATCCAATGCCTAACCTTTATTTCACAAGAGACCCATTTGCAACAATCGGACATGGTATTTCATTAAACCGTATGTTTGCAGAAACAAGAAATAGAGAAACTATTTATGCACAATATATTTTCGAATTCCACCCTCGCTTTGCTGGCAAAGATGTGCCAAAAGTGTACAACAGAGATGAAAGTACTCGTATTGAAGGTGGAGATGAATTAATTCTATCTAAAGATGTATTAGCAATCGGTATTTCTCAACGTACAGATGCAGCATCAATTGAAAAAATGGCTAAAACTATCTTTGATCAAGGAATGAGCTTCAAACATATCTTAGCATTTGATATTGGTGAATATCGTAAATTTATGCATTTAGATACAGTATTTACAATGGTTGACTATGACAAATTTACAATCCACCCAGAAATTGAAGGAGACTTAGTTGTTTATTCAATTACTAATGGAAGTAATGGATTAGAAATTTTAAGAGAAGAAGATACATTAGAAAATATCTTATGTAAATATCTACATCTTGATAAAGTTCACTTAATTCGTTGTGGTGGCGGTAACTTAACTGCAGCTGCAAGAGAACAATGGAATGATGGTTCAAACACATTAACAATTGCTCCAGGTGAAGTAGTTGTTTATGACCGTAACCCAATTACCAACAAATTATTAGAAGAAGCTGGTATTAAATTAAATAGCATGCCAGGCAGTGAATTAGTTCGTGGCCGTGGGGGCCCAAGATGTATGAGTATGCCTTTAGAAAGAGAAGACATTTAATTAAATAAAAACTTAGGAGTGAATTTTTATGACATCAGTTTTCCAAGGACGCAGTTTATTAGCAGAAAAAGATTTTACACGTGCAGAGTTAGAGTATTTGGTGGATTTTGGTATTCACGTAAAAGATTTGAAAAAACGTGGTATTCCTCATCGTTACTTAGAAGGAAAAAATATCGCATTACTATTTGAAAAAACATCAACTCGTACGCGAGCAGCCTTCACAACTGCTGCCATTGATTTAGGAGCACACCCTGAATTCTTAGGAAAAAATGATATTCAGTTAGGTAAAAAAGAATCAGTTGAAGATACTGCAAAAGTATTAGGTAGTATGTTTGATGGAATTGAATTCCGTGGATTCAGTCAAGAAGTTGTAGAAGGATTAGCAGAACACTCTGGCGTTCCTGTATGGAATGGTTTAACAGATGAATGGCATCCAACTCAAATGATCGCTGACTTTATGACAATCAAAGAAAACTTCGGAAAACTTGAAGGTGTAACATTAGTTTATGTTGGAGATGGCCGTAACAACATGGCGAATAGCTTGTTAGTAACAGGAGCTATTTTAGGTGTTAACGTTCGTATCTGTGCACCAAAAGAGTTATTCCCTACTGAAGAAGTAGTTAACTATGCAGAAGAATTCGCTAAAGAATCTGGTGCAGAATTAATGATTACTGACGACGTGGCAAAAGGAGTTAAAGGCGCTAACGTATTATACACTGACGTGTGGGTATCTATGGGTGAAGAAGATAAGTTTGAAGAACGTGTTAACTTATTAAGACCTTATCAAATTAATATGAGCATGCTTGAAAAAACAGAAAACTTAGATGGAGACTTAATTGTTCTTCACTGTCTTCCAGCGTTTCATGATGCTGAAACTGAATATGGAAAAATGGTTGAAGAAAAATTCGGAATCTCTGAAATGGAGATTACAGATGAAGTCTTCAGAAGTAAATATGGTCGTCAATTTGAAGAGGCAGAAAACAGAATGCACTCAATCAAAGCGATTATGGCCGCAACTTTAGGTAATTTATTTATTCCATACGTACAGTAGGAATGGTTGAAAGCAGCATGTGTTTATTGTCCGTGCTGCTTTTTCTATTAATAAGGAGGATGCTAGATGGAGAAAAAAGTAGTAGTTGCTTTAGGTGGAAATGCGATTTTATCTAGTGATGCAAGTGCACAAGCACAACAACAAGCATTAATCGATACATCAAAACACTTAGTAGAATTAGTTAAAGAAGATTATAAATTGATCATCTCTCATGGGAATGGCCCTCAAGTTGGAAATTTATTACTGCAACAAGAAGCAGCTAATTCAGAAAAAAATCCAGCGATGCCTTTAGACACTTGTGTGGCTATGACACAAGGAAGTATTGGTTATTGGTTATCAAATGCCATGACGAATGAATTAAAACAAGCAGGGATTGATAAAGAAGTTGTGACTGTCTTAACGCAAGTAGTTGTTGATGAAAATGACGAAGCGTTCAGTAACCCAACAAAACCAATTGGTCCATTCTTAACAGAAGAAGTTGCTAAAGAAGAAGCAGCTAAAACAGGCGCTATCTTTAAAGAAGACGCTGGTCGTGGCTTTAGAAAAGTTGTAGCAAGTCCAAAACCAATCGGTATTCACGAAGCAAAAACAATCAATACATTAGTTGATAATGATGTGATTACTATCTCTTGTGGTGGCGGGGGAATTCCTGTTGTTGGTGATTCATTAAAAGGAACAGAAGCCGTTATTGACAAAGACTTTGCTTCAGAAAAACTAGCTCATTTAGTGAAAGCAGATATGTTTATCGTGCTAACTGGTGTAGATAATGTCTACATTAATTATGGTAAGGAAAACGAAGAAAAATTAACGAATGTAACTGTGGCTGAACTTGAAACATATAAAGCGGAAGGTCATTTTGCACCAGGAAGCATGCTACCTAAGATTGAAGCAGCTATCCAATTTGCGCAAAATAATCCAGGTAAAAAAGCTGTTATCACATCTCTAGAATGTTTAGGGAAGTTAACAAGTGATTCAGAAGTGGGTACAACAATAACTTTATAAAGTAGGGAATAAAATGGAGATAAAAAAAGAACTAGGAAAACAACACAAAGATTTTCGATATCTCTCTGACCAAGATATACAAAAGCTTCGGGATGTCAGTGTGGCTAGATCCTATAGCAAAGGTCAAGTTTTATTTGATGTGGATGATGACCGTTCACACGTTTACTTCCTTGTTTCAGGTATTATTAAACTTGAGAAGATTGATGAAACTGGTACTTTTACTTATTTGCATTTTAAAAAAGCAAAATCCTTATTATTATATTTAGACTTGTTTACAGACAAAAAACACTATGTTTCAGCAGTTGCTTATACAGATATAGAAATTATTTCGATCCCTGTCAAAATCTTTGAAGAAGTTGTAAGCAATAGTGCGTTACAACTAATCACAGTAATACAGGAGCAATCAAAATTGTTACGAACTCAAATTTTTAAAATTCAAAAAGGAATTATTAATAACGCCGATTGTCGAGTCACTGCTACTTTGGCGATTATTTACAAAGATTTGGGCGAAAAACAATACCCATCTGGGACAGTTATTGTTTCTAGCCCAATTACAATCAATGACATCGCACGTGCTAGTGGTACAACAAGAGAAACAGCTAGTATCGTGATTAAAAAGCTGGTTACAGCTAAAAAAATTAAATACAGTCGTAAGTACTTAACCTTTTTGGATACTTCATTTTTCAATGACTTACTAAACGATTGAGTTTGTATCTCACTAAAGAGAAAGGAGTAGTGTGATACTTAAACGTATGACACGACATGATTATTATGACTAAACCGGAGAAGAAAAAAAGAGAGCTCACCTCTTTTAGTATTTTGTTTATTATCATTATTCTATTAGGGGTAATTACTATTTTCCTAAACGGCCAAACCTTCTCTCCACAAGAGTTAAGAGATGGCTCAGGAATTGCTGATCACGTGATTGGTGCAAAACTATCTGACATTTTTATGTCACCATTTTTTGGTTTTAAAGAAGCAATTGATATTTGTGTGTTTATTCTGGTATTAGGTGGTTTCTTAAATATCGTAACGAAAACAGGAGCATTAGAATCTGGTATTCAACACGTTGTTAAGAAACTTAAAGGTAATGAAATCATTATTATTGTTATTCTTATGATTTTATTCTCTATTGGAGGATCTACTTACGGAATGGCAGAAGAAACAATACCATTCTACACGCTTTTAGGAGCGACCATGATAGCATCAGGATTTGATAGTATCGTGGCGATTGGTACTGTTCTGTTAGGATCTGGTTCAGGGGTTATTGGTTCAACTGTAAACCCATTTGCAACTGGTACCGCAATGGATGCTTTAAAGGGAATCGGGATTGAGCCACACGTTGGAACAATCTTAATCGTTGGAACGCTACTTTGGGTAAGTACAACAATTTTCTCAATTTTTATTGTCACTAAATATGCTAAAAAAGTAAAAGCAGATAAGGGTTCTACAATTCTGTCTCTACAAGAGCAACAAGATATGCATGAATTATTTGGTGACCAAGCAGCAGAAGATTTAGAATTTACGAAAAAACATAAAACTATTTTAACAGTCTTTGGTATTACCTTCTTAGTAATGATTGTGTCTCTAATTCCTTGGGGCGAATTTGGTATTACTGTTTTTGAAGGTTGGACATCTGTGCTAACAGGTAACAGCTTTGGTGAATGGTACTTTGGTGATTTAGCTATGTGGTTCTTTGTTATGGGGATCGTAGTGGCTGTTATTAACAAATTCCCAGAAAAAGAAATCGTTAATACATTCGTAGCAGGAGCTGCGGATATGTTATCAGTTGTTTTAATCATTGTTGTAGCTCGTGGAGCATCTGTTTTAATGCAAACAACTCACTTAGATTTATTTATCTTAGATAGAGCAGCTGGTGTCTTAAAAGGTCTCTCTCCAATCCTATTTGTTGTTGGAGCCTTTGCACTATACTTATTCTTATCATTCTTAATCCCATCAACTTCAGGATTAGCTTACGTATCCATTCCAGTAATGGGTGCCTTAGCAAATGAAGTTGGATTAAGTCCAGATGTTATGGTAATGATTTTTGTTTCCGGTTGTGGTTTAATCAACTTAATTACACCAACATCAGGTGTTGTTATGGGGGGACTTGAAATTACCAAGGTTAATTACTCAACCTGGATAAAATTCATTATGAAGCCTTTGATTATCATGGGAATCATTAACTTAATCATCTTAATTGGTTCAATGTTAATTTTTAGCTAGGCATTTAGAAAATAATTTGCTATAATGCAAATAATAGACTAAAGTACTTATAAGATATTCATTGAATCAGCGACTTTGGGTTAGTGAGAGCCAAAGCAATGCTTAATAAGGAAGCGCACCTATTTTTATAAAAATTAATAATGATGATAAAGTGGTTGGACTTTCCAACAAAAAGAGTGGTACCGCGGATATTCAAGTTCGTCTCTTGTTACTAGATGTGTAGTAATGAGAGGCGGACTTTTTTTTGAAATAAAGAGAGGAGAAAACAGATGGATTACAAAAAATTAATAGCAGCAGATTTAGTAGCGGTGATTGGAGAATCACTAACAGAAGAAGAGATTTATCAATTTTTAGAAGTACCAAAAACAAGTTCTCACGGAGACTATGCTTTTCCAGTCTTCTCATTAGCTAAAGTTTACCGTAAAGCACCAAACATGATTGCTGAGGAGTTAGTTGAAAAACTAAGCAAAGAGCATTATGAAAATATTGTCCCAACAGGTGGTTACATTAACTTCTTCTTAAATAAAAAAGAAGTCAGTGAACATGTTTTAGAAACAATCGTAAAAGAAAAAGAACATTATGGAGATGCTAATATTGGTAGTGGTAATATCCCAATCGATTTATCGTCACCAAATATTGCTAAACCAATGTCAATGGGACATCTACGTTCAACAGTTATTGGTAACTCATTAGCAGAACTAGCAGCTAAAGTTGGTTATACGCCAATTCGTATTAATCACTTAGGTGACTGGGGAACACAGTTTGGTAAATTAATCGTTGCCTTTAAAAAATGGGGTGATGAGGAAGCTGTTAAAAAAGAACCAATCGCTGAGTTATTAAAATTATACGTTCAATTCCATGATGAAGCTGAAGAACATCCAGAGCTTGAAGATCAAGGTCGTGAATGGTTCAAAAAATTAGAAGACAATGATCCAGAAGCAGTTCGTTTATGGAAATGGTTCCGTGAAGAATCATTAAAAGAATTCAACAAAGTATATGATATGCTAGGAATTACATTTGATTCTGAAAATGGTGAAGCTTTCTACAACGATAAAATGGATCATGTTATCGAAGTTTTAGAAGAAAAAGATTTACTTGTTTCAGATAAGGGAGCAGACATTGTTAACTTAGAGAAATATGACTTAAATCCAGCATTAATCAGAAAATCAGATGGTGCTACTCTATACATTACTCGTGACTTAGCAGCTGCTGAGTACCGTATTAACACATACGATTTTGTTGAAGTTCTTTATGTTGTAGGTAACGAACAAGCAGGTCACTTCAAACAATTAAAAGCTGTTCTTAAAGAAATGGGCTATGATTGGGCTGACAACATCAAACACATTCCATTTGGTTTGATTACTGCTAATGGTAAAAAATTATCAACAAGAAAAGGTAATGTTATTCTTTTAGAAGAAGTATTACATGAAGCAATTGCCGCAACTAAAAAAGGTATTGAAGAGAAAAACCCAGGTCTTGAAAACAAAGATGAAGTAGCTCATCAAGTTGGTGTTGGGGCAGTAATCTTCCATGACCTTAAAAATGACCGTATGAACATGTTTGACTTTAACTTGAATGATATTATTCAATTTGAAGGAGAAACAGGTCCTTACGTACAATACACACGTTCTAGATGTGAAAGTATCTTAAGCAAAGCTGATTGGTCAGTTGAAGACTTTAAACCAGGATCACTAAATGATGTTGATTCTTGGGAAGTCGTTAAAGCTTTAGATAATTTCCCTAACAAAGTAGTAGAAGCTTATCAAAAATATGAGCCATCTGTTATGGCTAAATATTTAATCGATTTAGCTCAAAAATTCAATAAGTATTATTCTAAACATAAAATTTTGGCTGATGATGTTGAAAAAGAAGCAAGATTAAGTCTTGTTTACTCTGTTTCAGTTGTTATTAAAGAAGGTTTACGTCTATTAGGTATTCAATCACCAGATATGATGTAATTGTTTAAAATGAACGAAAAGCACATGAATTACATTTTAATCGATGTTAATTTCATGTGCTTTTTTTAAACTAAATGAGAAAGAAGTGACTAGATGGAATTAATCGTGAAAGAGTTAGACCAAATGACGTCAACAGAATTTTTTGAAGTGGCACAAGAAAGAGTAAAAGTCTTTATCGTAGAGCAAAATTGCCCCTATCAAGAAATTGATGAAGATGACAGAATAGCAAAACATGTGATGTTAAAAAAAGAGGGGCAATTAGTTGCCTATACGAGAATCATGGAAAGAGAAGACGTTGTGACTTTCGGTCGTGTGTTAGTGGTAAAAGATTACCGTAATCAAGAATTAGGAAAGAAAATTGTGGCGTTAACTCTAGCAGAAATCAATGGTTTAGAGACACATAAAGACATTAAAATTTCTGCTCAGAATTATTTAGTTGATTTTTATCAGTCGTTTGGTTTTAACGTTGTTTCAGATGTGTATTTAGAAGATGACATTCCTCATATTGATATGCTTTTAAAAGCGAGTGTGTAATCAATTAAGAGATTGAGATAACTAAAAAATAAGTCATTAAACACACCAAGTTGAAACAATCTTTCGTGTTCGATGACTTATTTATTGAGGTTAAATAGTTTGTGGCTCATGTCACTTAGTTGAGGTAACTAAGAAGTTGTTTGTTAAGAATCTTCGCTTCAGCTTCCGTTTTAGAAATGAGAACTAGGGTATCTGTACCAGCAAGTGTGCCAACAATTTCTGGTAAGTGTAACTCATCAATCTCAGCTGCTACAATGTCTGCCGCTCCAAGTGGCGTTGCAATGATATTCATTACTTGGACATGAGCCACACTATTGACGAAATCTTTAAATACTTCTTTTAGTTTATCATCAGATGCCTTATCTGCTTCAACAAAGAGACTATAGCGAATACGACCAGAGCCATCATGGACTTTATGGATTTTTAATTCTTGCATGTCTCTAGAAATAGTTGCTTGAGTGGCGTCGATGCCATGTTTATTTAAATGCTCTAAAAGTTGTTGTTGATTGTCAATATGATTGTGAGAGATGATTTCTTTGATTAAATGATGTCGTTTTTCTTTTTTATTCATTAATTCACTCTCCTTGAATAATTATTACGTGCTTATTATACCAAAAACGGCGTAAAACAACATCTAAAACAGAGTTGTTTTACACAATAATAGTCATTTGTTGAATATTATGCGATATATCCGACAAACAAAATGTGAAAAAGGAGTTGTTTTTTTATGATCGTATCAGAACAAGCTGCCTATGATTTATTACATGACCTACAAATTGAGTATCAACGAGTGGATCATCCAACTATTACATCAGTGAAAAATGTTCCATTTGAGTTACCTGGTCCACAAGTTAAAAATTTAGTGTTAAAAGCTAAAAAAGGCAAGAAAATTTATTTAGTGATTTTAGCCGATGAAAAACAAGCTGATTTGAAAGAATTGGCAGAAGTCTTAGATGAAAAAAGATTGTCTTTTCTTTCTGAAGAAAGTCTATTGGACTTATTAGGGACACCACCAGGCACAGTGACTCCGTTTGCTTTACCAGCAGATAAAGAGAAACAAATTACAGTTGTCATTGATGGCTGTATTGATACTAATGACACGGTTGGTTTTCACCCGAACACTAATAAAACAACTTTAATGATTCAGTTTAATGATTTTATTAAAGTTCTTGCTCATATGGGCTATGACCCACTGTTTATTTCTTTATAAAATAGATAAGCTTGAGTAGGGTAATAAATTGTCAAAATTCTAAGTTTGTGCTATCATGCTAATGAATATAATTACGGATAGCAGTCAAAGTGCGTATCCACTTTTTTTGAGTTGAACAAAAAGGGTGGAGTAGGCACTTTTTTATATGGATTTTTTTAGAAAGGACTTAATTTGCCATGAATATAACAAAAGAATTTGATACAATTGCTGCCATTTCAACGCCACCTGGTGAAGGAGCTATTAGTATTGTCCGCTTAAGTGGAGATGATGCAGTTGTCATTGCCAATAAAGTAACAGCTTATGCAAAAAAACAATTAACAGATGTACCTAGTCATACGATTCATTATGGTCACATTAAAGACCCAGATACCACAGAAATTTTAGATGAAGTCATGTTTTCAATTATGTTAGCACCAAAGACGTTTACTAGAGAAAATATTGTGGAGATTAATTGTCACGGGGGAATGGTCGTTGCCAACCAAGTCTTACAGTTATTGTTAAGACAAGGCGCACGTTTAGCAGAGCCCGGAGAATTCACAAAGCGTGCCTTTTTAAATGGTCGTATGGACTTATCTCAAGCAGAGGCCGTTATGGATTTAATCCAAGCTAAAACAGATGAATCTATGAAATTAGCCTTGAATCAATTAGATGGTAAATTGTCAGTTCTGATTAAAGAGTTACGCCAACATATCTTACAAGCTTTAGCTCAAGTAGAGGTAAATATAGATTACCCTGAATATGATGACGTTGAAGAGATGACGACTCAGTTAATGAAAGAAAAAGCAGAAGAAGTCAAAAGATCAATTGATCACCTACTACTAACAGCTAAGCAAGGGAAGATATTAAGAGAAGGCTTATCAACAGCTATTATTGGTCGCCCTAATGTAGGAAAATCAAGTTTACTTAATTACTTACTTCAAGAAGATAAAGCTATTGTCACAGATATTGCAGGAACTACGCGAGATGTGATTGAAGAGTATGTCAATGTGCGCGGTGTGCCACTTAAGTTAATTGATACAGCAGGTATTCGTGAGACGGAAGATGTGGTTGAGAAAATTGGTGTTGAACGTAGTCGTAAGGCTCTTCAAGAGGCCGATTTGATTTTACTTGTTCTTAATCAAAGTGAATCACTAACAGAGATGGATAGAGAATTACTTGAGTTAACAAGAGGAATGCACCGCATTATTCTATTAAATAAAATGGACTTAGATACGCAACTAGATGTAGCAAAATTAAACACCTATCTAGAAGAAGAAATAACTTTGGCTATTTCAGTCACATCAAGTGAAGGGATTGACCAATTAGAACAGCGCATTAAAGATACTTTCTTTGTTAATTCAGGGAAAGAAAAAGATGCTACTTATATTTCTAATTCACGTCATATTGCGCTTTTAGAGCAAGCCAACATGGCATTAGATGAGGTATTAAATGGGATAGAGATGGATATGCCGGTCGATCTACTTCAAATCGATATGACGAGAAGTTGGGATTTATTGGGTGAGATTATTGGTGACAGTGTTCAAGATGAATTAATTACACAATTGTTTAGTCAATTTTGTCTAGGTAAATAATAGGGAGATTAACATAATGGAAAAACAACAATACGACGTCATCGTTGTCGGTGGTGGTCACGCAGGTTCAGAAGCTTCACTTGCTGCAGCACGAATGGGCATGAAGACATTATTAGTAACACTAAATTTAGATATCATTGGTTTTATGCCATGTAATCCATCAATTGGAGGACCAGCTAAAGGAGTTGTGGTTCGTGAGATTGATGCTTTAGGTGGAGAGATGGGTAGAAACATCGATAAAACTTATATTCAAATGCGTATGCTAAATACAGGTAAAGGACCAGCTGTGAGAGCATTAAGAGCTCAAGCAGATAAGTTTGCTTACCAAACAGAGATGAAACATACATTAGAAAGAACACCTAACTTAGATTTACGTCAAGGGATTGTTGAAAAACTAATCGTTGAAGATAATGTTGTAAAAGGTGTGGAGATTAGTACAGGGACTCAATTTTTCAGTAAAGCCGTTATTATTACAGCAGGAACTGCTTTACGTGGTGAAATCATTATTGGTGACTTGAAATACTCATCTGGTCCAAACAACTCATTACCAGCTATTGGTTTAGCAGATCACTTAAAAGAGTTGGGACTTGAGATTGAACGATTTAAAACAGGAACGCCTCCTCGTGTGAAATCAAGTTCGATTAATTATGACGTGACTGAAATCCAACCAGGAGATACAACACCAAATCATTTCAGTTTTGAAACAACAGATGACGTGTATAAACAAGATCAACTACCTTGTTGGTTAACTTATACTAATTTAGATACTCATGAAGTGATTCGTGAGAATTTACACCGTGCCCCAATGTTTACGGGAATTGTTGAAGGAGTAGGCGCTAGATATTGTCCTTCTATTGAAGATAAGGTTGTCCGCTTTAGCGATAAACCGCGTCACCAAATCTTCTTAGAGCCAGAAGGAGCAGAGACAGAAGAAGTTTACGTTCAAGGGTTATCAACGTCGCTACCAGAAGATGTACAATACGAAGTTATTCATAGTGTGGCTGGTCTTGAAAATGCAGAAATCATGCGTAGTGGCTACGCTATTGAGTATGATGTAGTGGTTCCTCATCAATTACGCCCAACGTTAGAAACAATGAAAATAGCTGGACTTTATACAGCAGGTCAAACAAATGGAACATCTGGTTATGAAGAAGCAGCTTGCCAAGGTTTAATGGCTGGAATTAATGCCTCACTTAAAATCCAAGGTAAAGAACCTTTAGTCTTAAAACGTAGTGACGCTTATATTGGTGTGCTAATTGATGACTTAGTTACTAAAGGAACTAATGAACCTTATCGTTTATTAACGTCACGTGCGGAATACCGTTTGCTACTTCGTCATGATAATGCTGATTTACGTTTAACTGAAACAGGCCATGACATTGGTTTAGTTAATGCCGAGCGTTATGAAGAGTATGAAGCTAAAAAAGAAATGATTGCTAAAGAGATGAAGCGATTAGAAACAATTCGTTTAAAACCAACTAAAGAATTACAAGCTTACTTAGCTGAGAAAAATAGTGCCGCTTTAAAAGATGGTATTTTAGCAGCTGACTTATTGAAACGTCCAGAATTAACTTATCAAGATATTGCTAAGTTCATTGATACACCAGAAGTGGCAGTTCCACGTTATGTGTACGAACAAGTCGAAATTCAAGTGAAGTACGCTGGCTATATTAAAAAAGCCAACGATAAAGTAGATAAATTGAAACGTATGGAAGCTAAACGTATTCCAGAAAACATTGATTACACAAAAGTGAATAGTTTAGCGACTGAAGCTGTTCAAAAGTTAGAAAAAATCAGACCAGAAACAATCGCTCAAGCTAGTCGTATTAGCGGTGTTAACCCAGCAGATAT
The DNA here is from genome assembly GCF_017316185.1 of Candidatus Vagococcus giribetii. GTDB lineage: Bacteria > Bacillota > Bacilli > Lactobacillales > Vagococcaceae > Vagococcus > Vagococcus giribetii. The sequence continues at coordinate 22,890 of NZ_JAFLVX010000003.1, read as the reverse complement.
CAGTATCTTAATGGTTTATATTGAACAAGGTAAAATAGCGAAAAAACAAGATTAAACCTTGATTTATCAATGTTTACCAAGTGATATAAACCATTGAATACTAATTGACTACGATATTGACTACGGTTTTAAAAATTCATATAGCTAGAAAATAATTCAACCGTTTCCTTTTGTTTGGTAGGCGTGACCATTACATATATATCAGTCGTTACTTTTGTATTTTTGTGTCCTAGACGTTGTGATACGTCTTTAATGCTCGCACCTGATTCAAATAAAAGAGATGCGTTTGTTTTTCTAAAATCATGGACTTTTATTATCTTTATTTTTGGAAAGTGTTTTTTCACTTTAGCCATTACATGATTTGGATAGGCTTTATATAGATACTGTCTATCACGTTCAAATACAGAGTTACAAAATACCACATTGTCGGAAAAATTATCGTCTCTAATACCTAGAGCAAATTTTTCTCTGATGATGTGGTTTTTCCATTCTCTTAAGATTTTTGTGGTTTTATCGTCCATTTGAATCGTTCTTGTTGAAGATTCTGTTTTTGTAGAGTTGACGACAAAAGAACCATCTTGCAATTCTACCAGTGTTTTATCAATGGTAATTAATCGATTAACAAAATCTATATCTTTCCAAAGAAGAGCCATGCACTCGCCTTTTCTTAGCCCTAAAAATGCTAAGACTCTAAAGAAAGCATAAGCCCTTTTATCATTTAATTTTTCCAAGCAATCAAAGAATTGTTTTAATTCATTCTTTGTATAAAAGCTATCAGATACATTCACAGGAGCTTTATTTTTCTGTTTAGGGGTTATTGTCCTACTCATAGGGTTATCGCTTATAACACCTATTAAAATGCCATATTTAAAGACCATATTTACATAAGTTTTTAATTGTTTATAAGTGGCTAATTTTTCAGACCATTCATTTAAACAATCTTGACAGTATAGAGGAGTAATTTTATTTAATGCCATATCTCCCATTTTAGGTAATATATGGTTATTAAAATGTTGCTCTATACGTTGGATAGTTGTGTTTTTAATATCCTTTGAGTGCTGCTTAAACCATAGTTCATGTAATTGGTTAAATGTCTTTATATGATTAGTATTATTATTTGTTTGAAGTCCGTTTTTCTCAATATCTAGTAATAGCCTAGATAGAGAAATTTGGGCTTCTTTTTTTGTTTTAAAATTTCTTCTTGTTGTTCGTTTTTCTTTTCCAGTAATTGGATCAACACCAAGATAAACTTTATACATATAAGCCTTGCTATTATCTTTTTTGATATATGAAATGATTTGTGCCAATTTATTTCCTCCTCATGTTACAGCTGAGGGGCATGAGTGGAGGAGGTTATAATTTTGATACTTTATAAGGTAATTCTTTAAACCATTCAGATATATCTTTTAATTCAGAATCTAAATGCTCTTTAGGAATATTGCCATTTTTTATTTCTACTAGTGAATCGAGACTAATTGCTAGATTTTTTTTTATCTGGTCATCTTTAATTTCGTTTGAAAATCTTTCAACCATCATCAAAAGGTAATCGTCTGATGATGTATCGAAAAATGCTGAACCTTGCTGAAAAAGTTTTATTTTTTCTTCTTCTGGCATAATATGGATATCTTTCAAAGTATATTTACCTTCTAAAAGGTAATTAATAGAAACGTTTCCTATTTCGGCTATTTGTTTTAACCTATCATTATTAGGAAGATACCTTCCGTTTTCCCATTTAGAGATTGTTCCTTTTGAAGCTTTAGGAGAAAGTTGACCTCCAAATTCTTCCATAGTCATTCCTTTTGATACCCTAACAGATTTAATTCTTGTTCCTATTTGTTTTCCATCATTCTCGTTCATAAAAACTCCTTTCCAATAAAAGTTGGGAATTGTTTCTTGACAGTAGTATCTCATCATGATAGACTTGTGTCAAGTTGGGAAATGTTTCCCGCAAAGAAAGGAGAGACATTATGAAAAAAATAGCAGGCTATCGGGTAATGTGTAATTTAAAGCAAAAACAAATAGCTGAAAGATTATCGATATCTAGGCAATCTTATTCAGAGAAAGAACGTGGCAAAGTTCCATTTAAAGATAGCGAAAAAATTATCATCAAAGATATTTTCAAAAAAATAAAAGAAGATATCACGATAGATGAAATTTTTTTTGACTAGTAAGTTGGGAAATGTTTCCTTAAAGGAGGTTCTCATGAATTTAAAAATAGACCACATAGAGTTGTCAGAAGAATTTTCAAAGCAATTTGTAGATGTTGCAATTTTAGAGTTAAAACCATTTATTCAAGATGAGATACAGAAAAATAATCTTCCTGAATATATGAGTTTAAAAGAATGTTGTCAGTATATCGGCGTTAGTCGGAATACATTGAAAAAATATATTTCATTAGGTCTTAAGGTTTTTACAGTTGATGGAGTTCAAAAAATTAGTAAATCAGAAGTTAAGAAATTTGTAGAAAAAAATAGTATATAAAACGCATGCTGAGGGGCATGAGTAGAAATATAAAGGAGATAGAAAGATGAAAAAAGAATTAGTTTCAACAGATTTATTGAGAAATCAAAATGATTTATCAAATGCAATTAAAGGATTAAAAGCCTTTGCTGATGATAAATTTACTTACCTTGAAAAAATAAGTGTTAGTGATTTAGACGGTTTGATTGGATTAATTTCATGTATCGAAATAGCTTCAAGACAACAAACTGATAATATTATTGAGTTTTTTGAATAGGGGTGTAGAAAATGAAAATTTTAGAATTTAAAGATACCAGTAACATTAAACAATCAATACCATTATTTAAAACATTTTTCCATAGTGTAAGCTATCCACTTTGTAAAGATGGCGAGTATTCAAACGCAAGCTTATATACAAATGATAATAGGGTTTTAAGTATATCAGGAACAGATTTTAAATTAGTAACAGATAAAAGCAGGTGATCCAGTGGAAGAATTTAGCACGTTAGATATAGCGTTGAAATATGCAGAGTTAGGTTTTCCAGTTCTACCATTAGTTAAAAATACCAAGATACCAGTTAAGAGTGATAATTTCTCAAATGGTTTTAAATCTGCCACAACAGACCAAAGTATTATTGCTGACTATTGGTTAAGTAGTGAACAGGCTATATCTTCTAATATTGGTATAAGAACTGGTAAAGAAAGTGGTTTAGTAGTCCTTGATATAGATATTCATGAGAAAGATGGTTATAAAACACTTGAAACTTTAGAAAATCATTTTGAGAAATTGCCTGATACTTTACGAGTGAAAACTGCTTCAGGAGGGTTGCACATTTATTTTAAATATCCTGATAATCTGACAATCGAAAGACAAATAAATAAATTTAATGGGATTGATATAATCGCAGAAAATTCTTATATTGTCGCAGCACCTAGTAAGATAGATAAAAACTCTTATAGGCGAGTAAGTGGGAATATAACAGAATTGGCAGAGTTACCGCAGTTTTTATTAGATACTCTAGCGACTTCTACGGATAATCAATCACAACAAAATTTTAAAATGCCTGAGAATGCGTCTGTGAACACTAGAAAAGTGAAATATACGGCAACTTTTTTAAAAGATATGGTATCAGGAGCAAAAGAAGGAAATAGAAATGATTTTCTTATGAGGTTCGTTTCTAAGTGCCTAGCATTAGGAACAGATTTAGAAACAATTTACACATTACTTTTAGTTGTAAATGAAAATTTTGTAGATATTCCTTTAGCTGAAAAAGAAGTAAACACTATATTTAAAAGCATGGTTAAAAAGGAAACTAGGAGGGAGGTTATTATTTGAAAAATATATCTGATGAAACAAAAGTATTTATAAAAGAAAATCAAGAAATTTTAAACCAACAAAAAGAAGAGACACCAGACTGGATATATTACAAGGATAACGGAGACAGCAAAGTCCTTCCTAATAAATTAGGTTATGCCATTATGAAAGAAATACCAATCATAAGAACAGGTTCACTGACTTATGGAGCGAGATTTCAAATAGATAAAGGTATATGGCGAGTAGATGACTTAAATGACTTCCTAGATGCTTATATCACTGAAAAGCTAGAAAGCGTTGGTAAGTGGAGTACAAAGACTTTATCTGATGTTAAACGATTCATCATGATAAAAAGTTATGATACGACAACTAAAGATAATCCTTTTAATAATAGCAGTCCTAACTTAGTCAGTTTTCAAAACGGAACATATAATTTTAAAACGGATAAATTAGAAAAGCATGATCCAGAAAATTATATATTTCAGTCGCATCAATATCCTATTAATGTCGAGGACACAAAAAGGCCAGTCAAGACTTTAGATTGGCTTAAAGACTTAACTGGTGATGAGATGTCTGCACGACATTTATCCGAAATGATAGGCTATTGCTTTTATAGAAGCTATGAACCTTTTCAAGCTATCTTCATTTTACATGGCAAAGGAAAAAATGGCAAGAGTGTATTCATCAACCATGTTATTAAGATGTTGAACGATGAGAATGTTTCGACTGTTAATTTATCAGATTTAGGGAATAAACAAAATAGATTTGCTACTAGCCAATTATTCGCAAAAAATGCCAATCTATTTGCTGATATAGAAGAAAGTTTTATTTCTCAAACTGGATTGATTAAATCGCTAACTGGTGGAGATTATCTTATGGCAGAGCGAAAAGGTAAGGATGGTTTTAACTTTAAAAATTTTGCTAAATTAATTTTTTCTGCTAATAATTTGCCAACTTGGTCAGATGTATCAAGTGGCTGGCTAAGGCGTTTAAATGTAATACCATTCACTAAAGTAATTGATGATGATTTTATCCGTAAACACGATTTAAAAGCAATTGAGGAAGAAATACCAGTATTTACTCTTTATTGTATGCGTATCTTTTATGAAGCTTTGAAACGTAAGGAATTCACAGTATCAGAGCCTATGGCAAAAGCTAAAGAAGAATGGATAAAAGATATAGATCATATCTCTAGGTTCATAGAGGAGTATTGTGAGATTGACAAAGAAAGTAAAACAGGTGAATCTAGCAAGAAAATTTATGATAAATATGTAGATTTCTGTTTTGATGAAAACTTAAAAGCTTTGTCACAGCCTAAATTTACAAAAGATTTAGAAAAGTATGGCATTTATAAGAAAAAACAAAGTGTATCAGGTATTAGAGTATGGCGATATATAGGGTTAGTTTTACAAGAAGAAATAATTTAGAGATGTAACAACTTCAAAAACGTTGGACATATTGGACAGGTATCTATAAACGTTGATTTAACAATGTTTGTAGTATGTTTAAAACTCTAAATGCTGACAAAAGGTTGGACACCTCTATATAAAAGGTTGGACAGGTGTCCAGTGATGTCCAAGTAGGTGTCCAAGTGATTGTCAGAAAAAAAGTAAAACAGTACCTTCAAAACCTATATATATCAATGTTTTAAGAGTAGTGTCCAAACTGTCCAAGTATTTGTAAGTTGTTGATGCTCGAAAAAAAGTGAGAGTGAAAAAAATCAACTTAATTAGAGATAAACCTCAAAAATAAAAAATAAAATTAATAGAAAGGAATATAATATGGATAAATTTTTTCAAATAGAAATGAGTAACAATAAAGCAGTCATTAGTATTTATGGCGATATTGTCAATGAAAGCTATGAGTATTCAAATGAAACTAGTGCTTTAGATATAAAAAATGAATTGGAGCAGATGCAAAATATTAATGAAATTGAGGTACGCATTCAAAGTTACGGTGGCAGTGTGTTTAGTGGTATAGCCATTTATAACATGCTAAAAAACCACAAAGCGTTTGTAACAGTCCATATAGATGGAGTAGCTTGTAGCATTGCGACAGTAATTGCAATGGCAGGAGATAAAATCATCATGCCCCAAAACAGTATGATGATGATCCATAATCCAATGTTAGGCGTTTCTTATGGTAACGCAAAAGAATTAAGAAAAGTAGCAGATGATTTGGATAAGATACGTGAAAGTATTTTATCGTCATATCTAAACAAATCTGCAGGAAAGATTAATAAAAATCTGTTAATTGATTTGATGGATAAAGAAACATGGCTTTCTGCTGATGAATGCTTTAAGTATGGGCTAACTGATGAAGTAACACAAGCCACTGATATGGTGGCAAAATTTAAACAATCGGACGTAGTTAATAAATTGCAACACAATCCAATAAAATTTGAAGAAAAGAAAGAGGATGACAAAATGGTATTAACATTAAATCAAAACGTAAAGAGTGCAGAAGAAATAAAAAATGAAATGATGGAGTTTGTTAATAAGCATAAAGACTTATCAGAAAATCAATTAATGGCTGACTACCCTTATTATAAGGAATTGAAAGACCAATACCAAAACGCTTTGGAAAAAGAAGAAATAAAACGATTAGAGGAAGAAAATTTTAAAAATCAACAAACTCAAAATAATATTAGTAATAAATTGGATCAGCAACATTTTTATAAAGATGGTGAAAAAGTTCAAATCCTTACACCAGATCAACAGTTTAAAACAACTCAAAGCAGTTACGAGCGTAAAGAGTTTTCTAATATGAGTATCGGTAAACTGGTTAAAGGTATGGCGACAGGTAAATGGGAGGGAGCAGATAAGGAGCAACAGGTTGTGGCAGCTAATAGAGATGGTAGTGGTGGAGTCTTAATTCCTGCACCATTATCAAATGAGTTAATTAATATGGTTCGTGCTCAATCTGTTTTAATGACAGCAGGAGCTAGAACAGTACCGATGGACTCAAGCACTTTAGTTTTTGCTAAACAGACAGGTGATATCAAACCACATTGGAAAGCAGAAGGAGAAAAGATTAATGAATCAGATGCAGACTTTGAACCAGTGAAGTTTGAAGCTAAGACGTTGGTTGGTATGTCTGACATTACTATTGAGTTGCTTGAAGATGCACTTAACATTGATGAAGTAGTGACTCAAAGCATTGTTAACTCATTGGCATTAGAGCTTGATAGAGCTGGCTTACTTGGTAAAGGTGATAAGATTGAACCTAAAGGAATCTATAACATTGCTGGTATTAACAAACAACCAGTAGGCAAAGAGCTAGAGAACTACAAGGAGTTCAGTAAGGCAGTGACTTCAATCCTTTCAGAGAACGGAACACCGAACGGAGTTATCTATTCACCAAGAACATACGGAGAGCTTGATGCACTGACAGACTCAAGCGGTCAACCATTGAACGCACCAAAGAGTTATGAGAACTTAACTCATAAGCTTACAACTACTCAAGTGCCTAACAACTTAGGGACAGATAAGAACGGAAGCTTTGCTATCATTGGTGACTTCACTAAGCTTTGGTACGGAGTTAGAACTGGTGTAACTATTGAAGTGACACGAGTAGCAGGTGATGCCTTCAGTAACTTGAAGTTTAAAATTAGAGCTTACCTACGTGCAGATGTGCAGACAGTACATGAACCACACTTCGTTATCCTAGATGATATCAAGTAATAGTAATGATTAAACATGTGTAGTTTATGCATATTTGTTCCTATATATAGAATAAATATTATTATTATAAAAATACCTAACGATGTAAGAGAGAGGTGTCCTTGTTCCATGAGGATATCTCTTTTTGTTGATGTAACAAGCTTTATAAGTACCCCCACCTAAAAAGTTTGATTAAAAATTGTCAAACGGGATACCGGTGGATGGGGGCAACTCCGCAAATGCGACAAAGATTTCCGCACTACCCCCCCCTACCTCATTTTAATTAATTTGATATAATGTTTTTTGAGGTGATATGTAAGATGAAAATGTTAGGTGAGGTTTTTACTTTCTTAGGTGGTGCTAGTTTTATCATTCTTTTAATAAAAATATATTTAGATTATAAAAAGAAAGATGTTCTTCAGAAGAAGCAATATGAATTAGAAAAAGAATTGTCAAATATAAAAACTAAACAAGACAGCGTGTTATTTATGACTAACAAACAGTACGAAAAAGAATTTGAATTATTCGTTGAATTATTAGAATTGCTAGGAGATTTTATATTGGATTTTAATGCTGTCGCCCCTAAAATAGAGAAAGTTGTTAGAAATGAAAAAGAAGAGAAGGAGGAGTTCTCAGATAGATTAGAAAAAGTTAGAATTTCTAGAAATAGGTTAGTTAAATTTATAACTAAATATGGAGCTTTGATGCCAGAAAATGTTGATGATATAATTAGCAATATTATTGAAACAAATGATCAAAGAAATTTTTATGTTGATCAGCATTTTGTTTTAAGGCTTATAGATATGAATGATGATAATTATAAATATATATTTGAAACAAGTTTAGATGAAGTTCACGATAGATATGATGATGTTAAGGAAGAAATAAAAATTTACTTAGGTAATTTAAAAGTAATTAATAATTAAAAAACCTACCTGATTTTTTCAGATAGGTCATGCCCCAAAGCTAAGTTTTTGACTACGATATTGACTACGGTTTGTTAGTAATCAATGATAATCAATGATTATTATTTTTTATAAAAGCCTATATTATCAACGTATTTAATGTTATAAGACAATGGTTGACCGTATATTTTTGAATATATTGAACAAGGGAAGATAGCTAAAAGAGATGAGGAAAAGGCTTAGTATCAAGCCTTTTTCTTATGCTCAAAATTCTTGTTTTTAAATTGAATGCCATATCGTCTAAAAAGCAATATATTTCTCAAAAAGTAATTATATAATGAATCAACCAAAAACTTACATTGATAGAAAAGCTTTGTATATTCCAATAATAGATCATGCTTTAAAAGAAGCAGAAGAAAGTGAGATATTAAATGATACATTACTAGCCTTTGGAGAAGAAGCTTATAAACAGTCTTTAAGGCTTCATGCTTATAATTGGATAGTGGAAGCACTGGACGGTAAAAAGCTACTGGACACATTAAAACATGGCTCTAGAGATGAGTCAGTAAGTTTAATCTTAGAACAAAGTAGAGATATAAACATATTAGAAACAGAAATCTATAATATAAAAAATGGTGGGCAAGATGAAATACTCAACGCCTTTTATGGAAACATCTCTAATGAAAAGATAGAACTGTTTGAGATAATCGAGGAATGTATAAAGTAGCTAATTATTTAAGTCACTGCATTAGTTTGTATTGGCTTTTAATTTATTTGAAAAGGGAAAATTGATTACAAAAGATAGCAGCGTTGTATCTTAATTATTAAATCATGCCCCGATTAAAATAGAAGGGGTATAGCAAGGTTTGTAATAGTTTTAGTATGATTATAAGGTTAAAACTAAGTCATCTCTAATAGCTATTATTTACTCTTTTAAGCTATGTTCTAAGTAATAGGTTTGAGAGAATAATATTCAATATATAGTTAAATTACTACTACTTTTTATTACATTTCTATGCAAAATTTAGCTTAAAAAGTATGCACACAAAACTAAAAAAGGTTGCACACAAAAATAGCGTTGCGTTTCATGTTGCGTTGCAGCGTTACAAAGCTACTTAAGAGTGAGTTTATAAATTAAATAATACTAATTTGATACATAGTTTGTATATTGATATACTGATGATTATATACGTAAATTAATTATTTTAAGGAGAAAACTTGTGAATAAACTAATGCAGAATCAAGTAGAGAGGCAAAATGTCTTAAATAATAGGTTTGCAATTAAGGAAGCTGAAAAACAATTCAATTTAAAAGGTATTGAAATGAATGGAATTGTTTACTATACTCGGCAACAAATAGCGGATTTTTTTGAAGTTGATATCAGAACAATAGAGCGTTTATCTAATGATAATAAAGAAGAGTTGGAAAAAAATGATTTAAAAGTACTACGAGGTAAAGAATTAAAAGAATTTAGAGAAAAAGCAAATAGACAAGCGACCGACATTGATGTCGGTCGCCTAGTAACAAATCTAAGCGTATCAAGCTTTCGTACGTTAATTAATTATGCTATGCTCTTGACAAACAGTGAAAAAGCTAGATCAGTAAGAAGTACGATTTTAGATATTGTTATAGATGTTATGAATTCAAAGGTTGGAGGAAATACAAAGTATATCAATCAAAGAGATGAAGATTATGTACAATCGGTATATATCAATGAAAATTACAGAAAAAAATATACGGATGCTTTAAATAATTATTTAGATATGGGAAATGTGAAATATGCTATATATACAGATAAAATTTATCAAAAAATATTTAAAGAGAGAGCCAGGGATTACAAAAAAATATTAAAATTAGAAAAAAATGATAGAGTTAGAGAAACAATGTACTCTGAAATTATTGATTTAGTTTCATCTTATGAAAATGGACTATCCGAAATGATGCAAGCTAAGTATATAGAAAAGGGTAATGTTAAACTAACATCCAGTGAATTAGACCAAATGATAGATGAATTTAGTACTATGCCTCTATGGGAACCTTTAATAAAAAAAGCAAGAATGAAGATGGCTAGTAGAGATTTTGCCTTTAGAAATGCAAAGCATTTACCTTTAGAAGAGTATATAGCGCCTATAGATGAAGGTGAATACGAACGGTTCATTGGAGAAAAAAGTATGGAATTAAGCAAACGATTAAGTATGATGCAAGATACATTTGATAGGCTCAAGGATAAATAATTATGACAGAAAAAAGAATAATTTATTTAAACGAAGAAATGGTTCAAGATATTTATTTAAAAACTATGGAAGTTAGTGAGAGTACTTATTCTGGTATTATCAATCCAGAAACTTTAGAAAGTGTATTGACTCAGATACAAAATGATTTATATTATCCAACATTTATAAGTAAGTTATCTCGGTTGTTTGTAGCAATTACTAAATTTCATTGCTTTCAAGATGGTAATAAAAGAAGTGCAATAGCATTATCAGTAGGATTCTTATTGTTTAATGGTTATAGTAACGTTCTTTCAGATTTTATTGATGTAACTGAAAATATAGTGGTACTTCTAGCAGCAAATGTTTTATCTGAGGAAGATTGTACAGATATAATTTGTGCAGTTATTGAAGGTAATTACAATGATGATGAAAGTTTAAAATTAATAATAATTAAAGCAATGGAAGATTATGAAGAAATGCAAAAAAGCTTTTTATAGTTAATGCAGATAATTATATGTGCCCACATAAATTAGATTTACTTTTGAATGTCATGTTGAATGCTATTCATATTAGAACTAATAACAATTAATGATATTTAATAGAAGTAAGTTAGTAGTTCACACTCTAATTTGCTTCTTTTTTATATCTGAAAATATAGCAATTTAGACTATATCGAACAAGGTAAAATAGCGAAAAGAGATTAACCAATACAATAATATAGAGAGACAGTAGTAAGGAAATCCGTTTCCTTACTACTTTTTTATAGATATGAGTTAGGTGTCTATTTATGTGTAACACCTAAAATGTTTCACATGAAACATCTTTTTTTACATCATATCCATTGTATTTTTTGTTTTTTTGCGTTAGAGTAGAGTTATCTGTGAAACATTTTTTGTTTCACAATAAGGAGTGTAGAGATGAAACCAGAAATTTTTAGACAAGAATTAGCTAAAATCGGTATCGAGTTATCAGAACAGCAAATGGCTCAGTTTAAAACTTACTACGAACTATTAGTTGAGTGGAACCAAAAAATCAATTTAACAGCGATTACAGAGTTAGAAGAAGTGTATTTAAAGCACTTTTATGATTCGATTACATTAGCAACAACTATTGATTTAAGCGCAACTGATTACTCATTGTGTGATGTTGGGGCAGGCGCAGGCTTTCCAAGTATTCCTTTAAAGATCGTTTACCCGAATTTAGAGGTTTCTATCGTCGATTCATTAAATAAACGCATTAAATTTTTAACGTTATTGGCTGAAGAGTTAGGCTTAGAAAATGTTCATTTATATCATGACCGAGCAGAGACATTTGGTCAAAATAAAGCTCATAGAGAGCATTATGATTTAGTGACAGCACGAGCTGTGGCTAGATTAAATGTATTATCTGAATTGTGTTTACCTTTGGTTAAAAAAGGCGGTCAATTTTTAGCGTTAAAAGCGGCTAAAAGTGAAGAAGAAGTTGTAGAAAGCAAGAAAGCCATTGCTATTTTAGGTGGTAAACTAGGTGAAGAGACAGAAGTGTCCTTGCCATTTAGTGAAGATAAACGCTACATTGTAGCTATTGATAAGAAAAAAGAGACGCCAAATAAATATCCAAGAAAACCAGGAACACCTAATAAGAAACCTTTAATGTAAAAGACATGTTAAGGAAAGTAATGGAGGAAAGATAATGGCACGGGTAATATCAGTTGCAAACCAAAAAGGTGGTGTTGGTAAAACAACCACTACTGTCAATTTAGGCGCTTGTTTAGCAGATGCAGGCAAACGCGTTTTACTAATCGATATGGATGCTCAAGGAAACGCGACAAGTGGGATTGGGATAAAAAAATCAGATGTAGAACAAGATATTTATGATGTATTAGTGAATGAAGTTCCTATTAAAGAAGTCATTCAACAAACTGCTAGAGAAAGACTAGAAATCGCACCAGCAACGATTCAATTATCAGGTGCTGAAATTGAGTTAACTTCAATGATGGCTAGAGAATCACGTTTAAAATTAGCTTTAAAAGAAGTAATCGATGAATATGATTATGTGTTAATTGATTGCCCACCGTCTTTAGGGCATTTAACAATTAACTCATTCTCTGCCAGTGATTCCATTTTAATTCCTGTGCAGTGTGAGTACTACGCTTTAGAGGGATTAAGTCAGTTACTTAATACAATCCGCTTAGTTCAAAAACATTTTAATGCAGATCTTCGCATTGAAGGTGTGTTATTAACTATGTATGATGCAAGAACTAATTTAGGTTCTGAAGTGGTTGAAGAAGTCAGAAAATACTTTAGAGAACGTGTGTATGATACGATTATTCCAAGAAATGTCAGACTGTCAGAAGCTCCAAGTCATGGTCAATCGATTATTGACTATGATCCAAAATCAAAAGGTGCAGAGAATTATCATGCCTTAGCGAAGGAAGTGATGAATCGTGAGCAAGACTAATAAAGGGTTAGGTCGAGGCATTGATGCCTTATTTAAAGATTTTTCAGAAATTGAAGAAGTAGATGAGAAAAAAGACACAGTCATGGAGATCCCTTTAAGTGACTTACGTCCAAATCCATATCAACCAAGAAAAACCTTTGATGAACATGCTTTAAAAGAATTATCAGAGTCGATTCGCCAGTCAGGTGTATTCCAACCTATTATCGTTAGAAAATCAACGATTAAAGGTTATGAAATCATTGCAGGTGAACGTCGTTTTAGAGCATCAAAACTAGCAGGTAAAGAAACAGTCCCTGCAATCGTTAGAGAATTTGATGAAGCTCGTATGATGCAAATTGCTGTCTTAGAAAACTTACAGCGGGAAGATTTAAGCCCAATGGAAGAAGCAGAAGCCTATGAAATGTTAATGAAGAATTTAAAGTTAACGCAAGTAGAATTATCTGAGCAATTAGGTAAGAGTCGTCCTTATATTGCAAACTACTTAAGACTATTAACATTGCCTCAAGTGGTTAAAGATTTAGTGCAAAAAGAGCAACTATCTATGGGGCAAGCTAGAACATTATTAGGGTTAAAAGATGAAAAAGACATTATTCCATTAGCCAATCGTGTGTTAAAAGAAGGATTAACTGTGCGTCAGTTGGAACAAATTGTTTCAGAAATGAATGATAAACAACTAAAACCTGCTAAAAAAGCGAAAAAACAAACACCAAAACCTTACTATATTAGAGCAAGTGAAGATCGTTTGACGGATAAGTTCGGTACAAGTGTGGCCATTCAAGAAAAAAATGGCAAAGGTAAAATTGAAATTGAATACTTATCTCAATCTGATTTAACTCGTATTCTTGATATACTTGAGATTAAATTTGATGATTAAAACAGTTAAAGTATCTCAAAAAGAGTCAACCTTTTGAGATACTTCTGTTTTCGTTTAGGTGGAAATTTATTTTCTATTACACCAACAAGAGATAGGCATTTTGTGTTAAGATATACGTTGTGAATTATAAGAATTAGGAGGGCGTCTTTATGTATGATTTAGGCGACATTGTTGAAATGAAAAAGCCCCACGCTTGCCAAACTAATAGGTGGGAAATTATTCGAATGGGCATGGACATCAAGATTAAATGTGTCAACTGTCAACATATTGTGATGATGCCTAGAAAAGAATTTGCTAAAAAAATGAAAAAAGTGTTAGAGAAAAAAAGCGAAGATAACTAAAAAGAAAGAGTGATAAATAAATGGCTTTAACAGCAGGAATTGTCGGTTTACCAAACGTTGGTAAATCAACTTTGTTTAATGCAATTACAAAAGCAGGAGTAGAAGCTGCTAACTACCCATTTGCAACGATTGATCCAAACGTTGGAATGGTTGAAGTACCAGATTATCGTTTAGATGAATTAACTAAATTAGTAAAACCTAAAAAAACAGTCCCAGCAACGTTTGAATTTACAGATATTGCAGGAATTGTTAAGGGTGCTAGTAAAGGTGAAGGTTTAGGAAATAAATTCTTAAGTAATATTCGTCAAGTAGATGCGATTTGTCATGTGGTTAGATGTTTTGATGATGAAAACATTACTCACGTAGAAGGTCGTGTGAATCCTTTAGAAGATATTGAAATCATCAACTTAGAATTAATTTTTGCTGACTTAGAATCAGTTGATAAACGTATGACTCGTGTAGCAAAAATTGCTAAAACGAAAGACAAAGAAGCAGTTGCTGAATTAGCAGTATTAGAAAAAATCAAACCTGTATTAGAAGCAGGAAAATCAGCAAGAACCATTGAGTTTTCTGACGATGAATTACCAATTGTTAAAGGGTTATTCTTATTAACAACTAAACCAGTTCTTTATGTAGCTAACGTTGCTGAGGACGAAGTGGCAGATGAAGAAGGTAATGATTACGTACAACAAGTTAAAACATTTGCAGCAACAGAAAACGCTGAAGTAATTACAGTTTGTGCTCGTGCAGAAGAAGAAATTGCTGAGTTAGATGATGAAGATAAAGCTGACTTTTTAGAAGCATTAGGAATTGAAGAATCAGGCTTAGATAAATTAATTCGCGCCGCTTATCATTTATTAGGTTTAGCGACTTATTTTACAGCAGGTGAGCAAGAAGTAAGAGCGTGGACTTTTAAAAATGGAATGAAGGCACCTGAATGTGCAGGGGTCATCCATACAGACTTTGAACGTGGCTTTATTCGTGCAGAGACTGTTTCTTATGCTGATTTAAAAGAGCATGGTAGTATGCCAGCCGCTAAAGAAGCTGGTCGTGTGCGTTTAGAAGGTAAAGAGTACATCGTTAAAGACGGCGACGTTATGTTGTTTAGATTTAACGTCTAAAAAAGAAAATAAAGGTGAGACAAGTGGAAGAAACAAGAGAAGAACTACAACAAAAAGTGGCTCAAAATCGTGAGTTAATGACTCAATTAACCAAAAAAAATGACCAATTTATTTTTGATATCAACAAAGCTCTTTCAACAAGTGATATTGCTGAAGAGAAAAAAGTAGTGGCTTTAAACGACTTATTGACTCAATTAGTTGAAGGACAAAAAACTGGTATAACAGCTAAACAATTGTTTGGAACACCAACTGAAGCCGCAGAAAGTATCCTTAATGCGCCAGAACCATTACGTGAAATGACTTTTGGAACGATTATGTTAGATAATTTCTTAATGCTATTTACTTTCTTAGCCGTGTTAACATCATTATTTACCATGATGTCTAAAACAGGAGCAAGTAGCCAAGGGATTTTATCATTAGTCTTAGGTGGGTTATCAGGAGCGTTATCATTCTACCTGATTTACCGTTATATCTATATCTATGATGAGCCAGGTGCTGATCAAAGTAAACGTCCAGGCGTATTAAAAACAGGTTTAATTATGGCTGTGAGTTTCTTGCCATGGTTCTTAATTTTTGGTGTATCTGTATTCTTACCACCATCAATCAACCCAGTTTTAGACCCAATGATTACGATTGCTTTAGGAGCAGGTACATTTGGTTTACGTTACTGGTTGAAGAAAAAATACAATTTCCAAGGAACGATGTTTATGCGTCGTTAATATCATAATTAACAAGATGAGAAAAAATAACTTAATGCTTAGATTCTAAGAGTTAGGTAAGTTTTTTCCCATCTTGTTTTCTTTATAACCTTAATTGATTGACGAAAGTCTTTTTTTTTGATATGTTTGTAAACAAAACAAAAATAAGGGAGTGCTATTTTCTAATGACAAATTGGGAATCAAAATTTGCAAAAAAAGGTTTTACATTTGATGATGTGTTATTAATTCCAGCCGAAAGCCATGTGTTACCAAATGATGTGGACTTATCAGTGGAACTTGCACCGAATTTAAAACTAAATATTCCAATTATGAGTGCAAGTATGGATACTGTTACAGACAGTAAAATGGCGATTGCAATGGCAAGACAAGGTGGATTAGGGGTTATTCACAAAAACATGTCGATTGAAGAGCAAGCTGATGAAGTAAGAAAGGTAAAACGTTCTGAAAGTGGCGTTATCATTGACCCATTCTTCTTAACACCAGAAAGTTTAGTAGCTGAGGCTGAAAACTTAATGGGAACTTACCGTATTAGTGGTGTTCCAATCGTTGAGACATTAGAAAATAGAAAATTAGTTGGTATTTTAACTAACCGTGATTTGAGATTTATCTCTGATTACCAACAACCAATTTCAGGCGTGATGACAAAAGAAGACTTGGTAACCGCACCAGTGGGGACTTCTTTGAAAGATGCTGAAAACATTCTACAAAAACATAAAATTGAAAAATTACCTCTTGTTGATGACGAAGGTAAATTAAGTGGTTTAATTACTATTAAAGATATTGAAAAAGTAATCGAATTCCCAAATGCCGCAAAAGATGAGCACGGACGTTTATTAGCAGCAGCAGCTGTTGGTGTAACAAGTGATACATTTGAGCGAGCTGAAGCTTTAATTGAAGCAGGAGTAGATGCTTTAATTATTGATACAGCTCATGGACATAGTGCTGGCGTTATTCGTAAAATTAAAGAAATTCGCGAAACATTTCAAGATGTTGTTATCATTGCTGGTAACATCGCAACAGCTGAAGGAGCAAGAGCTCTTTATGATGTAGGTGTAGACGTGGTTAAAGTGGGAATTGGTCCTGGATCAATTTGTACAACACGTGTAGTCGCTGGTGTTGGGGTACCTCAATTAACAGCTATTTATGACGCAGCTAGTGTGGCACGTGAGTATGGTAAAGCGATTATTGCTGATGGTGGTATTAAATATTCAGGAGATATCGTTAAAGCTCTTGCAGCTGGTGGACATGTAGTAATGCTTGGTTCTATGTTAGCTGGTACAGATGAGTCACCAGGTGAATTTGAAATCTTCCAAGGACGTCGTTTCAAAACTTACCGTGGTATGGGATCTCTTGGCGCTATGGCTAAAGGTTCAAGTGACCGTTACTTCCAAAGCTCAGTCAATGAAGCTAATAAATTAGTTCCAGAAGGTATTGAAGGACGTGTTGCCTACAAAGGTAGTGCTCAAGATATCGTCTTCCAAATGATTGGTGGACTTCGTGCAGGTATGGGGTATGTTGGCGCAGGTAACTTAAAAGAGTTACGTGACAACGCTCAATTTGTTCAAATGAGTGGAGCAGGTTTACGTGAATCTCATCCTCATGACGTTCAAATTACAAAAGAAGCACCAAACTATTCAATCGAATCTTAAAAACAATAAAAAATCATCTGTCGCTATGTAGTGACAGATGATTTTTTATTATTTAGTAATAGTAGTTAACCCACCCATGTAAGGAACAAGTACTTCAGGAATAGTAACACTACCATCTTCATTTTGATAGTTTTCTAAAATAGCAGCTACTGTACGACCAACAGCAAGTCCAGAACCATTTAATGTATGAACATAATCTGTTTTACCTTCTTCGTTACGGAAACGAATTTTAGCACGTCTTGCTTGGAAGTCTTCACAGTTTGAACAAGAGCTGATTTCACGGTAAGTATCTTGAGCTGGAATCCAAACTTCAATGTCATAAGTTTTTGCAGCAGAGAAGCCCATATCTCCTGTACAAAGAGTAATAGTACGGTATGGTAAATTCAATTTTTGTAAAATAGCTTCAGCGTTTGCGGTCATTTTTTCTAACTCATCATAAGAAGTTTCCGGATGACTTAGTTTAACCATCTCTACTTTATTGAATTGGTGAAGGCGAATTAACCCACGAGTGTCACGCCCTGCACTACCAGCTTCAGATCTGAATGATGGACTTAGAGCAGTGAAATAAACAGGTAATTGCTCATTGTTTAAAATTTCATCACGGTAGTAGTTTGTTAATGGTACTTCAGCTGTTGGAATTAATGTATAGTTGCTATCTTCAATTTGGAAGACATCTTCTTTAAATTTAGGAAATTGTCCTGTCCCAAACATAGAAGCTTCATTAACGATATAAGGTGTCATCATTTCAATATAGCCATGCTCATAAACATGAGTATCTAACATTAAGTTGTAGATAGCTCTTTCTAAGCGAGCACCTAAGCCTTTATAGAAGACAAAACGGCTACCAGAAACTTTAGCTCCACGTTCAAAATCTAAAATACCTAAATCTTCAGCAATTTCCCAATGAGGTTTTGGCTCAAAGGTAAATGTTTTAGGTGTTTCCCAACGTCTAACTTCTACATTATCTTCCTCATCTGCTCCAACTGGTACATCAGCATGAGGTAAGTTAGGTAATGTATGAGAGATTGTTTGGAGTTTTTCATCAATGACACGAATTTCTTCGTCTAATCCTTTGATTGTTTCCCCAACTTCTTTCATTTCATTGATTTTATCATCAGCATTTTCTTTGTTGCGTTTCAAAGTAGCGATTTCTTGAGACACGTCATTACGTGTTTTTTTAAGAGTTTCTACTTTAACTAAATGGTTACGTCTTTCTTGATCAAGAGCGACAAAATCATTAAGAACCTCTTCGTTTACCCCACGAGTCATTAATTTTTCTTTGACCGTATCAAAATTTGTTCGAATAAATTTTACATCTAACATATGTCTTCCTCCTTATTAATAATGAAAATAAAAAACCTCTCAACCCCAAAAATCCATTCAGATTTTTGGGGCGAGAGGTTGAATTTCGCGGTACCACCCAGATTTGCACAGTTTCGTGCCTTCATTGACTATTGTTAACGGAGTTTGTTTTCCGGTGTAACTTAATCATTGTTTTCGTTACACGTCTTTAGAAAGTGGATTCCTTAATTACTGTGCTAACTTTCACCAACCGTTAGCTCTCTAAAACAGTAGAGATTAAGTACTAATCTTTCGACACTTATTATTAGCTAGAGTATAGCTATTTTTTTTGTATCTGTCAAATCAAGTCTAATTAAGCTTTTCCTGAGATGAGATACCAAGCTTGTAAGAAGATATTGTCTTTTTCTAGGTTATTTTTTAAGGTCACGGGAACATAGTTCTTTTGTTTATCCTCAGGCGTTAAGTAGCCTAGAGTATCACTTTTGTTCGTTACATACTGGTGAGCGATTACTGTTTTTTTACTCATAGGTGCTTTTATTTTTCCTGATGAGCTGACTTGTTTGGTTGTTAGATCTAGAGTCATCTCAATAGTGTCTTCAGGATGAGTCCAAACAGTGACATCTTGACTAAGAGCTAAGTCGGCTTTTTTGTATTTTGAGCCTTTAACATCAACGGTAGGTACAGTTGGTGCCTCACCTTTAGTCATAAGGGTTTTATGTTGCCAAGTACTATTAACATAATTAATCATACGAGTTGTCTCGTCAAATCGATTGTATTCTTTGTCATCAACACCCATAACAACCGTAATTAAGCGCGTGTTATCTTGTTTAAGAGTACCGATAAAGCAAGCGCCAGCAACAGGAGATGTTCCTGTTTTAAGTCCGTCCACGCCTTTCATAAAGTAATCATATCCAGGTAACATGTTATTAGAATTCCAGATAGTTAACGGGTCTTTGCTATTTTCAAAAAGAGTCATACTAGGTAGAGAAGTAAAGTTTAGTACTTCTGGGTAATCCTCCAGAAGATGGCGAGCAACAATGGCAATATCTTTAGCGCTCATCATATTTTCGTCTAGTTTTTTTGTCTGGCCGTAATAGGGTGCTTGAATATACTCGTTGCTAAGACCTGATGCAGAGACTAAAAGGGCATCGTGAATGTCCCACTCATCTAGTTTGTCGTACATCATTTGAACAAAGGCAACCTCAGAACCTGCTACATACTCAGCTAAAGCTGATGTGAGAGAGTTAGCAGAACTAATAAGAGAAGCAGCTAAGGCGTCTTCCACTGTGTAAGCATGCTCTTTCTCAATAGGAATGTTAGATAAGTCAGGGTCTTGACTAAGTTTAACTAAGTAGTCACTAATAGGTAACGGATCACTTAGAGAAATAGTTCCTAACTCGATTTGTTCATAAATTAAATAAGCTGATAGAAGTTTGGTCATTGAGGCAATTCCTAGTACCTCATCACCATTTTGATTGTAAAGTATTTTTCCAGAGTTAGCATCAACGACAAGAGCCGCTTTAGCATTGACTGAAAAAGCATTACTTTTTGCTTGAACTTGAAAAGGTGCTATTAATAAAAAAATAATGGCAATAAAGCAAGCAATCCTTCTCAGATGGCGCGTGGTATGTTTCATAAAAAAGAATCCTTTCAGTTGTATCTTTTTATCCTATATAGAATTTAACAAAAAAAAAGAATCTAGGCAAACGACTAGATTCTTTAATTGTTAGAATGATTAGGCTGCTCAAGAGGTAGATGGATAATAAAAGAAGTCCAACCTTTTTCTGATGTAGCATAAATTTGACCATGATGAAGATCCACAATACTTTGGGTGATAGCTAAGCCAAGACCTGTCCCACCAGTTTGTTGAGAACGTGACTCCTCTACACGGTAAAAGCGATCGAATAATAGATCTAGGGATTTTTTAGGGATTTCCTTGCCATCGTTCTTGACGGTTATAATAACTTCATTCTCTTTTTTCTCGGAAATGACAATAATTTGTGTTCCGTCTGTTCCATATTTAATAGCATTAGATAAGAGGTTATCAAAGACTCGAACCAATTTCTCTGTGTCTCCTGACATAAGTAGAGAAGGAGGAGACGGTTCAAAATCGATAGTAACTTCTTTTTTTTGAGCATCTAATTCAAAATCTACGACTACTTGGGCAATTAGTTGTTGCATGTCAAACGTCACTAGATTGATGGGTGTGTTTGATTGCCTTACTTTAGTATACTCAAATAAATCATCAACTAAGAGTTTCATTTGTTTAGATTTTAAGTAAGCTGTGTGGGTGTATTTGAGCAATTCTTCTTCACTAGAATATTGCCTTTCTTCTATTAAACCCAGATAACCGATGATAGAAGTTAACGGGGTTCGAATATCATGACTAACATTAGTGATCAGCTCATCTTTTGATTGTTCGATGCGACGTTCTTCTTCAATAGCTTCTACTGTACTATCTACTAAAGCGTTAATACTTCGAATGAGCTTACCTAAGTCCCCACCTAAATCAAATGGAATACGATGATCATAATGACCACTAGAGATATAATGGAGTTCACTAATGATATGACGTTGCTGCATTTGTTTGTAACGACGAATTAATCGCCAGTAAAGAATAGCAATATCAAGTACTGCCATTAAAGCAAAAATAGGTTTTTTCCAAATCATCGCTCTAGGGCTATAAAAAGCATCATAGATAGAGGGCATGAAACGATTGGTAAAACTTTCAAGGGATACACTAGTTTGAATTATTTGGACAAGAATCATATACATAGCAAGGTTAAGGAGAATTAATAGAATGATTGTTACCAAACCTTCTATTAAGAGCTCACTTTTTTCCTTTGATGTGAGACGAATACGATTATAGGTTTGAGACTTATCCTTCGATTTTATAGCCAACACCCCAAACTGTTTGGATGACCTTTTCGCCATTTGTTGCTTCTTCAATTTTATCTCTCAAATGACTTACATGTACCATAACTGTTTTGGCAGAAACAAGGCTTTCTTGTTGCCAGACACGCTCGAAAATTTCATCAGCACTAAACACGCGATTCGGATGGCTAGCTAATAAATAAAGAATACCAAATTCTAAAGCAGTTAATTGAATACTAATTCCTTTATCAGTGACTACTTCATGAGAATCTTTTTTGATAACTAAAGGACCAATCTCTAATACGTCAGGCACTTCACTTTTGATTTGCATATTAGTACGGCGTAGTAAGGATTTGACACGAGCCATAATTTCTAGTGGATTAAAAGGCTTAGTTACATAATCATCAGCACCAGCAATTAGACCTTGAATTTTATCCATATCAGTTGTTTTGGCTGTTAACATAATGATTGGAATTTGCGATTCTTTACGTAGTTCTTTAACAACTTCCATCCCATCCATCTTAGGCATCATAATATCTAAGATCATTAAATTTATATCAGGATTTGTTGCGATTTTGCTTAAAGCTTCTTTACCATCATAGGCTTTGATGACATCGTAGCCTTCATTTTTGACATAAATGCTTAATAACTCAACAATTTCTTTATCGTCATCAACAACAAGTATCTTCATAACATATTTCCTCCACTTCAATTATTATAGTTCTATTGTACCAAATATTTAAAAACAAAAAATACATTTAAAAAGATGTTTACAAATAATTTAAAAAGTAGTATATTACTATGTGTTGCCAGTGATGGCGAAAATAATAAAAAAACATTAAAAAAAATGTTGACAATTAATATTGAGACATGTTATTATTTTGAAGTTGCTTCAAGAGAAGAAGTAACAAACATCAACACAAAAAAATAATAAAAAACTTGTTGACAAACATTAACGAGTTTGATATTATTAAAAAGTTGTTACGGCAACAAAGAAATAGATCTTTGAAAACTGA
>NZ_JAFLVX010000029.1 GCF_017316185.1 Candidatus Vagococcus giribetii | reverse complement strand
TCTTACTTTATACATATTTGAATCAACGGCTTTTGTTGCTGGTTTAGTCGCTGGCTTCGATTCAGATTTACTTGTATTGGCTTTTGGGTCTTTTAAATGAACTGCTTGTCCTGGATGGAGGGTGTTATTTTTGATGCTATTCCACTCAATGAATTTAGCCACTGATAAACCATATTGCTCTGCAATTCCCCAAACTGAGTCCCCTGCTCTTACTTTATAGGTATTCAAACCACTCGGTTTAGTCACTGGCTTCACAGCTGGTTTAGAAGCAGCTGGTGTTTTTGTCTTCAGCTTTGATACAGGCTTAGTCTGTGGTTTTGCTACAGGTTTTGTTTTTGGTTTCGATTGCGTTACTGGTCTTGCTTTAACCACCGGTTTTCTCACCGGTTTAGTCGTGATATACGGTCTCGCAGCTGACTGTCTGCGCGCATTGGCCGCTGCTTGAGCTCTTGCTCTGGCTGCCGCTTGTTGTCTAGCAATAGCTGCTGTCTGGGCTCTTGCTTTTGCCAAAGCCTGAGCTCTCGCTTGTGCCATCACATAATTCCTAGCTCTTTGCGCAGCTTGTGCCGCAGCTCTGGCTACCATTTGATTTCTAATTCTAGCTGCACGAGCCGCACGAGCTTGTTCTGCCGCTCTCGCTCTTGATCGTTCTTGTGAGCGTTGTTTAGCCTTTTGAGCACCTATTCCTCCTAAAGAAAGGACTCCCCCTACTATTATTGTATTTCCTGCTGCAGTTAAAATGGTTCCAGTATTGGTGGCTGCCCACCAGGCTAATACTGGGGCAAAACGTTTATCTCGATCCTTACTCTCTGTTTCAAGTTGTGCCGTTTTAGCTTCAGAAAGTTGTAGTAATACCTCTTTCAACTCACCTTCCGACGCATGTTGTATTTTTTCTATTTCTTCATCGGTACTCATAAGTACTAATTCATCAATTAACGCTTCTACTTCATTCTGTTTCTCTCGTTGATTAAAAAGCTTAGTTAACTGTTCCTCAAATTTAGCGATATCTTGTTCATTATCCAGTTGTTCTATTTCTTTAGCATTTAAATATTTCTTTAACTCAGCTAATGATTCAACGCCATATTCTTCCTCTATCTGACTTAATAGTAGGTATTCTAGGGCTTCTTTCATTTCTTCTTCTGTTTGAGCTTCTGATAGAAATTGTAACTCCTCTTCATTGGCATTGTCTATGTATTTTTCAACCGCTTGATCATATTCCTTTTCATTAAAACTGTTTTCTGTGATTGATTTGTCACTCTCTGGAACAGATGAATCGGCTGTTTCTGTAGTGGAAGTATCGTTTTTAGGAATAGATAGTGCGGCTTCTTCTAATTGCCCTCGCTTCCTTCGAACAGAAGTCTCTTGTGAGTCAGAAGGTGATAATGACTTGTCATTATCTTCAAGTTGATTAGAAGAACTAGTATCTGTTGTTGGTTCTGAAGGTGTAGAGGATTCCGTCTGATTTTGATTATCTGATTGATTCTTAGAGTCTGACGTTTCAAGGTTATCGTCAATGGTAATAGGTGCTTTTGGTGTCTCAGTTAGTTGATTAGTCTCAGCTACGAAAGAACTAGTATCTGTTGTTTCTTCAATCATAACAGAAAAACCCTCTTTTTTACTAGATACTGCTGGGGATTCAGGCAATTCAGATAAGGGCTGCTTGTCTTTTTCTTCCACTTTATCATTTGTCAAAGACTCCCTCGCTTTAACAGAAATTCCTGAGGAGACCATAATTTGTAAGATTAAGGTACTTGCTAAAAGGCTTGTTACTAGTTTCTTTTTCATTAATTGACCTCGTTTCATTTTTTGAAGTACATCATAAAATGAAATGACGGGATGGCACCATGGATACAGCTTACAGGTTAGTTACAAAATTGTAAGAGCCATGAATCAAATTTTATCAACAAGCTGATGTAAAAAATAGGGTTCTGTTGCAAAGATTAAACGTAAAAAAGTATTTTCCCCTGCTATCCTCTTTTTAAACTTTGCAACAGAACCTCATTGATTAACCTAGGTATTTGCTTTGCTCATATCCTACTACCAAGTTCTTTTCCCATTAGTGTTATTTCATTAATATTACTAACACTAAGTACTCTATGCCTATTATTCTTTAGCCTAACAACAAAAAACACAGGATCATCTTCCTTATCCTCATAAGGAGATGATACCTGTGTTTTTTTCTTAGAAATAATCATATAAATGTGGAACAGGAGCGTTAATTAAATCCTTTAAAGGCTCTGTCATTGACTTATCTTCAATTAACTCTAACCAAATGGCTTTTTCTAAAGAATGATGTCCCATAAAGACTTGAGTAAATCGTTGAATACTTCCCCGATAATCAATACGTTCTGGTTGCGCTACTTTAGTACATTCACACATACCATTTGTGATGACTAATTTAAACTGACCATTATTCCAAGCACAACTTGTATCTGTCACATCAACGTAAATTTCTCTTGTTTCTTCAATCACTTCAAAAGGATAGTTTGTCATAAATTGTTCAAAGTTAACAATCTTGACCATCATATTGCTATAGGTTTTTCTTGTCAGATCCTTCATCTCTGTTAAAAGCTCCAACACCATCGTATCTCTAATATTCGTTGAGACAAATTCATCAAAACTACCATTATGACTGGCTACAAAAGTCATTAATTTTCTTAATGCAAAGCTTGTTTGATAGCCCATCTCATACAGTTGGAACTCGGTTGAACCAATCAACCCATAAATTAAGTAACCCACAGCTTGATTGTCATCATTAAAACAAATTGCTAACTTTTTCTGGTCGTTAGAAGCAACGGTGTACTCCCACCAGTAATCCTCACGAATCAAAGCACCATGTTCTGTACCTAATGTCTTAGCGTACAACTCTTTGATGATCTCTTTAACACCCTCATCTTCCCAATCAACGCGTTTCACGTAGCCTTGTTTTTCAGGTTTAATCTGAGTGATAACTTCTTTAGGAATTCTCATTTCTTCAAAATCAAATACGGTTTCATAGCCAAATTTTCGGTAAAAAGCTTGAGAAAAAGGAGCTAAATAAGATAACTCAACACCTTTTTCATGTAAATCCTCAAATATAGTAGAAAAAATCTCACGAATGCCTCCATTACCTCGAACCTCTGGGTAACTAGCTACATCCCCAATCCCTGCCATCTTCATGACTCTATCCTTAATCATAACTTGATACGGGTAACAAACAATTTGACTGGTGATTCCTAAGTCAGTTTCGTCTACGTAATTATCAATAAACGTATTCTTTTTAAGGTAAGCTTCTTTTTGTGCTTTTGTGTGTTGAATGTTAAAAGCATAACTCGCTAATGCGTGGATTTTTTCCAAATCTTGTCTTTCTGTTACTTTTTTAATCATTTACGCCACTCCCTAATAACTAATAATCAAATCCTCATCTTCTTCACTTGGTGCTTTAGACACAAGCTCTACGACTAATTTATGAGGTAAACAAATACTTGTTTGACCTGCCCGGCTAATCCAACCTGTTCTAACGGCTATTTGATCAGGGCTATTGTCCTCCTTCACCCGGATGCGTGTTCCTTCCATCTCAACGATGTTGTACTTATCTTTTCCTGGATAATAAGTTTTTTCGTAGTGTTTTGTGTTTTCGTTTAACTCAAAACGATCTACTTCCTTACCATCTATTTTAATAATCGCAATCAATCCATTATCATCTGTTTGATTTTTTTGGTTCATTCCAAACACAATTAAGGGTGTAAAAGATAAAATCACCAAACACACGATGACTACCCCATCCATAAATCGCCATTGCTTTTTTAATTCTTCCCAAATCTTCATGCCTTTGGCTCCTTTGTTCACTTGTTGACAGACTCTCTAAGTAAGATAACTTTATTTTAACATAACGTCAACTCTTCTTTGAAGGCAAAAGACTTTTCCCTTTGTGAATTAAGCACTAAAGTTGCTATTTCAATCAAGTCTAAACTATAATAGTTTGGTACAAACTAGAGGAGGAAGAAAGCGTGTCAAAATATCAAGTATTACTTTATTATTTATATGTCCCATTAGAAGACCCAAAAAGCTTTGCTGCTGAACATTTAGAGTTTTGTAAATCAATTAACTTAAAGGGACGCATCTTAGTTGCTAACGAAGGAATTAATGGTACCCTTTCAGGTTTAACAGAAGACACTGAAAAATACATCGCTCACATGCGTGCCGATGACAGATTTAAAGATATCTTCTTTAAAATCGATCCAGCTGAAGAGCAAGCTTTCAAAAAAATGCATGTTAGACCTCGTCCTGAGTTAGTTTCTTTATCTCTACATGACGATATAAACCCACTTGAATTAACAGGGGATTACTTATCACCAAGTGAATTTAAAGAAGCTATTTTAGACGAAGACACTGTTGTTATCGATGCTCGTAACGACTACGAATACGATTTAGGTCATTTTAAAGGCGCTGTCCGACCAGACATTCGTTCTTTTAGAGAATTACCTCAATGGATTCGCGATAACAAAGAACAGTTTATGGACAAACGTGTTGTCACTTACTGTACCGGTGGGATTCGTTGTGAAAAATTCTCAGGTTGGTTAGTTCGTGAAGGCTTTAAAGATGTCGGACAACTTCATGGTGGGATCGCTACTTATGGTCGTGACCCTGAAGTTCAAGGTGAACTATGGGATGGCGCTATGTACGTCTTTGATGAACGTATTAGTGTGCCTATTAACCATGTGAACCCTGTTATTGTTGGAAAAGATTGGTTTGACGGAACGCCTTCAGAGAGATACGTTAACTGTGGTAACCCTGAGTGTAACCGCCAAATTATCTGTTCAGAAGAAAATGAAGCTAAGTATGTTCGTGGTTGCTCTCATGAGTGCCGTGTCCATGAACGTAATCGCTACATTCCTGAAAACAACTTAACTGTTGATGAGTGGCAAGCACGCATCGAAGCACTAGGAGAAACTTTCGTCGCTCCTGTTGTTAATCAGTAAAACAGTTGAAAAAGTAAAAAAACTATGGCAAAATAAAGATATATAAAATGTACAAGGTTGAGCGTGTGCTTCAAGGTTATCTCTTTCAGGGCGGGAAGAGTCGCTTTGGCACACGTTTTTTTGTATTTTTTGACTTAATAAGGAGGAAGATATGTTAATTGAATTATTATTATCATTAATATTAATCATTATTGGAACGAAACTAGCTAGTCACTTATGTCATCGAATTGGGATCCCTGCTGTTATTGGAGAATTATTAACTGGGGTGATATTAGGACCTGCTTTACTAGGGCTTGTCTTACACACAGAAGTTATCTCGCTGTTTGCTGAAATCGGCGTTATCTTACTGATGTTTTTAGCCGGACTTGAAAGCGACTTAGACAAACTTAAAAAATACCTAAAACCATCTGTTATGGTTGCTTTGTTTGGTATTTTACTACCTATGGTCTTCTTAAGTGGGGCTGCTCACTTGTTTGATATTTCTTGGAAAGAAGCTTTATTTATTGGAGTTATTTTTAGCGCAACTTCCGTTAGTATTTCCGTCCAAGTACTTAAAGAATATAAACGCTTAGACACCGCTGAAGGCTCTGTTATTCTAGGAGCGGCTGTTGTAGATGATATTGCTGTTGTCTTAATTGTCAGTTTATTCAGTGCTTTCCTAAGTATGGATAGTACATCACCTAATGGTATTGGTCTTCTTTGGGAACTACTAGGAACAAAAATTCTATTCTTCTTAGGCCTATTCCTATTTGCAAAATTCATCTTAAATCCACTTTTAGCACTTGTTAAAAAAATTGTAGCAGTAGAAGTTGAAACAGCCTTTGCTTTAGTTTTATGTTTTGCCTTTGCTATTCTTTCTGAAAAAGTGGGTATGAGTGATGTTATTGGTGCTTTCTTTATTGGCCTATTACTTTCTAAACATGAAAGCAAAGACAAAATGGAACACAATGTATCAGTTATTAGCTATTCATTATTTATCCCTGTCTTCTTTGTTTCTATTGGATTAGACATTGAACTATCAGCCTTTAAAGAGTACGCACTGTTAATCATTGTCTTCACCATTTTAGCAACTCTTACTAAATTAATTGGTGGCTACATTGGTGGACGAATGACTCATCTTGGTAAAGAGCAATCCTTAATCATTGGGGCAGGAATGGTTTCTCGTGGTGAGATGGCCCTAATCATTGTTAAAATGGGAGAAAACATTGGACTTGTTAGTCCTGGACACTACTCTGCTATTATTGTAGCTGTTATTCTAACAACTCTTTTCTCACCACTACTTATTAAATTTGCTGTCGAAAAGGCAGAAAAGAAACAATTAGCATAAACAAAAAAGCTTAGACTTTTAACAAGTCTAAGCTTTTTTTACTTATTTTGATTCGTAATAATCATCAGAATCATAGTCATACTCATAGTCGTATTCATAACCATAGTACTCATCTTCTTCAACGTCCACACCTAGAAGAATGCTCAAATGGCGACTCATTAACACATAAGCTTTCATTTGGTTAGCTAATCCTGTTGGGACTTTGTATTTGCGAGAGAATAATGATGGCGTTTTAACACCGTCTTCTAAGTCGCGACTAAATTTTTTGAATTTCTTCATTTTAGGCTCTACAAAGCTATTAAATGGCAATTCTTTTCCTTGCTCAACTAACTCAGGTAGATGTTCTAAATACAACTCATAAAGAGCGTAGTCTTTCTTAGAAATCTTTTCTTTGCCTTCTTCGTCTTTGTTATCAAGAAATTCTTCAACGTCTTCTTCAATTGTTTCTGGGTTGTAGTTAATTAAGTCATCAACTTCATGATAATCATAATCCGAGTCATAATCGTACTCGTCTTCATCATAACCATAGTCACTTTCTTCTTCACTAACAACTTCTTCTTCCTCAGCATAATCAAAGTATTCTTCTGTTTTTTCAGCTGGCTCTACTACAGGAATAATTGCTTCTTCTAATTCAGCCACTTCTTTTTCAATAACTTCATCTAAATCTTCTTCTAGAGGGGCTACTACTGATAAAGCAGGCTCTTGAGATAGCTGAGCTAATTTACTAGCTAATAGACGATTTTCTTGTGTTAAACGAGAAACTTCCATTTCTAGTTCGGCTGTTTGTTGTTTTGCTTGTTGGAAACTTAACTCTAATGTTTCGTTGTTTTCTTTCCAAACAGTTTGCGTATCAGATTGATTAGCCATTAGCTTATCCACTAATTCTTTTTGTTGCAATAATCGCTCAGATAGACGCTTGATTTCTTGTTCTTTATTATGAACAAATTGCTCCTTATCTAAAGTAATTTGTTGGATTAAACGTTCTTTTTCACGCTCTTCTGCCATGAGACGTGTTTGCCAAGTTGTTTCAAATTGTTGTTTATCTAAAGCAGCTTGTTGTACTTTTTGTTCTAAATGAATCACATGTTGCTTAAGCTCAATCAATTCATCTCCAGTTGCTAATTCAAGCTCTTGGCTACTCTTATAAGCTAAAGCTAATTCATTTTTCTCCATAGAAACAGTTTCAAAGCGAACTGTCCATTCTTGTTCTAGTAACTCTTTTTCTGATTCCAAGCGTTCAACTAATTCTGTTAGCTCTTTAACTTGTTTAGTTGCTTCGATTAATTCTTGGTGAGTACGCTCTTCAAAGACTTGATTTTCATCGATAATCAAACGTAATTCATCGTTTTCAAACTTGATTCGTTGCAACTGATGAATTAATTCTTCTTTGATATTTTCTTTGTCTGAAACAGATTGATTCATCTCTGCTTGAAGTGTTTGAATTTCTTGACGATGAGTTAATTCTAATTGTTTTAACTCACTCACTTCTTGTTTTAATGACTCATTTTCTGATAAAGTGGCATGAGTTTGATGGTCACTCATCTCTTTTAATTGATCATAGTCTCCTTGAAGACGTGCAATATAACGTTCATTTTCAGTAACAACTGTTTGCAAGCGTTGAATTTCTCGGTGTTTATCTAATAATTCTTGTTGGCTTTGACGTAAACGTAAGCTTGTATCATCAATACCTTCTTGCACTTGTTGGTATAAAGGTGCACTTGTATTAGTGTGCGCTGATAATTGGTTAAACGCATATTGTTGTTGATCTAACTCAGAGCTTAACGCATCAACGTTGTCTTGATAAACTTTTTCACCTAAACGATTTTTTTCTAGAGCTGATTGTAGATCAGTTGTTTCTTTTTTCAACTCATCTAAACGACTTCTAAAGTCAAAATCAGATGAATCAGTTGTTTTTCTTAATAGAGCTTCCTCACGTTTAGCGTTGGTTGCTAAGGCTTTAGTTAACTCTGACTCTAACAATTCTGTGATTGTTTTTTGGATATTTCTTAATTGTGTATTTGAAAAGATATTAGCGGCATCAAAAGTGGCAAAAACATCCACTGAACCGTCCTCTGAAATATTAGCAAAAGCACGCTCTACTTCATATAAAGGAAAAATTGTTTTCCATTCTCTGAAGACAACTCGTGCTGCATCATCGACATGCTTTGGTTTAATCACTCGGTCAATGTTCGAAATATGCATGACTAATTGATTCGTCACTGCTTTCTTATTTTTTAAGGGCACTAAAATAAGACTATGGCTCTCAGGTTTTTTTATCTCTTCTTGATGTATTTGAACGTCTATGTTGATTGATTCTAATAACATAAACAGGTGTCCCCCCTTCAACTTTTTCTTTTTAGCACATGGTTATCATGTTTTTCGCCTAATCATATTAATAGTACCCTTTTAAACAAGCTCTGTAAAGATGTTTTGAACATAATTGAGGAAATCATTACGACAAACTAGCTTATTGCAACAATAAAAAAAGAAACCTAAAATCAGTGATTTTAGATTTCCTCTTTTTTATTAAATCTGATAGCTAATTGCCCTGTGATAAAGACTGTCAGCAAACCAACTAGCCCGATGAAAGGATTCATTGATTCGCCTGTTTTAGGTAACTGAGAAACAGGTATCACAGTCTTTTGTGTTGACTCTTTTGTGGGAGTGGGGCTTTTGGGTTCTTCTTTATTAGGGACTTCTTCCTCAGACTCACTTGTTTTAGGTGGTACCAAAGTTCCTGTGACGCGCATCTGTCCTTGACTCTCGCCATTAACATTCGTCATAGCTTCGTTAGCACTTACTGATGTTGTTTTCCCTAATACCATGAAAAGTAAGAGTCCCAGAAATAAATAATGTGTTCTTATTTTTCTCATATTAGACAACCTCTTTATTTTGATAAAAAACTGTGCTTATTCTTATTTTCCTGCTGTGAAGTCTTTTAATGCCTTGAATTCAAATACTACGTGAGATTCTACGTTACCTTTAGCATCTGCTCCCAATGCGTCTTTATCAACTAAACCATTGAAGTGGAATTTACTCTCACCTTTTCTATCGATTACGCCAGCTTTTTCGTTACCTGAAATAGCAGTTGCACCATTTTCAGCTAATTTAATAATACCTTGGTTGTTCTCTAAGTTTAATTCTTTTAGTGCAGCCACACCGTCTCCACCATCAAGTACATATTCAGCTACATCTACTTGTACGTCACGTGCTGAGTTGTTTGTGATTGTATAGCTTGGTGATGTGATTGTTTCTGCGTCGTCACTATTAAAAATTGTTGCAGTTGGGAATGTCACGTTAATCCATTTGTCACTACCTTCTTCGATTGGTGCATCTGGATCTGTATTATTTTCTTTACCTAATGATCCACGAACTTTCATTTCACCTTTGTTTTCACCATTAACGTTACTTGTTCCATCTCCATTGTTAGTTTGTGCTGCGAAAGCTTGTCCTGCAAATCCTAAAGCCATTAATCCTACTAAAGTCGTTCCTACTATTTTTTTGTTCATCATTATAAATTCCTTCTTTCGTTTGTTTTTATTTTTTTATATTTATGTTTTAGATGGGGATCTAAAACAGTTACTACCATTAAGTTGGGTGTTGCTTAATTTTTTACTTCTATTGCCATTTCAGCAGCTGTTTGCCCTTTAAATTCTTTTGTTTCTGGGTCATAAATTGATACGTTAGCTGTTGCCTCATATGTTCCTTTAGCAAGGTTTTTACTTAGAGTTCCTTCCGTAATTTCCTCACCTGGTTGAATCGCACCAGATTCATAAATCACATCACCGCTTTTTTTCTCCACAACCTCGACTGAGATTGGGTAAGCATTTTGTAACTCATTTTTGATAAAAATACTTCCGGGACTCTTTCCATCTGGAAAACTTGCTTCAGGTAAAATTGTTAAGGTGAATTGTGACTCATCAACTGCTTTTTGAGCTGCTTTTTCCAATTCCTCTTTTGACATCTTTTTAGCATCTTTTCCTTCTGGTAAGAAGTTTCCTCCGACCAGCTCACCTCCAGTAGGTTTGTTCAACACTTTGTAAGCAATGCCTCCGCCAACTGCTAAGCATAGTAGTAAGAGAGCAATCATCAATTGACGCTTTTTCTTAGTGTCTTGACTCTTCTTTTTGTTGCTACTTACTTTTTTGACTTTTTTCTTTGACATGTGTATCTACTCCCTTTTCTTACTAACACATGTTTAGCATGTGTTGAACTTTATTTGATACTTAGAGTATATCGTCTTTTTACTGGATTTTTTTTTGAGTTTTGTCTGTTAAAAAGACATTTTTTTCAGATTACTCAGATACAACCTTAAACTTAAAGTGCATCTGGTAATCCACAACTAGACTGTCCTCTAATGGTCCAAAATAAAGACCTGACAGACTGATATCTGTACTTTTCTGTGGTTCTAGACTCTTAATTGTTTCATTTGTTGTCTTCTCCGTTAAACTACTAATAGCTGGTTGTTGATCTGCCATTAGGTTAAAACGGGCTGCTACTTGTTGCTTAGATGGATCTTTATCTTTTGATCCAAGTAAAGTCACATCAGACTTCACTGTCTCAAAGGTATCTAATACGACATCAGTCTTCACATCTTTTGAATTGTTGGTTATCTTGTAATTCTTTGAAGCTATTTTGTTACTATTTTCCTCTGTACCAAATAACAATTCTGTTGGAATGGTCATATTAATTAAATTATCTGCTTTTTCATAAATATACTGATACGTTGCTGTGTCTTTTGCTACTGGTGGATTACCTGGAGTTGGTTTGTCTTTACCTGGGTTTTTATCACTTGGTAACCAACCTTGGTAACTGTAAACCTCACTATTATAGGTTACAAAGTTATCTGGTTTCCCTTGGTAAGTTTGATCAAGATTAATCTCAGTAGTTTTTTGACTTTTCAATTCTTTTCCTGTTGTGTCTAAGAATTTTTCTGTTACTTGTGGTTTAACAAAGTAGTTTATCTCTACACTACTCATAAATTCTTGTTTGTTACTCAATTTTTCATGGATATTAACTTGTGTTGTCTTTTTACCAGTGGTTGTTGTATCAGCATTAACTACTTCAAAACGGAAATCTGCTAGATTTACATCTTTTGGTACGTCAAATGCGTTAATGATTTCTTTACTCAAATCAGTTCCCATTGAAACTTGTAACATCTCTTTCTTAGGTGTTAACTGATTGAAATGCATTAGACGATAGCCATCTTTAGTTAGTTCATAATAAGCATATTCATAACCTTCAGTTTCTTTGATTAATTTTTCATTACGAGTCGCAAATGTCCTTGAACCATTTGAATTTTTTCCATCTTTCTCAGAAACTGTATAACCAAACACATCACCGTATTGGAAGTCAACATTCTTCAATTCTTTGTTCCACTTATTAACCGTTTCTGAAGCTTTAATGTCAACCCCTGCACTAGATCCATCAGTAATTAACGAGTTATTTATATTGCCTCTATACAAGGAAATAGTTGGATCCATGTTCATAGGACTAGTCGATGTGTTCATACCTCTGTTTGCCTCAATATAAGGTTTACCTTTGTCTGTGAGTAAACTAAGTGAGGTTGCCGTGTATTTATCATTGATTCCCCGACTAGTTATTGTGTGTCCCCAAGTAATATTTGTCATCGCCGTTTCGGTCTTTGTTTGGTTGTCAGCCTTAGTTACAACCTTTATTGTTGCTTCTTGTAACAAAGGTTCTGGCATATGGTCTCTTATACTAACCAAACTTGTATCAGGTGCTTTTTCTAACGTAGCTGTATATTCTGATGGATCTAATGTTTTGTCACCTAATTTGACTGTTTTCACATAATCATTAGCATTAATCTCACTTGATTTTGTTCCAACTGGGACATCAGCTTGTTGCAACTCAACTTTTAGTTCTGCTTTCACTTCAATTTCAACATCCTTTGTGGTTTTAAACTCACCACCTGTTGCTAATGCTTCATAAATATCTATTTTAACTTTTTGTTTTCCTAACTTAGACTTATCAACATTTCTTATTTTAAAAGTAAATTTTTCTTTATCTTTGTCTGTCATATCACGTGGAAATTCAATAGTTTTAATAGCTTCTTGGTTCATTTCCTCCTCAGTCATATTTGTATCAAAGACTAAGACGTTATTTTTAATTTTTAACTGATTAAATTTTAATAGATTGTAACCTTTTGATGTCATTTCATAATAAACTTTTTTATATCCTACTGTTTCATTCACTAATTTTTCATCTCTAGATGTCCAAGTCTTAATTCCTAGATTTGTGTCATCTCCTGCTTCATAGGCTACAACATCACCATAGTGGAACTCAGTGTTTTTAAAACCTGGATAATCACCTTTTCCATTGTATAAAGGACCTCCATTATTCCACAAATCTCTAGTTTGACTGGCTAATCCTCCAGGGTAATAATCCGGTGAGTAAAAAATTTCATTTTCTTTAGTTTCAGTACCTCTGTATACATATATCTTATTTAATGTGACTGTATTTCCTTGGTTTAAACCATTTCCGTCATTAGCGACTAAATAAGGGGTTTGTCCATCATGTAACATACTAACTGAAACATCAATTGGTGTTTTATCAGTTCCATCTTTGCTAGAACCAAATGTATCAGCCCAAATAACATTAGTATCTACTTTATTAGTCACACTCTTTTTATCATCTTTAAGCACTACTTTGATTTCAGTTTCTGATTTACCAACCTTCATTGTATTTGGCTCTCTTACAAAACTAACTGTGTAATCGGAAGAATCTAATGTTTTACCTGCTAATGCCACTTCTTTAACGTAATCCTCAGCATTCAATGCATTGGCATTTGTTCCAACAGGAACCTCTTTTGATTGTAAATTAATCGATAGTTTTTCTTCAGTCACATTAAAAGTTACATCGTAAATACGGTCAAAAGGTGTGCCTACTTCATTCTCTTCACCGACCACTTTAATCTTCCCAGTTTGTTGTCCTGTTTTACTTGTATCTGGATACTCTATAAATGACATACTCTGATAGTTTACTTTAGATAATATTTCTTCTTCGAAAGACTCTTCAATTGTTCGATCTAGTTCATCAGGAGTTGTCCCAACAGTAACTTCTCGTCCTTTTGTCTCAAGACGTGGTCCTGCATCTTTTACTACTTCATAAGGAATTTCGTAAGTTTTTTTCCATTCTTTCTTTGTCGCTTCGTCATATTCTAATACCGAGATATGAGCTACCTGAGTCCCAATTTTACTTGTGTCAGGATTAGTTTTATTATTTTCTAATTTGATATAGCTCATTTTATCGGAAGATATGTCAAACTCTTCATTATTAACAAAAAAATCTTCAATTGTACTATCCATATATGCCCGACTTGTTCCTTGTGGTATTTTTCGTGAGGTATTTGTCTTTAATAATTTAGGTGGCGAGACCTTGATATCAGAAGATGCTTTGGTAAATTTTCCGTTCTTTAATTCAAAAAAGATATTTTTATCACTGTTATAACCACTCTCATTCTTAGGTCCTATCGGTGTATCTCCATTATTATAACTATATTTATTAATAGGTACTTTATCCTTTGAGTAAATACGTACAATTGTAGCACTACCTAAGTTTTTGTTATTATTCAATGCATTCAGTACTCCATTTTTAGTTGTACTTCCTTTAATTATCACTTCATTTGTAGGGGTATATCCATTGCTTATGTTAAATAGCGAATTATACATTTCAATTTTAAAAAATTCCTCATCAGGATTACTTTTATCATACCTTTCGTTACCATCAGTTCCAGTAGGATTCCCTGCTGTTATATAATGTATCGGAGAGTAACTGGCACCAATATAATCATCAATCTCCTCAATCTCATGTCCCGTTAGACTTAATGAATCGCTAGATCCTTTTGGAAACGGTATCTCTAACGTTTCACCGTAATCCATAACATAATTAATATTAGAAAAGCGATCCACTATATATCTTTCTTTAGCATCAGTAAAAAGTAATTCATCAGAGAATATAGGTATACCTATAAACTGACCTTGTTGCGTTTCAATCTTTTTCGACTCCAAGTTTCGCTGATTTATATAAGAATTAGTAACAGGTATATAATTGACCACAACGACTTGTCTACTCTGCAGTTTCCCCCCAATACCGAATAACTCACTACCGTCCTTAATTGTCTTTTCTTGAGTTTCTGGTCTAGCTCCTAATGGAATATGTATCGGATCATATAGCACTCTACCTTCACCTTCTGAGCGAGGTTCGATTAGTTGAGGTCCAAATAATTGACCCTCATTATTATCCTGAATTCCTATTCCTTTAAATATAGTTTTTTCACTGGTTTGATCTGTTTCATTATTTAAAAATACAGTTTCCTCTGCTTCCGATGCAAAAGCAAGTGAACTAACAGAAAAAAGTATTGAAAAGCAAATTGACAACATTCCTAAATTAGTCAAATGTTTTTTACTCATTGCTTTCACCTCCTCTTTCTTATTAATTTGACAAGTAAAGTATAACTTGATTTAGAGCCTTTTTATTTGTATTTATTGTCTTTTCACAAGACAGTAAATTGCTTATGGCATGATACTCACTAAATATCTTCTTCGTTTTTTTCGATTAGTTTTCTATCATTTGCCTTAATCTTTTTTTATTAATTATCAGTTATTTAAAAAGGTTATAGGTGTTCATATAAACACCTATTAGAACAATTGATAACCTTATCACTCATATTTACACACCCAAACTATATCATGAGGTATTTTTTAAAACACTTAAAATGAACTTGTATAAGTTATTTGTTATAAAAAAGGAACTATTTAATAACTTAACACACAACTTTTGTTATTGAAAATTAAAAATCCCCCACGCACTGTGAGGGATTTTTAATTAGCTCCTGCTTTAAACTTAAAGTTCATGTGATAATTAACATGGTTACTTTCTTCCATTGAACCAAAGTAAGTACCTGTTAAGCCAATTGTCGTTGTTTCACCTGCTTTAAGAGTCTTAATTGATTGGTTGGTTGTTGCTTCAGTTAAGCTATCAATCACTACTTTGTTATTTTCCATCACGTTTAATCTCGCAGCTTTTGTTTCCTTTGTTGGATTACTGTCTTTACTAGTCAATAATTTAACATCACCTGTTTCTTTAACAAATTCTTCTAGAATAACTTCTGTTGATACGTCCGTTGAATTATTTTTAATTTCGTAATTCTTTGAAGAAACTTGTTTATCTTCTTTATCTGTTTCAAAAAGTAATTCTGTTGGTATGGTCATATTAATCATGTTGTCTGCTTTTTTGTAGACATATTGATAAGTTGTTGTGTCTTTTGCTACTGGTGGGTTACCTGGTGTTGGTTTGTCTTTTGCTGGATTTTTATCTCCTGCTAACCAACCTTGGTAAAGATAAACGTCACCTGAAATTGTCATACTTTTTTCAGGTTGTCCTTGATACTCTTTTCCTAGATCAA
The DNA here is from genome assembly GCF_017316185.1 of Candidatus Vagococcus giribetii. Taxonomy (GTDB): domain Bacteria; phylum Bacillota; class Bacilli; order Lactobacillales; family Vagococcaceae; genus Vagococcus; species Vagococcus giribetii. The sequence continues at coordinate 15,504 of NZ_JAFLVX010000029.1, read as the reverse complement.
CATTTGTTACTTTAGCGTCTTTTAATTTATCACCTGTTTCTGATACATATTTTTCTGTCACTTGTGAGTTAACAATGTATTCAACATCGTATTGTGTTCTAAAGTCACCACCACTAACTAGTTTTTCATAGACATTAACTTTCGTTTTTTTCTTACCACTTGTTTTTGTGTCTACACTCGCAAATTCAAAACGGTAGTCATCTTTATTGATGATATGTTCTGGGATAATCATCGTATTTTTAGCTAGTTTATCCATGTCACTTTTCTCAGTTCCTAAATCAACTGTCATAAGATTCGGATTAACTTCTAATTGATTTAATCTTAAGGCGTTAAAACCAGCCTCTGTCATTTCATAATACACTGTTTGATAACCTGGAGATTCTTTCACTAATTTTTCATCTCTTGTAGCCCACATTTTCTCGCTTAGCTCCCCATCAGCTGGGTGTTGTGATTTAAGTGTTTCATAAGCTACTACGTCACCATAGTGAAATTCTGTGTTTTTAAATCCTGGATACGTTTCTGATCCAGTCCATCTAGTACCACCGTCATTCCAAAAATCTCTCGTTTGAGTCGCTTGACCACCAGGATAAAATGCTGGTGAGTAGAAAATTCTATTATCTTGGGTGTTTGCTCCTCTATAAACAAAAAAATTTGTGTCATATCTGATATCGCCTGGGTTCAATCCATTCCCGTCATTGGCTACGAGGTAAGGATTTTGAGCACCATGTAGCATACTAACAGAAATGTCGATTGGAGTTTCATCCGTTCCGTCTTTACTAGATCCTATTGTATGACCCCAGATGAGATTGGTTGTTGTTTCTTCTACAACAGATTTATTTCCTTCTTTTGTTTCCACTTTGATACTTGTTTTTTGTGTCCCAACTTTCATCGTATTAGGTATTGTTTCAAAAGTAGCTGTATACTCTGATGGACTCAACTCTTCATCACCTAACGTGACACGTTCAATGTAATCATTCACATCAAGTAACTCAGTATGTGTTCCTACTGGGATAACTACTGATGATAAGTTAACTCCTAATGGTTGTTCAATCACATTAAATGGCACAGTGTAGATAGTTTCAATTGTTTTATTTCCTGTCACAGCTGATTTCTCAGACACTTTTACTTTACCTTTTGTTTTTCCTAATTTAGTTCTAGATGGGTATTCCGTAAAACCTATTACTTCCACAGTGTCTGGTAAATCAACAAATGATTTTTCTACCATTTCATCTAGTTGCTTATCTGTCGTTGTCATTGAAATCGTTTGTTCCGTAGTTTTTAAGGGAGTTGTTCCTAGTGGTTCAAATCCATTTTCTGTGATTTTGTAATAAGCATAGCCTTCTTTGTCTGCATAATTCTTTTCTTGTGTAGAACTTCCATTAGACGTAAATAATTGATTGTATCTCGGATTAGCACACCATGTTCTAACTACCCCACTACTACTGGCACTAACGTTTGACCACTTTTTTAAGACATCACTCTTTTTGTCGTCACCTTTAGCAGTAACCGTTTTAGTTGGCTTACTCCAGTCATCGCCTAAAGTAGAAAAGTATTCAATACTATAGTAGTCTTGACCAACATAACTACCATTTAAAATGGTATCTCTGTCTCCGTTCCCATTAGTGGCTGTAATATTGTAATCTAGAATGTTAGTAACTTTTCTTCTAGAATGAAGCGTATACGCACCAGATACATTACTTCCTGAACCAAAAACAATACTACTTCCATAATTAACTCGGTATTCTCCACTAGCTGCAGTGTAGTTGGATACATTATTATTATCTGTTATAGTAGTCAAATACCATCTCGTTTCATTTTCATTTTTTCTGCTTGTTATCGTGTCAACTCCACCTTGGATAGTTGATGTTAATATTAGATCTCTCCATGGCGCTAATTGGCCATCAATCTTGATGTTTCCTTGATCATAAACAGCATCTTCAAAATCTTTACCAACAGATCCTAATGATACCCATAGCGGTGTTGGAGTATTAACAGATATACTACTACCCCTTGTTTCCGGCCCAAAAACTGTTGTGTGTTCTTCTTCAACTATCTCTTCAAAACTTTCTTCAGTTAAGTTAGCAGTTGTTTCCTGTTCGTTAGCTGTATCCGCAAGGGCTATTTTACCAACACTTAATCCACCTAATACGACTAAATTTGCTAAAATAATAAAAAATGTTTTCTTTACCATATCATGTTGCCCCCTTGCTTTTACTTTCTTGATACTTATAGTATAAAGAAAAAAGGCTTTATTTTTTTTCCGTTTTTGTCATTTAAACGGACAAGTTCACAAAAAACTCCCGAACAACCAACTAATGATTGTTCGAGAGTTTCAGTCATTTATTCATATAAATCTAATTGATACAACTCTTTAAAACGAGAGCTTTCTGTTAGTAAGGAATTTAAATTACCTTCCATACTAATCTTAGCGTCTTCAATAAAGATAATTCGGTCCGCATAATGAGTTCCCACTAAATGGTGAGTAATCCATAGAACAGTTTTACCTTTTAAGACCTCAAAAACAGTTGTTAACAATTGTTTTTCAGTCACTGGGTCTAAACCAATCGTTGGCTCATCAATAATAATAATCGGTGCGTCTTGTAGCAAGATTCGGGCTAAGGCAATTCGTTGTTGCTCTCCACCTGAAAATCTCTTACCACTTTCTTCAACAACAGTATCTAAACCTAGAGGTAATTTATCTAAGACAGGTTGCAAACCAGCTTGAATCGCTGCTTCTTCAATCTCTTCATCTGTTGCATCTAGATTACCTAAGCGAATATTATTACCAATGGTTGTATTAAAAATATGAGGACTTTGATTTAGAACACCAATCAAATCTGATACGTGACTACCAAGTTGTACCACAGGGATATCTCCAATCGTAATTTGACCAGATTTAGGTACTAGGTCGCCTCGCAATAATTTAGATAAGGTTGTTTTACCAACACCACTTTTTCCTAAAACAGCTAGGACTTCACCTTCTGGTATCACCAAGTTAAACTCATTCAGTAAGGTTCTTGTGTCGTCACCATAACTAAAAGTAACTTCATCAAACATGATTTCTTTACTCGTCAAAGTGACTTCTTGAGTCGTTCCCTCTGATTTAATCTCTGGTAACGTCGATAAACGTTGCACCGTATCTTCATACAGAGGTAACTCTTTTAATGAATCACTGACTGGTGCAAAAGCATCAATCAAAGGGAAGAAAGCTAAGACAAACGCCGCAATCCAGTTTCTCATAGCTTGGTCGCCTGAGCCAAAATAATTACCCGCCCACACAAACAAGACTAAAATAATCACACCAAAAACCACTTGCTTGATTAAACCATCAAATCTTGAGTAACGATTCATAGCTTGGTCTTCTTCTCTGACCTTAGCTTCTGATTCGTTGTACCTAGTTAAAAACTCTTGATAGCGTCCACTGTATTGCCAGTCCCCTACACCAAGAACAGCATCTGTCAATTCATTATAGAGCGCGTGACGTTTTGCTTTTTGGCGATAGATACGTGCATTGTTGACTAATACTGAAGCAAGAGGTAATACAAAAAGTATAACTCCCATTAACAGCAACATCATTAAAGCTAAAGGCAAAGAAAAATAACCTAAAGCAATCACGATCACAACATATAAAATCAGAGAAACAATCGCAGGAAATATGGTTCTTAGATATAGATTTTGAATATGATCCACATCTTCTGCTAAAATCCCAAGTAAATTACCTGTTTGGTAATCATCTTTTGATTTTGCCGCTTTTGATTCCATAGATTGATATAACTTCAAGCGAATATCTGATGTCATTTTTAAGACCCAATTATGACTTCCTAGTCGCTCGACATAACGCAAAGTAGGTCTAGCAATACCAAAACCACGAGTTAACACGATAGGTACATAAACCATTAAGATGTTTTCAGGTTTAGCAGCTGATTTACTGATTAGTAAACCTGATGTAAACATCAAGGCACTCGCTGCAAAAAAGGTTAGGAAACCTAAAAACAAGACTAAAGCTAATAATTTTTTGTATTTCTTAAAGTAAGGACGAACCCACTGATCTTCTTTTGAAAGTAATAAATACGTTGTCTTCATATTACTCCCCCTTCAACTGCTCAACAAATTCATGATAAGCACCTTTTCTTTGTCGTAAGTCCTCGTAAGTTCCTTGTTCTACAATTTGGCCATCTTTCATCACTAAGATATAGTCCATCTCTTTCATCCAGTGTAGACGGTGAGTGGCAAAAAAGACTAAACGTTTGTCGAATAATGGTAACATAGTTTGTTTAAGTTCTGCTTCTGTTTCCACATCTAAATGGGCAGTCGGTTCATCGAATAGTAATATCTGACGACCTTCATCTAAAAAGGCACGTGCAATTGCCACTCGTTGCATTTGTCCCCCACTTAGCATGTGACCTGCGTCTCCAATCACTGTGTTAATGCCTTCAGGTAACTCTTTAATCACTTCTGTCAAACCAGCTCGGCTAATAGCTTGTTTAATACTTTCATCGCTAGCATCTGGTTGATAGAAACAAATATTATTTTTTAAAGAATCATGGAAAATATACGGATCTTGTGGCACGTAAAGTAGCTGATCTTGCCAACTATCTAGACGCAAGTGAGATAGATTAGTTTCATTCACTTTGATACTAGGTTCTCTAGCTTCTAAAAAGCCACCTAATAATTTAATTAAGGTAGACTTACCCGAACCAGAAAAACCAACGATTCCAATTTTTCCGTATCCTTGCCACTTAAAGTTAATGTCAGTTAAGGTATTCTTTTCTCCACTTGGATCATAAGCTAAGGATAAGTTATCTAATTCGACTGTGTCTTTTTCTTGCCACTCCGTTAGATAAACTCCTTCTTGCTCAGTAAATTCTGGTTGATCCATAATTGTAAAAATAGATTTTAATGTGTTACCACCATCTAAAGTTGCGTGGTAGTCACTAGAAAAATCTCTTAAGGGTAGGAAAAAGTCTGGTGCTAAGACTAAGGTCGTTAAAGCTGGGAATAATAACATCTCTCCATTCATTAACTTAAATCCTAGAAATACTGCCACAATAGCCACAGAAAGTGTCGTAAAAAAATCTAAAGCAAACGTGGATAAAATAGCTATTTTTAAGGTACTCATCGTTGCTTTTCGGTAATCTTCACTGATGGTGTACACATTTTTTTCATATTTTTTACTTAATCCTAAGAAATTAAGGGTTTGTAATCCTCTAAGAGAATCTAAAAAATGATTACTTAATAGTTGATAGCCTTCATACTGACGATCAGCTTTGGCTCTAGCGGCATATCCTAAAATGATCATAAATAGAATAATAATAGGAAAAACAATCAATAAAATGACTCCCGAACGAACATCTTGAGTGAAAACAAAGACTAATATAATCCACGGAATAATCATCATGTTGGTAATTTTAGGTAGAATCAATGTCAAATAATTTTCAATTTGAGAAACACCTTCAATGGCCATTGTGACCATATTTCCAGTTCCTTCTTTTTGAACAAAATTTGGTCCTAATCGAAATACTTTATCAAGCAGTTGTTTTCTCACCACTTGAGATTGTTCATAAGCATATCGATCTAAAAAGCGGTCTCTAAAAAAGACCACAACTTGTCTCAACAGAAAACAAATAAAAAAGAGACCCATTTTTGAGTATTGAGCAGAAACAGTAGCACCATTCCATAGCTCACTAAGTGCGTAGGATAAAAAATAAGCTTGGCCTATAATCAATAAGGCTTGCAGGACACCAAGTCCTGCAAGCCCAATTAAGACCGGCCTAATTTTTTCAATCCGAAATAAATTCTTATCGATCAAACCAGGTTCGTCTCCTTGTCTATTAATATTTATCTAACACATCAATTGGTACACGCTTAGCGAATTTTTTGTAACTCCAAGCTGTGTAAAGTAAAACGATTGGTAATAAAATAAGTGTCACAATAGTCATTACTTTTAATGTGTACGGTGTACTTGAGGCATTTTCAATCAATAAATGATATTTAGCATCTTGAGCAACCATTACTCGAGGGAATAATCCATTGAAAAGAAATGCTACAACACCAGCAAATACTAAACCAGTTGAAATAAATGATAAACCTTCTTTATCTTTGTAAGTACCATAAGCTGCTACTGCTGCAAAGGCAACGATTAATACTAAGATAATTAATGAAGAAACCATTCTTTCTGTAAAGAAGTCTGTTTGTAAGAATGATAACACAGCGAATGCTACTAATCCCACAAATAAGACTGGGTATAATTTTTTCAATTGCTCATTAGCACGAACTCTAATTTTACCATCTGTTTTTAGACGTAGGTAGTTTAGACCGTGAATATAAGAAATCAATGTTACTGCTACACCACCAACGATAGCGTAAAGATTTACGTAATCACCGAAAGTAGCGTTCATAACGTTTTTAGTTTCATCTAAAGGCATACCACGAACTAAGTCGATAAACATCATACCTAAGAAGAAGGTTGCTAGGAAACTTCCGATACAAAGTGTCCATTCCCAAATATTACGTTCTTTTGCACTTTCAGAACTTGATCTAAATTTGAATGATACCCCACGGATAATCAATCCAACTAAAACAAGTAATAAGAAGATGTAAAAACCACTAAATAGTGACGCATACCACTCAGGGAATGAAGCAAACATTGCTCCACCTGCTGTAATTAACCAAACTTGGTTTGTTTCCCATACAGGTTCGATTGTACGAATGATTTGATCTCTTTCGCGTTTGTTTTTTGCTAATGTTTTAACAGCCATTCCAACACCAAAGTCGAATCCTTCTAAGAAGAAAAAGCCTGTAAATAAGACGGCACTTAAAAAGAACCATAATAATTGTAAATTACTCATTTTAGAAGGCCTCCTTTGAGAACGGATCGATTGATTCTTTACGTGCTTCAGAAGGACTTACATAGTAAGGGCCTTTTTTCATTGTACGTTTTGCGTAAAGTACCATAACAAATCCTAAGAATAAGAATAAGCCAAAGTAAAGAATGTTACTGAAGATTAATGAGCCTTTTGTCACACTTGGAGACACACTGTCAGCAATCGTGAATAAGCCATATACAGTCCAAGGAGCACGTCCCATTTCTGTAATAATCCAACCAGTTGAGTTGGCGATGAATGGGAATGAAATACCTGCTACAAATAACCACTGTAGCCATTTTAATTTTTCTAACGTTCCTTTTCTCATTAGGAATAGTCCCACAATTGCCATTAATGCCATTAATGAACCAAATCCTGCCATGAAACGGAAGTTCCAGAATAGTGTTTTAACTGGTAAGTAGTAATCCATATCCTCACCAAATTTAGCATCGTATTCTTTGTGTAAGTCTTCGTTAACAGAGTTCATCCCTTGATATGTAGGTTGTCCTCCAAGAAGAGTTAGTAAACCAGGTACTTGAATTTCCCATTTGGTTTCTTTATTTTTTGTATCCACACCTGCCACAATATTCCAAGGAGCTGAAGTACCTGTTGTATCTTCATAGATTCCTTCCATTGCTGCAAATTTCATTGGATGATCTTCTGCAACTGCAATCATTTGTCTATGTCCTGCACCAATTGTTAGTACTGAACCAATTAATCCTAAGATCAAACCAAATTTCATTGATTTCTTGAAGAATTTTGTATCTTCTTTTCTTAGTAGCTTCCAAGCTGAACAACCTGCAATAACAAATCCTCCAGTTAATACCGCTCCAAAGATAACATGTGGAAATTCCATCCACAATTGGTGGTTTTTAAGTAAACCAACAAAACTTGTTAATTCTGCGCGCCCTGTTGTTTCGTTAATTTGATACGCAACTGGGTTTTGCATAAATGAGTTGGCTGCTAGAATCCATAAAGCAGATAAAGTTGTTCCTAATGAAACTAACCAAATAAATGATAAGTGCAATTTCTCGTTGAACTTGTCCCAACCGAAAATCCACAATCCGATAAATGTAGACTCCATGAAGAAAGCAAGTAACGCTTCTACTGCTAATGGTGCGCCAAAAATATCTCCCATGAAACGAGAGTACTCAGACCAGTTCATTCCGAACTGAAACTCTTGGATAATCCCTGTAACAACCCCTACTGCAAAGCCTAATAGGAAAATGTTACCCCAGAATTTCGCCATATCTTTATAAATTTGTTCTTTTTTAACCACATACATTGTCTCTAAGATAGCTACTGCAAATGCTAGTCCTATCGTCATTGGTACAAAAAAGAAGTGAAAGACAGTCGTCATTCCGAATTGGAACCGTGCCAATGTTAGTAAATCCATGATATATCCTCCCCTTTTTATAATTTTATCACAATCCATTATACCCCATTAAAATAAGAGTTTCAAAGTAAAATTTGAAACTCTCTTATTTAATAACAATTATTGTTTGTTACCTCATTGTCACAAACTCTTCTGCTCCAGTTGGATGAATCGCTACTGTGTTATCAAAATCAGCTTTTGTTGCGCCCATTTTAATAGCAACGGCAAACCCTTGAAGCATCTCATCCACACCCAGTCCTACTCCGTGAAGACCCACAATTTTTTCTTCTTCTCCTACACAAACTAATTTCATATGACATTTTTCTTTGACTTCTGTGATGGCATATTGCATAGGTGTGAAGCTTGATGTATAAATTTTCACCCTTTTATCAACAAATTTAGCTCTGGCTTCTTTTTCAGTTAGCCCAACTGTACCAATTGTCGGATGAGAAAAGACCACTGTTGGAATCGTTTCATACTCTAAAAAAGCATTTGTTTGATTGTTAAATAAACGCTCAGATAAACGACGCCCCGCTGCAATTGCAACTGGTGTTAAGTTAACTTTATCGATCACATCTCCAACAGCATAAATACCTGCTTGAGACGTTTCTTGAAACTTAGTCACTTCAATCGCTCCGCCATCAGTTAAAGCTACATTGGCTTTTTCAAGACCTAAGTTTTCTGTGTTAGGTGTTCTACCAATTGCCCAAATAATCTCTTCTACTTCGATATGTGTGCCATTTTCAAATAACAACTCATATCCTGTTTCACTTTTTTTAACTTCTTTTGGAATCGAATGCGGATGCAGATGAATCCCTTGTTCTTGATAGCTAGTCATCAAACCATCTACCACTAACTCATCAAAGTCTCTTAGGAATGTTTCTTTTCTAAAGGCTAAATGGGTCTCTGCTCCTAAACCATTTAAAACTCCGGCAATTTCAACAGCAATGTAGCCTGCTCCTACCACAGCAACTGATTTAGGTGCTTCCGTTAAACCAAAGAACCCATTTGAATCAAGTCCGTATTCCCCACCAGGAATAGCCGGACGAACAGCTTTTCCACCTGTTGCAATCAAGATATGAGGAGCTGTATACTCTTCACCATTAACAGTCACTGTTGATTCATTAACAAATTCCCCATATCCCTTAACCACAGTAACACCATTACTTTCAAGCCCTTTTAAGTACAAGCCATTTAAGCGGTCAATATACGTTTCACGATTTTTTACTAGTTTAGAAAAATCAAACTCATTTAAAGTCACATTGAATCCGTAATCTTTAGCTTGTTTTAAGAGTTGCGTACGCATCTCTGAAGCTGACCACATGACTTTTTTAGGGACACAACCAACGTTAACACAGGTTCCACCTAAATCACTTGCTTCAATCAACAAGACTTTAGCTCCGTGCATACCTGCTCTATTGGCAGAGGCGATACCACCACTACCTCCACCTAGTACGATATAGTCAAATTGTTTCATCTATTTATCACCCTTATTTTCGTTTTCTTATCATATCTCCTGGTTTAACCGGGGTTTCCACAGGCATCTTAACAATCATCATGGCATTAGGGGCCTTTTCAATCGGCTCTCCGTCTTCATTCCACATCTCTGTAATGACTTGATGAGAATGAGTAAAGCCAGGACCATAAAATTCGATCTCATCTTGTAATCTAAAATGATTTCGTTGTCTAATGGTTGCGATTTTACTTGCTTCATCATACGCCAATACTTCCCCAATAAATTTAAACACAGGGATTTTTCGTCTTTTACCAAATAACTGCTCTTCTTCTGTTGGTATTTGGTAGTAAAACCCTGTTGATAATTCTCGCTGTGCAACTTTCCACAACTCATCAATCCACTCTTGTTTGCACTCATAATTTTCAGGATCTTCCATGTAACTATCCACAGCTTTTTTATACACATTTGACACAGTAGACACGTAATGAATTGATTTCATACGCCCTTCAATTTTCAAGCTATCCACACCATTCTCAATCAAATCTGGAATATGTTCAATCATAGACATATCCACAGCACTCATTGAAAAAGGTTCTTCCACTTCACCGCTACTTGTTAGTGAACGGCGCTCCTCACCAAAAGGCATATCAAATAAATCATACTTCCAGCGACAAGATTGTGAGCATCCACCACGGTTAGCATCTCGATGAGACATGTGATTAGATAAGGTACATCTACCTGAATACGAAATACACATCGCCCCGTGAATAAAGGCTTCAATCTCAATATCTGTGTTCTCACGAATGGTTTTAACTTCCGCCATAGAGACTTCTCGGCCTAATACCACCCGTTCTAATCCTTCATTTTTCCAAAACTCTAAGGTCTCAAAATTTGTAGCTGAAGACTGAGTCGACAAATGAACAGGTAAGCCTGGTGCCTCAGTGATACAAATCTCGATTAAAGCCGGATCAGACACAATCACAGCACTAATGCCTACATCACGTAACTCTCTAAAAAACTCACCAGCTCCTTTGGCGTCAAATTCATGAGTCACCATATTCGCTGCCACATAAACTTTTGCGTCATGCTCTTTAGCAAACGCCACGCCTTCTGCCATCTCTTCATAAGTGAAATTACCTGCTCGACTTCTTAAGCCAAAAGCATTTCCTCCAATATAGACAGCATCTGCACCATAAGAAATGGCTGTTTTTAGTTTTTCAAGTGTACCTGCGGGTGCTAGTACTTCTGGTCGTTTTAATTGTTTGGTTGTCATATCTGTGTCTCCTTATCTAATATCATCAGGGTTTAAGTAATAAAAGCCAGTATCTAAACCACGCTCTTTTGGATGGGTTTCTCTTATCACTTGGTCCAAACGTTCCTTAGCTTCAACTGTCCAATTGCCTTCTTCGATTAATTGTTTGGCTTCAATAAAAGCTTCTACAATCTTAACAAAATCGTCTCCAGGCGTATAAATACCATCTAATTTCCAATGAGTTAACCCAATTCGATTTAACTCGTCTACTTCTAACATAAGATTCACATCATCTGTGGCAAAAATATGCGTGCCATGCTCGTCTTCATAAATAGAATAGTGAGTCTCATCATCTTTTGGCTCAGAAATATACAATTGACGGCTTTTATCCGTTGTTTCTTTTAATTTTGTGTAATTTAAATAATTTTGCAATAAAGGACGTTTCGACTGATGAATACACGTTGCCCCGTACACTAAAACTTCCCCAAAAATAGTTAAGTTATTAGCCAGTTCAACTAGTTCTAAATAAGGAATTTCTCTAGCTAAGACAGCGCCAATTGCCCCGCGGTTTCCCCAAAAATTAATTTGACGAGAGCTCGTGACCATCGTTGCAGCATCATAAACAAAAGGTAGTTCATACCCTTTTTGACGTAGTACATGAATCACACCAGGATCTCCTACAACAATTTCATCTACAGAAATCGCTGTTAAAAAGTCTAAATACTCAGGAATCAAGACCATCTTGTCTGGGTGCATAATCCCATTAACTGCCACACGGACTTTTCTCCCTTTCTCATGGGTTAATTGTACTAATTCTCTGATTTCATCTCTAGTAAAATGCTTTGGTAGCCTTAAGGCAAATTGAGCCTCTCCTACATATAAATAATCCACACCTAAATCAAGTAACGCTTTAGCTTGTTCTATGGATTCTACAGTAGCTGTTATTTCAATCATCTAAGTCGCTCCTTCTTTTTCAATCAAGGTTATCCTACCACAGAAGAGCAACCTTTGACAATAACATCACAAATTTAAAGAACAGTTAAAAATTAATAACAACCCTTATAATAAAGAAAGGTTGACCTATTAAGGCCAACCTTTTATGTTTCATTTAAACGAAAGTTACACCAGTTTGTGATATGACTCGTTATTTTTTATTAGCTGTTACTTTAATTTGAATCTCACCTTTTTTGGCTCCGACAACTACTTTGCTATTAGGTGTAATTTCTCCTAATAAAAGCATGTCACTTAAACGGTCTTCCACTTCTTTTTGGAGAGCTCTTCTAATCGGACGAGCCCCATACTCAGGATCAAAACCAGCTTTACTAACAACTTCAATAGCAGCAGGCGTTAATTTTAAGTCAATACCTTGTACTTTCAAACGCTCTACAATACTCTTACTCATAATCTTCACGATTTCATGAAGCTCTGTTTGAGAAAGTGCATGGAACACAAGCATGTCATCTACACGGTTTAAGAACTCTGGACGGAATCGTTTCTTCAATTCTTCTAACACACGTGATTTCATGGCATCGTAATTCTTAGATGCATCTTTTGCCGCAAAACCAACTGTCTTCTCATCTCTTAAGGCAGTTGCTCCGATATTTGATGTCATAATCAAAATCGTATTTTTGAAATTCACCTTACGTCCTTTAGAATCCGTTAGATGACCATCATCTAATACTTGAAGTAAAATGTTAAACACATCCGGGTGAGCCTTTTCCACCTCATCTAATAGAATCACGGAATAAGGTTTTTGACGAATACGCTCTGTTAATTGACCACCTTCATCATATCCCACATAACCAGGAGGAGAACCAACCAGACGGCTCGTACTATGTTTTTCCATGAATTCAGACATATCAATTCGAATCAAGGCTTCTTCTGAACCAAACATCGTCGCAGCTAATGTCTTAGCTAACTCCGTCTTACCTACACCTGTAGGTCCTAAGAACATGAACGAACCGATTGGGCGATTTGGATCACTTAAACCACTACGTGAACGTCTAATAGCTTTTGAAATGGCTACAACAGCCTCGTCTTGTCCGACAACGCGCTCATGTAACTCTTTTTCCAACTCAAGTAAACGCTCTGACTCTTTCTTCTCAAGTTGCTCTAAAGGAATACCTGTCCACTGAGCCACAACAGATACAATTGCTTCTTCTGTGACTTCCGTTTGATAAACGCCTTCGTTTTCCTTCTCAAGGGAAATCAACTTCTCTAAACGTGTCACAGCACGTTGTTCTTTTTTACGCAAATCTGCAGCTAACTCGAAATCTTGTTTCATAATAGCCGCTTCTTTTTCCTCTAATAGAGTGTCAATTTTACCTTGTTGAACCACAAGTGGTGAAGGCTTATTAGCCAACTCTAAACGGGCTCTTGCTGCAGATTCATCAATTAAATCAATTGCCTTATCTGGTAGTTGACGGTCACTAATATAGCGAGTCGCTAAATTCACTGCTGCATGAACAGCTTCATCTGTAATCTTCACTTGGTGATATTCTTCATAACGGGCTCTAAGACCTAATAAAATCTCTTCCGCTTCTTCTGGCGTTGGTTCATCTACTTGAATCTTGGCAAAACGCCGCTCTAAAGCCGAATCTTTTTCAATGTATTTTTGGTATTCATCTAAAGTAGTTGCTCCAATTGTTTGAAGCTCTCCACGAGCTAAAGCTGGTTTTAAAATATTCGATGCATCAATTGCTCCTTCAGCACCACCAGCACCGATCAACGTATGTAGCTCATCAATAAAAAGAATGACTTGTCCATCACGGTAAATCTCATCAACCACTCGTTTCATGCGGTCCTCAAATTCTCCACGGTATTTCGTTCCCGCTACAACAGCTCCCATATCAAGCATCATTAAACGTTTTGATAGCATTTCTTTTGGTACTAGCCCATCAACAATGCGTTGTGCTAATCCTTCTGCAATCGCCGTTTTACCCACACCTGGCTCTCCAACTAGAACAGGGTTATTCTTTGTTCGACGACTTAACACTTGAACAAGGCGTTGAACTTCTTTTTCCCTACCTACTAATGGATCTAAACGTTTCTCACGAGCAGACTGTGTCAAATCTCTTGCTAGAGAATCTAACGTTGGTGTCCCCTCTTCTTGAGCTTTACTTTGATTAGCAACTTGAGCTTGTTTTCTTTGCCCTTGTTTACTTGTTGGATCTACTAAACCGATTTTTTTATAAATCAAGTTTTTCACTTTGCTTAGACTAATATCTAAATTCGTTAACACACGAGCACCTAATACTTCCTCATCACGAATAAGTGCTAATAAAATATGCTCTGTTCCTATACTAGGCGCGTTTACTCGCTTAGCTTCCATAGCAGCATAAGACAGAATTTGTTTCGTTCTCGGTGAATAAGGCAATAACTCATCTGGTTTTGGTCGATATTGACCATATTCTGTGATCTGCTCAATTTCTTCAAACACAAGTTGTTGATCAATATCTAATTGACGTAACACCTTGCTGGCAATTCCTTTTTGCTCCTTGATTAATCCTAATAATAAATGCTCTGTTGCTACCGAATTTTGTTTAAAATACTTTGCTTCCATTTGCGCATTATCTAATACTTTTTTAGCTTTCTCAGTAAATAATTCACTCATGTTGCTCACTCCTTATCTTCATACGTTAAACGTTCTAATAAATCAAGCATCATGTGTGATCTCAATCGATTATTATCAGCAATACTCAAAATATTTTTATTTGCTAACAGCGTTTTAACTAATTTCATTTCTCTTAAATGTAACAAATCATTCAGATATAATTGTTCCACCATAGCAAAAGCCTCATTTTCTGTCAATTCAGCTCCAACAGAACTAGCTAAATGGTGTAAGTAACTACTACTCTCCATTAAATTGATTTTTATAATGCGAATATAACCTCCGCCACCACGCTTACTCTCTACCTTATAACCTTGAGGAACAGTAAAACGTGTATTAATCACATAATTAATTTGAGAAGGTACGCAGTCAAATAAATCTGCCATTTCAGAACGACGTATTTCAATCTCATGATTTCGTTCCAGTATCTTTTTTAAATAAGACTCAATAGAATCTGACATGTTCCGATTATCCATCTTTAGGCACCTACTTTCTTAATTGACTATCTCTGACCTTAATTATACAAAAGTATTCCTAATTAATACACCAAAAAGCACAGTTCCTATTTAATTCTCATTAGATATAAAAAAACACCAATCTATAATTAGATTGATGTTTTAACGCATTTCTCTTCATGCATTTAAGACGCGCCCAAGAGGAGTCGAACCCCTAACCTTCTGATCCGTAGTCAGACACTCTATCCAATTGAGCTATGGGCGCTAAGTACATTATTATCATAGCAAACTATTCCTAGCCTGTCAATTAAGCTTCTGAGATTATTACATACTTTCTCATTAAAGTAATCATATTAACAAAAAAGAAAAAAGACCAAATCAAATTGGCCTTTTCATTTATTCTTCATGTGTTTAAAACGCGCCCAAGAGGAGTCGAACCCCTAACCTTCTGATCCGTAGTCAGACACTCTATCCAATTGAGCTATGGGCGCTA
>NZ_JAFLVX010000028.1 GCF_017316185.1 Candidatus Vagococcus giribetii | reverse complement strand
CATGCAGGGCACACCAAAAAGACACAGTAAACCAAAAAGATTTACTGTGTCTTAGTTGTAGTACCAAATGTACCACCACGATCATTTTAATGCCTACATGTTTTGATTACCATGAAACCAAAATACATGCTGAAATCTATTTACCTAGGCGTTCGTTTAATTCTTTAGCTAATTCTTCAAATCCTGGTTTACCAAGTAAAGCAAACATATTTTTCTTGTAAGCTTCTACTCCTGGTTGGTCAAATGGGTTAACACTATTTAAGTAACCTGAAATACCTACTGCAATTTCAAAGAAGTACATTAAGTAACCTAATGTATAAGCGTTTGTTTCAGGAATTGTAATAACAAAGTTTGGTACATCGCCATCTGTATGAGCTAAAAGAGTTCCTTCAAATGCTTTTGTATTAACAAAGTCAATTTCTTTTCCTTGAATGTAACCTAAACCATCTAAATCTAATTCCATTTCAGGAATCGTTAAGTCATGACGTGCTTTATCTACTTTAATAACTGTTTCGAAGATATTACGACGACCTTCTTGAATGTATTGACCTAATGAATGTAAATCAGTTGAGAAGTTAGCGCTTGATGGGTAGATACCTTTTTGGTCTTTACCTTCAGATTCGCCAAATAACTGTTTCCACCATTCAGAGAAGTACTGTAAGCTTGGCTCATAGTTAATTAATAACTCAGTTACTTTTCCTTTACGGTATAACACATTACGTAATGCTGCATATTGATAAGCTTCATTTGTTGCTAAATCATCTGAACTATAAGCTGCACGTGCATCTGCTGCACCTGTCATCAAGTCATCAATGTTAGCGCCAGTTACAGCGATTGGTAACAATCCAACAGCCGTTAAGACTGAGAAACGTCCTCCAACATCATCAGGAATAACAAAAGTTTCCCAATTTTCAGCATCAGCTTCTACTTTTACTGCTCCGCGTTCTTTGTCAGTAGTTGCGTAGATACGTTTGTTTGCTTCTTCTTTACCATATTTTTTAACGAGTAATTCTTTAAATACTCTAAACGCAATAGCTGGTTCAGTTGTTGTACCTGATTTAGAAATGACGTTAACTGAGAAATCACGATCACCAATGATGTGAATTAAATCAGTTAAGTATGAAGAACTAATACTGTTTCCTGCAAAGAATACTTGTGGTGCTTTTCTTTCTTCGTTATCTAATAAATTATAGAAAGAGTGGTTTAGAAAATCGATAGCAGCTTTTGCTCCTAAGTAAGATCCTCCAATACCAATGACAACTAATACTTCTGAGTCTGATTGAATTTTTTCAGCGGCTGCTTTGATTCGGCCGAACTCTTCTTTGTCATAATTAACAGGTAAATCGATCCATCCTAAATAATCACTACCTGCTCCTGTACCCTCTTTTAATGATTTATGCGCTGCACTAACTTCAGCTTGCATGTATCCTAACTCGTGTTCACCAACGAATTTACCGATGTTAGAATAGTCAAAACTAATATGTGACATAGCCATCCTCCTATATTTTATGTGTTTGTTCATAATAATACATCAACATTCTACCATTATTTCAGAGTTTTCACATCAAATTTTCTGAAATAATTCAATTCTGTTACTTGTAACTAACTTATCTATACCAATCCTTGACTAACCATTGCTTCTGCCACACGTGCAAAACCAGCAATATTAGCTCCTGCGACTAAATCAAATTCGCCCACATATTCTAATGATGTTTGACGAGATGTTTCGTAAATATTTTTCATAATTTGATTCAGTTCTGCATCAACTTTTTCAAAAGTCCAAGGTAAACGTTGTGCATTTTGAGCCATTTCTAAAGCTGAAACCGCAACACCACCAGCATTAGCTGCTTTACCAGGGCAATAGATAATTTTGTTTTCTTTTAAGACTTCTAAGGCTTCTAAAGAAGTTGGCATGTTAGCTCCTTCTGCAACAATTGCCACACCATTTTTAACCAATTGATTAGCTAATTCTTTTGAAATTTCATTTTGAGTTGCACAAGGTAGAGCCACATCATAATCAAACTCTATGTCCCAAATATTTTTACCTTCATAAAACTTAGCATTCGGATGTTGTTCAAGATATGTGTTGATTCGCTCTCTTTTAACTTCTTTAATGTCTTTGATTAAATCTAAATCAATGCCATCTGGATCAATTAAGCTACCTGATGAATCAGAACAGCCATAAACACTAGCACCTAATTCTTGTGCTTTTTCAATAGCATAAATAGCCACATTTCCGCTACCAGAAACTAATACTTTTTTACCTTTGATGCTATCATTGCAATCATTTAATAAATGTTCCACAAAGTAAACTAAGCCATAACCAGTTGCTTCTTTTCTGGCTAAACTTCCCCAATAAGCTAATGGTTTTCCTGTCAGAACGCCTGCTTGGTAACCATTTAGACGTTTGTACTCACCAAACATATAACCAATCTCTCTTGCTCCAACCCCAATGTCTCCTGCTGGAACATCTTCATTTGGTCCAATGTATTTTTGTAATTCTCTCATTAAACTTTGACAAAAACGCATGATTTCTCCGTCTGATTTTCCTTTAGGATCAAAATCACTTCCGCCTTTTCCTCCACCAATTGGTAGAGAGGTTAGACTATTTTTGAAGATTTGCTCAAATCCTAAGAACTTAATCACACTTTGATTCACAGTCGGATGGAATCTCATACCACCTTTGTATGGTCCAAGAGCAGAGTTATATTGAACTCGGTAACCTGTATTGATTCGCCAAGCACCTTTGTCGTCCATCCAAGGAATTCGAAACTCAATGATTCTTTCTGGAATTAAAAGCATCTCTAAAATATTTTTTTCCATAAATTCAGGATGTTTTACTAAAAAAGGCTCCACAGTTCCTACGAACTCTGCAACAGCCTGTAAGTATTCGGGTTGATTAGGATACTTTTCCCTTTGATTTTCTTCTAATTTAACTAAATACTCTTTGACATTATTCATTGCATCACGCCCTTTATTTTTAATAGATTCAGTATAGCCTAAAATTTTCAAATATCAAGAATTTTTCTTAGAAGCTTTTTTCTATTTTTATGATTAAACTGTGATAGAATAAGAATCGACTAAACAAGGAGGCTTATAGATGACAGATTTTGATGTGATCGTGGTAGGTGGTGGAACAAGTGGTATGATGGCTGCTGTTTCTGCTGCAGAAAACGGGGCAAAAGTTGCCATTGTAGATAAAAACAGAATGCTAGGTAAAAAATTACGACTAACAGGTGGTGGACGTTGTAACGTCACAAATAATCGCCCACCTGAAGAAATCATCGATTTCATTCCTGGTAATGGGAAATTTTTATATAGTGCTTTTTCTCAATACAATAATTATGACATTATGGAATTTTTCGAATCAAATGGTGTCCCTTTAAAAGAAGAAGATCATGGTCGTTTATTTCCTGTAGCCAATCAATCTAAAGCCATTATTGAAGGCTTACAAAAAAAACTAAAAGCACTTGGTGTGACGTTTATTATGAAATCAACTGTGTCGGCGGTTTCAACAGAAACTGGACAAGTTACAGGCGTGGTGACGACTGAGGGACAGGCTTATTCTTCTCATTGTGTAATTTTAACAACTGGTGGAAAAACGTTCCAATACACAGGCTCTACAGGCGATGGCTATAAATTAGCAAAAGCATTAGGGCATACAGTTACGCCACTTTTCCCTACTGAATCCCCTATTAAATCAAGAGATTCTTTTGTCCAACAAAAAACTCTCCAAGGCCTTTCTTTAAGAGATATTAGACTCTCTGTGATGAATCAAAAAGGCAAAGAAATTGTCGGACATGAGATGGATATGTTATTTACTCACTTTGGTGTATCTGGACCAGCCGCATTAAGATGTAGTATGTTTGTTAACAAAGAACTCGAACTTGGCTACGGCGATGTGACTTTAGTGTTAGACGCTTTACCTAAAATGAGTATAGCTGATTTAATTAAGGCTATTGATGAACGAATAGCAGATCAAGGAAATAAATCCATTAAAAATGGCTTAAAACACTTATTACCAGAACGTTATTTAGAGTTTTTATTAAAAGAGTTAAACATCGATGATAATAAACCATTGAAACAACTGACAGACGAAGAAAAATTAGCATTCTCAGAGTTAGTCAAAGGCTTTATTATTACAGGTTATGAAACCTATCCACTAGACAAATCATTTGTTACAGGTGGTGGGATTGAACTAAAAGAAGTGAAACCAAAATCCATGGAAAGTAAACTAGTCGACGGCTTATTCTTTGCTGGTGAGTTACTAGATGTCAATGGTTATACTGGTGGTTACAATATCACCGCAGCCTTTGTTACTGGACATGTTGCCGGAAAACACGCTGCAGAAATTGCAAGTTACTTTAACTACTAAAAATAGAGTAGGTCAAAAGTCGTTTTGCTATTAGAGAAAAATAAAAGACTAAACATTGTTTTTTTTAACAATGTTTAGTCTTTTATTTTGTCAACTCTTCAAAGCTACCCCTTAATAAAGTGACTAGGACTTTCGGATCAATCTCAAGCTGTAAACCTCGCATGCCTGCTGAACAATGAATCGTGTCCAACTCTTTTGCCTCAATAGCAAAAAAAGTAGGAAATTGTTTTTTCATGCCAACTGGAGAGCAACCACCATGAATATAGCCTGTTAAAGGTTCTAATTCCTTCATCGGTAACATGTCTACTTTTTTATTCCCACTAACTTTAGCAATTTTTTTTAAATCTAATTCTTTATTTCCTGGAATCACCGCAACTAACGGACCTGTCTTATTCCCCACTGCTACTAACGTTTTAAAGATTGTTGATTCCTCAATCCCAAGCTGTTTCGCTGTGCTTTTAGCTCCTAAATGATCCTCAGAGTATTCATATTCAGATAACTTAAATGAAATTTTTTTCTGTTCTAAAAAGCGAACAGCATTTGTTTTAGCGACTTTTTTCTTCACCAAATAAAGCACCTTCATTCTTTTTCCCGATAATATCTAAGCCTTGCCTTAATTCAGGTATTTTCATTTGTCCTGGAGCTGATTCGTATTTTCCAGAAGACGCAAAAGTTAAAACAGAGCCAAATAACTCTCCTGTTAAGCGAGTTAAGCGTCCGATTTCTCCCATTCCAACTAACACAAAGGGAATCTCTTCTCTTTCTTCTTGAATATGGTTGGCACTTGATAATATATCAAGTACATCTGACATAGAATGAGGCATAACTGCCATTTTACACAGGTCTGCTCCCATATGTCTCATATCAAAGATTGTTTCAGTTAACTCACTTTGACTAGGCGTTTGCTCAAAATCATGAGCTGACAGCAAGACTTTGACGTTATTCTTTTTAGCGTATTGAACCACATCTGTTTCGTTATCTACTAACTTAGCTAGTTCTAAATCAATGATATCAACTAATCCAGTATGAACCATATAGCGATTTAGCTCAAAATAATAAGGTATCTCAATGTCTTGACCCCCACCTTCATCTAGTGTTCTGAAAGTGAAGATTAAAGGCTTATCTTCAATGGCATAACGGATAAAATAAGCTGCTTTTCTCATAAACGAAATATCATTGACATACATAAAATAATCCGCACGCCATTCTATTACATCGCAATCCATCTTACTAATTCTTAATGCTTCGGCAAACAACTCTTCAAAATTGCTAGCAATTAAAGAAACACAAACTTTAGGTTGTCCTGTTCCTAATGTTAGATTTCTGACCTTTAACTTAGACATCTGCATCTTTCCCATCTCTTAAAAAATTCTTCTTAAATAATCTCATAAACAAGTACTTTTAAATAATTACCCTCAGCGAAGTGTTTTGAGACAACAAAATCTTCTGGCAATCTAAATTGTTTGATTGGTTTATATCTTCTTTGACCATTAGTAATTCCTTTTTCAACCATTTTCTCAAAACGGTCAAAAGAAACATTAGCTGCATTCGTTGAAGCAATTAACATACCATGTGGTTCGATAATTTCAACTGCTTCTGTAGTCAATTTACTGTAATCTTTTGCTACAGAGAACGTTTTTTTCTTATTTCTAGCAAAACTTGGTGGATCTAATACCACTACATCATAGCTTAACTCTTTCTTCTTAGCGTATTTAAAATAATTAAACACATCCATAACAACAATTCGTTGTTGATCTAAATCCATGTCATTTACTAAAAATTGTTCCTGTGTTTTTTCTAAGCTTCGTTTAGCTAAATCAACACTAGTTGTTTGGGTAGCTCCTCCACTGACAGCTGCAACAGAAAAAGCTCCAGTATAACTAAACATATTTAGTAAAGTTTTTCCATTAGCTAGACCTGAACCTAATAAGCCTCTGACTTCTTTTTGATCTAAAAAGATTCCTGTCATCAAACCTTCATTTAAATAGGTAGCGTATGAAACACCATTTTCTTTAATTATTAAAGGTTCTTGTGCTTCTTCTCCCCAAACAAATTGAGACTCAGGTAAAGAATCATCTTTAAAACGTCTTTTCTCATAAATCCCTTTTGCTTCAGGTAAAGCACTCTTGATTTGTTCTAATAGCATTTCTTTAAAAGAATAGATAGTGTCATTGTACCATGAAATGACTAGAAAACCTTGATACCAGTCAATGGTCATACCACCAAAGCCATCTCCTTCACCATTAAACAAACGAAAAGCTGTCGTTTGTTCATCAGAAAAAAAGTGTTTTCTTCTATTAAATGCCTTTACTAATATTTGTTTGATTAGACTAGGTGTGATTGTTTCTTTCTCTTTAAAACTAAGAACCCAACCAAACCCTTTATTTTGACTTCCTAAATAGCCGTAGCCTAAAAATTGGTTGTCTTCACTTTTGAACTCAACAAACTCATTGGCAGGGACAAATGTTTCTCCTACTAATAAGTCTTCTTTATGAATTAATGGAAATTGTTGATTAAATTGTTTTTTTGCTTTATTTCTTACTTTAATTTGTTTCATTAAAAAAGCCCTTTTCTCTTTCTATTTACACTATCTACTATATCAGTTTCTTGAAGTTGCTTCCACACTTATTTATCTCATGCCAAAGTCTGAATTTTTGAATTTTTACTCATAACAATTGACACAATTTTTTTTTGAAGGTAAAATATATTAGTATGTTTATATTAACTACAGATTTAATAAACAAGGGTTGGAATATAGAAAGGAAGTCTATCTGTGAAACATAATTACTATAAAAATATACTAAACACGAGGTTAGGATTCTTTGGGCTATTAGCTATCCTATTGTGGGTAAAGAATATCTTTGCTTACTTAGTAGATTTTAACTTAGGAATTGAAAATGCTTTTCAATACTTCATTTTATTCCTAAGCCCTATACCTACTACGATTTTTCTTTTATCCGCAGCATTATATGTTAAAAGACCAAAAGCAGCCTATATCTCGATGATCGTTATCTCCATGCTAACGACACTTTTATTATTCTCTAATGTTATTTACTACCGAGAATTCACAGACTTTATTACTGTAAACACCATGCTAGGTGCAGGTAAAGTTTCATCAGGTCTTGGAGAAAGTGCCTTGAGAATGTTCCGTCCATACGACATTGTGTATTGGATTGACTCAATCGTCATCATAGTATTGCTTGCAACTAAAAAAATCAAAATGGATGAGCGTCCAGTTCGCGCAAGAACGTCACTAGCTATTACAAGTTTTTCAGTGTTCTTATTCGCAGCTAACTTAACATTAGCTGAAATGGATCGTCCAGAATTACTAAAACGTACTTTCTCACGTGATCACATTGTAAAATATTTAGGTATGAATGTTTTTACTGTTTATGACGGTGTGCAAACTTACCATGCTAATCAACGTCGTGCTCAAGCAAGTGAAAATGATTTAATTGATGTTCAGAATTATGTAAAAGGACATCAATCAGCGCCAAACCCAGACACGTTTGGAATGGCCAAAGGAAAAAATGTTATCTATATCCATTTAGAAAGTTTCCAACAATTTCTAATTGATTATAAGTTGAAAGACGAAAATGGTGTGGAACATGAAGTAACACCTTTTATCAATAGCTTATATCATTCAAATGAAACCTATAGCTTCAGTAACGCTTTCCACCAGGTTGGTTCTGGTAAGACAAGTGATGCTGAAACAATGTTAGAAAATTCATTCTTTGGACTAAGTCAAGGTCCTCTGTTTACTCAGTTAGGTGATAAAAACACCTTCCAAGCAGCTCCTGATATTTTAAAACAAACACAAGGATACACAAGTGCAGTCTTCCATGGTAATGGCGGTGCTTTCTGGAATCGTAATGAAACTTATAAACACTTAGGTTATGATTACTTCTTTGATGCTAGTTACTATGACGTGACTTCTGATAACTCTTTCCAATATGGCTTACACGATAAACCGTTTATGGAACAATCAGTACAATACTTAGAACATTTACAACAACCGTTCTATTCTAAATTTATTGCAGTAACTAACCACTACCCTTACTCTCAATTCAAGGGTGATGAAGCTGGTTTCCCAGTTGCTAATACACCTGATCCAACGATCAACGGTTACTTCGCAACGGCAAACTACTTAGACAAAGCTGTTGAAGAGTTCTTCACTTACTTGAAGAAAAGCGGTCTTTACGATAACTCAATCATTGTTATGTACGGAGATCACTACGGTATTTCAAACTCAAGAAATAAATATTTAGCTGAATTAGTTGGCAAATCTAAAGATGATTGGAACGAATTTGACGACGCTCAAATGCAACGTGTTCCTGTTATGTTCCATATCCCTGGTCAAACAAATGGTAAAGTTTCTGATACTTATGCAGGTCAAATTGATATCTTACCTACTCTTCTTCATTTATTAGGTGTTGATACAAGTAACTACATTCAATTAGGTCAAGATTTATTATCTAAAGATCACGATCAAGTAGTAGCCTTTAGAAATGGTACTGTGGTAACACCTAAGTACACGATTATTGGTCAATCTGTTTACTTAAACGAAACTGGTGAATTATTAAATGAGTTGACTGACGAACAAGCAGCTGAAGTCGAAAAAGCTCGACAAGCTTCTAATACACAATTAACCATGTCTGACGCTTTGACAAATGGTGACTTATTAAGATTCTATACTGAAAGTGGTTTGAAACCTGTTAACCCAGAAGATTATGACTACAAAAACGGTCTAGAAAAAATGACAGCCATTGAAAAAGAAAAAGGCGATAAATCAACAAGTGTTTACTCACAACATGGTAATAAATCAACTCAAGATATGTATGAAACAAAATCATATCAAGAGTATTATGGACCTAAGGAAAAAGAGACAACACAAACCTCAACATCTGAAAAAAGTGAATAAATATTAACGAAAAAGACTTTAGTTTTCATGCTAAAGTCTTTTTTATTCATATTTTTTTCACAACTACTCGGTATAATTTTCCTATGGAGGTAAAATTGATGACAAATTTAAAACAATCTTTTAAAGCAGCAAGATATCATAAAAGAATGAGCATTAGCTTATTTGTTGTCTTTTCACTTTTTTTAATGTGTCTTGCCTTCCTTTCCCAATTACTTGATACTCAAAAAATGACCTTAAATTATTTATTAGGCAAGTGGGATCAACTCAAAACAATCCTGCCTCAATTTGATACAGAATTAAACAAGCATTTGCTAAAGAGTAATGACCTGATTGTGACATTCTATGATCACATTAGACTGATCATTCTACTAACATCATTTATCGCTTTCTTTTTACTAAGTGTTTACTTTACGAAAGAAAGAAAAGAAGAGCTTTATTCCCTTTCTTATATTGGAATAAAAAGACGCGAGATGTTACCTAGACTTTTACTTGAGTTAATTTTCCCAGTGATTATTAGCCTACCTGTTATTCTATGTGCTTTTTTAGTTTTTCATAATCAAATTATTAATGAGAGTATTCAGACTAACCAAAAAGTCATGAATCATTATTTCCAATCGGAGAAACTTGTGAAACGAAAAGATGACCTTTTCCCTGATACTAAAGAAAAAGAGAAAGAAGATCATGTTGTTTCCCTTAATTCTGATAGGACACTTCTTCCTTACAACCGAACATCAATACTTGATGTCAAAGTGTCTACCCTCTCATTTAATCATGTGTTTTCAACCCTAATAGCTAATTTCTGCCTTCTTTTTATTAATATGATAGTCGCTTACTCAGCCGGTTTTTATTGTTACACAACCTTTGCATTTAAGAAAAGGAGATTTGCTTCATGATAGATATTAATCATAAACATTCAGATTTTGATACAAGTTTTTTCTCAAGTAAAATTACATTAATCTATGCCCCAACAACTAATAAGCACCAAGAACAAATGATGTCCTTACTACAAGAATCAGAATCAAATGCCTACTACGGCATTTTAGGTAGAGAAAATAACATGATTCCTTTCTTATCGATTCAAGATAATTTACTCCTTGGGATTTCTAAAAAAGATAAACAATGGTTTATTTCAGAACTCTCTCGTTTACTTTTTCAGTTTAAACTTCAAGGATTAGACTTAGAAACAACTGCTATGACCCTTTCTAAAAATGAACAACTTGTTTTACAAATGCTCCGAGCTATTGTGTTAAAACAGACTATTTTTATCATTGATCCAATAGATTCTTCAGAAAAAACAAGTCAATTTTTATTTAATTTGATGCCTATTTTGAAACGTGTTGCTCAATTACAAGAAGCATCACTAATTATTTCATCTCATAGCTCACTTGTTGCTGAGAGTCCTTACTACGATCATTGCTTATTAATCAATAATATTATCTAAAAGAAACAACTAGTAATTTTCACCTGGTTGTTTCTTTTTTTACTACCTATATTAATATGGCTAATGAAGCAACTCATTTCTGTTTTAAACGGTTTCATATTATACTAATAACATAACAGTTAATTATTTTTGGAGGTTTTTATCAATGACAGATGTTAAAAAAATGAGTGCAGATGAATTTAAAGTAGGACAAACGTTTATAAGTGAAGAGTATCAAATTCCTTTAGACGAAATTATAGAATTTGCTACAAAGTATGACCCACAACCTTTCCACGTTGATGAAGAAAAAGCAAAAGACTCTTTCTTCAAAGAGTTAGTGGCTAGTGGTTGGCATACAGCTAGCGTCACAATGAAATTATGGATTGACAGTATTCCCTTTGAAAAAGGTGCTATTGGCCTTGGCGTTAACTTAGAATGGAATAAACCGGTTAGACCTGGAGATACGCTACACGTAGAAAGCACCATAAAAGAAATCAATCCTTCTAAATCACGACCTGACCGTGTCTATATGAAAGTAGAGTCAAAAGCCATTGATCAAGATGGTTTAGTTTGTGAAACAATGACTGCTAATTTAATGACATTTAGATAACAAAAAACAGACTATTTGAGTAGTCTGTTTTTTTGTTTTATTTAGTTAGGACTGTCACACATTCTACATGAGATGTCTGTGGGAACATGTCGACTGGTTGTACGTAATCAGGTGTATAGCCTAATTCATTGTAAATGCTTAAATCTCTTGCAAATGTTGCTGGATCACAAGACACATATACAATTTTTTCTGGGTTCATTTCCACACTTGCACGAATAAAGCTTTCGCTTAATCCTTTTCTTGGTGGATCTACAATGATAACTGTTGGTTGAATCTCTTCTTTTAGCCACTTATCAAAGATTACTTCTGCTTTTCCAACTTCAAATGCCACATTACTAATGCCATTTATTTCAGCATTTTTCTTCGCATCTTCGATAGCATCTTCAACCATCTCAACACCGTAAACGTGTTTCACTTGTTTAGCTAAAGATAAACCAATTGTTCCAATACCACAATAAGCATCAATCACCACGTCTTGTTCAGTTAACTGAGCACGGTCAATGGCCTCTTGATATAATATTTCAGCTTGTTTTGTGTTGATTTGATAAAATGATTTAGCAGAAATTTGGTATGTATTACCTAGTAATTGATCTTCAATGTAATCTCTACCATATAGAGTCACAAATTCTTTACCAAGAATCACATTATTATTTTCAGTATGAATACTTTGCATAATTGATGTGACATTAGGTACTGCTGCAACAATCTCTTTACAGATTTCTCCAATTTTGAAGATTTTTTTCTTTTTCGTCACAAAAACAATCATTAATTCATTAGTGTAATGACCTTTACGAATAACAATATTTCTTAAATGTCCCGTTTGTTTTTCTTCATCGTATGGTTTAACATTGTAATTTTCTAGGATTGGCTTAATGGAGATTAATGCTTCATCAATAGCTGTTTCTTGGATATAAAAGTCTTCAATCGGAATCAAATCATGACTATTTCTTCTAAAGAAACCTAGTTCCAAACGATCATTTATTTTACGAACTGGGATTTGCGCTTTGTTACGATATTTGAAAGGAACATCCATTCCTTTTGTTTCTTTTACCTCAAGATTGTCAAAACCGCCAATACGCTTAACAGCTTTTTCAACTTGTTGTTGTTTAAAAGCTAATTGAGATTCGTAACTCATGTGGTGTAGTGGAGCAATTCCTGTACGAATTAAATCAGAATCAATATCTTCTACGCGGTCAGCACTTTTTTTCTTCCACTGTAAGACTTTTCCATAAGCAAACTTTTTCGTTGTCTTCAATACTCTAACTTCGACTTCTTCTCCAACAATCGCATTTTCTACAAATATAGGATAAAAATCAACTTTACCAACACCACGGCCATCATGAGTCATATCCTCAATTGTTAACCATAGCTTATCATTTTTTGCAACCGGTACTTCTTTTTTTAATTTTGTCATTAGTTTCTTCCTTTTTATGTTTACTTATCTCCTGAAATGACGCCATCTCCATCGATGTCTTCACTCGTTAATTGTTCTAATTCTTTAATAAAGTAATCTGAAGCCTCTTCCATATCACCTGAAACAGCAGAATCTGGAATCTCATCTAAATTAGCATAGATTTCAATATGTTGTTTCAAGTTTTCAAATGTCATCGGTGCATCTCCACCATACTCACCATCTAAGTTAATCATCATTCTAAAATCTTCATCTAAAGATTCAGCATATAATTTAGACGTTTTCGTGTAAATTAAACGATTATCATTTACGTGTTTACCACCGTTCATCATTAAACCAATCAAATGCATGATTTCTAAAATATTAGCTGTTTTAACAATAATCAATGAGAATTTACCATCATCTAGTTGAGCGTCAGGTGCGATTTGCTCAAAACCACCAATTGAATTTGTTAATCCTAAGAAAAACATAGAGGCTTTGCCAATATATTCTCCTTCATCGTAAACAAGCTTCATATTAATAGGTTTCACTCGAGGTAACATTTCTGCTCCCTTAACTAAATAAGCCAAGTAACCAAAGACACTTTTTAATTGTGATGGTACTTCGTAAGTTAACTCTGTTAAGTTCCCACCTGCAGCGATATTCATAAAGTAAGTATCTCCTGCTTTACCAATATCCGATTTGATAGTTTGATTTTTCAACATGACTTCTGCTGCTTTAACGACATTGTCCCTTGGAATGTGAAGAGCTCTAGCAAAGTCATTAGTTGTTCCTCCTGGAATAATACCCAGTTTAGGACGATTTTCAAGTGGCGCGATACCATTAATAACTTCATTAATGGTACCGTCCCCTCCTGCTGCAACAAGTAAATCAAAACCAGCTAAAGCACAACGTTCTGCCTCTTTTTTGGCTGAAAAAGGTTCAGGTGTTGTAGCATAGGCACTGGATTCGTAACCTGCTTGTTCCATCACATTTAAAATATCAGCTAGATTTTTTTTAAGGATTTCTTTTCCTGATGTGGGGTTGTAAATTAGTCTTGCTTTCATAGCGTTACTCCTTCGTATAAACGGCTTATCTCTTCTCTAACTCTTCAGTTAACAGTTTGTTGACAACACCAGGGTTTGCTTTCCCTTTAGTTGCTTTCATAATTTGTCCGACTAAGAAACCATGAGCACGACCTTTACCGTTTTTAAAGTCTTCGATTGATTGAGCATTACCATCTAAAATTTCATTAATAATGGGTAATAATTGAGCTGGATCTGATAATTGAACCAAACCTTTAGCTTCAACGACTTCTTTAGCTTCTCCACCATTTTCAATTAACTCTTTAAAGACTTTTTTAGCAATTTTAGAACTAATTGTGCCATCCGCGATTAAGTTAAGCATTCCGGCTAAATTACTTGGCGTTAATTTTGTTTCTAGTAATTCTAGTTTTTCACTGTTTAAATAAGCTGATACTTCACCCATTAACCAGTTAGATGCTTGCTTAGCATCTGCGCCTTCTTTAAGAGTTGCATCAAAGAAATCTGACATATCACGTGATAAAGTTAATACCATAGCATCATACTCAGGTAAACCTAATTCATTTACGTAGCGGTTTCTTCTAGCCGCTGGAAGTTCTGGTATACTTTGACGTACTTCTTCTACCCACTCATCAGAAATTTCAATACGAGGAACATCTGGTTCTGGGAAGTAACGATAATCACTTGCGCCTTCTTTAACACGCATTAAAATCGTTGATTTTGTTGCTTCATCATATTTTCTTGTTTCTTGTTGAATTAGCCCACCAGATAATAACACTTTAGCTTGACGTTTTTCTTCATGAATCAAGCCCATTTTCACATTGTTTAGTGAGTTTAAGTTTTTAAGTTCTGCTTTAGTACCAAATTCTTCTTGACCATAAGGGCGTAGAGAGATATTGGCATCACATCTCATAGAACCTTCTTCCATCTTCACATCACTCACACCAGAAAATTGGATAATAGAGCGAATCGCTTCTAAATAAGCATAAGCTTCTTCAGGTGATCTCATATCAGCTTCTGATACAATCTCAATTAAAGGTGTTCCTTGACGGTTTAAATCCACATAAGAGTAACCATCTGTTCCGTGAATATTTTTACCTGCGTCTTCTTCTAAATGAACGCGTTCGATACGAATTCTTTTTGTTTTACCTTCAACTTCAATATCAATCCAACCATCATGACCGATTGGCTCATCTGCTTGAGAGATTTGGTAAGCTTTTGGGTTATCTGGATAAAAATAATTTTTACGATCAAAGTGAGTTGATTGTGAAATCTCACAATTTAGAGCTAAAGCTGCTCTCATTCCAAATTCTAAAGCACCTTTATTCATGACAGGTAATACCCCTGGCATACTAAAGTCAATCACGTTAGTGTTTGTATTAGGATCTGCTCCGAAGTGGGCAGCTGACGTTGAGAAAATTTTTGATTCTGTTTTTAACTCAACATGGACTTCTAATCCAATGACTGTTTCAAAATTCATTATGCGTTACCTCCTAAAATCACAGGTTTTTGTTTGTGAAATTCTGTAGCTTTTTCAAATACATCTGCCACTTGATAGATTTTTTCTTCTTCAAAATAATTACCAATTAACTGTAAACCAATTGGCATTCCTTCTGAAAATCCACATGGTAAACTAATCCCTGGAAGTCCTGCTAAGTTAACTGGAATTGTTAAAATATCTCTCATATAAGCTGTAACAGGATGATCTTTATCTGCACCAAAATCATGGGCAATTGTTGGAGATGATGGTCCTAAAATCAAATCATAATCATTGAATACTTTTTTGAAATCTTCAATGATCAATGTTCTAACTTGACCAGCCTTTTTGAAATACGCATCATAAAAGCCTGAACTCAATGAGAAGGAACCTAACATAATACGACGTTTCACTTCTTCACCAAAACCTTCTGAACGTGAATTAACATAAACATCTTCTAAATTAGTGATGTTTTCTGAGCGATAACCGTAACGGATACCATCAAAACGTTGCAAGTTAGATGATGCTTCAGATGAAGCGATAATGTAGTACACTTGTACTCCGTATTTAGAATGAGGTAAGCTTACTTCTTCAACTGTTGCCCCTAAATGACGTAACGTTTCAATAGCTTCTTCAATTGATTTTCTAACCTCTGAATCTACACCTTCTGACATAAATTCTTTTGGCACACCAATCTTCATTCCTTTAATATCTTGACCAATCAAACTTGAAAAATCTGGAATGACTTGTTTTGAGCTTGTTCCATCTTTAACATCGTGTCCTGAAACAGCATTTAACACTAATGCATTGTCTTCTACAGTTCTTGTCATTGGACCAATTTGGTCTAAACTTGAAGCAAAAGCAATTAAACCATAACGAGAAATACGACCATATGTTGGTTTCATTCCCACAATTCCTGTATAAGAAGCTGGTTGTCTAATACTTCCACCTGTATCTGATCCAAGTGATACTGGGACTTGACCTGATGCCACACTGGCAGCTGATCCACCTGAAGAACCACCTGGTACTTTTGTTTCATTCCACGGATTCACTGTTTTTTTGAAGTATGATGTTTCTGTTCCTGACCCCATAGCGAATTCGTCCATGTTTAATTTACCAACTGGAATCATGCCGTTTTCATATACTTTTGTCATAACAGTTGCATCATAAGGTGGGACAAAATTATAAAGCATTTTACTTGCAGCTGTTGTTAGTAGGTCTTTAGTCACGATATTATCTTTAATTCCAATAGGAATACCAGCTAATGGTTGCGCCTCTGAAGGACCCTTTTCATCTAATTCTTTAGCTAAAGCTAATGCTTGTTCTTCGTTTAATGTAATAAAAGAACCAATTGCTTCATCTGTTCCTTGAATTCGTTTGAAAGAATCTTGTACGACTTCTGTCACAGATACTTCTTTACTTTGGATTTTTTTTGATAACTCTTTAACACTTAATTCATATAAGTTACTCATTATGCTCCTGCCTCCCCATTATCCATAATCGCAGGAACTTTAATAAAGCCATCCTTTGTCTCTGGTACATTGCTTAATAATGCTTCTCTAGATTCACCTTTAAGAGCCACATCTTCTCTTAAAACATTGATTTCTGAGGCCACATTAGAAGTAAATGGAACACCTGTTGTATCCACTTGTTCTAATTCTTCTACCATGTCGATGATATTTCCCATTTGTGCTGTAAACATCTCTAAGTCTTTTTCATCAAAAGACAATTTAGAAAGTTCTGCAACACGCTTTACTTCTTCTTTTGTAATTGCCATATTTTTTCGCTCCTTAATCTACCTATCGTTTTCATCATATCTTACTATTTTAGTTAAGTTCTGTACTATTTTCAATGGCTTCTACCATTTGCGCTTCATTCCATATAGTGATTTCTAATTTTTCAGCCTTTTCTAACTTGCTACCAGCTTCTTCACCTGCCACTACAATATCTGTCTTTTTAGACACGCTACCAGTCACTTTACCACCCAAAGCTTCGATTCTTTCTTTTGCTTCGTTTCGATTAAAGTGAGTTAATTTACCTGTTAAAACAATGGTTTTATCTTTAAAAGGTGAGTCCACATTAGCTATGTCAGCTGCCGTTTGCCCTAGATAATCTGTATTGACACCAGCTTGTTTCAACTCAGCTATGAGTTCTTTAACTTCATCATTTGAAAAGTACTTAACTAGGCTATCAGCAATCACAGGACCAATTGTATCTATAGCACTAATAGCTTCTTGTTCGGCTGCCATAACTCCTTCAATTGATTGGAAGTTTTCTGAAATTAATTTAGCTGCTTTAGCTCCAACATGGTGAATTCCTAAACCAAAGAGTAATTTTTCTAATGAATTGGTTTTACTGTTGCTAATCGCTGTTAAGATATTGTTGGCAGATTTTTCTTTGATTTTATCCAAAGTTAATAGCTCTTCTTCTGTTACCACATATAAATCTGCAACATTCTTAATAATACCTTTGTCATACATTTGCTCTAAAACCCTTGGTCCCAAACCATCTATGTTCATCGCATTTCTCGAAACAAAATGGTTCAATCCTTCTTTGATTTGAGCTGGACACATAGGATTCATACATCTTAAAGCAACTTCTGATTCGATTCGTTCTAATTCTGATTCACAAGTTGGGCAGTGAGTTGGAAATTCATAACTAACACTTGTATCGTCTCTTTTTTCAGTTAAGACACGTGTTACTTCAGGAATAATATCTCCTGCTTTATGAATCATCACATGGTCTAGTAGACGAATATCTTTCTCCATGATTAAATCCATGTTATGCAAACTTGCTCTAGCGACAGTTGTCCCAGCTAGTGAGACAGGATCCATCACAGCAGTTGGTGTCACAACACCTGTTCTTCCTACTGTCCATTCAATATCTCTGATAACTGTTTCTGCTTCTTCTGCAGGGAATTTATAAGCAATTGCCCATCTTGGTGCTTTCACAGTATATCCGATTTCTTGCTGAGCTTGAAAATCATTTACCTTGATAACAATTCCATCAATTTCGTAGTCAAGTTGATGGCGTTTATCACGGAAATTCTCAATATAATCCCAGACTTCATCAATGGATTGGCACAATTTTCTTTCAGAATTAATGTTAAAACCAGTCTTAGCTAAATCAATTAACGAGTCATTTTGTGTCTTAAAGTCAAAAGCTTCAGGAGAAGCAACTGTATAGATAAAAGTACTTAAATTTCTCTTAGCTGTTACCTTTGAATCTAATTGACGTAAACTACCAGCTGCTGCATTTCTTGGATTGGCAAAGACATTGTCTCCATCTGCCTCTCGTTGCTCATTCAATTGAATAAATGATTGCTTAGGCATGTAACACTCGCCACGAACCTCAATATTAAGAGGTTCTTTTAGTTTTAAAGGTATTGATTTAACGGTTTTTAAATTCTGTGTAATATCTTCACCAATAACCCCATCACCACGAGTTGCGCCTTGAACAAATTGACCATTGACGTAACGTAAATTAATAGCAAGTCCATCAATTTTAAGCTCCACCATGTAATCAATGTGTCGATCAGTCAACTTTTTAATTCGTGTATCAAAATCAAGCAAATCATTTTTGTTAAAGGCATTATTCAAACTCATCATTGGAATTTGATGCGTTACTTTATTAAAACCTTGAAGAACCTCGCCACCTACTCGCTGAGTGATCGAGTCAGCCAGAATAAAATCTGGGTTAGCTTGTTCTAAAGTAACTAATTCGTGATACATTTTATCATAATCAGCATCAGATACTTTAGGTTGGTCTATTACATAGTAATCATGAGCCCAATCCGTTAATTGTTTATTTAATGCTTCCATCTTTATTTGAATATCTAGCTTGTCCACTTAATTTCACTTCCTTAATCAACTTTTGTTATTGGCGCAAAAGCTGCTAGTAATCGTTTAATACCTTGTTGAGGAAATGCAATATCTAACTCTAAGTCTTTACTTGTTCCACTTACTTTTACAACAGTACCGACGCCCCATTTTTTGTGTTCAGCTTTATCTCCAGCTTTCCATGAGCTTGCTTCGCCACCGGTTTGCACTTTACTTGATACAACTTTAACATCTGGTTGGACATATGTTTGACGTGCTTTTCTTTCACCAATTGGACTTTGACGTTGAACTTTATTTTCTTGACCATACTGAGTCATCACACTCTCATCAATTTCACCTAAGAAACGAGAAGCACGATTATACTGTGTTCGTCCGTAAAGAGTTCGACTAAAGGCATTGGTTAAGAATAACTGCTCCTCTGCCCGTGTAATACCCACGTATGCCAAGCGTCGTTCTTCTTCTAACTCTTCTTCAGAATCCATCGCACGACTTAAAGGAAAAATACCTTCTTCCATTCCCATTAAGAAGACATATGGAAATTCTAACCCTTTAGCTGCATGTAGGGTCATGAAGGTTACTTGACTTTGGTCATCTTCCAAACTGTCAATATCTGAAACAAGAGCCAAGTCATTTAAGAATAACGTCAATTTATTTGGTTGTTCTTCATCTGAATCAGAGTCATCAGTCACTTCATACTCACCATTTTCAAATCGTTTATCGAATTCTTGTGTCACTGATAAAAACTCATCTAAGTTTTCTAAGCGAGAATGAGCTTCAAGTGTATTTTGTCGTTTCAGATCAGCTTTATAGTCACTTTTTTCTAAAACCTCTTCCACTAATTCCGTCACGCTTAGAAAAGGTATCATTTGTTTAAAGTCTTGAATCATAGCACCAAAACCAGCTAACTCATTACGAGCTTTTCCAGTAATATTGGCCAAATCAACATCAATCGCAGCATGTAATAAAGACCATTCATGCATATTGGCAAAATCACGTAATTTTTGAACTGTTCCTGGACCAATCCCTCGTTTAGGCACATTAACCACTCGTTCAAAACTTAATGAATCCATTTCGTTTGAAATCACATTTAAGTAAGCCAAGATATCACGAATTTCTTTTCGATCGTAAAACTTATGCCCTCCAACCATTTTGTAAGGGATGTTGGCTTTTAAGAACGTTTCTTCAATCACACGACTCATCGCGTTTGTTCGGTATAGAACACAAAAGTCACCGTATTTCTTCCCTGATTCTTGAACTAATTTCTGAATCGTCCCCACAATAAAACGAGTTTCTTCACGTTCAGTATCACCACGGTAATAGATGATTTTCTCACCTTCGTCATTATCTGTCCAAAGGTCTTTTTTCTTACGATTGCCATTGTTTTCAATCACACTATTAGCTGCTTGTAAGATATTTTTAGAAGATCGATAGTTTTGCTCTAACAAAATGGTTTTAGAATCTGGATAATCCTTTTCAAAATCTAAAATATTTTGCATATCCGCACCACGCCAACCATAAATACTTTGGTCAGCATCTCCTACGACACATAAATTATTGAATCGCTTAGCCAGCATGTTAACTAATGTATATTGAGCGTGGTTGGTATCTTGAT
Source organism: Candidatus Vagococcus giribetii (assembly GCF_017316185.1). Lineage (GTDB taxonomy): Bacteria > Bacillota > Bacilli > Lactobacillales > Vagococcaceae > Vagococcus > Vagococcus giribetii. Next base: position 27,153 of record NZ_JAFLVX010000028.1, on the reverse strand, counting down.
ACTCATCCACATGAATGTATTGAAATTTATTTTGGTAATACTTTAATACATCAGGACTCGTCTCAAACAAGCGAATTGTTAACATAATCAAGTCATCAAAATCCATGGATTGGTTATGTCTTAATTCTTTTTGGTAACGTTTATAACAAGTCGCTACTATTTTTTCAAAAAATCCATTGTAGCGTTCTTCATATTTTTCTGGTGTTAGTAATTCATTTTTTGCATTACTAATCGCACTTAAGATACTTCTTGGATCGTATTTTTTTGGATCAATGTTTTCTTCTTTTAAAATACGCTTCATTAACGTTTGCTGATCACTGCTATCTAAAATCGTAAAGTTACGATTATAACCAATCACATCAACATCACGGCGCAACATTCTCACACACATCGAGTGAAATGTTGATACCCAAACATCCTCGCCCTGTGATCCTAATATTGTCACCACACGCTCTTTCATCTCTCGAGCTGCTTTATTCGTAAAAGTAATCGCTAGAATGTTCCATGGATTAACGTCTTTTTCATTAATGATATAAGCGATACGATGAGTTAACACACGTGTCTTCCCACTACCTGCTCCTGCCATTATTAAAAGCGGTCCCTGGGTATGCATGACTGCTTCTTTTTGTTTTTCATTTAGACCTTTAATCAGGTCCTTGGCATGATTCATCATGTACGAACACCCTTTCTTATCAAATCCTTTCTATTATAGCAAAAAATCCTCAAAATATCTTTCAAAATGAGAAGAAAATCAAGATTTGCAATAACTTAATTCTTTCGCTAAAATGATGAAGACTTATATTTATTTTGGAGGAATTATTATTATGAAAAAACTAATTTTAGGTTTTATCTTATCATCATTTTTAATGGTTGGAGCTGCTTGTTCAACTGATACTACACAAACAACGGCAACAAGTTCAACTGAACAAAAACAACAAACAATAACAGTAACGATGACACTCATTGAAGATGACAAAGAAATTACTTCTAAAGAAATCACCGCTGACAAATCAGCAACTGTTTTAGATATCTTAAAAGCTAATTTTGATGTCAAAGAAGACAAAGGTTTTGTTACATCAATCGATGGAAAAGAGCAAGACGCTAAAGCTAATAAATACTGGATGTACTACATCAACGATAAAGAAGCCGATAAAGGTGCAGGTGAAATGACTGTTGCTGATTCAGATAAAATTGAATGGCGTTTAAATGCATTTAAATAAATCTGTTAAATGGCTAACGACCGCGGCCCTCATGAGCGCCGCAAGCTTTACCGGTAGACTTCTTTTTCAGGCTATTCCAAATGTTCAACCTCTAACAACAATTATTATCATTTGTACCCTTGTTTTTGGTTTTTACTTTGGCAGTACCGTGGCTGTTTTATCAATCGTCATTTCTAATGTATTTTTAGGTATGGGAATTTGGACACTAGCGCAGTTAGCTGCTTTTGTATCTATCTGTGCTTTCACCTACTTCTTAACACCCTTTCTCAAAAAAAAGCCTTTAATTATTTTAGCTATTTACGCCGGCTTAATGGGCTATTGGTTTGGATTTATTATCTCTCTTGTACAAGCACCTTTTTTTGGTATTCAAACATTTTGGGTGTATTACTTACAAGGTGTTCCTTTCGATACTTTTCACGCCATTGGGAATTTTATTTTTTTCCTGATTCTTTATCCTGTATTAACACCACTATTAAAAAAAGTAAAACTATAAAACATCCCATTGAAATCCTAAGACTGATTTCAACGGGATGTTTTATTTGAATTCAATATATAACTGTACTAATTTATCATTTTTAGCTATTTTTTCTTTGTTAAATTCTTCAGAGTCATCCGTATATGCACTCATACTTTGACTTTTATCATTTACCCATTTATACAATAGGTATTTACTACCCACTTTGATTTCTCTTTTATTATCCGCAGCTGAGCTTCCTGACATCCACCCCTCTTCATCTTTTAGCCAAAAAACTTCCGTCGTATTCGATATGGTGCTACCACTATTAGAAGCCAAAGCAATTGTCAATAATTCATCATCTTGGCTAATTCCCCAAACTAAACGTCCCTTTAAAGATTTCTCTTCCTGAGAAAAAGCTATCACAGAGTCATGTTTTTTTAAATCTCCTTGTTCATAATAATCTAAATACACAGTAACCTCTTTTGCTTTAGTATTTAGATCAACAGCTCCGCTATAATTAAAAAGTAGCGAAACATCCGATAACGAACTATCTGCAATTTTCAAGGTTTCTTTATTTGTATCAGGGATTATCCCGTTATCTTTTGGCGGAATCAAACACCCAACTAAAACACCTAAAGAAAAAAGCACGCCCCCTACTATACCAAGCAACCATTTTACTTTTTTATTTCCACTAGTCATCTAACACACCTCTTTCTTATTATAATTATTATACCTTTAAAAAATGAATATAACAAAAAACCAAGGCGAGTATTCACCTTGGCTCTAAGAATTAATTATTCAGCTGATTTTTTCTTTTTAGCAGCTTTTTCACGTTCTGATTTGTTTAAGATTTTCTTTCTTAAACGGATGCTTTCTGGAGTTACCTCACAGAATTCGTCGTCATTTAAGAATTGTAATGATTCTTCTAATGAAAGAATTTTTGGTTTTTTGATAACTGAAGTTTGGTCTTTATTTGCAGAACGAACGTTAGTCATTTGTTTTGCTTTCGTGATATTAACACCTAAGTCATTTTCACGAGAGTTTTGACCAACAATCATACCTTCATATACTTCAGTACCTGGAGCTACGTAAACAGTTCCACGTTCTTCAATACTCATGATACTGTATGTTGTTGCTTTACCTTGGTCGATAGAAACTAGGGCACCATTACGACGACCACTTACTAAACCAGAAATAACTGGTAAGTATGAATCGAATGTATGGTTCATAATTCCGTATCCACGAGTTAATGACATGAATTCAGTTGAGTAACCAATTAATCCACGAGCAGGAGCTAAGAAGATTAAACGTACTTGACCGTTTCCGTTGTTAATCATATCTTGCATTTCAGCTTTACGAGTACCTAATGACTCAATAACGCCACCCATGTATTCTTCTGGAGTATCAATTTGAACTCTTTCAAATGGCTCACATAAAGTACCATCGATTTCACGGTAGATAACTGTAGGACGAGATACTTGTAACTCAAATCCTTCACGACGCATGTTTTCGATTAAGATTGATAAATGAAGTTCCCCACGACCTGAAACAGTCCATTTATCTGGTGAATCAGTTTCTTCAACTTTTAATGACACATCTGTTTGTAATTGGTTTTGTAGACGTTCTTCAATTTTTCTAGCTGTTACGTATTTACCTTCGCGACCTGCAAATGGTGAATTGTTAACTAAGAAAGTCATTTGAAGTGTTGGCTCGTCAATAAATAATACTGGTAAAGCTTCTTGATGTTCAACTGGTGTAACAGTTTCTCCAACGAAGATGTCTTCCATACCAGAAACGGCAATTAAGTCACCTGATTTAGCTTCTTGAATTTCAACACGTTCTAATCCTAAAAAACCTAATAATTTAGTAACACGGAATTTCTTCACTTCGCCATCAAGTTTCATTAAGGCAACTTGGTCACCAACTTTGATTGTTCCACGGAACACACGTCCAATACCAATACGACCAACATAATCGTTGTAGTCTAATAATGATACTTGGAATTGTAATGGCTCATCACTATTATCAACTGGAGCTGGGATATGATCTAAGATAGCATCATAAATATAGTCCATTGTTTCTTCTTGATCTGCAGGGTTGTCAGATGGGCTAGAAGTTCCGTTTACAGCTGAAGCGTAAACAACTGGGAATTCTAATTGGTCATCATCTGCGCCTAATTCAATTAATAACTCTAATACTTCATCTACTACTTCTTCAGGACGAGCAGTTGGTTTATCAATTTTGTTAACAACAACGATTGGTGTTAATTTTTGCTCTAAAGCTTTTTTCAATACAAAACGTGTTTGAGGCATTGTTCCTTCATAGGCATCTACGACTAAAACAACTCCGTCAACCATTTTCATAATACGTTCAACTTCTCCACCAAAGTCCGCATGTCCTGGTGTATCTAAGATGTTGATGTGTTTATCTTTGTAGTTGATCGCTGTATTTTTCGCTAAAATTGTAATACCACGTTCTTGCTCAATTTCACCTGAGTCCATGGCACGTTCTTGAATTTGTGTGTGTCCATCTAATGTATCTGATTGTTTTAATAACTCGTTAACCAATGTTGTTTTACCGTGGTCAACGTGGGCAATAATTGCCACATTACGAATATCTTCTCTTAATTTCACTATTGTAGATTCTCCTCACTCTTATAAAAGCAATTAGATAAACGATTTTATCTAATTTTACCGACTAGTCATTATAACAAAAAAAAGCAATGAAAAAAAGTGAAAAGTTTTCATTTCCTCACTTTTTTTTGAAAAACTTAAAGATTAAACATATCTTCGTAAGCTTTTTTTGTTGCAACGACAAAATATTGACGCTCTCCTAATATATCATAAGCTTCACCATTTAGCTTGGAATGTACTAATCCAAGGGGTTTTCCTAGAGCAACTCCTGCTGCAAAGTCCCAAGGTGAAAGATTAGATAAATAAGCGACTTGTTTGCCTCGAAGCACACTTAAAAAATCTAAGCCAGCACAACCAAAAATTCGAACACCTACAGCTTCTGAGCCAATTTTTTGTGTGTTCAAAATATCTTTAGCAAACATGGTACTATTTGTTCCAATCAAACCATCTCTTAAGCCTAAGTTCGGTACAGGAGGCAATACTTCTCCATTTAGAAAGACACCTGTATCTGCTCCACCGTAGGCAAACTCATCTTTGATTACATTATAAATAAACCCTAATACTGGCTCATTATTTTCGAATATACCAATCATGATACAAAAATTTTCTTGTTGTTTGACAAAATTTAGTGTCCCATCAATAGGGTCAATAATCCAAATACGGCCATCTGTTGATTCTAATGTATCACCTAAGCCCTCTTCACCTAATATCTGATCATCAGGGTAATGGGTACGGATTTTCTCGACTAAAAAAGCTTCTGTCTCTTTATCAACATTCGTCACTAAATCATGGCGATTGCTTTTTTCTTCAACAAACACCTGACCCTTAAGTTTTTCTTTGACTTGTGTTGCAGCTTCTTCAATCCACGACTTAACTTCTTCCATTAACGCTTTTTGACTCATTAGTTAAAATCCTTTCCGTTTAACCAACCTGTTTTTTGTTGACGCGCTTGTTTGACTACATGATAAAGAGAATAACCTGATACCTCTTCAAATTCTCTGCCTAATTGACGCTCTTCACCAATGCTTTTAACAACTGCTTTAAACTGAGTATACGTTTTAAGAAAATCTTCTGCTTTCACTTTTTTCTCGTACGCTTCTTCTAACACGCTCCACATGTTAACGACTGAAATCATCTCTTCAGTGGACCATTCAGGATTAAGCGGATAATTGTAATTGTCTGACATAACTTCACCTGTTCTTCTTTTAATAATAAACTATACCAAGTGTATCAGACAACGAAAAAGTGAGCAATCATTATTGATTACTCACTTTAATCTATTTCATTTAATCAGGTTGTTGATCTGGAAAACTAATTGTGAAGGTTGTTCCTTCATTGACTTGACTCTCCACATGAATCGTTCCTCCATGAAGGCGTACCAATTGATCAACAATAGATAAACCTAAACCCGATTCACCATATTTCGTATTTTTACGAGAAGGATCAGCCTTATAGTATCTGTCCCAAATATTTTTAACTTGGTCCTCAGTCATACCAATACCTGTGTCAGAAATACTCACAACGGTTTCCATGTAGCCTCTTGAGACATTAATCGTCACTTGACCATCTTCTGTAAACTGGATAGCATTTGTAATTACATTAACCATCACTTGAACAAACCGGTCATAATCAGCGTACACGTCAACAGGCTCAACTGTTTCTAAAACAAGTTTATCATTTTTATCATTTGCCTTATTCGTTAATTGTTCTACGATTGTTTCTAAAATTTCTGTCGCATTTAATTTTTGAATCGCAATTGAAATCTGATTCGTCAATATTTTCTCATAATCGAGGTTTTCGTTAACTAATCTGATTAAGCGTTTGGTTTCGTTTTGCATCAAACTAATACAACGGTCTTTTTGATTTTCAGGGATCGCATTAAATGCTAGACCTTCTAATAAACCATTAATTGTTGTTAAAGGCGTTCTCATCTCATGAGCCACATCTGCCATAAAATTGCGACGCCGCTCTTCTTGCCGCTCGATCTCAATATGAGACTCTTTTAGTACCACAGCCATCTGATTAAAGTCTTCAGCTAAATCATCTAGTTCATCGTTATTTTTCACTTCTAGGTGAACATCAAAGTTCCCTTCAGCAATTTGTTTAGTCGCTTTTCGCATGCGGTTAATTCGATTAACCTGGAACTTAGCTAAAATATAACTAATAATTAACGCGATAACCGTAGAAATAATAAAGCCTTTAAATAAATTCTGAGTTAAAAGTCCCACACTTTCTTCAATACTACTATTTGGCTGCCAAACAAGGAGTAACCCTTCAAAAGCTAAGTTAGGTGTTGAAAAAAGCGGTTGGATATGAACAGCCATAGAGGTTTTCTTTTCACCAATCGTACTATTGACTACTGTTTTTTTAATCGCTTGACCACTTTCCTTCATATCTTTTAACTCTTTGTCTGAAATCACACTTTTTAAGCTTGCTCCTTCAATATCAGGAGGATAAGTCGCTACTCTATCTGGTGTCAGTAAGTAGAAGAAAATATTTTGATTTTTAGCCACAGCGCTTGTTGTGTCTAAAGATTCTTTTAAATTCCAGCCGTAATCACGCATGTTGTTGGTGACAGTATCTGAATATTTTTCTAATTGCTCATAGCTCGTTTCCTTAACTGTAGTTTTGGTGAACTGAGTAAAGAACATCCCAAAAATAAGTAGTACAGTCAAAATGATTGCAAAAAAAGCAATCATTTGCTGAAGTAGATAGCGCATTAGGCACCGACTCCAGAATCATCAAATTTATAACCAACGCCCCAAACTGTTTGGATCACTTGAGGACCGACTTTTTCGATTTTTTGGCGAAGTTTTTTAATATGAGCATCTACTGTTCGCTCGTCACCAAAGTATTGATAATCCCAAACAAGTTCTAATAATTTTTCTCTTGAAAAGACTTGACGTGGTTTTTTAGCTAAGGTTAATAATAAATCGAATTCTTTAGGTGTTAACCCTTCAACAAGCTTGTCATCTAAATAAGCTTCTCGTGTTTTTGTATTCATTTTAAAATGTTCAGTCACAACATCAAAAGCTTCATCAATTCCATTAGCAGCTTGAGGTGACTCATCAACTAATATCGCACGACGATGCAACGCTTTAATTCTGGCAATTAATGTGATAGGACTAAATGGTTTAGTCACATAATCATCAGCTCCCATTTCTAGTCCAATAATTTGATCACTTTCTGAATCTCTGGCAGTTAACATAATAATCGGCACAGATGGAGACACTTTTCTAATTTCACGACAAACCGTCACACCGTCCATTGTTGGTAAATTCAAATCTAATGTAATCATATCCCAACTTTCTGGAGCAGTTAAAAATTCGTCTAGTCCGTCTTTGCCATCATATTTAAAGGTAACATCCCATTCTTCATTTAAAAAAAACATTTTCATCATTTCTGATACTGATTCATTATCTTCAATCATTAACAATTTCATTTTTATTTCGCTCCTTCTTCTTGATCAATAAAAATCTCTAATTTTTTTTCAACCATGTAAAATACTCGAGTGATAGGAATAATAATTAAAAACAACTCAATAATAAAGAATTGTAATAGACCTAATTGTTTCAGAGTAAACCCAATGGCAAATGTAATCAGCCCAATGATTAAAAAAGCTTTACTTGCTTCCTTTTGAGCGTAAGCAAAACTAGCATCGCTAAACTTTGCTCTTGGCGTTCTATAGCCATATTTATTACTTCTCTTTTGTGAGGGGAAGATCAAATAAAGAGCTCCCACAACTGTTAAGATTAATCCAATAAAATAAAATATCATTTTTACACCAACCTAATTTAATACTTCTATTATACTATTTATTCGTCACTTCTGAAATAAAGATTTCTCAAAAGATTAACTATCTGTTTTACATAATAATAAACAAATATGAAATTTCCATGAAATTATCATAGTTATTACTTGATATTAAGAAAACGATGTGGTAAATTAACTGTAGGAATTTTGTTACCATGAGAGTTTATGCCTTTCTTACCAAAAGAAACAATCGAAAGGAGAATGTATTATGGTATTTAACAATCAAGCAATTCAATATCGTATTACCTTAGACACTGAGGCGAATATTTTTGTTGTATTTGATGCTAACAATGAAAACATTTCAGCTCAAGGCAATACTATTGAAGAAGCAAAAAACAAATTAAATCAACTAGTTAAGGAGTAATCAACTGTGGAAGATTCCAGCTATTGACGAAGGTATTCAAACATTTCAGTATGTGTGGATACCTTTTTGTTATGCAAAAAAACAATTTTAAGGTTAATCTTCCTTAAAATTGCTAATTTTTTTCCGCTTAGAAAAGCGACTGTATTTCTTATAAGGATACGGTATAGCACGGTTAATACCAAATGCAATCAACATACCAATAAAACTATCCACGACACGATCAAACGCATAAGCATAGGATTGTGACTCAGGAATCATGAAAAGAATCGTCAGTAAAGTCGCACACGCTCCAACAGTTCCCTCATAATTTTTAGTCGATGATAAAATGCCGATTAACAAAATAATTAACAACGGAATGGCGATTAATTGAACTAACTTGCCATCACCAAACGTCTTAAAAATAAAAATCGCCACAACCGAAAATAATGCCCCCAAGACATTACCTACTACACGATGTCTACCAAACTTCACCGTATTGTACATATCCTCACGCAACGTAAAAATAGCCGTAATAGACGATACCACATAAGTTTCTCGATTAAAGATGAAACTTATCAAGATACAAAAAAAGACACTCAAACCGGTCTTAATGGTTCTCATACCAATTCTCAACTAAATCCAAACCCTACTTTCTTGAATAAATAAACAGCCAACTCCTAAAAGATGACTGTCTTCTAACTCATATTCTAATCCTTAGTGAAAAAAATTGCAAACGAACTTTTAAGCTCTTAAGATTTTCTCCATCTTTTTCCCTTTTGCTAATTCATCAACCAGTTTGTCCATGTAGCGGATTTTTTGCATAAGGGGATCTTCTATTTCTTCGACTCGGCAACCGCAAATAACACCAGTAATCAACGACGCGTTCGGATTTATTTTAGGTGCCTTGTCAAAAAAATCACGTAAACTCTCCCCCGATGTCATAATACTCTCTAATCCCTCTTTATTAAAACCCGTCAACCAAGTAATCACTTGATCTAATTCTTGTTGATTTCGACCTTTTTTCTCAATTTTAGTCAGATACAAGGGGTAGATACTTGCAAAAGACATAGAAAACACTTTATGTTCAGTCATAATTAGTCCACTCTCTCTTTCACTTGAACAGTGACTTGATCACCAATATCCTTATTCAGTGCTTTTCTGATATCTTTTCGAATCCCTATGATGTAACAAATACTGCCATCTGGATGTTTGACACCCATATTAACAATACTTCCTTCATAAGCTTCTGTATCAAAAAGAACACTCACTTTCACTCGTCCTTTACCAAACTCTTCTCGAATGTCATAAGGAAATACCACATAGGCTCCACCTTTTCCAATCTCTGAAGCCACGATTTCTGTTGTGTAGGTATACGTTTGAGACAAAAGACTCACCCTTTCTTATTTTGGAACTTTTGGTAGCTTTCAATCCACTCTTCCATAGACATTTTAGAAACTAATTCTCCGATTAACTCATAAGGGATATGCTTTACATTAGTCATTCGAATACAGCTTTTTCCCATGTTTAATTTCGTTGGAACAACTTTAGCATATTCTTCTTGAAACCATTGAAGTAGCTCTTTATTCCCCATAATACCTAAATGATATAGAGCTAAATGCCTCTTCTGTGCACCTAGAGAAATAAAGGGTAACGGTTCATCGACTCGATTTAGATAACCTTCTGGAAAAACATCTAGAGGTACAGCATAAGTAATCATGCCATATTGAAACACTTCCTCAAAGCCTTCAGGGATATTCTCCCTAACCACTTCCACTAATTTATTAAAAGCAACTTGTCTATTTTCATCTATCCCTTGAATATATTCTTCAATTTCCGACATACGTCACCCAACCTTCTATATTATTCATATGATAAATATAGCATGAAACATCAAAAAAGTAACAGATTACTTTTTCAAGAAAAATAACCTGTTACTCCCATTTTATTTAAATAAGTTTGAAAAGAAGTCCTTAATTCCTTGCCAGAATTTTCCAAAGCCACTTTTTGCTTTTTCTACATTTTCATCTGACAACAAACTGTCTTTGAACTCTTTTCCATTTTTTACTAAATCATCTTTAAAACTAGACAATTGCTTAGCCATCTCTGAATCATTGATACCATCTGTATGAGTAAATGCAACCATGTTGTTAACAATGTCTTGTTGTTGCTCTGGAGAGATTGCTTCTGTTAACCCATTGTTATTAATTTGTTGAACAACAACAGTTTCAACTTCTTTGACACGCTCATTTTCACTCATTTTACTTAATTTATCATTTATTTTTTGAAGCTCTAATTGAATATCTGCTAGCATTACTAAGATATTTTCTGATGAATAATTTTTGTTATCTTGATTAGCAGCATCAATCCCAGCAACTACTTGCATTTGATCTTGAGCTACTTCTCTTTTTTCATCACGGCTTTTTTGATCTGTCGCATCACTTGCTGGGTCTACTTCATCGTAAATTTTGTAAATCCCTGCTAAAGCACCGCTTCCGTCCATAGTACGAACACTCCCAATACGAATATACGCATCATAAACACCACTAGTAATAGCCGCTGAACGGTACATCGCTTCTGTTCGTGATGTAATGTTTTCTGGTGTGACAATATCCACTGTTACACCTGTGCCAGATTTTGTACGAGCAATCAAAGCACTTGAGTATGCTTTTGAATTACTAGTGAATTCTGGAATATCTGTCACATATTTCACTAAATCATTACCATCAACTACATAATCATTATGCTTAGTTGTATCCGTCCCTTTTAATTCTTTTACTTTATCCAAATCTTTCATTAAGATTTCTTTTGTCTTAGCTTGTTCCGCTTCTGTTAACCCATTACCTAAAGCGATATTGGGTACGTCCCAACCTTCGTCTTTAGCTTTCTCTTCAGCAAACGACTGAGATGCCCAGCCTAAACTACCAAAAAGCATTAATCCTAAGGTTATTAGTTTAATTTTTTTCATAAAAACCTCCATTAAATATCTTTAATACAAGTTCATTGTATCAACCAAGAGTTATTTTTGCATCCGACTGAAGTAGGGTTTTAACAAAAATTCAGATTATTTTAATAAAAACTAAAGGTTTTTTAGTTACTTACTCAAAAAAACAGAACCTATTTTTCTAGGCTCTGTTTTAGTTTAGTTATTTTTTCTTTTTACGACGTTTCTTTCTTTTCTTTTTACTAGCTTTTTGTTTCTTCACGACAAACAGTATGATACCACCTAAAACGATAACATTTAGGGCAATCAATAACCAAATCCACCAACTTAATCCTTGCTTTTCAGGCAACTGTGTATCTGTATCATTTAACTTTTTAGCTTCTTTATTATCTACGGTAAAGTCAGCAGTCAAGTCCCACTCCTGCATATCACCATCATCAGCTGAACTTTTACCTGATACATGAGCACGGTACTCATAATCTCCTGGTTTTAACTTCTCACCATTTAAAAAAACTGGAAACTTCATTGTGGAATTCGGTGCCATTTGCATATTTTCTTTCTTCATTTGAAAGGCTACTTTTTCTGATTTCTTATCAACAATATCAACACTAATTGCCATATCGTTCAAGAAAATACCCGCAACATTTCGAATCTCTGCTGAGATAGCACTTTTTGAATTCAACTGAGTTGGAGCAACTTTTCCAATAGCTAGTTCAGGTTCAAGTAAAATTTCCGAATCTTGTTGCACGAGTAGCGCTACTACATAAGAAAATTTATTTTTGACACCTGTTTGGCTAGTTAGAGCTTTTGTCCCACCTGGATTTTTCTCTTCAAAAGTCAATCCACCAGCCACTATCCCTTCCATGCGAGCTTCAAGCATTGCAACTTCTATATCTACAGTTTGTTCTGATTTTGGAGGAAGTTTAATGTCTTTTTCCATCTTCACCATATCGGCTAAATCATATTGAAGTGACGCATCTGCATCGCTTTTATTATCGCTGTAATCAACAACTCCATTGACATTCGTTTTAGCACTTGAAACCCAAGCGCTAAGTTCAACTTCTGTGTCTTTTGTATTTTTAAGTTTAACTTGAATCGTCTGTTTTTGCCCTTCTTTCATCAATAGATGAAAATAACCGCTTGATTGATCTAATTGATTTTTAGGGAAAACAGGCTCTACTGAAAAACCAACTTCATTACCATGAGCAGTAACACCTGAACTTAACAAAGAACCAATCAACACTGCCATTACGAGTAAAGACTTCTTAAAAAAATTCATTTTTTCTTCCTTCCACTAATAAAAAATTTAACACATTTTTCTCTTTTTAGATTACCTGTTTTGATAGGTTTCTTCAATAAAAAGAGTCTGACAAAAAACGTCAGACCCTTTCTTAACTGTCCTCTTTGATTAAGGTGCAGGAACCATTGATAATCTGTAAGTTAATGTTGATTCATAACTTGAAGATGTTGCATTTGATGAACTTGGAATAGATAAAATCACAGAAGATTTACTTGGGTTATTGTTCCCAACTAAACCAATGTTGTTATCTTTTGTTTGACCATAAGATAATGTCCAAGTTCCGTTTCCTTTTCCTTTATCAGCAGACATGATAATACTACTTTGTCCTGGGATTAACTCTAATCCACCTGTGACTTTGTCTGTTGTTGCTGTTAATTGTTTAACTAAGTTAGTTGGTGCAGTTTCAGGTAAGAAACTTTCTTCTAACATACTTGGCGAGTTAAGCGAACCGTTACCAAGATATAGTTTTGCCCCTGTTAACTCTTCATTTGCCGCTGTTTTAAATTGTTCATTTTGAACGATACTCAATACCCAACCAGCATTCGATCCACGACGATCACTTACTTGAACATAGTTTCCTCTTGTTAAATCAGAATCTTTAAATTGTTGTGGTTGAGCTCCGTAAAGCACACCTTGATTTTCGATTGCTTGTTTACCAAATGAGAAACTTGATGCGTAGTCTACTGATAATAAACCACCAGCCGGGTTATTTGGTTCTGACCCATCAGGATTAATTGGTCTTGTGTTATCTTTTGGATTTTCAGGGTCAATTGGTTTAACTGAGCCATCATTTTTTTCAAAAGCAATCTTACCAGTTACGTCGTAGTTTGCTTCATCTTTTGGTGTTTCTGGTACTTCAGGATCTGTTGGTCCTTCTGTTTCAGAAAACGGTAAAATCGTAATCGGATTTGTTACTAAGTTATCTTTATTTTGTTTCACACGAATGTTGTAGTCACCCTCTGCTTGAACGTTAAAGTAAACTACTTGTTCAGCGTTACCGTTAGCATCAGCTGTTACGCTGAATTTTTCTGAATAACCAATTGGTAACCATTCACCGTCACCAACTTTTGTCTTAGCTACTTGAGAGCCTTGAGTGAAGCCATTTTGAGCAACAGGAGTGTATAAACCTAATTGATAGTTATCTGCTTTTGCGTTTGGAGCAAGTCCTGTTACTTTCACAACTGCTTTGTTATCTCTTTTGGCTTGAGGTTTTTCTTTCAACTCAATCGATACTTTTCCTTCTGAAGGAACTTGTACTGTTGAAGTTGTTCCAAAACTTCCTGGTGCGAACGTACTGTTATCATACCATTTGAATCCAGCTGCTGGAGCTGCCCATGGTTCTTTTTGAGGTTCAGTACTTTTTGCTGGGTCTTCAAAGTCATGTAAGACCGTTTTTGAAGATAACTGTATACCCATTTTGTCAAACGTATCATAGTCTTCTTGTTTACTTAACCAGTCTACTAATTGGACTAATACTTTTGCATCGTCTTTTTCTTTGTAGCCATCATAAGTTTTTTTAGATTTGCCGTTTTCATCTCTCATGTATTTTGGAGATGCATCTTCAACCATTGATGTGTCTCCGATGAAAGCAGCTTTACCTTTATCTTTTTTACTGATTGCTACATAAGCACCTTCTTCAACACCGCCACCATTGTAAACACCTTGGTCTACAGATGGACCCCATTTGTTAGCTGAACTTGTTAAACCAGATGGTGGGTAAATAAGTCCTTTAGCACGTGTTGGATCCATAATTGCAACAGTTGAACCAGCATGTAAACCTACTGAGTTAACACCATCTAAAATACCAAAAGCATCATTCATTACCCATTTACTGCTGTCACTAATATTATCAATTCCGTTATATCTAAAACGAACGCCAAATGTTTCATTTAGCCAATCGCTACTTTCAACGCCTTGCATTGCTTCAGAATTTTTTTCTGCTTCAGACATATCTTTTGTCATATCTGTGTATGCACCACGACGGTAGCCGTTAAATGCTTCAGATGCATCAATTCTATTTTTGTTACGGTCTGCATTGTAATGGTCACTGATATAAAACACAGATCCACCAGCAGATACATAATCTTCAATTGCTTGTTGTTCTGACACTTTGTAAGGAATGTTCGCTTCTGGTAAAACAAACACATCGTATTCTTTTAGGTCATCTAGTGTGATAGGTGTTGTTTTACGCAACTCTTTCACGTAATAACCATTGTTTGCTAGGCCTTGTCCAAAGTCAGAAAAAGCACCATCAATTACCCAGTCAGCTGCTCCTGCAGTCTGCGCGTGAGTATTGTCAAACAATACTTTTTGTCCATTTGGTTGGCTCGGTTTTATCTCTGGAGCAGGGTCTGAAGCGTTTTCCGCTCCAACTGGCACTGTAAATAAGACAGCACCTGAAATGGCAGCAAGTACCAATTGATGTAACTTAATTTGTTTCATTCTATTCTCTCCTTTTATTTGATACAAGCAGAAGTATAGCATAGAAGTGTAAACAAGCTGTATAGTTATTGTAAAATTAAAAAATATTTGTTATATAATGTATAGATTACGAAAATTCTTTATATTAAAAAAATGTAATCGTTTCACTGTTCGTATTTAGCTTTATCAATATTTGTATTTTTTACCAAAATTAAGCTTAACCATGTTCATTAAGTTCATAAACTTATGGGATAAAACAAAAAAAGTCACTCCTCACAAAAAGATAATTCTTATTGTGGAGTAACTTTTTCTTATAAGGTTTCTTTTAAAATAGCAACTATTTGTTTAGCAGCATCCCCATCACCATATGGGTTACTCGCTTCAGACATTTGCTGATACAAGGTATCTGAATCAAGCAATTCTTTAAAATGACGATAGATAACTTCTTCATCTGTTCCTACAAGCTTCAAGGTACCTGCTTCGATTCCTTCAGGTCGTTCAGTTGTGTCTCTCATAACCAAAACAGGTTTCCCTAATGAAGGTGCTTCTTCTTGAATCCCACCACTATCCGTTAGAATAATATGGCTTTTAGCTAATAGATTGTGAAAATCCACTACTTCCATTGGTGGAATAATCTTCACTCGATCCGTATTCTTAAAAATCTCATCAGCCAATTCTTGAATCATCGGATTCATGTGAATAGGATAAACAACTTTAATCTCAGGGTGTTCATCTACAATACGTTTCACCGCTTGGAACATATGTCTCATTGGTTCGCCGTAATTTTCTCTTCGATGAGCTGTTAAAACAATTAACTGACTCCCTTTAGCCCAATCAAGCAAGGGGTGTTGATAGTCCGCTTTAACCGTTGTGTTGAGGGCATCAATGGCAGTATTTCCTGTCACAAAAATACTCTCTGGTGCCTTCCCTTCATCTAATAAATTTTGTTGCGCTTTTTTCGTTGGGGCAAAATTCAAGGTTGAAAACAAACCGACTGATTGACGGTTAAACTCTTCTGGATAAGGTGAGTAGATATTATGTGTTCTAAGACCTGCCTCCACATGTCCCACTGGAATTCTTAGATAAAAACTGGCTAAACCTGCAGCATACGTCGTTGTCGTGTCTCCGTGGACAAGTACCATATCAGGTTGCTCTTTTTCTAAAACAGGCTTAATTCTTTCAAGTATATTAACTGTTACATCAAATAAATCTTGCTGATGCTTCATAATTTCTAAGTCATAGTCTGGTTTAATATTAAAAATTGGTAACACTTGATCTAGCATTTCACGATGTTGACCTGTGACACAAACTACAGTATCAATATCATCTTGTTTTTTTAGCTCCATGACAAGAGGTCCCATTTTTATGGCTTCTGGACGCGTCCCAAAAACTAACATCACTTTTTTATTTTGCTTCATGATTTCCCTCTTTTCTTTCACTCATACTTTCTATTGTACTCAAAACAGATGTCTTATGACAATCATTAATTTGAATAAGATTTCTTACAAGACTCTAGCGAAAAATGCCGCCATTTCAAGTGTGATACTATATGGTACTTTATGGCCATCCTCAGTTGTCGTAAAAGTCATATTAATCCCTGTGTTACTTTCTTTCTGAGTCGTATAGAAATCAAAGGTTGGTTGATATGGAACCATCTCATCTTTTGTCCCATGCCAAAAATGAAAATGTCTACGAGCGACTCTCTCAGGTGTTAAAGATAAATCGTAAGCCTTCAATTTGCCTAGCTCTGCTTTAAAATCAATTGGTAATTCTTCGAATCCATAAGCTTTTTTAGCAATACTTACTATAAAATCATGAAAATTAGGAGCTCCCATTAAGCAATCAGCTGCTTTAACTTCTGGATAGCGATTCATGATAGCACAAGTTGTGATGCCTCCCATAGAAAGACCAGTCACACCAATTCTTGTTGAATCAATCGGACGCCTCTTCATTAGATGAGTTAAAATAATATCAAATTCATCAACACTACTCATGACAATAGACGGAAATTCTTCAAAATGATCCGTCGTTGGTTTATCATCACGTCGTTCACCGTGATAAATAGCATCTGGAATGATGGCTCTCATGTTTTGTTGAGCAATCTCATAGCCATTGACTAAAACTGTCTCTTTACAATTAGTCCAACCATGATAGAAAAATACAGTGGGAATTGTCTTCTTCATTAAGTTTTCTTTGACGACTTCTAAAAAAGTTAAACCATTTACTTTATGTCTTTCAATTACAATCATTCTTTAACTTCCTTCCCTATTGATGATTTACATAATCTTGCTTCAGGATAGACATAATCACTTCATCAAAAAAATGATCTTCGAATTTTCTCGTTTGTCTTAATGTCCCTTCCTTAACAAATCCTACTTTTTTATAAGCACGAATGCCTCGTTTGTTATGACTAAAAACTTCTAACTGCAAACGATTCAGCTTAAGTTCTTCAAATACATAAGAAATCATCAAGCGTAATACTTCATATCCTAACCCTTTTCCTGTGTGCTCAATGCTTGTCATGGAGATTCGAAAGCCTGCTGATTCATCCTCTTCATCTATATCTAGAATCGATAATTCCCCAATAACTTCATCTGTTTCGTTTAAACAGATAGCATAATCTTCACGAGAATCGTCCTTTGTGATTGATTCTATATGTTGCTCTATCACATCAAGACTAAAATGAGCCGTTGTTCCAGTCATATATCTAATTTCTTGATCTTGTGAACTCTTTAATAGATAGCTAGCATCTGCTACTTGTAGTGGTCGTACGTAAATTCTTGATGTTTTCATTCTCATAAGTGACACATACCTCCATTAGTTTTCTTGTAAAATCTTATGACAAATCTCATGACTTAATAGCACATTTTCTTGTCTTAATTCAGACGTTTCTCCTGTTGTTAAAAAGTGAAGAAAGGCTTTTATCATACTGTCAAAGCCACGTTCGACTAAAGTTGGTGTCCAATCATACTGCGCTATTTTCATCACGCCCTTTGGTGTTTCTTTTGTTGTTTGACCTAAATTATTGATAGTGACTACGCCTTCTGGACTTGTGCTGCGAAAAACTTCTGTATGCGCACCACTCTTCATATCCATGGAAAGAATCGCCAGAGCATTATCTGCCTCTAACTGAAGCGTCGCGTATTCCAAAGTGTCTGTCCCTAAAACTGTTGATGAGACAATGTTAATGTTTGGACTGTCTAATAAATATACGGCTGTATCAACTAAATGTAAAAACATGTCATTAATAGCAAACTTTGGTGAAAATTCGGCTAGCGCTCTGTTTTTCTCCAAATAAATAAGGCGTTTATCAGCTAAACCTTTGATATGCTCCAAACTTGGGACAAATCGGCGATTAAATCCTGTCATTAAGTACACGTTATTTACTTCTGCTAAACGAAACAACTCCTTCGTTTCCTCAAATTCCTCGCTTAATGGTTTATCCATAAACACGTGAATCCCTTTTGTTAATAAGGTTTTAGCTACTTCAAAATGAGCCACAGTTGCGGAATGGACAAAACAAGCTTCTATCTCACAAGCAATTAGCTCGTCGATTGTTTCGCAAAAATTGGTAAAACCATATGTTTGTTTCAACATCGTTTTTGTTTCTTCATTACTGCTAGAAAAATAATAATCAAACCCGTCTCTATTTTCTGAGATAACAGGTAAATAGGCTTTCTTAAAAATACCACCTAATCCAATAATACCGACTTTAATCATCTATGTACCTCCTAATAGTTTCAAGTGAATAGGTTAATTCTATCATTAAAAGGTTGGATATTCTATGATGGAACATGGAGTTTTATTTTCAGTAACTTTCTTGGCATAAAACCAACAATTGTGGCATAATATTAAAAAAAGGGGGCTTTTTCATGACTAAATTATCAAAAAGAAAAGACCTAAATGTGTTTTATCTTATTTTATTAATCGGACTCATCATTGCTATTTATCTTTTTTTCAAGGGATTTAAGTATCCTGAAAAAGCAAGTAATATATGGTTTCTTGGCATTCAAGTCGTCCTTGGTATGATTATTTCTTGCTTACCTTTTGGACTAGAAGCCTTATTCAAATTTAAAGCACCTATTGCTCTTAAGAATTTGTATTGGCTCTTTATTTTGTTTGCAGTCTCATTAGGAACAGGACTTTCATTTTATGGAAAATTCTTTTACTGGGACAAATTTTTACACTTTTCTAGTGCCATGCTTCTAGCAACTCTTGGTCTAGGTATCTTGAGTTTACTCATGCCAAAATTTCAGCATTTAAGTGTCGGGACAATTGTCTTGTTTGGCTTCTTCTTTGCTATGACAATGGGCGTTTTTTGGGAATTTTATGAATTCACATTTGACGGTCTACTAGGACTAAACATGCAGCGTTTTGCAACAAGCTCAGGAAAAGATTTAGTAGGTCGAGCTGTTTTAATGGATACTATGGGTGACTTATTCACTAATACAGCAGGCGCAATCGTTTTTAGCGTGGTTTGTTTTATCAAAGGTAAACAATCACCTGAATGGTTACAATTGTTTGCCTTTACACCAAAACAAAAAAATAACTAACGAAGCGTTTTCATTTGTTTTTAATCCCACATAGTCTTATAATATAAGTATCAAAGATTAAACGGGAGGCGTGATAGGATGAAAGAAAAAATTATTCATTTTGTGAACGAAGCAAAGAAAGAAGTAGACCGTTTAGAGGACAACCGTGAAAAGCCACTTGGTAACTCAATTAATTTCATTGAAAATGAAATTCAAATCCAACGTTTGCTTGCAGAAATTGAAGCTTACCAAAAAGTGTTAGATTTAATCGACTAATAAAACAGGAGACCCCAAAGTATTGATGGCAACATCTCAATACCTTGGGGTTATTTTATTGAGTCAACCAAAACCCTTACTGAAACGTAAAAAAACAAGAGCACTTTTTCGCACTCTTGTTTCATTTAATGAATATTAAAGACGTTTTCTTAAAAAGAAAATGCCACTAGCCAAAGTTAACAAACCGATTGCTGCAAGGATTGTTTTCTTTTCACCTGTTTTAGGTAATTTTTTCTCACTAGGTTTTGTAGTTGAAGATTCGTTAGTACTTGTTTTTGTTTCTTTACTTGAATCTTCTGTCTTGTCTTTTTCCTTTGTTTCTTCCGTTTCACTAGTTGTCGTGTCAGTTGTTTCTAAAGTCTTTTCATAAACTGTTAAGCTTAAAGGTAACATGCTCTCCTTTGTACTAGTTTCTGTCGCCAGTTGGTTAGATACCACTGCTTTAAATCCATTTGTTAACTGACTATCTACTTCTTTTTCCACTTCATTAGTATTAATAGCAACAAGTAGTTCTTTTTCAGCATCTTTCAACTCATAAATAATGATATTATCTTCTGCTTTAATCAACTTAGCTTTATTGTTAATCTCATCGTAACTGGCTAATCGAAGAAGCGGCTGAGATTTTCGATAAGATACTAACTCTTTAAAAAATTCTACAGATTCCTGATACAATTCTGGACGATTCCAATCAAATTGATTTATGCTATCTGGTGATTTATAACTATTATGATCTCCATCTTTTGTACGTAAAAATTCTTGTCCTGCATGAATAAACGGAACTCCTTGAGACACAAGCATCATACCAGTCCCTAAAGAATGGCGTTTCATTCGTTGTTCATTCGTATCTGCCGGATTTGTTAAACTTAACTTATCATATAGCGTTAAATTATCGTGGGCTTCAACGTATTGAATAACTTGAGCAGGACTTGTGTAACCTTCAATGCCATTAGCACCTAACATATTTTGAGCCACTAGTTGTTCTAATCCTGGTTTGCCATTAATCATCCCTGGCTCTGTTCCTTCAAACACACTTCCTTTGACCGAATCACGGATTGAATCATTAAAGTGAGCAATTCCCGGCATGATATTAGCATTTTTCTGAATCGCTTTTTTAGAGTCATCTAAAGGCGTCCCCATGTTCCAACCTTCTCCTAAAATAATAATAGAAGGATCAATTTTATCTAATTCACTACGAACTAAATTCATGGTTTCAACATCTAGAATTCCCATCAAATCAAATCGGAAGCCATCTAAATTGTAATTTTTAGCCCAGTACGTCACACTATCAACAATATATTTTTGAGCCATTTTACGTTCTGATGCCACATCATTTCCAACACCTGTCCCATTTGCGTAACTGCCGTCCTCATTATATCTGAAGTAATAACCAGGTACAGTTTTATTAAAAGCATGGCTGCCCGCTTCGTAAACATGGTTATAAACCACATCCATAATGACGCGAATATTATTGTCATGAAGACCTTTAACCATTTGCTTCATCTCTACAACACGTTTTGTCGGATCTGTACTGTCCGTACTATATGATCCCTCAGGCACATTGTAGTTTTTAGGATCATAACCCCAGTTGTACTGCGCGTCACTTGGACGACTTTCATCTACTGTTTGATAATCATACATCGGTAAAAACTGAACATGAGTAACGCCAAGTGATTTGATATAATCTAAACCAGTTGGCTGACCTGCTTTATTTGTCGTTCCCTCTTCAATCGCACCTAAGAATTTACCTTTATGCTGAATCCCACTATCAGGAGAAATAGATAAGTCTCTAATATGAGCTTCATAAATAATAGCGTCTACAGGATTTGTAAATGGTGCCATTCGATCAAAGTTTTCTAGGCTAACGGCAGCGGGATTAACCACCACTGAATGATTCCCGTTAACGATTGCTGAAGTGGCATATGGATCAGTGGATTCATTTACTTTGCCATCAGGGAATGTCAAACGATAGGAATAAGCTGTTCCAGCTTGGTCACCAGAAACACTTGCTCTATATGTTCCTTTCTCCCCTTTTTCCATCACGATACTTTCTTTTTCAGCACTTGCTTCTGTTTGATCTTGATAGAGAATTAACTCCACTTTACTTGCTGTTGGTGCCCATAAAACAAAATCAGTTTTATCACTAGAGTAAAGAGCACCTAGCTGACCATCATAAGTATAAATCTCATCAAACTCAGGTGTTCTCACAACACCCCCTAGACTCACTGGTATTTTTTCATCTCCAAATTGAATAGAATATTCCTGTTGTAAATCAATCATATCAGTTGTCTCAATAGATAAACGATTAGTTGGCTGTTCTGTATTTCCTGTGATATTTTTTATCGCCAGTTCTTTACCTCCGGAAAATAGTTTTAGCTCATTTTTTTTCAATGCTTCTAACGCTTCTTTTTTTCTGAAGGTCACATCAATTTGAGACATCTTCTCAACGGTTGCTCCCTTAATCCCTTGATCTTTCACAATAAAATCAGGTGTTCCATAAACTGTTTTATCGCCTTCCATTAGCCAAACCTCTACTTCTTTTTGATTTTGAGACACATAAACCAATCGGTCGTCTCCATCTTTTTCTTCCCATTCATTAGTCTCTGAACTCTTTCTGACTAAAAAATGAACCTTCGAAAAAGCGTCTTCTTTTATTTTAAACTCTGCAACTTGGCCAAAAGCATCTGTGTCAGTAAACGCTGCTTGTTTGCCATCTTTTCCTTCTAACCAATACCATACATTCCAATGATCATAATCATTAGCACTTCTATAATAGTGAACCTTCACATTTAATTCTTCTGTTTTAGGAGCCGTCTCCTCATTTTTTGGTTCATATGATAGTTTGCCCTCTTTGTCTAGCCACACATGAACTTTCCCACTAGACGTATCAACCCATTGATCAGGTGATTGATAAGACCAATCTCTTTTTGATTTAATTAGAAAGCCAACTTTTTCATGAATTCCTGGCACACTAACCTCAGCATACTTACCAAAAGCATCTTGATCAGTAAAGGCTAGTTCTTGTCCCGCTTCATTATCAGCCCATAACCAAATCGACCTGTCTAAATCTTTTTCATTCTCTGGTGCTTCATAGTGAATAACAACCTTAGTTTCAGGCTCTGCAGCTTGTGAGTGTGGCGTCACACCTATTAATAAAAAAAATAAAACCAAAACAAATAAACGAAAATCTAAAAACATTTTTTCCCTTTGAAAATCTTTCCCTATCAAATTTTACCACTCCTTTATATAACTACCTATAGATATAACAAACTTAAGAAAGCGCTTCAACATGTTATCGGTAACAATCTTAGGGAATAATTCATTTAGATTAAATAACCTCTATATAAAAAACACCCCCATAGATTGAGGGTTTAAGTATTTAATCATCATTAGTTAAGGATTTTTCAAATAAATTTTCAGAGTCTCCATGTATCGTAGAACAATTTCTGATTTTTTTATAACCGTATTTCTCATACAAACCTACTTCACCACTCACAATATAAACAATCTTAAAGTTTTGGCTTCTAAGGTAATCCTCTGCCACTTTTAACAATCTTTCTGATAACCTTTTTCCTCGGTAAGCTTCCTCTACAAAAACATAAGCGATAAACGGCGAAATGAATTCGTCAATTAGACCGTCCTTTTTACTCACGACACAAAAAGAAGTTAGTTTACCCTTACTATTTTTTCCAACTATAACTTTCTCCCAATCATTAAAATCATTCAGATACATTTTATCTGCTAAAAATTTCCCTGCTCGCCAAGAGACTTGAGAAATTTGATCAGCGATTGTGGTCCAGTCATCACTATTTTTATCTAACAATTCAAAAAATATTGACATTACTATCTCCTTTTATCCTATAATACGACTAAACTTATTAGCTTAATCAAAAAAATGACACAAAAATAGACTTAACAAGTAATTTTCGACATCTAGATAGTCATCATTGAGGTCCTTAGATCCTCATTACATTCACTTAATTACTTGTTAAGTCATATTCAGTTGGTAAGAAATCTTTCAAATTCCCACATTCCTCTCTTTTTGTGTAGATCCTACTTTTAAAGTATGTCATTCTACACTATTCTTATAAGCAGCCGCCTTTTTCAAGGTTTCTTCTAACTGCTCCATTGGGAATTTACCATTCCTTACACTCATAATATACCACAAAAAGATAACGCTTACAAATAATACGACTTTATTTAACTACTAAAACCTGACAAGGCGCTTGATTCACAACAAAAGATGTTGTTGAACCTACCACTAACTTATTGATTCCATGAACCCCAGTTGCCCCCATCACAATTAAATCAAATTTTTTCTTTTCCGCATATTCAACGATAGTACGTTTTGGTGAGCCTTCTTGCACAATAACATTAATCTTATCAGTGTCATTGTAGACAAAATTAGCATTCATTTGATCTTGTGCATATGACATTATTTCTTTTTGTCGAGCCGCTAAATCAGAATAAATATAAGTATCAGGAAGATAGAGAAAATAATTAACTGAAGGAACTACTTGGAGAACTGTTATCTCACTATCATTCAAGGTTGCTAGCATTTTTGCCTGCTCAAAAGCCAATTGTGATTGTTCAGAACCATCATAAGCAACAAGGATATTTTTGTATGTAACACTCATTTTAATCGCCTCCTTTTCCTTTATTTTAACATAATTAGTCCTTTTTTGTCATATCCTACAAGTGATAAATCTTTCTTCAAATTAGTTAATTATCCTCTTATATTTAACCGGGACAGATAAGCCACCTGGGATATCTTCTTTTAATATATCGTCATTAGAATAAGCCCCTACTAATACAGTCAACTCATCTTTATTGTTAAAAGTAAACATATAGCTAGATGTTTTATCTTCTGATAATGCAACAATTGAGTTCTCCGTCATTTCTTCGATTGTTAAAGTTTGACTCTCTTTCTTTTCCACATTATCAGCATATTGAATCAATCCTTCAGATACTGGTTCTATCAATAGATAAGAATTACTGGATTCTTCTATTGATTGCCACTCACCGTATAAATCAGTAACATCAATCATGACTCCATCGTCTCTAACAAATTCCATAGGTGCTAGTGATCCACCCACCATACCTTCTGGAACTGGATACGAAGGATAAACCGTTAACTTTTCCTTATTGATTTTAAAATCATAGAAAAAAGGAGACTCTTCATCTGTTTGAGTAAGTACTACATTATCGATTGTGTCATAAATCTGCAATTTCTCGTCTCCAAAGTAGATGTAACAATCCTTTTCTGTTATCGTTCTCTTTCCGTAACCTGCATAATTTCCATTCCCATCTCCTATCCAATCACCAACAAGACTATTTACCAGCTCTAGATTGATTTCAGAAGAAACCTCTCTTTTATCACTGAAGGATTCTTCCTCTAAACCCTTTTTATTTGAACAAGAAATCATTATAACTGTTAAAGACAAAATGAAGCTTAACCAAATAGTTTTTTTCATCGTCGTTCTCTCCTTTTTGAAAAAGCTCCTACACAGTTAGTTGTAGGAGTTAAAATTTAGTTTTAATCAAAAAAACAAATGAAACTCTACAAAATTATATAGCTACTGATAAAAATAGCTATCTTGTCAATGCTCCAGATTAGTTTATTAGGAAATCATAAATTCTGTGGTAGAAATGTTAGTCTTGATATAATTTGAATGGAGTAAAAGAAAATTGTATTCTCATTTTTGTTATAGTTGGAAAAATTTATGATTTCAAATTTAAGTATTCTAAAACTAAATTCCTAAACAAATTTTTATTTTCCTAATTTACTAACCTTCATTCTTCTTCAAAATAATCCAACTCCTCATTGATTCTAACAGTATATAGGAGTAGTACCAGTAATAACTCTAAATAATAGTTCTTATACTCACACTCTTGCTTATTAGCAAAACTCCCGTGTGTAATCTTATTCCGAATAAATAATCCATTGCTGAATTTTTTATTATCCATTACAAAGGAGATATAATCACTTTCCTGCTCTGAAAAAAGAGTGCTCTCAGTTTTTAAATTACCTTTGAATATCTCTGATTCTATTATTTTTTTCATATCTTCAGGTACAGATAATATTGACACGTAACCTTTATCCCATAACAACCAATATAATTCTATTAATTTTCTATTCACTATAAATAGGTTATTTTCATCACTAATTCCTAATATTTCTTGTTCAATTAGTAACTTTAGCATATCTTTTTGGTAAGGATAAAAATCTTCTATTTTTATTCCAGAAATAAGATACTCATAAAAGCTATTTTTATTTTTTTTATGTTCTGGGAAAGACAATAACGATTGTGAGTTAAAGAATAAACTGCACATTTTTATTGTTTCACTAGAATTAATGTAGATAAATTTTTTATTTTCCAATGATTTAATGTCTCTGTATGAAGTATTTTGAGATTCTAATTCAAATAACTCAAGATCAATTTTTCCATACCTCTGTAGAAAATCAAATTGTTTCAATAAACTGTCCATTTCAGGAATTAATATTTTACATCTTTCATAATAGGTATTTCCTTTTGAACTAGGATTAAAGAAAAATTCTGAAAAGCCATAATCTTCATCAAGTAAATTATTATAATAATATGAAAAAACCTTTTCTAAGTCTATTTTTTTTGAATCTAAATACTCATAATAAGATAAAAAAGTTAATTTATGAAAATTTATTCCCAAATCAGCTGTATAAGATTGTTTATAGTAGTACTTAGACTTTGTTCGAAACAAATCTGTGAGGTTTCCTTGTTCATAAGGTGATTCAATCATTGAAAATTGAAGTTTTGAGTTAAATAACTCGAAAAAATGTATAAAATTATTAAGAATAGTTGGATAATCCTGATTATCATCTAGCCAATCTTTATTAAAAATGACAACCATCTTCGTTTTGTTACTTTCATCAAATTCAAAATTATTACTTAATCCATTTTTTAAAATTACTCCTACTCCCCAACCAATACCTTTATTATCTTTAAATACTTCTTCTATCATATCTTCGTGTGCTTTTTTAGCTTTCAATTTCACTGTTGAGTCTAATTTCACTTCGTGATGAAGACTCCATTTTGATATTTTTTCAAGATGCTTCAATTTTGCGTCTTTCAAATCACAATATTTTTCAGCCCATTTGTTTATTTCTTCTTGAGAAATATTATTAGGTAAATAGAAATTCGGATTTTCAACTGAGTCGTATTTATCAATTAATAATTCAAATC
>NZ_JAFLVX010000027.1 GCF_017316185.1 Candidatus Vagococcus giribetii | reverse complement strand
CCAGTTCTCACTGGAGGTTTTGATTAAATTACTTTAGTTTTGATTTACGAAAAGGGATAATTCGTATAAAATTGAATTATAATATAAAGAAAATAGGTGAAACGTATGAGAAAAAGACTTTTAATGACTAGTTTGGTTTTATTAGGCTTAGGTTTAACTGCATGTGGTAATAAAGAAAAAGCAGATACAAAAGATACGACAGCAACCTCATCAACAAAAGTGGAAGCATCTAAAGAATCAGAAGCAAAACAAGAAGTGGATGAAGCGACGTTTAAAGGTGTTATCTCTGAAAATCCAACATTAGATGAAGAAACAGTTTCTTTAACCTTTGACAAAGTTGAAGCAGTTTCAGACCCTGATAAGATTCTTGATACCTTAAATGCTAGTGGTGTAACGCTTTTAGCACCTACTAAAGCTTTAGACGGTTTTAAAGCTGAAGATCTTGATGTAGGAAGTACGATTGAGTTTACGATTGAATCACCTGCAGCAATGACTTATTCAATCCCGCCGCAAATTGCTGGAAATTCAATTAAAATGATTAAAGTAGTTGACTAATAAAATAAGTTTTGGAAAAAGGTATAGAGGCTGACAGTTGAGTCAGTCTCTTTTTTTGTATTCTATTTAAAACATAACGAACTATATTTGTTTTTGTAAGTGAAATTGTTCGAATTTTATTGAAAACTTAAGGCGATACCTGTATGATAAGAGAATAATAATAAAAGGGAGTTTGATTATGGGCAATTATTTAGTTTTACAGACAGATTTTGGTTTAGTAGATGGCGCAGTAAGTGCTATGTATGGTGTGGCTTACACAGTCAATCCAGATATTTCAATTGAAAATTTAACACATGATATTCCACCTTATGATATTTGGGTAGCTTCTTATCGCTTGTATCAAACAGTCAAATATTGGCCAAAGGAAACCGTTTTTGTTTCTGTAGTGGATCCAGGAGTAGGTAGTGAGAGAAAGAGTGTTGTGGCAAAAACAAAATCCGGACATTATATCATTACTCCAGATAATGGCTCTTTAACTCATATTGCTCATTATGACGGCTTAGAGGAAGTTCGCCTAATTGATGAGGTTAAATCTCGTTTACCTCACTCAGAAGAAAGCCATACTTTCCATGGACGTGATATCTATGCTTATAATGGCGCTCGTCTTGCTTCAAAAGAAATTATGTTTGAAGAGCTTGGCAGTGTGATACCAATTGATAGTATTCAACAATTAGAAATCACTGATTCTACTTTAGAAGGAACTATCATGAAGGGTAGTATTGATGTGTTAGACGTTAGATTTGGTTCATTATGGACAAGTATTCCGTCAACCTTCATGAAAGAGACTGAAATCAATCATGGTGACCACTTACAAGTAACTATTTTCCATGAAGATAAAAAAGTATATCAAAATATTATGAAGTTTGCGAAGTCATTTGCTGATGTAAACGTTGGAGAACCACTTGTTTACGTGAATTCTTTAGTGAATTTAGGAGTTGCGGTCAATCAAGATTCATTTTCTGATTTATACAATATTGGTACAGGGAATGATTGGAAGATTGAAATTAGAAAAGCGCCAAAAATTATTTTCGATTAATAAAAGGGGAGAGTTACATGAAAAAAGAATTATCTATTAAAGACATTGTTGCTATTGGGATTGGTGCCGCGGTTTTTGTCATCTTATTCAGATTTATTGCGATTCCATCGGGTTTT
Source organism: Candidatus Vagococcus giribetii (assembly GCF_017316185.1). Classification (GTDB taxonomy): domain Bacteria; phylum Bacillota; class Bacilli; order Lactobacillales; family Vagococcaceae; genus Vagococcus; species Vagococcus giribetii. The sequence goes on along the minus strand of NZ_JAFLVX010000027.1, from coordinate 6,558 downwards.
CCAAATACTGAAATTCAAGTAGCTTACGGTTTCTTAGCGTTAATGGGGGCTTTGTTTGGCCCGATACCAGCAGCTTTGATCGGTTTTATTGGTCACACAATTAAAGACTTTACGATGTATGGAAATGCTTGGTGGACTTGGATTGTTTGTTCAGGATTAATCGGTTTAGCTTTTGGATTTATTGGTAAAAAATTCAAACTTGAAGAAGGCGTGTTTACTAAAAAAGACATGATTTACTTCAATATTACTCAAGTCATTGCAAATGGCGTGATTTGGGGATTGGTTGCTCCGACATTAGATGTTATAATCTATGCAGAGCCTGCGAATAAAGTATACGTTCAAGGAATTATTAGTTTAATCAATAACAGTGTAGCAACAGGTGTTGTAGGCACGTTATTAATGATTGCTTATGCGGCGTCTCGCACTAAAAAAGGTAGCTTATCAAAAGATTAACATGTATGAAAACCGGATACTGTATTCGGTTTTCTTTCGATTAAAGGAGTAAAAAATGGTAGAAGAACTTATTTCATTTAAAGAGGCTTCATTTCAATATCATAGTCAAGCCAGCCCAACCTTAAAAAAGATTAACGTCTCTATCAATCAGGGGGAGAAAGTCTTAGTAATAGGTGCTAGTGGAAGCGGGAAATCCACTTTTGGCAATTGTTTAAATGGGTTGATTCCAAATATTTATAAGGGTGAGCTGTCCGGAGAAGTTTCTATTAATGGTCATTCTCTAAAAGAAACGGACCTGTTTGACATGTCCTTTCAAGTTAGTACGGTTTTACAAGACACAGATGGTCAGTTTATCGGACTTACCGTAGGAGAAGATATTGCATTTTCTTTAGAGAATGACAATGTTAGTGTTAAAGAAATGCATGAACGCGTGGATAAATGGCTTAAGGAAGTCGATTTAGTTGGATTTGAAAGTCATAAACCTCAAGATTTATCAGGTGGTCAAAAACAGCGCGTTTCCATGGCAGGGGTTTTAGTAGATGAATCACCGATTCTTTTATTTGATGAGCCATTAGCTAATTTAGATCCAAGAGCTGGTCTTGAAGCCATGGAATTAATTGATCAAATTCATGAAAAAACCAATAGCACAGTGATTATTATCGAGCATCGTTTAGAAGATGTGTTGTGGATTGAGATGGACCGAGTGTTACTCTTTGATGACGGTCAAATTGTAGCAGATGTGACACCAGATGAATTATTAAGAGGGAATCTCTTACAAGAATATGGGATTAGAGAACCTCTTTACTTAACTAGTATGAAATACGCAGGGATTTCTTTAGAGGATTCACCACGTTTAGATCATATTAGTTACATCGAACCTGAGAAAGTAACAGCTCTTATGGAAAGTTGGAGTGTTTCCCATCAGGAAAAAGTCAAAATACCTGCAGGAAATCCTTTGCTTGTTTTAGACAAAGTGACTTATGCCTATCCTGGTCAATCAAAGAACGTTCTTGAAGACGTGAGTGTTACGATTCATCAAGGTGAGATGATCAGTTTAGTCGGGAAAAATGGTGCAGGTAAATCAACTTTAGCGAAAGCTATTTGTGGATTTGCTGATGCCGCCGGACAAATGTCTTGGCAAGGACGAGACATGACAGGGGATTCGATTAAAGAGCGAGCAGATCGTATTGGGTACGTGATGCAAAACCCTAACCAAATGATTTCGAAAAAAATGATTCGAGAAGAGGTTGCTCTTGGTTTAGTGTTACGAGGTGTTTCTCAAACGACGATTGATGAAAAAGTCGATGATGTCTTAAAAGTATGTGGTCTTTATCCCTTTAGAAACTGGCCAATCTCAGCCTTAAGTTATGGTCAAAAGAAACGGGTAACAATTGCTTCTATCTTAGTATTGGAGCCTGAGGTAATTATTTTAGATGAACCAACAGCAGGCCAAGATTACAAGCACTACACAGAAATTATGAGCTTTTTAGAAGGTATCAATCAATCAGGTATCACTGTTATTATGATTACCCATGATATGCATTTGATGCTAGAATATACAGACCGTTGCTTAGTTTTAGGTGACGGAAAATTAACAGCAGATACAACTCCAGTTGAATTATTAACTAACACTGAGTTGATTGACTCTTCTTCTTTAAAAGAAACGAGTTTGTTTACTTTTGCTAAGCATTTGAAGATGAAAGATCCTATTTCTTTTGTTAGTAAATTTACTGCTTATGATCGTGAGGTGAGAGTTAAATGAGTCAACATCAAATGGTTGGTTATATGCCAGGTGACACGTTTATTCACCGTTTAAGTGGAACAACCAAATTATTAGCCATGATTCTTATCTCAGTTGCTTGTATGACAACTTATGACACTCGCTTTTTACTAGCAACTAGTATCTTTTCTTTAGTCTTGTTTAAAGTCTCTCATATTAAATGGTCAGATATCTCTTTTATTGTGAAGTTTATTGCTGTCTTTTCTATTTTAAATATTTTGGCAGTTTATTTATTCTCACCAGAGTATGGTACGGTGATTTATGGGAGTCGCCACGTTTTAGTAGAAGGTGTAGGGCGTTATAGCATTACTCAGGAACAGTTGTTTTATGAGTTTAACTTGATATTAAAATACATCAGCTCAATTCCCTTTGTCTTGCTTTTTTTACTCACAACCAATCCAAGTGAGTTTGCTTCTAGTTTGAATAAAATTGGTGTTAGTTATAAAATTTCTTACTCAGTTGCTTTGGCTATTCGTTACATACCTGATATTCAAGTAGCTTATTACGATATTTCTGCTTCTCAACAAGCAAGAGGTTACGAAATTAGTAAAAAAGCATCGATTGGTAAACGTGTTAAAGGAGCTATGCAAATTGTCTTTCCTTTAATACTATCTAGCCTTGAGCGAATTGAAGTCATAAGTACAGCGATGGAATTACGTCGATTTGGTCGAGATAAAAAAAGAACATGGTACTCTGAAAAGAAATTTACTAAGAATGACTTTTTAGTGATTGCTTTTGCCATTGTTGTCACATTATTAAGTTTTGTTTTAATCTATACAAATGGTAGCCGTTTCTATAATCCGTTTCAATAAACAAAAAACACGTTAAGAATAATGTCTTGATGTGTTTTTTGTTGCGATTGTCATAAGGAAATGATTAATGAAAAAAATCACTCTGAAATAACTATTTCATATGACACAAAAGCAAAATAGATGATACAATGAGAAAGACATTTTAGATAAAGAGAGGGTTACATCAGTGAGCGAATTTTTAAATGTAGGAAAAATTGTTAATACCCAAGGCATCAAAGGAGAAGTCCGCGTCATTTCAAAAACAGACTTTTCAGAAGAACGTTATCAAAAAGGCAATACCTTATTTTTATTCCAAGAGAATAAGCAACCGATTACCTTAACGATTAAGAGTCATCGTAAACATAAGAACTTTGATATTTTGAGTTTTGAGGACCATCCAAACATTAATGATGTGGAAAAATACCGTGATGGTATTTTAAAAATTTCAAAAGACTCAGTGGGAGAATTAGAAGAAAATGCTTTTTACTACCATGAAATCATCGGTCTTGAAGTGTTTGATGAGGAAGGTAAACAATTAGGAACAATCAAAGAAATTTTATCACCAGGAGCTAATGACGTTTGGGTGATTGGTCAAAATAAAAAAGGTGAAAAAGATATTTTGATTCCTTATATTGAATCCGTTGTTAAACAAGTAGATGTGGCAAACAATCGTGTGGATGTTGAAATTCCTGAAGGGTTGATTGACTAATGAGAATTGATGTTTTAACGTTATTCCCAAGAATGTTTGAAGGTCCCTTAACTGAATCAATTTTAGGGAAAGCCATTGAAAAAGAGCTGTTAGAAGTGAAAGTGACTAACTTTAGAGATTTTTCAACGAATAAACACAAACAAGTCGATGATTATCCTTATGGTGGTGGGGCAGGTATGTTATTAAAGGTACAGCCGATTGATGATGGCTTAAAAGTCATTCGAGAGGAAGTATCTCACACAAACCAACGAGTTATTTTACTCGATCCAGCCGGAAAGCAATTTAATCAAAAAATGGCTGAAGAGTTCTCAAAAGAAGAGCACTTAGTCTTTATTTGTGGCCACTATGAAGGCTATGACGAACGAATTCGAAGTCTTGTGACAGATGAGGTCTCTCTTGGTGATTACGTCTTAACAGGTGGAGAACTAGGAGCTATGACAATGATTGATGCGACAGTTCGCTTATTACCTGAAGTATTAGGAAACGACGAATCAGCTGTTGGGGATTCACACTCAACAGGTTTACTGGAACATCCCCAATATACTCGTCCGGCTAACTATGAAGGAATGGAAGTTCCATTTGTCTTAACAAACGGGAACCATAAATTAATTGAAGAGTGGCAACTAAAAGAATCTCTTCGTCGCACACTTCTAAGACGACCAGACATGTTAGACACTTTAGAGATGACAGACGAGATGACTCGCTTGTTAGCTGAAGTGAAAAAAGAAGAAGGATTGTAAAGAAAAAGAGCTTTACACCTAAACTCTTCTATGTTACACTATTTCAGTGAGTGATATCACTCAACAATTACGACATTCCGCTATGTAGGAAATCATATGAGTGTTTTGGAAATAAGGAGAATGTGGAAATGAATCCATTAATCGAAGCAATTACAAACGAACAATTACGTTCTGACATCCCAGCATTTAGACCAGGGGACACTGTACGTGTTCACGCTAAAGTTGTGGAAGGAACTCGCGAACGTATCCAGTTATTTGAAGGTGTTGTTATCAAACGCCGTGGAGCTGGAATCAGCGAAACTTACACAGTACGTAAAATCTCTAATGGTGTTGGTGTTGAACGTACGTTCCCAGTCCACACACCACGTGTTGCACAAATCGAAGTATTACGCTTTGGTAAAGTACGTCGTGCTAAACTTTATTACTTACGTGCATTACAAGGTAAAAAAGCTAGAATTAAAGAAATCCGTCGTTAATGAATGAAGAACCCTTGAGTTTTCAAGGGTTCTTTTTTGTTTTAAATGTTTTAAAAAACGATTGTTGTGTGGGTGGTTCTAAAGAGAACTCAACATGATATTAAAAAAACTTCTATTGTTATAAAAGGACATGATTTTTTGAAGAACATTACATAACTAGTTTACTAAAATAATAAATAAATGAAGAGTGGGCATGAAGAATATAAAGGGTAACAGTTTTAATTAAAGATTATACACAAGACATAAATACATAGATTATAAGTCAGATTAATTTAATTAATAAGTAGGTAGTTTTAATCATCGCCTCTTTAATTAGTAGCTTTTGAATGCTATAATGATTTGTATTAATTTATAAAGGAGAACAATAACTTGAATTATCTTTACTGGAATTCTAACAAAAAAAATAATGATAAATATGTTATTGATTTGGTAATAGAAAATGATATTGATTTTCTAATACTTGCTGAATTCCCTGCAGATGATGTTAATAAACTACTAATTAAAATAAATTTAAATTATTCTAAAAAAATGTATAAACTCCCAATTTTAGCAAATAATAAATTGGTTATTTTTTCTACACTAACGGTATCTCAGTTTGATTATTTAGAGGAATCTAATCATGTTAGATTTTTAAGATTCACTGATTTAGATATTAATATGAAAATAAATTTAGGTATGCTACATTTTCCAAGTAAATTATACAATGGGGAGGATGAATTAAATATGGTGGTTATTGAAACAAATAATATGATTGATCGAATAGACAATAGTGATTTAGAGTCAAAAACTATTTTAATAGGTGATTTTAATATGAATCCTTTTGAAAAAGGTATGCTATCTACAAGTGGGTTTCATGCATTCCCAAGAAAAATTGAAACAGAAAAATTGAAACGAACTGTTCTTTCCGTTGAAAAAAAAATGTTTTATAATCCTATGTGGAAATACTTGATTACTGAGGATAATCCCATCGGTAGTTACTACTATAGTCCTAATAAAGCATATGCATTATTTTGGCAAGTTTTTGATCAAGTATTATTAAGACCAGAATTCATTCCATTTATAAATTTTGTCGGATTAGTAACATCTACGACTAAATATGAATTAATAGCAAAAGGAAAAGTTCCTGATAGATCTATTAGTGATCATTTACCCGTAATTTTGAAATTAAAGGAGCTGTCGGTTGAAAATGGATAATTTATGGACAAATTTACCCGATTTTAAAGAAGTAGAAGAATTACCTCTAGATATTGTAAAAGAACAATCCGATTATCTTGGGAAAGCAACGAATGATTATTTATATTTAGATATATCAAAACATTCAGAAAATGAAAAAGAATTTTTGATGGACTATGATTTTGGTTATAAATGTATTTTGAGAAGTAATATAATGCCTGAATATGGTTTTCGAATATTAGAATTTCAGTATGATATAGATATATTTCCACTAAATTATATAATTAACAATGAGTTACTCCAAGATGAAAAAATTCAGTCAAATAAAATAATTACAAAAGTTAGTACAGAAGTTGTCGATATTACTGAATTTAAAGAATTTTTAAAAGAGACGCTAAATTCTAACAAAATTCAAAATCTTATAAAAAATTTATAT